>NZ_QUFI01000028.1:10817-40285 GCF_003478505.1 Clostridium sp. AF27-2AA
AATATAAGTGCAATGTGTCCGGCTATATGGCGACTGACGTTTTCGGGAGGCGGACGATCAGTCCGACTATCCGCAAACGGCTGTCAGCCACATCGTCCGAACACAGCACTTATATTTTGCGCAGCGGGATACCACCCCGGCCTGCTTCGGACCTTTTGTGATTATTCTTAAATTGTTATTTCAGATTTCCTTTTGCGATATTCTCCTTCAGAATCTGATCCGTCACTTCAAACAGCTTCTCCGATCCTTCCCGGGTCCGGGACTGTCTTCCGTACACCTGCTCTGCGGTAACATCGTGATTCTTCCAGTCTCCGCCGTCGTTGCTGTGGTTTAAGAGTAACGGCTGTAAGTTATCCAGCGCTCTGGCAAACTTCGCCTCCGGGGTCTTTCGCTCCTCGAACTCATCGAAAATTGCCACCAGATCTGCTTTCTGATCTTCGGGCAGCATGGAATACAGGCGCTCTTTCGCTGCCTCTTCCCGCGCTTTCTGGGTTTTTAAGCCTTCCGCGTCATAGGCATAGGTATCTCCCGCGTCAATTTCCACTACATCGTGGATCAGGCACATGAGCATGACCCGGGCCACATCAATTTTTTCATTCGAATACTCCTGTAACAGATAAGCCATGATGGCCATATGCCAGGCATGCTCCGCATCATTCTCATTGCGCCCGTGACCGCTTAAATGGGTCTGGCGGAAAATGTTTTTCTCTTTATCAATCTCAAGAATAAAATCCAGCTGCTTCTGTAAACGCTCGTCCATGATGTTCGTTCTTTCCTCCGCATTTGCCCGGGGCTATACCTTTTATTCCCACACCCCGGATCTCATTTTTTCGTTCCCTATCATACCACAACTTTTCCTGTCTTTCAGCTATAAGAGAAACAAAAATTTCTTTTTTCTCTCATGAAATCCATGCTATAATACAGAAAAGAAATACCATACACCAAACATAGAAATCTCGATCTGAAAGGATGATCTTTTCGTGAAAATACTTACCTTTGGAGAAATCATGCTCCGTTTAAAAACTCCGGAACACCTGCGTATTGTACAGGCAGACGGCTTTGAAGCCAGCTACGGAGGGGCCGAATCCAACGTAGCCGTATCTCTCGCCACCCTTGGCAATGACGCCGCGTTTCTGACAAAGCTCCCGCAAAATCCGGTGGGCGATGCCGCGTTCAATGAGCTTCGCCGCTACGGTGTTGATACCTCCCGCATTCTGCGGGGCGGCACACGGCTTGGCATCTATTTTTTTGAAAAAGGAAGCGACATCCGCCCCACAAGTGTCCTCTATGACCGGGCCGGAAGCGCCCTGGCTGAGGCAGAGACATCAGAATTTGACTGGGAAACGCTGCTCTCCGGCATTGACATCTTTTTCTTTTCCGGTGTTACCCCGGCCATCAGTCCTTCTGCGGAACAGGCTGTTTTTGATGCGCTGAAGTACTGCCACACCCACGGCATCACTGTCATCTGCGACTTAAACTACCGGGCAAAAATGTGGTCCCGGGAAAAGGCCCAGTCCGTCATGAAAGAGCTGATGCAGTATGTAGACCTGTGCATTGCCAATGATGAGGACTTTGAAGCCACTCTGGGCATTCACGCCTTCGACGGTGACATGGCCCACGGCATCGACCAGATTGAGACCTATCGCCAGGGTATGCAGAAAATTCAGGAGCTTTACCCGAACTGCAAAGCCGTTGCCAGTGTCCTGCGCAATTTAAAAACGGCTGAGGATGGGGAATGGATGGGCATTTACTTAAAAGACGGACATTTCTACGAAAGCCCCATTCACACCGTGCACAGCCTGGAAGCTGTCGGCGCGGGAGATGCCTTTGCCGGAGCCTTGATCCACAGCCTGGTGCATCAGTTCTCCCCCCAGAAGCTCATCGACTTCTCCATCACGGCCAGCGTCATGAAGCTGATGATCCAGCATGACTTCAATCTCGTAAGTGAGGAGGAAATTCTACACATCATGAAAACCGGCGAAACCAACGTAATCCGCTAAGGAATCTGAAATCAGCGAACGTATCACCGGCGCCTCCTCGATATGCATAGCAACAAAAAGTGCCATTCCTGACTGTCATATAACAGCCGGAACGGCACTTTTTTATCTTATTTTCGGTTATTCGCAAACATCACCGCGTACTCAATGGAATTGCGCAGGCTCAGTTCACTGGCAGTTCCGGTTCCCGCCTGGTCAAAGGCAGTTCCGTGATCTACCGATACGCGTATAATCGGAAGTCCCAGCGTAATATTCACACCAGAAACGGCATCCCACGCATGTTTCTCCTGATTGTATACAAAACCCACTACCTTTAACGGAATGTGTCCCTGGTCATGATACATGGCAACGACAATATCATACCAGCCGCCTCTTGCTTTGGAGAACAGGCTGTCCGGCGGTACCGGGCCGTCTGCGTTGATGCCCTCTGCCTGCGCTGCTTCGATTGCCGGAATGATCTCATCAATCTCCTCATGGCCGAATAAACCATGTTCGCCGCTGTGGGGGTTCAGTCCTGCCACGCCAATTTTCGGCTCTTTGATGCCAAGTTCTTTGCAGGCCTTGTCCGCGATGCGGATGACATCCAGCACGCGCTGCTTCTTCACGCGGTCGCAGGCTTCCCGCAGCGATACATGGGTGGAAACATGAACCACTCTCAGGTTCTCATGCGCCAGCATCATGGTGTAATTTTTCGTTCCAGTCAGATCTGCGTAAATCTCCGTATGGCCGGAATAATGATGACCGGCAAGATTGACTGCCTCTTTATTAAATGCGTTCGTGACGGTGGCATCTACCTTATGCTCCATAGCCAGGTGGATGACCTTAGTCACATACTGGAACGCAGCCTCACCGCACATGGCGGAAACCTCACCGCGTTTTAACTTGTCCATATCTACCAGTCCCATATCCAGAACATCGATGGTACCATATTCATACTTTGCCTCGCTGACATCCTGAATCGGATGAATCTTCATCTCCGTATGGCCCACGATCGGCAGAGCCGCCTCCATCACACATGCATCGCCAACCACAACCGGGCGGCACAAATCGTATAATGACTTATCCGCAAATGCTTTTACCGTGATTTCCGGTCCGATGCTGGCCGGATCTCCCATGGTAATTCCCACAATTCTCTTTTCACTCATCGGTAAAATCCTCCTGAATTTTCTTATTCTCTATCTTACCTGAAAAGGACCGGATGCGTCAATCCATCCGGCCCCTTTGTAAACTTATTACTTCTTAGCTGCTCTGCGTTTCTCTTCCATTTTGTGAAGGGTAGATACCAGCAGCGGACAGCAGATTGCTGTAACAATGATTGCTGCGGTGATCTGAGCAGTTGCTGCTTCAGATACTGCTAACAGAGTTGCGTCTACTGCTGCTACAGATGCCGGAGTTGCTGCCGCGTTTCCTGCCGTGGTACCAATGGCACCGCCAACCTCAGGATAATCCATCTTTAACAGTTTGTAAACCAGGTAGCCTGCAAGACCAGTAATCACGGTACATCCAATACCTAAGAGGATACCAGGAGCGCCTGCCTTTAACAGGTTCATGATGTTTAAGCCTGCGCCCAGCGGGAATGCGAAGAACGGGATCAGCATGGAAGCTCCCGGCTCGCAGAATTTACGGATATCTTCATCCAGGTTACCAAGGATACAGCCGACAATAACCGGAATGATACATCCAACCAGAACGGACATCGGGATCTTTGCAACACCAGCAGCACCTAATGCGACCATGGTGAAGAACGGGCCATCGTTGATGGACAGGATGGATACTGCGCCTACGTCAGTTGCGTCACCGTACTCACCTGCAAGAGCTGCGTACAGACCGCCGTTGGAGTTTGCCAGGGTACCTACGATTGCCAGGGTAGACAGGCCCAGGAAACCAGCTTCACCAAAAAGCTTGCCACAGATAAGGCCAATGATGATACCCATACCAACTTTTACAAGCGTGATCGTTACACCTTTGTAAATCGTTACGCCGGCTTTCTTGAAATTGATGGTTGTCGCGTTACAGAAAATGAACACTGCCAGGATCGGCATTGCGCCGGATTTCCACAGATACGTAGTAAACGTACCATCAAACATCTTCCAGATGGTGCCGCCGAAAAAGGTATTGATGATGGCACCTAACAGCAGCGGAACTACCATCAGTCCGCCAGGAATCTTTTTCACAGTTTTTAAAATATTCATGTAGTTATCCCCCTATCCGGCACTATTTTGCTGCCAGTAATCTTAAAATGTTATCGACTGTGTAGCCCAGGTTTTCTTTGCTGTGATGACGGCTGATGGAGAAATCCTGCGGCAGGCGGTTGATCGGGAATACCGCGGTCACGCCCATCTCGTAAGCTTTATCAATCTCACTGTCATCTGCTCCGCCTACAACAGCGATTACATTTTTATTCTGTTTCTTCGCGCGTTCCGCAATACCGATCACAACTTTTCCGCGAAGGCTCTGGGAATCCAGCTTACCTTCACCGGTAATGATGTAATCCGCGTCTTTGATCATCTCATCAAAGTTTACGGTATCCAGAACCGTCTGAATACCCATCTGGAGGCGGGAACCAAAGAAAGCGATCATGCCAGCGCCCATTGCGCCTGCGGCACCGGTGCCTGGAACCTGGCTGATATCCTCGCCGGTTGCCTCGGCAATGACACGGCTTAAATTCTTAATGCCTGCGTCCAGTTCCTCAACCATGGCCTCATCGGCACCCTTCTGGGGTCCGAAGATATAAGACGCGCCGGTCGGTCCGTACATCGGATTGTCGATGTCGCACATGGTAACAATCTCAACCTGATCCAGAACCTTTGCCCTGCCGCTTAAATCAATCTTTGCGATATCCGCGGTGGTACCACCGGTCGGAACAAACTCTTTGCCATCTTTGTCATAAAATTTAATGCCAACCGCTGCTGCAGCGCCGCATCCGCCATCGTTGGTGCTGGAGCCGCCCAGGCCTACGATGATCTTCTCCACGCCACTCTCTGCCGCCGCGAGGATCAGCTGGCCAACACCATAGGTTGTAGTGAGTTTCGGATTTTTTCTGTCTTCCACTAACGGAAGACCTGCGCAGGAAGCCATCTCAATGACTGCGGTTTTGCCCTCATTGATCACGCCATAATAGGACTCCATATCCTCAAAGTAAGGATTCTTTACGGTTACAGACACCTTACTGCCGCCAAGAGCTGTCAGAAAAGCATCTACGGATCCTTCTCCACCGTCCGCTACCGGAACACACGCGGTCTCTGCGCCCGGAAAATGCTTTTCTACTTTTTCTTTCGCGATTTCACAGATCTGCTCAGAGCTTAAGGTTCCCTTGAAGGAATCCGGTATCAGAATAAATTTCATGATAATCCCCCTCTTTTATTTACTCTTTTATTTACTCTCTTACGATAACAGATACGCCATCAGGAATTACAGTTACTTTGTAATCGTCTTTCTTTACGATTGCTTTCGCCTTCTCCATAGCCTCTTCCATGCTGTGAGCCGGAACCATATGTAAGTCTTCTACCAGCTGGTCATCGCAGGAAGAAACGAATACAACCGTTGCCTTTAACAGCAGTCTTGCGAAGATCTGGGACTGCCACTGGTCGATGATGGTCTCCTCCGGCTTTCTATCCAGGAAAGTCTTCATCATGCGGTTTAAATCCTTTTCATCACGGAAGGTCTCATGGAAGTATTTGCCGCCGTGTCCGTCTGCTGCCTTGGAAAGCATGATGATCACGCCGCCCTCTTTTACAGTTGCCTCTGCTGCGGTCATACCCTTTACAGACTGGTAAATGTTCTGATCCAGCGGGTAACCGCCGTTGGTGGAGATGACGATGTCTGCCGGGATTGCGTCCACCTGACACTTGGAAGCCAGGAACTCACGGCCTACTCTGTGAGCCAGGTCACAGTCACCTGCTACCGCGAAGATCGGATCATGGGCTGCGTCAATGACAACATTGATGATGAAATCCAATCTTGCTGCTCTTGCTGCGTACAGCATATCGTTGTGGATCGGGTTGCCCTCGATCACACCAGTGCGGGCGTGCGGGTCTGCGATGAAGCCGGAGTTGTGGTTGTACATAACCGTTTCACGGCTTGCGACACCCGGAAGCACGCTCTTTCTGCCGCCGGAAAAGCCTGCGAAGAAGTGCGGCTCAATGAAGCCCTCTGCTACTAATAAGTCAGCCTCTGCAGCCAGACGGTTGATGATCAGGTTGCCGCCGGACGGAAGCTTTCCTAAATGAACAAGATTGTCTTTGTCGTCACAGTCATGAACAACAATCTTCTCATTTGCCATGATCTCCGGACCAAATTTTGCTGCCAGCTCCTCTTTTGTGGTACTTCTGTGAAGGCCGGTGGAAATCAGGATGGTGATGTCTGCGTCCGGGTTTCCTTTCCGGATCTCAGCCAGGATCAGAGGCATCATGATATGGCTCGGAACCGGTCTGGTATGATCAGAAGAAATCACAACGATTTTTTTCTTTCCTGCTGCCATGTCGCACAGTCTCGGAGTTCCGATCGGATGTTCCAGAGCCTCCTGAACCAGTTCTGCGCCGCTCTTCGGTGCTTTATAGCTATGAAGTTCAGATAAAAGGACACCGGCAAAATGCTCATCCTCAATCTTTGCAGTTAATTTTTCTTTTCCGTAAGGTAATAAAAATTCTTTCATTGTAGTTCCTCCTTTATGATGTATAAGAATTTAAATGGTTTCTTTCAATTTTCTAAGCGCAAACACAACTGCGTCATCCTCACCAAAAGCCCCCGCCTTGGTAACCAGCTTCAGTCCTTCAAAGGAACCGCCTTTCACCCGGACTAACGGAATGCCTACGCGAATCTCGGAAAGGATTTCCGATCCGTCTGCCCCAATGTTGGCTAGCATGCCAAGCGCCGTATCACCACCGGTCAGGAACACTCCGGATACCGGAACCTGCTCAAGCACCTGCATGGCCAGATGCCCGATGATAGAACGCACCTTGTCTCCGGTCTCTACCGGGCCAAGGCCCAGCTTTTCTCCCGCTTCAAAGGAAAGTTCCAGTTCTTCCCGGTTGTAGGAAGTATTGGCAAGAAGAATCGTATCTTCTCCGCGCTTTAACGCCTCCATGGCCTGCTCCAGATACGGAGCCGTGTCCTCTTCCCCGGAAAGAATCCGGTGAACCGGGATCTGAACCATGGTAATGCCCTTTCCCTCGCAGTATTTCATCTGCCGGTTTGTGACGGTACTCACACTTGCCACAACGCCAAATGCCGGAAGTGATGGACGTTCCAGCTGCATCAGGTTATCTGCCAGCCCTGCTGTTCCGATATACAGGATCTTTTTCCCGGTTCTGCCTGCAGCGAGCAGGATCTTTTTCAGATCGTCATTTGTCTCAGCGTCACAAGCGTAAATTCTTCCTTCCTCAAAGGTCAGGTCTTTGCCCCTGACATCCGGAAGCCGCTTTAAAAATACTTTTTCATCGTAAACAGCTGCCAGCATACGGACCAGATTATCTTCCACCACCGGATTTTTCGGATCCAGTGCCAATTCCGTCCGGCAGATTTCCGTTCCGTTTAAACACTGGACTCCGTCGACCGTAGTGCGGCCAAGATCCGGCAATGCCGGCGCAAAGATAATCAGCTCCGGCTGGAACTTTTCATCTACGGCTTTCACCTCTGCCGCAATGTTGCCCCGCATGGTCGAATCCACCTTTTTGATCACAAAACGGAATCCGTCAAAGTCTACATTTTCCACTGCGTGGGATACGATCTCATAAGCATGATCCGGATGCACGGTCCTGGATTCCGTGTCAATCACAACGGAATGTTTCGCTCCCACCGGCTTTCCCGCAAAGAGCACCTCGGTAGCAAAGCCCCTTCTCCGAAGCTGTACCCCGGTGTCATTGGCCCCGGTAAAATCATCCGCAATGATCAGGTATCTGTATTCCAACGATTCTCACCACCCTTAACTGTTTATTTTTGAAACACTCATTTATCATTTTCCAAAAATTTAAGCAACATTTTTGATACGTTTTATATTTTACACGCAATCTCTTTACATTTTCAATGAATTTGTCGTATAATTTGTTTAACTTTGTAACACTCGGAGGCCATGATTATGAAAAAAATCCGCATTCTTGGAATTGCTCCCTATAAAGGGCTCGTTCCCCTCATGAACCACTGTGCCATACAGTACCATGAAATTGAACTGACAGCGTTTGCCGGAAGTATGGAACAGGGACTCGCCATCGCGAAACGCTACAGTGACCAGTATGACATCATCATCTCCCGCGCGAACACCGCCAACATGATTTCCCAGGCAGTTCACATCCCCGTTATCGACATTGGAATCGGCTACTACGACGTTCTGCGCTGCATCAAGCTGGCACAGAATGCCGGAACCAAATTCGCGCTGCTTGGTTTCCAGTCCCTGACCGTCATTGCCAAGAATCTCTGCGACCTGCTGCAGATCAAACTGGACATTTTCTCCTTCTCCCCGGAAAACTGGACGGATTCCGACCGCCTGCTCGATAATATGAAGGAACAGGGCTACAAGACCGTCATCTGCGACTTGATCCCCTACGAGCACGCGAAAATGATCGGAATCACCCCCATCATTCTGACTTCCAGCGCGGAAAGCGTGCGGGAATCCATTGAAAACGCCATCCGCACCTGGCATCAGAACCAGAAGCTGCTCTCCTCAAACGCCATGATGCAGACTCTGATCCAGAGCAGTTTCAACCGCCATCTGATCCTCGATCTGGATGGGAACTGCCTCTACTCCACCCTGGACGGCGAAAAAGAAGACCTCTTCATCAGTTCCCTGAAAAAAGAGATCTCTAAATCCAAAAATATTCCCCGGCGTTCCTTCTTTCTCACCCTGGAAAACCAGCTGTATTCCATCCGTTCCAGCTTTTCCGAGGAAGAAAGTGAGCCCTACATTATTTTCCGGGTCATGCCCTCCAAAATTCCGCTCAGCTATTCCAAATATGGTATCACCATCATGAATAAAGAACAGGCACAGCATAGTTTCGTGGAAAGCTTCTATAGTAACACCGAACTGGCCCGTGACATCATCTCCGCAACGGAGCAGATCGCGCCCTCCGACACGCCCCTGATGATCACCGGAGAGATTGGAACCGGAAAGGATCGGGTTGCCTGCCTTTACTATGCGAAAAGCCACCGCTGTGATAATCCGCTTTATGTCATCAACTGCGCCCTGTTAAACGATAAAACCTGGAATTTTATGATCAACCATTATAATTCGCCGTTTACAGACAACGAAAATACCATCTATATCTCCAATCTTGACGTATTATCACCGCAGCGCCAGAAGCAGCTTTTATCCATTATTCTGGACACCAACCTGCATATCCGCAACCGGCTGATTTTCTCCTGCACCCAGTCCAAAGATGGTCACCTGCCTCATGCTGCCCTCGAATACAGCAACACTCTGGGCTGTATCCCGCTCCCCATCAAGCCGCTGCGGGAACAGAAAAACGACCTGGTATCTTCGGCCAGTCTTTACATTGATACCCTGAACCAGAATCTTGGGCGCCAGGTAGTCGGGCTTTCAGAAGAAGCCATCCGGCTTGTCAAGGACTACGACTATCCCTGCAACAGCACACAGTTTAAGCGCATTCTAAAAAAGGCAGTGCTGGAAACCAGCACCGCCTACATATCCGGTGAAACCATTGAAAGCATTTTAAAAGAAGAATCCATGCTCTTCCCGGCAAGCCATCCGTCCCACGCCATGACGCATACGCAGCCACAAAGCAGCGAAACACTCGCACCGGCCTTTGCCCTGAACCTGGACCAGTCCTTGGACAAGATCAGCCAGGATATCGTTCTGCATGTTCTGACCCTCTGCGATGGAAACCAGACTGCTGCCGCCAAAAGGCTCGGCATCAGCCGCACCACGCTGTGGCGCTATATCAACCGGTAAGAAGCACCACTCGCCGCATGGCAATTCTTCCCGCAATCTGCGTCCGCTACTCCTCCACCCGGGTCAGTTCTCCGGTCGCGGAATCCATGATAAATCCGCTGATCCGCACATTCTTCGGCATCAGCGGATGCTCTTTCAGCCTGCGGACGGTCTCATGTACAGAAGACTCCACGGACTCGAAACCGCCAAGCCAGCGCTCTAAGTCAATGCCGCTGTGACGCACGATGTCGATGTGCTGCTGGTCAATACCGCGCTCCACCAGCTTCTCTAACATCTCGTTTCCATCCATGCCCTGCACACCACAGTCGGTATGACCAATGACCATAACCTCTTCCACGCCAAGCTCCAGAATGCCAACCAGCAGACTGCGCACCACGCTGCCATAAGGGTGCACGATGACGCCGCCGGCATTCTTGATGATCTTGGCATCACCATTTTTGATGCCAAGCGCCGCCGGAAGAAGCTCTAAAAGGCGGGTATCCATACAGGTTAAAATAGCCAGCTTCTTATCCGGATATTTGCTGGTGAGGTACGGCTCGTAGCCCTTGTTCTCCACAAATTTCCGGTTATATTCCATAATTTCATCAATCATGTGTTATCACTCACTTTCTGTCATGCCAGAGCTGATTCCTTATCACAACAGCCCTGCATTTTTCTCCAAACAATCTGCCGCCTCATCAATATACCAGATTTCTGTTCTATTGTCAGTAGATCAGCAGATTCTTTATGGAAAATTTAGAAACCATCGTGTAATAACCGCAAACGCATCAGCGGATTTCGCCCTGAAAAACCGGTACTGACACATTGATGTAAACCTTGTTCCAGTCATCCGGCAAAGCGGTCTGGAGAATCCGCTGCGCATCGGCTGGATTGTAATTCATCATAACACGCGCCGCTATCTTACCTCTGGATGCCACAACCACAGAATTTAACAGCTGCATGGAACGCAAATACACTCTGGTTCCCGGAGGAAACAAAACCTCCTCTTCCCCTTTTACCTCCGTTACATCCTCGATGTCCAGGCTGCGCGCCCCTTTGCGCGCAACGATTTCCATCAGGCTGTGCCCGGTTATGATTTTCTCCGGCGGCGGTGCCTCAGGATTTTTCAGGCGTAGTTTAATAAACTGGTCAATCGCGGCATCCGGCATACCTTCTATGTTCAGAAAGTTAATCGATTTATCCCGGTTTCGGCTTGTACTCATATAGGCTTTGTCGCTGAATGTTGTTCCAACCAGACTTTCCGGGTTATAGATCCGGTCCTTGTATACATTGTAGAGGTTCAGTCCCCGGTACAGGCTTTTCGTTTCTGTCTGCCTGGAGACAAACGCGGTATTCAGGCGCCTGATCATCCCCAGAATCAGGTTTTTCACCCCATTTTTCTTCGGCAGGTCTGCCTCTGTGATCTGCCCGCGCAAAAGCCGGTTCATAAACTGGTACCCTGCCATCTGCTGCCCCTTAACCATATCGGCCTGTGTATAAAACGCAATGGCCTTTCTGATTTTCTCCGTAAGCCCCATGACATCATGATTCTGCTCTGCATGGCCGTAGCCCGCTTCATCCTCCAGTTTATACTGGCGTTCCTTTTGAATCAGTGTAATTCTTGATGACGGAAGCTGCGCGTCATCCGCCGCCATCATAATTCTTCTAAGCAGTTCTGTCTGGTCGGCTGACCGTCTTCTGTTCAGATACCCTTTTCCCAGCTGGTAAATGATTTCCAGTCTTTTCTGACAGTCCTCTCTCATCACACCGAGCTGGGCCGGTTCTTCTTTATTTTCCTGAATGGCATGAAAAATCTGCAGAGCCTGTTCCATCTCCTGGCTGATCTTCCGGAGAACTCTCCGAAACATGAGTCCATGACGCGCAGGCTGATGGATTTCCTGAAACAGCTTTTCCAGACTTTGAAAGCTCTGCTCTTCCCGCTTCAGCAAAATCTGCTCTTCATCGTTCATGGACTGCTCCAGCTGCTCATTTTTCGCAAACTTAGCCCGCTTTGCGCCCTTCAGCGTTTCTTTCTCCTGCAGCTGGGGAGCGACCGTCCAGGACAACTGTTTCTGCTTTCGTTCGTATTCCGGCTCAGGCGGCGGTATCTGGTTTTCCTGTTGTTTGATCTGCTTGTGCAATGAAACTTCTTCCGTTTTTGCTTCAAACAGTGTTTTGTCCTTCTGAAGTTCTATGAGATCAGGCACTCTGTGTTCCACCCTTCTGTTTTCTGTTCTCGTATTTTTTCCGGTTCAGCCTTTTGTACGGTTCCCCGAACAGATACTCAACCAGCTTCGCAGTCTTAGCCTCCGGCTCGTGAATCAGGACATTGCCTCTTCCCGACCAGTTTTCCCGGTTGCCCAGAACAATGGCCAGCAGCCTTAACAAAATGGTTTTGTCCTGACATTCCGGGCTGACGTACAGATAGCGGATGCACATCTGATAACCGTTCTTCTTTTGCAGGATCACCGCTCCTTCTACTTTCCGATCCGGCATATAAACCAGACTGTTGGGCGAAATGGCTCCCTCTTTCAGATATTCTTTCAGTTCCGGTACAAGTCCCGGATTTTCACTGAGAATCCTTCTTCGAGTTTCCTCGCTGAGGGAAAGAATTCCTTCCCTGTTTCCGGTGGCAAAGCTTTTCACCTTCTCCGACATCATGCTCTTTGGCATGTATTCCAGGCTCTGTGCTTCACAGCTGCTTTCTTTCCAGTCTAATGCCTGAAAGAACCGGGACAGCTTCTGTTCTGGTTTTGCTTCTGTTTCATCTTCTTTTTCTTCTTCATTCAGAAAAACGGCCATTCGGCCCGTGCCGGATTCCACAAACAGCTTCTCCGCGTACTTCATCACATCAGACGCAATTCCCAGTTCCCGGTAATTCTCCAGCGTATAAATGTACTGCAAAACAACCAGCACCCCCTCCGCATCGGATTCCCTGGTAAAGACCGCGCCGCACACCGGTTCGTCACCATCGTAAGCCCAGACCGCCAGCACCGGAAATCTCTGGGCCCGGCGAAGCGCCTCCTCCGGCCAGAAATCATATTCCAGAATTTCCTGCCGGTCCTCCGCTACAAAGAAGTGGATCCGCGGCTTCTGATCCTTTGGTTTCCTGCAATGCGGACACCGTTTCTGAACCGTCAGGATTTCCCATGGAATCTCATCGTACTTCTGGCAGCTTTCGGCTGCTCCTTCTTTTGCGAAACGACAGCTTCTGCACTGCGGTTCAAAAAGCAGATAATTGCTCCCATACTCTTTTTGCATTTCCTCGTCCATCTGCCACCGTTCTTCCAGCGTCAGTGTGCGCGGTTCTTCCTTCTCATTCTGTAGTTTCTCCTGATCTGGCATAGGATCCCCCTCTTCTTTTCCTGTCATAAGATAAAACACGTTCCTTTTCGAAACTTCCTAACGGATCTCACCCTGGAAGACAGGAACCTGCACATTGATATAAATCTCGTTCCAGCTGCTTGGAAATATACGCTCCATCTCCTGAGGCGATAGTCTGTTTCCTACCACTTTTACGAAATCTTCCCGGCTCACCGTAATTCTGCAATTTGATATCTGCATGGAATGAAGATATACTCTCGTTCCAGGAGGGAACAAAATCTCCTCTTCCCCCGCAACCTGCGTTACATCCTCTATATCCAGACCATGAGCGCCTTCCCGTGCGGTAATTTCCAGAAGACTGTGCCCGGTTATGAATTTCTCCGGCGGCGGTGCCTGTGGATTCTTTTGCCGTATTTCAATAAATCGTTGGACTGCAGAATACCACACACCTGAATATTGGAGAAAATCAACCGATTTCTTTCTTTGTCTGCTCGTGCTCAGATATCCTTTATCCGAATATACAGCTCCTACCAGAGATTCCGGCTGATCGATTTTCTCTTTGAATACATCCCTGAGATTCAATCCACGATACACCCGTTTCGTCTCTTTTTGTTTTCCCTGAAATGCATTTCCCAGTCGGTTTATCATTTTCAGAACCGTCTCTTTTACTCCATTTTCCTCCGGCAGTTTATTGCCGTCCGGAAGAAGGCCTCTCAAAAACTGGTTCATGTACTGATACCATGACTTGCCGTCATGAACAGGAGGAGCAGACGTATAATACTCGATAGCCTCTATCGTTTCTTTATCCAGCTGCTTTACCTCATGATCCTGCAGCGCATGTTCGTATCCTTTTTCATCTTCTTTCCGGTACTGGCGTTCCTTTCGTATCAGAAGGATTCGGGAAGAGGGCAGCTGTGCGTCATCAGAAGCCTCCATGACATCTTTGATCAGCTCTGCATATTCCGCTTCCTCTCCCTCTGCAGTCAGATACTTTTCGCCCAGCTGATAAATATGTTCCAGCTTATCCTGATATTCCTCTCTCAGCTTATTAACCCTCCCAGGCGTCCGGTCCCAGGCTCTCCGGATTTTATGAACGATATGAAGCGCATCCCGCAATTCCTGCTGCATGATCTTAACCCAGCTGTCGCGGCGCGCATGGGCTTTTACTGCCTCAAGCAGTGATTCCAGCCGGGCCGTACTCCGCCGTTCCCGCTCCAGCAAAATTTCTTCTTCTGCCCGCAGTGCCTGCTCTTCCCGTTCCTTTTCAGCAAAGCTTTTTCTCCTTCTGCTATCCTGCTGTATCCGAATATCATATGCCATATTCACATCTGGGACAACATTCCATGTCGGCTGGAAATGATACTGATGTTGAGGCTGGGATACGAGATTCTGATCCGACTCCGCCCGCTGATCCACTTCCTTTTTCGAAGAGAAAACGTTCTTTAATTTGTCCATCATACTGCTTTTCTGCTGAACTCCAACAGAATTCCCGCTGTTATTATGACCACCACCCAAAATCCACTCCTCCTCTCTGCCACTTCCTGCATTCTTTTTCTCTTATTATACAAAATCCGTGCGGTTTCTTCCAGATATTATCAGCATTTCCCGCGATCAAATTGTTTTTTGTCTGTTTTTTAAAAAAACAAAAGCCAACAACTCCTGCGTGTCATCTCGCAAAAGCTGTCGGCTTTTCCTGCTGTTTTCACGTTTTGTTGTAATTTTGTTTCTTCTCTACTGTGCAGAGCTTTCCGGCGCTACCTTCTCTTTCTGGCCCGGAACGTAATCATCCGGCATGCCGTCCACCGTGGCTGCCGCCGTGGTCTTTGCTACTGCGGAGGTCTCATTTACCTGAGTCTTTCCGCTGTTGCGGCGGATGATGGCTGCATGGCCCTTGTACTCCTTGGAGTGGTCCTCAGTCCGCTCTATCACCTCACCATTCTTCTTTACCACTTTATAGGTCACCCAGCGACTTCCCTTGGTTCCGGCTTTCTTTACCACCTCGGTTCCCGGCGCAAGCGTCGGGTCTTCCTCGTAGGTCGATTCCGGCGGTTCTAGTTCCTCCACCTTTTCTGATTCCAGACTCCAGGTCACGCCCTCTTCCAATACCGGCACTCCGTAAATAGCCACCGTAGTCTTCCGGTTGCTGTAGCTGGCCCGGATGCCAATGGCTGCCTCCGAAGTATTCACAAACCGGAAATCCGGGTAATCCCAGCTGATGGCCGCATCCTGTCCCGGTGTAACATAGTTTGGCTCAAAGGTGTGAGACCGACGGTAGGTAATATTCATACCTGAGCGGAATGCTACCTGATATAAAGTAGAAGAAACCTGGCAGACTCCGCCGCCCAACTCCTGCACTACTTCACCGCTGTTGTAGGCCGCTGCCTCCTGATAGCCTTTCTCCGCGGTTCTCGGCCCCACGATCTTATTAAACGAAAATTCCTCGCCCGGCTTCACAATGGTTCCGTTGATGGCTTCCGCCGCCAGCCGCATATTGGTGTTGCGCTTTTCGTTGGCTGTCGTCTCCGTAGTGAAGGACGCAAGCTTCTCATAGCGTTTCCGCGCTTCTGCCTCGGAATACTTCGGCTGGGTTGTATTCACTTCTGCCGCAATCACAGCATCATAGCTGCCATTCACCGCTACATCCACCAGATCCGATGCCAGTTTTTCCTGGTCTACCACAATTCCGGGTGTTCCCTCTGTAAACAGGAATTTGTCACTGGCTGCATCATAATCGTAAATGGAACTGCTCTTTGCCTTCACATCCCAGGATGTCGCAATCTTCTCCGCCGCAGCCTTAGCGCTTTCCCGCAGCGTATCCGAATCCGTCACGGAAAACGTATAATCTCCAGCGGCTTTCACCGTACAGATTCCATCCAGAAATGTTTCCATTTCCGCATCCAGAATGTTGTCCGCATCCAAGGTTTCTCCATTATACGTCACCGTAACCTTCCACGGATACGCTTTCGCAATGGCCTCCTTCGCCTCAGCCCGGGTCATGCCGGTAAGAGAAATGCCATTCACCCGGATATCATCCGACGCAAAGGTTGTCTCGATCACCACACTGCTCTCTGGCTCCGCATTGCTGCTCTTTTTCCCAGAAAGTATGTGGGCCGCCGCAAACACCACCGCAACCACGGCCACCGCGGCTCCGCCCACGATCAGGCGCTCCCGCTGCACCCGTTTTTTTCTCATTTTCTCATATGAAAATCATTTCTCTTATCATACATATCCAATCGTTCCTTATCGTTCGCTTTGTATCCACAAATATATCAGATTTCTCATTCCCTGTCATCAGGTGGAAAACGAATTCAAAATAACTTAATAATATACGTGTATTACTATTTTCACGTCTCATCTACTAAAATCAGTTCCAGTACCTCAGCACTTATCCCAAGTTCATGAATACTCTGATTCTTTGCCAGATATGTACAACTATCATATTGCTGATCTTTATAGTTTTTTGAAAAAACCGCAAGCACCTTATTCGTTGGTTGTGACAATTTTCTAACATTCTCATTGTATAATGTAACTGGAAAGTCCGTCTTCTTTCCCCTTCTAAATCCAACACTTAAAACGGCTTTGGTATCTCCTACAAAATAATCAGCTCTAATGCAAATTCCACTATTGATGAAATCTCCAATCATACAATGATGATATAAAAGATCTGCCAAATATGGTAGCACCATCAATTTCTGTTGTACTTTTCCCTTATCATCAACTTCAAAATCACGTTCAGAAAGTTTTGACTCCAAACAAGCTGCATAAAATTGTTGTGCGGACAATCTTGTTTTCACACCCCCATAACTTTAAAAAGGCTGCCCTTTCGGACAACCTTTTCTCTTTTTTGATGCTGATTTTTCTGTTGTCTGCCAACCGGCCGCCTCTCTATGTGCGGCTTAACTGTGGAGTTTTTCTGTTGCTCCCCAACCTGCCAGCCTACGAACTGGCTAAAGTGTCAGATTTTTAAGGTGTCAGCTCACCGAGATAGACATTCTATCTCTGTACTATTATTATATGAATTCGCTTCGTTTATGTCAATCAGAGCAAACATTTTTTGCTTTTTTACAACTTAACGTTTTAGATTTATTATATCCATTTTGTTTATGTGAATGATCGGTCTCGCTCCAGTAACCTCTCAAACGTACTGTCCATCCCAAGTGCCCCCAGCGGAGCCGTGATCAGAATGGCCATAACTGCCACGGAAAGCACAATCTGACCGCACGGAAGTCCCATAGCCATCGGTACCGAACCAATGGCTGCCTGCACGGTTGCCTTTGGCAGATAAGCAATGACGCAGAACAGCCGCTCTTTCCAGTTCAGCGCTGTTCCTGCCAGGCAGATCAGCACACCGATCGTACGGAAAATTAACGCTGTAAAGATCATAAGAACTGCTGTCAGGCCAGCTCCCATCGTATAACGGATATCTACCGCTGCCCCCACCAACACGAACAGCAGAACCTCCGCAGCCAGCCACAGCTTTCCAAATTTCTCAGACAATCTCGCTGATACTGCTTTGATGCTCCGCAGCTTCAGCACACACGCCATGCTGACCACTGCCAGCAGACCAGACACGGAAATGTACGGTTTTACCCAGTTTTCCACTGACATGAGCAGAAAAGAAACCCCCAGTACGATGATAACCTTCATGCTGTTGCGGACATAGTGTTCTTTGGCATACGCCGTCTCAAAAAACAGGCTTAACAGCCATCCCGCTACAGCACCCAGCAGGATTCCGCTCACAATGGAAATGGGGATATTTACAAAATTCATAACCCTTGCGCTACCGCCCTGGGCCATGCCGGAAAATGTAGAAAACAGGACAATGACAAAAATATCATCACAGGATGCCCCGGCCAGGATCATCTGCGGAATACTCTTTTTCGTACCATATCCGATTTCCATCAGCTTTACCATGCGCGGAACTACCACCGCCGGGGAAACTGCTGCCAGCACCGCGCCCATCACAGCCGCCTCAATGCGGTTCACCCCAAGAATCATGGGCGCGAACAGCACATAGCCCAGCAACTCAAAACTGGCCGGAACGCAGGACAGCATGACCGCAGGCCGTCCCACCTTTTTTAAGTCCGCAAGATTCAGGGACAATCCGGCCTTCACCAGAATGATGATGAGTGCCATCTGACGCAATTCTGACGAAATCGAAAGAATGGACGGATCGAGAAGATCCAGCACATAAGGGCCAAGCACAATACCGGTCAGGAGCATGCCGATGATGCGCGGCAGCCGGATGCGCTGACAGATGGCCGCCATGGCCAGACCCACCAGAAAAATAAATGAAAGTGACGTTAGCATAACTTTTCCTCCTTTTTGCACAGGGACCATCACACGCAATGCTCGCGAAAAAAAAGCTGGTGACCCTGTGATTTTCTCACAGAAGTCATCAGCTTTGTATAAGCGGTTCTGGTTTCCCAAGGGAGAACTTCATTCCCTGTCGATATTCTACTTGATTTTACTCAATTCGTAAAGTTATTTTTACGTTATAATGCCTTTTCGTAACACCAGTAATCATGTTCGTGCAGAAAACACGCTCCAACTGTTTCATATTCAAAAACCTTATAGGATGCAAGCGCCTTTTTATTTTCCTTTGCGACCAGAATGTGCACACTCTTAAATCCCTGTCTCCGCAGCTCCTCCATGGCCCCGGTCATCAGCCTTCTGGCAATGCCCTGATTCTGATACGCTTCCCTTACCCCCAGTCTGGACAGCTCCCGCCCCGGCTGTAATTCCGGTGTCCAGCAGGTCAGGCTCTCCACCTTCGGATCCTGATCGATGGAAATGACTCCGGCTATCTCGCCGTTTTCCTCGTCCCGCAGACAGAACAGCGCATTGCGGGATAAGTCAAATTCCACATCACTGCGGGCCGGATAATCGGCTGTCCAGGCACAAAACGGGGTTCCTACCAGGGAACGGTAGAGCGTCAGAACCTCGTCTGCCTCACTTTCTTTTACATGTTCAAATACAAGTGCCATATCGCAATTCCTCCTTACGAAAACAGACAGTCTGCTTCTGTTCCAGACTGCCTGTTTTTTCATGCTCCTGTTCTTTGCAGGCAGCTCACTTATTCTTTTTCTCCCAGCGGGAAATGACAAAACACTGTTCTGTCCCCAAACCTCCTGCATGGCGGCTGCTCTTTTCCACAAATTTCCTGTGCATAAGGGCATCTGGTGTGGAATTTACACCCGGACGGCGGATTTACCGGGGACGGAATCTCACCGGTCAGCAGTTCTTTTTCCCTGCTCCGCAGATGCGGATCCGCCTTCGGAATGGCATTCATCAGGAAACGGGTGTAGGGATGCAGCGGATGGTTGTAGAGTTCATTCGTCGCTCCCACCTCGCAGATGCTTCCCAGAAACATCACGCATACCCGGTCCGCAATGAATTTTACCACGCTTAAGTCATGGGAAATGAACAGGTAGGTCAGCTTGTATTCTTCCTGCAGATCTTTTAGCAGGTTTAACACCTGGGACTGAATAGAAACGTCCAGGGCCGACACCGGCTCATCACAGACGATCAGCTTCGGATTCAGGGCAATAGCCCGGGCGATTCCAATACGCTGGCGCTGTCCGCCGGAAAACTGGTGCGGATACCGGTTGTAAAATTCCTCCGGAATGCCGACTGCCTTCATCAGCTCCTTCACCCGGGCTTCCAGTTCCTTTTTATCCTTCATGCCGTAAGTCGTTAACGGCTCCGCAATGATCTTCGCCACGCTCATGCGCGGATTTAAGGAAGCATACGGATCCTGGAAGATGATCTGCAGCTGTCTGCGGATCTTCGCAAACTCAGATTCCTTCATGGCGGTGATGTCCTGGCCTTCAAATTCCACCTTGCCGGAGGTCACATCCAAAAGCCGGATCAGCAGACGCCCCAGCGTACTCTTGCCGCAGCCTGATTCGCCTACCAGGGCCAGGGTCTCCCCCTCATAAATTTCCAGGTTCACATCGGACACCGCATGTACCACCAGTGGATTTTTCTTCGTGCCGCCGATGGGGAATTCCTTTACCAGATGCTCGGTGCGCAGCAGAAGTTTTTTATTTTCCATCTTCAGCCACCTCCTCACTTAAGAAACACCGCACCTTATGTCCCTCTGCTGTCTCATACAGCTCCGGTCCTTCTTCAAAGCACCGCTCTGTGGCGCACTCACACCGGGTGCAGAAACGGCAGCCCTTGGGCAGATGCAACAGGTTCGGTACCACACCTTCAATGGTGTAGAGGCGGTCTTCCTGGCCGTCCAGTTTCGGGATGGATTTTAACAGTCCCTTCGTGTACGGATGCGCAGTGTGGTCGAACAGTTCAAAGGTCTCAGCCTGCTCCATCACCCGCCCCGCATACATGACATATACATAGTCGCAGATTTCCGCCACCACACCCATGTTGTGGGTGATCAGGATAATAGAAGTCCCCTGCTCCTCACAGAGCTTCTTCATCAGCTGAAGGATCTGCGCTTCAATGGTCACGTCCAGAGCCGTGGTGGGTTCATCCGCGATCATCACCTTCGGGCGGCACACCATGGCCATGCCGATCATGACTCTCTGGCGCAGACCGCCGGACAGCTGATGCGGATAGCTCTTGTAACGCTTCTCCGGCTCCGGGATTCCCACCGCACGGAAAATATCAATAACACGCTGCTTTGCTTCTTCTTTGGAAACCTTCTGGTGGAGCAGGATTGCCTCCTGCACCTGTTTTCCCACCGGATACACCGGATTTAAAGAGGTCATCGGCTCCTGGAAGATCATGGATATCTCGTTGCCGCGCACCTTCGCCAGCTCCCGTGAGGAAAGATGGGTGATATCACGTCCATCCAGGGTGATGGTTCCGCCAACCACCTTGCCCGGATGACGCAGAAGTCCCATCACGGACATGGCAGTCATGCTTTTGCCGCAGCCGCTCTCTCCTACAATGCCTATGATTTTTCCGGCCGGAACCTCAATGCTGACGCCGTCCACCGCCGGAATCTCCCCTTTTGCGGTAAAGAAGTGGGATTTCAGATCACGGATATCCAATACGATTGATTCACTCATGCTCATCTCTCCTCTCCTTTACTGTTCTTTTAAATATGGGTCCAGCACATCCCGGAGGCCATCCCCCAGGAAGTTGAATGCCATGACCACGATCATGATGGCCACACTCGGTGCGATGGAAAGCCACGGCTCCGAGAACAGATATTTTTTGCCGCGAACAACCATCAGGCCCCAGCTGGCACTCGGCGGCTGCGCGCCGACACCCAGGAAGCTTAAGGATGCTTCCGACAAGATCGCTGACGGGATATTTAAGGTAAACAGCACGATCAGGGACGGGATGCAGTTCGGCAGAATGTGCCGGAACATGATGACCCACTTCTTCACACCAATGCTGCGGGCTGCCTCCACATACTCCTTTTCTTTTAAAGAAAGGGTCTGGGAACGGACAATGCGGGCGGTTCCCGCCCAGTTTACCAGGCTCAACGCAATGAAAATATTGATCAGGCCGCCGCCCATGGTGTACATGACAACCATAGCCAGCAGCAGCGATGGGAATGCCAGCATCACATCCGCCAGGCGCATGATGATGAAATCCACCTTGCCGCCGTAAAAACCGGCATACATGCCAAGCACTGTACCAATGGCCATGGAGATCAGAGTCGGCACCAGACCGATGGTCAGGGAAATGCGCGCGCCAAAAATGATACGGCTGAGCACATCACGCCCCAGCTCGTCGGTTCCAAGCCAGTGAGCCGCACTTGGATGCTGCAGGCGGTCCGAAAGACTCTGCTGTAAGTGATCATAAGGTGCCACCAGAGGGGCAAAAACTGCAATGAGAATCATGAAAATAATCAGCAGTGCGGAAAAGGCCGCCAGCTTATTCTGGCGCACCAGTGTTTTTGCCTTGTCCAGCCAGGTGTCTGCCTCGCCGATCTGGGCATTGAAATCCGTCTGCATGTATTTCGCTTTTGCGTCATGCTGCTGCATACTTCTGTCCGATCCGGTCTGGTCGTTTTCAGACAGATTCTGTATGTTCTTTTCTTCCATCTTACGCGCCCTCCCTGATTCTCGGATCCAGTACATTGTAAAGCAGATCTGCCACCAGATTGCCCACAATGATCAGAATGGTAGTAAAAATAACCGTGCCCTGCAAAAGCGGCATATCTCTTGTCTCAATGGCATTCACCGCCAGACGGCCAATACCCGGAACGCCAAACACACTCTCGGTCAGTACCGCGCCGGACAGCATGCTGGATACCTGCAGTGCCATCATGGTGACGACCGGAAGCATGGCATTTTTCAGTGCGTGCTTCACAATAACACCGGATTCCAGCAGTCCCTTGGCCCGTGCCGTGCGGATAAAATCATTCTGCATAATCTCCACCAGGTTGGAACGGGTCATGCGGGCAATGCTTCCGGCAGAATTCCAGCCCAGCACGATGGCCGGAAGGATCATGGCCCGGAAGGAATCGAAGCCGGAAACCGGAAACCATTTGAACTTAAACGCAAACAGATACTGCAGCACCAGCGCTGTCATGAATACCGGCATGGAAACACCAATCAGTGCGCCGCCCATAAACAGGCGGTCCAGCAGCTTATTCTGCCGCACTGCCGCAATGATGCCTGCCACAATACCAATGATCCAGGCCACTACAGCCGCCAGCAGAGACAATTTCACCGTGTTCGGGAATGCCTCCAGAATGATCTTTGTCACATTCCGGTTCAGCCGGTAGGATGTTCCGAAATCCCCCCGAAGCGCATGGGCAATATACTGCAAAAACTGCACATACAATGGCTTGTCCAGCCCCATTTCCTTACTGATCTTCTCGATCACCGCCGGATTCACATGCTCTCCCATCATGGTGGTAACCGGGTCACCCGGAACAATGCGCAGCATGATAAAAATCAGCAACACCACACCCACCAGAACCGGGATAGAGATCAGAATCCGTTTCAGTACTTTCCTTAACACACCTCATCCTCCTCTACATTACATAGGAAAAGAGAGTGCCGCGAAGACAGGCCCGGCAAACCACGATATGCCTGTGACTGCCAAAGCTCTGGGTGCAACACTCCCTTAGCATTTATGCGTTTACTCGCTCAAAGAAATATTGTAGAAAAGCTGATCGCTCAATCCGCTCCACAACGGTGCGAAGCCCTGTACCCGCTTGCTCACTGCAAACAGATGGAGTCTGGAGAACATCGGCACCCAGGCTGCGTCCTCGTGGATGAGCTTCTCTTCCAGCGCCTTGTATTCTGCAAGACGTTCATCCTCATTTACAAGGGTACGCGCTTTTGCTACACGCTCCATCACCTCCGTATCCGGATAGTTAATGGAACGGATCCTTGTTTTCTCTTCATTGCCGAAGAAGGTATAAATGAAGTTATCCGGATCGTTGTAATCTGCGGACCAGGTAGACATGAAGGAACCAAGCTCACCGGATTTTCTGGTTTCTAACCAGGTAGATTCATCGTAATTTTTGATTTCTGCGCGGATGCCAACCTCGGCAAGCTGATCGCTGACAATCTCCAGCGCCATGGTCATGGTATCAGATGCGGAACTGTCTGCCGCAATCTCCATATCAAAGCCATCTGCATAGCCGGCCTCGGCAAGCAGCGCCTTCGCAGCCTCCGGATCGTACTTGATTTCCTCCTGATCCGGATTAAAGCCGATAAGACCGTGTGGGAAGATTCCCTGCTCCACCTGGCCTCTGCCGCCGTAAAGGGCATCCAGAATAGCCTGGCGGTCAATCGACATCTGAACCACCTTGCGGACTCTGACATCCTGGAATGGCTCCTTATTAAAGTTCATGGTAAAGTACACGATACCTACACGCGGGCCCTGTACGATCTGATCCGGATAAGTCTCGGTGAAACGGTCTACCGAATCTGCAGCATAATCCAGGTCGAGGATATCAAGCTCACCGCTTTCAAACATCATGGACTGGGTCTCGGTATCCGGAATGATCTTGATGACAACACCCGGGAGCCCGGAAGCACCCTTCCAGTAATCCTCATTGCGTGTCAGAACCAGCTGGTTGTTGAAGCTCCAGGAAGAAAACTCAAACGGGCCGGTACCAACCGTCACAGCCGGATCCATGCCGAACTGATCACCCGCTGCCTCGGTGGCCTCGCTATCGTAAATAGAAACACCCGGAGAAGAAATGCTTGCCAGGAAGCCTGCAAACGGCTCCTTTAAGGTAACCTTAATGGTGTAGTCATCTACCACCTCAACACCTTCCAGGGTATCCGTCTCGCCTGCCAGGAGCTCATCCGCGCCCTTGATCTGGTCAATAAACTCGGTATTCACACCGCCTTCTACGGTCAGCATGCGGTGGAAGGTGTACGCCACATCCTCTGCTGTAAAGTCATTGCCATTGTGGAACTTCACACCCTGTCTTAAATGGAAGGTATACTCCAGGCCGTCATCTGAAATATCCCAGCTTTCAGCCAGACTCGGAACAATCTTGGAATTGCCGTCCGCATCTACCTCAACATCTACCAGACGATCAAAAATGTTAAACGGCACCTCGTAGTCCTTGGAAGTTTTCTGCACATCCGCAGTCTGAATATCTGCGTTCAGAGCCGCAACCAGGTAACCGGTGGTATCCACATCCACACCCTTTACCTCGGCCGTGCTCTCGTTCTCAGCGCCTGCAGTATTATCTGTTGTATCGGAAGTTTTGCTGCCGCCGCAGCCGGTCAGCGCCAGACCTGCTGTCAGAGCAGCCGCCAGCATGAGACTGATCTTCTTTTTCATCATATCCTCCTTCACCTGGAACCATTTAAAACCCAAAAATGGTGCATTGCCCCGAAAGGATGCACCATTGCATTTGCATGTTCACTGAGTTTTAAAATGTCCGCTAATGAGGAAATCATACCACATTGAAAGGGGATTTTCAATATCATTTCGAGGGATGAGGCAGAGATTTCGAGAAGATAAGGTAAAGGCCCTGAAAGGGGCGGCCTTCATTTCTACTGTATTATGAAAATTAGAGTGAATGCAATTCATTTAGTGTCAATGCCTCCAGAAACACGATCCGTTTTGCCAGCAGCCTGGAATCTGCTGAAACCTGGGTAATACCTCCTGCGCTCTTCATTAATGTATTCATACTCTCTGTCCTCCCTGTTTGATATCTATATTTTAGAGACAGGAGTACACATTTTTTGTACACTTGGAAATTCAAAAATGAGGGCCGTCACAATGGTCCTCACCTTCTTATTCTTTATCTATCATTTTATATCATGTTTTTTACAGGGCAACAAGTAATTCCCGGTTGTCCCTTTTTTATGGTATAGAATTCCCCTGTATCTATTTTGATTTCGGTCGAAATGACCTTGATTATAAGATATGTACTACAAATAGATTTCGCCATTCAGGCAAAGCGGCTCATTGAGATATGAGGCAGACTTTTTCCGAAATTCACACACGAAGCAAACCGCATGAAACGGTTCGTTTTGCTGCTAAATTCCAAATTCCTTAAGTAATTGTTTCTTCGGCTTTTTTGATCCGACGCACAGAATTCTGAAGCTGTTCTACAAATGGGTCTTCGTAATCAGCTTCGATTCCAGCCAGATCTGCCTTCACGAAATCAAGCAATGCTGCCAGTTCTTCCAGTGTTTTTTTACTCATATACTTCCTCCATAATACAGAGGAATCCTAAATAGGTAGGTTATCACATTTTCCGTATGTCTGCAACAAAAAATCGTACTGCCCCACCCGGCCCGGGAATTATTCACAGAGAAAAACAGGATTCATAAGAAAGGCCAGAGAAAACCGTTTCTAAAGCGATTTTCTCTGGCCCTATCTTTATCTCATAATTTTATTACATTAAGGACTTATACAGCTCCTTGATCTCCTCTACGGAAGTATCTCTCGGGTTACCCGGACGGCATGCGTCTGCGTATGCAGACTCGGACAGGAAGTCCAGATCCTCTTCTTTAACGATGGCCTTTAAATCAGCCGGAATTCCTACATCTGCGGACAGCTTCTTCACAGCGTCTACAGCAGCCTTGCGGTACTCTTCCTGGCTCATGTTCTCTACGCCCTCAACACCCATAGCCTTTGCGATGTATTTGTACTTGTCACCGGTGCACGGAGCGTTGTACTCCATAACGGTCGGAAGAAGGATTGCATTTGCTACGCCGTGCGGGGTATCATATACAGCGCCCAGGGAGTGTGCCATGGAGTGAACAATACCAAGACCTACGTTGGAGAAGCCCATGCCTGCTACATACTGGCCAAGTGCCATACCCTCTCTGCCCTCCGGGGTGTTTGCAACTGCGCCGCGTAAGGAGTTGGAAATGATCTCGATTGCTTTTAAGTGGAACATATCGGTCATCTCCCAGGCACCCTTGGTGATGTAACCCTCGATTGCGTGGGTCAGAGCATCCATACCGGTGGAAGCGGTCAGGCCCTTCGGCATGCTGGACATCATATCCGGGTCAATGACTGCTACAACCGGGATGTCGTGGGTATCTACACATACGAATTTACGTTTTTTCTCAACATCGGTAATAACATAGTTGATGGTAACCTCTGCTGCGGTACCTGCGGTGGTCGGAACTGCGATGATCGGTACGCACGGTTTCTTGGTCGGAGCTACGCCCTCAAGGCTTCTTACATCCTCAAACTCCGGGTTGTTGATGATGATGCCGATGGCTTTTGCGGTATCCATGGAAGAGCCGCCGCCGATGGCGATCAGATAGTCAGCGCCGGATGCCTTGAATGCTGCAACACCGGTCTGTACATTCTCGATGGTTGGGTTTGGTTTGATGTTGGAGTAGATCTCATAAGCAAGACCAGCCTCGTCCAGAACGTCAGTTACCTTTTTGGTTACGCCAAATTTGATCAGATCCGGGTCGGAACATACGAAAGCTTTTGCGAAGCCTCTGACTTTTACTTCATTTGCGATCTCTTTGATAGCGCCTGCGCCATGATAAGAAGTTTCATTTAATACGATTCTGTTTGCCATGATAAAAATCCTCCTTGAGTTTGTGCTCATTGATTTTCTGTTTTGCTGAATCTTTTCGGGATGTCATTTACATGATCATTCATCTCCCGAACTGATATTATTTTAACAACTATAACATAAAAAAGAAAGTGACAAAGTATCACTTCTGTCACTTTCTTCTTATATTTGTGGATTTATCACAATTTCCATTGTAAATTTTGTATCATTTTTCCAGTGTTCCGAGGTTTTCTCCGATTCACAAAATCGTCGGCTTTTTCACAAAAGCTCCAGCTCCGAGAACACCTTCTCCAGCTTCGGCGGCATGGCTTCAACCAGCTTGTCCGACATGCGGCGCGGAGTATCTTTCATCCCGCCAAGCACCCATTTTTCTGTCATATACACGGACCCGCGGCAATACATCTCCAGAAGGAACTCCATCTCTTCCTCTAACGGGCGGCTGGTCTTTCTGGCAATGAGATCTTTGTAAAACTGCAGAATCAGTTCAAAGTCGTGCTCTTTCACGGAGTTGTAATCATCCGACCGGAAAGCCTCGGTAAAAAATGCTTTCTCATTTAAGATAAACTCGAATTTCTGGGTCAGGCTTTCGCCGACCGTGTTCCCCATGCCAATCTGCTCGAAGGACTGCAGCACCAGCTTGTCAAAATACCAGTTGATGAGATCGTATTTATCTTTGAAATTGCGGTAAAAGGTCTGGCGGGTCAGGCCGCTGCCCTCCACAATATCCTTCACCGTGATGCGGTCTACCGGGGTGGTCTTCATGCACTCCTTGATGGAGGCCGCCAGCTTGTATTTGGCACGGTCATGCTTTTCTTGTGTTGTCTTCTGTTCCATCATGCTGCTATCCTTCTCCTTACATTTCCTTATAATATTGTATCATCACCGCAGTTCCACAGCAAGCAGATTACCCGAATTTCGCTTACACTTTCGTATACATCCGGAAAACACATACCAAACCGCATTGGCATCCTGCTTTTTCTTTTCCCGGTTGTAAGCCTCCGCAGCTTATGTTACAATACTTTGGAAATAAAATCGCACGAACCAATAACCTATTCACAATAAGGAGTACACACATGTCCGCAAATGTAATTTTAAAAAAGGGCGAAGGCCGCACCTTAAAGGCCGGCGGTGCCTGGATCTATGATAACGAGATTGACAAAATTGAGGGAGAGTTCGAAAACGGTGATATGGTTTTCGTTTCTGACTTTGACGGCTACCCGATGGGACAAGGCTTTATCAACACCCGTTCCAAGATCACCGTCCGTATAATGACCCGCAAAAAAGATACCGTGGTCGATGACGCTTTCATTGAGATGCGTGTCCGTGATGCCTGGGAATACCGTAAAACGACCGTAGACACCTCCAGCTGCCGCCTGATCTTCGGCGAGGCCGATTTCCTGCCTGGCATCGTCATCGACAAGTTTTCGGATGTTCTGGTAGTCGAATCCCTGGCGCTGGGCATTGACCGTTTCAAACCGGTCATCCTGGATAAGCTGAAGAAAATCCTGGCTGAGGACGGCATCTCCATCCGCGGCGTTTACGAGCGCAGTGACGCCAAGGTCCGCCTGCAGGAGGGCATGGAGCGCGTGAAGGGTTTCATCGGTGAACCGTTTGATACCAAGGTTGAAATTGTAGAGAATGGTGTCCGCTATATGGTAGATGTTCAGGATGGCCAGAAGACCGGCTTCTTCCTGGATCAGAAATACAACCGCCTTGCCATCCAGAGACTTTGTAAGGACAAGAAGGTTCTGGACTGCTTCACCCACACCGGCTCCTTCGCGCTGAATGCCGGAATTGCCGGAGCTGCTTCCGTTCTTGGTGTGGACGCGTCCGAGCTGGGCGTAGCTCAGGCCCGCGAAAACGCAGAGTTAAACGGACTCTCTGACCGTGTCACCTTCCAGTGCGCAGATGTCTTTGATCTGCTTCCGGAGCTGGAACAGAAGGGCGAAAAGTTTGATGTGGTTATTCTGGATCCGCCGGCCTTCACCAAATCCCGCAGTTCCATCAAAAACGCTGTCAAGGGCTACCGCGAGATCAACCTGCGCGGCATGAAGTTAGTAAAGGACGGCGGCTACCTCGCTACCTGTTCCTGCTCCCACTTCATGGACCCGGAGCTGTTCACCAAGACCATCCGCGAGGCCGCAGCCAACGTACACAAACGCCTCCGCCAGGTAGAATACCGCACCCAGGCAGCCGACCACCCGATTCTCTGGACCGGAGGCGAGCAGGCATCGTATTACTTAAAATTCTACATTTTCCAGGTCGTGGATGAGAAGTAACAATATAGAGACAGAACCCACTACAGGTCCGAAGCCGG
>NZ_QUFI01000029.1 GCF_003478505.1 Clostridium sp. AF27-2AA
GCTTCGGACCTGTAGTGGGTTCTGTCTCTATATTGTTATTTGAGTTTTAGGACTGCTACCTGCTGCAGCATCTCTCCATTCAGTTCGATGGAATTTCCCGCATACTCCACGACGCAATCGCAGAGATCCGTAAACTCATCCAGGGTTCCGATGACATCATAGCCGAAGGCTTCCCCGCGATAGTGCATCGGGAGGGTAACCCGCGGCTGGATCTGGTCGATGAGGGCTTTGGCCTGCTTTGCGTCAATGGTGTAGAAGCCGCCCACCGGGATCATGACCGCATCCAGTCCCTTTAATGCTTCGATCTGTTCCGACTCCAATTCACAGCCAAGATCTCCCAGATGTGCCACATGGTAGGTTCCGTCATCAAAAATACGGATGCAGTTACTGCCACGCTTTGTGCCCCGGGCATCATCATGCCAAGTGTGAATCTCGGTGATGGTAAACGGAGACAAAACGCCATCCTGTTTCAGGGTCACGGTTTCTCTCCCGTTATGATCACTGTGCTCATGGCTGCAGAATACCGCATCTGCCGTCTCCCGCACCGGCGCAAGTCCAGGCACATAGCCATCCTCGTATGGATCCAGAATGATCGTATATCCGTTTGATTCCATCTTAAAGCACGAATGTCCAAGCCATGTAAGTTTCATCGTAATCACCTCATGATATTTTTTCTTTCATTGTAATCGATGAACCCGGTTTACGCAATACAGCTGCTGCTCTGGTTTGACATCCGATGCTCGGAAGTTTGACACCTTTCCGAATGAAAAGCAGCGTATAAGCTGCATGAATGCTTATATTTTTTGTCAAATTTATTGTTTTTATGTATAGGCTTTTTGTGCTGTAATGGTATTGAGGTGAAAAAATTGAAGGTCAATACATCAAAATCAAAAAACGCTGAGTCTTTTTATATAAAGCAATCCTACATCGACAGTAACGGAAAATCTACCTCTCGGACAATCCGCAAACTGGGAACATTAAAAGAATTGTTGGTTGAACATAGTCCCACCAGAGACGATGTTATGGCCTGGGCAAAAGAACAGGCCCGCATTGAGACCGAAAAGTTTGAACAGGAAAAAGCGAATCATTGTATTCCTATTACTTTCCATCCAAACCGAAAGATCGCCCATGGAGAAAAGCGAAAATTTCAGGGAGGTTATCTTTTCCTGCAGTCTCTTTATTATGAACTCGGTTTAAACAAGGTATGTCGAAAGATTCGAGATAAACATCACTATGATTATGATTTGAACGCGATCTTATCCGATCTCATCTATACACGCATTTTAGAACCGGGCAGCAAACGTTCTTCTTTTGAAACGGCTAAAAACTTCCTAGAAGCACCCACTTATCAGCTTCATGATGTTTACGGATCATGAAAACGGATTTTTCTGCCCGTCCTGTTTTTGTCCAGCGAAACGACCGGATCCGAGCACATTTCCTGATCTATTTTCTAGCGCTGTTCATTTATCGTCTGCTTGAAAAAAAGCTCAAGCGGAAACATACATGTGAAGAGTTATTGCCGACATTAAGAGACTATGAATTTGCAGATGTGCAGGGGCAGGGATTCATACCGATTTATGAATCTACTAAACTAACGGATGCATTACATGAAGTAGCCGGATTCGAAACGGATTATGAATTTCTTACCAAAAGGAAAATGAAAGAAATCCAAAAACTTAGTAAACAATCTCGAGAAAAATCATAAAAATCTATCATCTATATCTGATTCAGAAAAAAGACTATATAGTAAAACGAAACTACACCGCTGAAAAAACCAGGTAGAATAAGGCTTTCAGCGGTGTTTTAATAAATTTGACTGTCAAAGATGGGATTCTACCATAAAAGCCAAACTTTCTCAAATAGCATTGTGTGCAGATAGATTCCAGAAAATGGCAGTAGCGTTTGAATCCGAACGAGGAAGAACAGCTGAAAAAGATCAGCTGTATGGATGGGGAAAGCAAGCTTATACAAAAACAGTACTTTTCTATTCTGCCGTGGTGATCTCTGCTCAGGCCGTTTTCTTTTTCAATATGCCCGTCAGCTTCTCCATGTACGGCTTTGTCCACGGGATATTGCCAAGCAATATCCACGCAACGCAGAGCAGAAGAAGAATGGTCTGCCAGTGTCCAAAGGTGGACAGGAGCGGATGGTCGGATGAGGAGGCCAGGGACACGGCCTGACGGAAGTTGGAATCCATCATCTGCCCCAATACCATGGCCAGGATCAGCGGTGCCACCGGATAATCAAACCGGCGCATCAAAAAGCCGATCAGACCAAACAGGAACATCAGCGCCACGTCAAACAGTCTGTTATTGCAGGAAAACGAACCAATCACACAAAGGCTGGTTACCACCGGAATCATAACATTCTTCGGAATGGTGATGACACGGCTGATATGCGGTGCCACTAAAAGGCCCAGAAGAAGCAGTGCAAAGCAGGCAATGATGCCGGCCACCAGAATGGCGTGGAAGGCTTCCGGGTTCTTCCGGATAAACATCGGCCCCGGCTGCAGGCCGTGTACATAAAACACAGAAAGGATGATCGCCGTAACCGCATCCCCCGGAACCGCCAGAGTCAGCATCGGGATCAGGGCACCTCCGATGCAGGCATTGTTGGAAGACTCACTGGCCATGATGCCTTCCACTGCACCTTCGCCAAAGGGCACTTCCGGATTCTTCACGATACGCTTTGCCTCATTGTAGGCAATGAAGGATGCCACCGGGCCGCCTGCGCCTGGCAGGGCACCCACCAGCATACCAATGGTGGAAGTATAAAGAGACAGCTTCCAGTGCTTTAACACCTCTTTTAAGCTGACCTTTGTTTTTTCCATGGTCAGGATATTCTGCTCCTGGCCCAGACTGTATACAACACTCAGCACTTCCGCGAAGCCAAAGAAACCTACCAGCGCCGGAACCGTGCTGATACCGCCTGCCAGATTCTGAATGCCAAAGGTCAGGCGCTTGGTTCCCATCAGCGGATCCAGGCCGATCATGCTGATGACCAGACCAATCATAACGCTGACAAGACCCTTCGCGTAGTTTTTGGTGCTGACAGAGCCGACCGTTACCAGGCCAAACAGCGCCAGCAGGAAATAATCCATCTTGGTGAATTTAATCGCGATGGCAGATACCGGCTGTGCCAGAAGTCCCAGCGCGATAAAGCCGAACACACTTCCCAGGAAGGAATAAATGGTTGCGGTGAACAGTGCCTTATAGGACTGTCCCTTTTTAGACATGGGATAACCGTCCAGCGTCGTTACGACCGAAGACGGTGCGCCCGGAATATTGATCAGAATTGCGGAAACCGCACCGGAGAACACACCGACCACATACACGCCCATGATCATGGCGAGCGCATCCGAATGGTCCCAGGTATAGGTGATGGACACTAAAAGCGCCGTGGCCATGGATACGGAAAGTCCCGGAATGGCACCGACAAACAGTCCTGCCACAGATCCTAAAAGGACCATCAGGAGGAACCGCAGATCTACGATCGATAACATTTCTAACATTGGTTTTCTCTCCTTTCTATGGCAGCATCACATGCAGGCATGTGCGGAACGCAATACTCAAAAACAGGGACGTGCACACCGGCACCAGGATCAGCACCGGTACCTTCCGCACCCCCATAAATGCCATCATGGCAATCAGGAAGACTATGGTTGCCACCTCAAAGATGGAAATGGTAATGCTGAAGGATAAAATACCGATGGTGACACGCGGAATGGATACCTCGCCCAAAACCACATAATACAGAACACAGAGCAGCAGAACACTCAGAACCGCCGCCAGCTTCTTATGGGAACCGGCACCGTTTCCGGCATTTCCGCCATCAGCTTTTCCAGCTGCAACGCCATCAGCCGCCTGAACTGCGGTCCGCTTCATCTCCAGAACACCCTGTCCGATGATCCAGAGAGAAAGTCCGATCAGGGCTGCGCCTACAAGCGCCGGGAACAGATACGGAGACTGGCTCCAGGCTTTATTAAAGGATTTTGCATAGGACATAAGAGAATACGAGAGCAGCAAAATGCCGCTCCCGCAAAATAAGATACCCTCTGCAATTAACGAATATACTTTGTTTTTCATGGATTACTCCTCAATTCTCGCAATACCGAACTCTTCCGGGCTCTTCTCTGCTACGCCGTTATCGTACTGCAGCCAGCAGATGACGGATTTCCAGTTGTCATAGAATTCTTTGATGGATGCCTCGTCGGTGTATTTCTCAAATACCGGATCTGCTGCGTTCTGTTTTACAAAATCAGTCCACTCCTGATCTGCGAATACCTTCTTGGCAGCTGCCTTTAATACGTCAACAACCTCCTGCGGAGTGTCATTGTTCACAACGAAGCTTAACAGGGTGTACGGAATGTTTAAGTATTTCTCGGACTCCGGAACTACCTCGGTGAAGGCCGGAATATCCGGGTACGCTTCCATTCTCTCGTTGGAGAATACTGCTAACGGTTTTACATCGCCGCTCTCAATGTAGCCGCCGAGGGTGGAGATGTTCGGATTGGTGAAATCCACCTGTCCGCCGATAACACCAAGCAGTGCATCATTACCGGAATCGAAGCTGGTCATTGCTACATCGTAGCCAAGCTCTTTTAATACCAGACCCTGATTGTGACCGCTTCCGCCAGGACCGGAATGGGACATGGTTACCTTGCCAGGATTTGCCTTGATGTCATCGAGCAGCTCTTCCAGGGTGTTGTACTTGGAATCCTTGCCGACTACCAGTACCTTCGGGTCACCAACTAACGGGGAGATAACGGTAAAGTCCTCATAATCCAGGTCACAGATGTTCATGGTGCGGTAGGTACCCAGGGTCTCTGCACAGACTAACAGGGTGTAGCCGTCAGACGGCTGCTCCTTTACGGACTGGCAGCCAATAGAACCGGATGCACCGCCCTGGTTGGTTACGGTGATGGACTGGCCTAAATATTTCTCAAGAAGGGCTGCAAGCTTTCTGCCCCACACATCGGTGGTGCCGCCTGCGCCGTAAGGAATGATCATGTTGATCGGTTTGGTCGGATAGTCAGCGGTTGCAACCAGATCGCTGTCTGCTGCCTCGCTGCTCTCTGCTGCTTCTGCCGCAGTTGTCTCTGCCGCAGACTCTGCTGCCTTGGTGGTCTCGGATGTGGATACGGAAACGCTGCATGCCGTCATGGACAGGCACATTGCGGCTGCCGTAGCCAGTGCAATGATTTTTCTCATAAGTTACTACACTCCTCTTTTTATTTTGTTACATTCTTCCCCACAGCATGGTGTTCTCCGGATGCATACAAAACCAGCATCCGCGCCATGCAGTGCTAAGCTCGATTATATCACAGGAAGTGGGCGGATTCAACAAAAGCTTTGTCGAGTTAAAGCTTTAAACTATAATAGTTAGTTATAGCAGTTATTCGTTCGCGTTCTCAACTCTCCGGGCAGAATCCGGGATTGTATTCTTTCCATAAAAATGTTATGATTTTTTATGACTCTAAAACAAAGTGAGGAATCGCGTCATGATAACAAAACCGGTTTTTCTGTGCGGCTATACCAGCAGCGGAAAAACAACTGTTGGAAAGGAACTGGCCAAACAGCTTGGCGTTTCCTTTTTTGACACCGACGAGCTGCTTGCAAGGCAGGCTGGTCAGACACCCCAGCAGATCTTTGTGGAAAAGGGCGAAGCTTATTTCCGGGATCTGGAACATGAAATTGCACGCCAGACTGCTGCATATCCGCCCTGCGTTATCTCCACCGGAGGCGGAATGCTGATTTCCGAGCGCAACGGAAAGCTTCTCTCTGAAGCCGGCACCATTATCTATTTAAACCGGCCCTTTGAAGCCTGTTACCGCAGTCTCATGCAGAACCCGGACCGACCGCTCATCAAAAATAATACCAGAGAGGAGCTGCGGGAACGCTACGAAAAGCGCGCGGTTTCTTACCAGACTTATGCGGATTTTACGGTAAAGAATGACCGCACACCACAACTGACCGCACAGCGGATTGTAGAATTCCTGAAAACGAAACGGACCGCAAACTAGCATTCTGCTGATTTTACGCTTGCAATTTTGTCTCAGACATACTATAATACGCTTTAACGCGTCAACGTGCGAATTTATTCACGCAGTTATAATAACAAACGAACTGCCGCACAGCCTGTTGCGGCGCATCATTTACAAAACGAGGAGAACAATTATGGCATTCGAATTCATAAACAAGCTGCCGACCCCGGCAGAGATCAAAGAACAGTTCCCGCTTCCAGCAGAGTTCATAGCACGCAAAGCAGAACGTGATGAGGAAGTAAAAAAGGTCATCAGCGGAGAAAGTGATAAGTTCCTGGTACTCATCGGACCGTGTTCCGCAGATAATGAGGACGCAGTACTGGATTACACCAGCCGCCTGATCGACGTTCAGGAAAAGACCAAAGACCGCCTGGTTATCGTACCGCGTGTCTACACCAACAAACCGCGTACCACCGGTGACGGCTACAAGGGCATGCTCCATCAGCCGGACCCGGAGAAGCGTCCAAGCATGGCTGAAGGCCTTCACGCCATCCGCCATCTGCATATGCGCGTCTTAAAGGAGACCGGCTTCTCCACCGCGGACGAGATGCTTTACCCGGATAATGTCAGCTACTTAGATGACATCATGTCCTACATTGCAGTCGGTGCCCGCTCCGTAGAAAACCAGCAGCACCGCCTGGTATCCAGTGGCTGCCATGTTCCAGTCGGCATGAAGAACCCGACCAGTGGTGACTTATCTGTTATGATGAATTCCGTTCAGGCTGGTCAGCACAGCCACGAATTCATTATGCGGGACTGGGAAGTAAAAACCGACGGAAACCCGTACACCCACACCATCCTGCGTGGCGCAGTCAGCAAGCACGGTCAGTGCCTGCCGAACTACCACTACGAGGATCTGATGCTGCTCCACGAGTTATACGCAAAACGTGATCTGATCAATCCGGCCTGCATCGTAGATGCCAACCACTCCAACTCCAACAAACAGTACATGGAGCAGATCCGCATTGTCAAAGAGATCCTGCACAGCCGCAGACACTCCGCAGACTTAAACAAACTTGTCAAGGGCGTTATGATCGAAAGCTACATCGAGCCGGGCAACCAGAAGATCGGTGAGCACTGCTACGGTAAGTCCATTACCGACCCATGCCTTGGCTGGGAAGATTCTGAGCGCCTGCTGTACGAGATTGCAGAGCAGGTATAAGTATCTGCAAACGTAAAAAGATTCGGAAGAAGCTATGTTTTCATGGCATCTTCCGAATCTTTTTATAGTCCGGTTTTATTCTTCTGCAGGTTCTTTTGTCTGTCTATCTCTGCTCCAGTTCCTTCTGATTCACGATATGTCCCGGCTTTTCTCCTCTGGAAAGCTTCTCGATATCTTCCCAGATCATCGCATAACCGCGGCGGAAGCTGCTGCCGGTGATACCGCCGATATGCGGGCTGAACAAAAGCTTTGCCATTGTCTCCTCCGGCCAGGAAAGCACCGGATGATCCTTCTGCACCGGCTCATGATCCAGCGTATCCAGACCGGCCATGGCAATGGTTCCATTCTCCAGGGCTTCCCGCAGTGCTTCATCATCCACCAGCTCTCCCCTGGACGTATTGATGAAATAACTTCCCTTCCGGCACTTTGCGAAGAACTCACGGCTGCACATTCCGGCAGTTTCTCCGGTGACCGGAACATGAAGGCTTAACATATCACAGGTTTTAAGAAGTTCATCCATCGGAAGATACTGAACCTGATACCGCGCTTCCTCCTCCGGACTCAGGCGGTGGCGCTTTGTGTAATGCACGGTCACGCCAAAGCTTTGCAGCATGTCAGCCACTGCTCTTGCAATAGCTCCGAAGCCGATCAGGCCAACCGTACAGTCAGACAGCTCTTTCAGGCTTCCGCCTCCCATGTAGCCCATCTTGACGGCCATCTGGCGGCCATCCCGCACAGCCTGGTCACCGGAAACCACATTTTTGATCACGCCGAGCATCAGAAGAAGCGTCTGCTCAGCCACTGCCTTTGCGTTCATGCCCGCACAGTTGCACACATAAATACCCCGCGCTCCGGCCGCTTCCAGATTGATCTGGTTGAACGCAACACCCTCAGAATGGATCATCCTCAAGGACGGCAGTCTCTTTATCAGCCCTTCGGAAATTTCTGTGACCGCGTCCACAATGATCACCTCTGCGTCCGGCGCCAGCTGCGCATATGCAGCATCCGTCAATCCAATCGGGAGATTCACTACCTCCGCGCTTTCCGTGAATGGTGTCTTTGCCGTATAATTTTCTACATTATTTTCATTTCCGATATGCAGTATCTTCATAGGTATCTCCATTTCCCAGCCTGCTTGCGCTGTCTGCTTTTCCAACTGCTGCCAACACAGCCACGATTTTAATGAAAGCTGGAATACAGCTTTCCTGCCTCCAGGCTTCTGCCCTTGGCAGCTGCCATCTGGCTTACCGTTACCATCTGGAAGCCGCGCTTATGCAGCTCCGGAACAATGCGTGCGACCGCGTCTCCGGTTGCCCCGTAAAGCTCATGCATCAGGATGATATCGCCGTCCTTCACGTGGTTTAACACCGCTGCCACGGTCTTGTCCGCGTTGCGGGTCTTCCAGTCCAGTGTATCGACATTCCACTGGATCATCGGCATGCCCGCATTTGCAACGACCGTAGCATTATGGTTGCCGCCCGGCAGGCGCAAAAGCGTCGGCCGCACGCCGCATGCTGCCTGAATCGCGTCATTTCCCTGGTTGACCTGCGCCTGGATCTGGGCTGCGCCGAGCTTCTGCAGGTATTTGTGATTCATGGTATGGTTGGCCACCTCGTGGCCTTCCGCTACCATGCGCTGCACCTCCGTTTTATAGAAACCCACACGCGCACCTACCATAAAGAACGTTGCCTTGCCACCGTACTGCGCCAGGCAATCCATGATGCGGTTTCCGACCGATGGCTGCGGGCCGTCATCAAAGGTCAGCGCCACCATCGGTTTGGACGGATCCACCGTTCCTGTCTGCAATGCTACCTGGGATGCCTGTTCCTCCGGCAGTACCGGTGTCACCGGATCACTCTTGATGCCGCCCGGTCCCTCTGCAACGTCGGTCACAGTCCCTGCTGCTGATGGAGTTACCGCAGCGCCACTCTCTGTTCCAGCCGCCGCCCCGGATACCACAGTCGGGGACGATGCCGTTGACTGCTCCTGTCCTGATACGATCGTCGGAGACTGCGTCAGTGTTTCTGCTTCCGATGCCTGATTCTCGCTTCCTGCTGCTGGTGCCTGACTGGCTGTATTATCCGCGACTAGGCTTTCTCCCGGTGCCTGCGTCAGCGTATTATCTGCTCCCGGCGTCTGGTTTACCGTCTCCTGGGCTGCGCTTCCCGGCACCTGCCCTGCCTCTGTCCGATTTCCGGAACCTGCCACAATCACCGGAGCCGCGTAGACCGGCTGCGCTGTGAAAAGAAAGGCCAGCGCCGCGCCCAGTGTCATCCATTTTCTGTTTTTCATAATGTTATTTCCCCCACTTCTTATAAAATGCTAAGTCCTATCTTAATCGAAACAGAGGGCTTTCGCAAGCAGATACAGCACTTTCTAATATATTATTAAGAATATCTAAAATGGGCACTCCGAACAAATCGGAATGCCCCTGGCAAAAATTAGATCTCACTATTAAGTTTTCGTCAGATAGCATCCTTTCCCATGTACAGGAGTGTGCCATCTGCTTTTTTCGAGAATTTGGAAAAGAACTCATCATACGCGATCCAGCTTTCCCGCGGATAATTCGCATGAGACATATCTTTCACAACCCCTACTTTTAACATGGGGGTTCCCTTCTGATTACAATACACGTAGTACTGGATTTCTCCACACTGATAGCGGGCCGGATTCTTGTCCAGCTTGTAAAGATCCATCAGGTTTGTAAGGAATGCCGCAATATCGTGTCTGACATGATACTCCTGTTCTCCATGTTCTTTATCCACACACAACCAGTCGTTTTCTCCCAGAAGGAATAAATACGGAACCGAAGGATCAATGCGCTCCGGAAGCGGAACTTCACGATCCGGAGATTTCAGCGCCGACCACGGTGAAACTGCGGCAAATACCTGCGGTGCTCTCAATGCGAGTTCGGAGGTCATCATTCCACCACTGGACTGTCCGCACGCATAGATGCGTTCTTCGTCAATGGCATAACGGCTCTTTACATCATCAATCATCTTCAGAACAAATCTGGTATCATCAATCTCTTTTCCCTGATAAGCTCCATTCCACAGAAGCAGGTTCTGGATCCCATTCTTTTTCTGCTGCGAAATGCTTGCCTCCGGAATCAACAGGATGAAGCCTCGTTCTTCTGCCACACAGCTCATTCCGGATAGGTCAAAAAAGCTCTCCGCGCTTCCGCCTCTGCCATGCATGCAGACGACTAACGGTACCGGTTTCCCTTCTTTTTTCACTGCTTCCGGCACATACTCATACCACAGGCGTGTAAATCCATCCACTTCCAGGGTCTTTCTCTCCGCTCCATATGCTTCCGGCTTTTTGTAGCTGCGCAGCGCTTTCATTCCAAAGCAGCGATGGCGTCTTGCCGCTCCGACATAAGTCCATACCGTTTCAAAAACGTTCTGCTCCAGACATCCGCAGAAACCATTGGTGACACGCACCTGGGAAATCTGTTCTTCGTTGACAGCGCTCTTTTTATAAACTTCTGTCGGGAAATAGATCTCATCTGCTCCCTGACCGGAATAAACCGCATCCGTGCAATGATTCTGCTGCTTCCAGTATGCGCAGACTTCCTGATTGTACCCTTTGTTTTCTGTCCAGCTCATCCATACCGGAATCTGGGCTTTCTGCGCACTGATGGCAAGTTCTACTTTTCCCTGCTGCTCTGCCTGCTGTATCGCGCCGCAGTTTAACAATGCGGCTTCTTCCAGATCTCCAAAAGTAGCCAGGCCAGACCACTCACTTGTCATTTTCATGACTGCCTGTTGTGCAACCGTAGCGCCCTTTCCAAAGCCAAACGCATAAAAATTATCCTGCATCGTAACATAAAACTGGCGGGACTGCGCCTGAACATAAACCCGGTTCATATAATCCGCATCGCTTCCATCCAGGTTCCACTGTCCGTTTTGCGGCTCCAGGAAATGTAAAAATACCTGATGTTTTTCCGCGAATTCCTTCCAGAATCCAGTCTCTGCCCATTCCGGAACAGAAACATCTTCTGGCGGTGCAATGACCAGGCAGGGCTGGTTATATAAAAGTCCTTCTGTTATATAAGTATAAAAGGTTCTTTTACTTCCCTGAACCTCAACCTCTTCCTGAAAAAAACCATGTACCAGGCATTTTTTCGTGTTAGAGGGATCTATAGCAAATTGTGCCATATCTTCTGGAAATTTCTTTACCGTCATCATGAAAAACTTCCTCTCTTTTCTTCTTTTTTAGAACATCGGAAATACCGTCATAATCCATGCAACAGAAACAATACATAACAGGCTTGCCGGAAGAATTGACTGCTTCATCAAAGATCCAAGGCTGTAACCGCCCGCTGCCATACACATTGGAACCGCTGGGGTTGCCATTGGTGTCATAAAGGAGCTTAAGCATGCGGACTGAACCAGGATCATGATTCCGATCGGATTTGCTCCCATGGATTTGCATGCGAGAATGGCAATCGGGATGAAAATGATCATAACTGTACGGTTCATCATAATCTGGGTCAGCAGGAACGGAACAATAAAGAAGATAAATCCAATAATATACGGATTATTGATCTTCATTGCAACAGACGCCAGGACTCCGCCTACCACTTCTCCGGCACCTGTCTGAGCCAGCGCTCCGCCCATTGCCAGGGAACCTACAAATAAGAGTGCCATTGGCAGATTGACTGCTGTGATTGCCTCTTTTTCCGTTAATACACCAAATAATACCATAGCCAGTGCGCCCGCAAAACAGATGACCCAGGTTGGAATGCCAAGCTGTACCTGGAAGATCAATGCCAGCGTTGTAAGGATAAAGATCGTGTAGCCTGCACGCTCCTGAAATGCCGGAAGCGCAGCTCTGTTATCCTGTCTGGACTCTACCGTTCCCGTTTTTACGACCGGAGCATCCGGAGCAAACTTCGGCGCAAGGAAAATGCAGTATAAGGCAAGCATGATCAGCATAGGCAGACGTGCTTTCATCGGATCAGTCAGCGCTACGGTAAAAGCGGTATACTCATTTGCCTCAAGGTAACCATTCAGCTCTGCGAACTGGGTTGCTCCGCTTCCAAGCGGCAGTACGGAAATGGTGGAGATTCCGCACATTGCCAGCGGGAACAGGGTCTTGGACGGACTGATGTGCAGCTCTTCGCAGCTCGCGATCATCATTGGTGCCATGATTCCAAATACAACAACAGAACTCTGAATAAACTGAGATAATAAAACCGTGATCAGGATATATCCAACCATAACCATGGTCAGAGAACCTCTGGAAATCTTATTGACGCTGGATGCACACTTTTTTACAAACTGCGTCCGGTTAAAACCAGCTACAACAACAAACATGGAAACCATCATGATTCCATTCGCGTTTCCAAAATACCCAAGCGCTGCTCCCGGATCCAGACATCCCGTGAGCACAAACGCCAGCATACTTAACAGCGCAGTCAGTCCCATTGGAAGCTTGCCGATAATATAGCTTACCATAGTAAGTGCGCAGATGACCAGACAAATTGCTAAATTCGACATTTGTAAATCCCCCCTATCTTTTATACGAAACGGCACACATGGTCTACTGCAATATCAGAGAATCCATAGGCTTCTGCTTTGGTCATCTTGCCGTTGCAGACCTGACCGATCTCATCAAGCAGCATCTTTCCGCTCTCCTGGATCGTTGCAGTTCCATCCATGATACCGCTCAGGTCCACATCCATATTGTCCTCCATATGCTGGTAGGTCCGCTTGTTTGCAGTTACCTTCAATACCGGAACAATGGCATTACCGGTTGGGGTTCCGCGTCCTGTGGTGAAGATCACGCAAGCGCATCCGCCTGCTACCATAGATGTTACAGAGGAGATATCATAGCCTGCCGTATCCATTACGATTGCGCCATGCTTCGTCGGACGCTCTGCCTGCTCTAATACTTCCACGATCGGTCTGGTGCCGCCCTTACGGATGCAGCCAAGGCTCTTCTCGTCAAGGGTAGAAAGTCCGCCTGCCTTGTTTCCCGGAGTCGGCTGTCCGGCACGGCAGTCCTGACCAGCTGCTTTTAAGTGCTTCTCATAGTCTTCGCAGACTTTGATGATCTGGTTGTGAATCTCTGGAGTAGCCGCGCGTTTCGCTACCAGATGTTCTCCTCCGATCCACTCAATGGACTCACTCATAATGGTAGATGCTCCCATACCCACCAGAAGATCGCTCAGTTCTCCAACAGCCGGGTTAGAAGCCATTCCAGAGGTTGCGTCAGAACCGCCGCACTCAATGCCCAGGAGCAGTTCGGAAATATCACACTCCTCTTTCTGCATCAGAGCAGCCTCCGCTGCCATATCTCTTGCCGCGCGCACTGCCTTTTCAATTGTCTTTAATGTGCCGCCTTCTTCCTGAATGCCAAAGGATACCACCGGCTTATCCGTCATAGCCTGGATTTTTTCCCGGAGTGCCTTGTGTGGAACGGTTTCGCATCCAAGACCAATAATGACAACGCCATACACATTCGGGTTGCATGCAAATCCGGTCAGTACTTTCTGAGACATCTCCGTGTTAGCCGCAACATCGGAACATCCGGTGTTAAACACAATGTTTACTGCTCCGCGTACCTGGCTTGCCACAATACGGCTTGACTCACTGCCGCATGCGCATGCCGGTAAAATTAACACATGATTTCTGATTCCTACACGTCCGTCAGAACGACGATAACCCATAAATTTCATAACTTTCCTCCAATGATTTTCCTATTTTTCCGAAACGATCCGCCTTTTTTATCCCTGCACATACTCGCTTTCATAATCCCGCGGGACACTGTAAATATTGGTATGATCCACCAGACATCCTTTTCCGACCGGGCGGTTCGTTTTTCCGATCAGCTCTCCGTATTTGTAAACCGCTTCTTCCTGCGCCAAATCCTGCAGGGCAATCTTGTGCCCGAATGGAATGCTTTCTTTTGCATCCACATTCAAAAATTCATCATCCTTTCGATAGCAAACAGTTTCACCCGCTTCCACGTCCCTCACACAAGTTACCACATTGTCCTTGGGATCCAGCATCAATGCATCAATCTTCATTTTCGACTCCTGTTCTCCGGAATCCTGCTCCGGCCCGCCGCATGTTCCTGCTTCAGGTTTTTCCTTTTCTTGTTGTCTTTATTATATTGCCGCGCTATAATTAAATCAAATTTATGGTTTTTATTTTAATATAAATTAAATTTATATAGGAGGTTTTCATGCAGCAGGAAATGAAATACATCTACACGGTCTATCAGAAAGGCAGCTTTTCCAAGGCCGCCGAAGCTCTTTTCATGACGCAGCCCGCGCTCAGTATCTCCATCCAGAAGGTAGAAAATGAAATCGGCATGCCGCTTTTTAACCGGGATAAAAAGCCACTGGAACTGACCGAAGCCGGACAGCTCTACATCGAAAAAATCCGCCAGATCATGCATCTGGAAAATGAACTCTCCCAGCAGCTAAACGATCTGACGGACTTAAAAACAGGGCAGCTGCGCATTGGCGGATCCCACTATTTCAATTCCTACATTCTGCCTCCGGTTATTGCGGATTTTAAAAAGAAATGGCCCGGCATCGATCTTGAGCTGACCGAAGCCGGGTCCTATGAACTGCTTACGATGTTAAAAGATGACCTGATTGACCTGACATTCAACTGTACACCCGATCCGCACGACAAATTAAGACGGATACCAGGATTTCAGGACACGATCCTGCTGGCGGTCTCCACTCGTTTTCCTGCCAACAATTGCTTAACCGATGCCGCTCTCACAACCAGCGACATCCTGTCCCGGCGTTATCAAGATTCAGACTGTCCAGCCGTCACAATGGAAGCCTTTGCCGACACCCCTTTTATCCTGCTTTCTCCCGGCAACAATCTTTACAGCCGCTCCCAGTCCTTCTTTCAGGAAGCGGGGGTAAACCCGCCGACAGCCATGCAGGTATCCCAACTCGTTACGGCATACCACCTGGCTCAGGCAGGCATTGGGGCAACTCTGATCAGTGACTGGATGGTAACTGGAAAACATCCGGAAATGATCTATTATAAAATCGCTTCTCCGCTGGCAGGCCGGATTTTCGATATTGTAACACCCGGAAAAAACTATCTTTCCAACGCGCAGCAGGCGTTTATCTCCCTGTTCCGGAAATATTATAAAACTTCGTTTTATCCGTAAGTTTTGTTCTATCGCAAAAAGACCCTTTACCAATCATGTAACTGGTAAAAGGTCTTTTTCTTACGCTGCCGCGTTTTCTTTTTTTGTTGTTAATCCATACAGGAAAGTTACCATCATTGGGCAGAGAATTGCTGTCACAATGATCGCCGCGGAAATCTGTGCCGTAGCCGCATCGCTGACCTGCGTACTGATCACCCCTGCTGCCGCAAGCGCTGCAGGAGTAGCTGCCGCGTTGCCTGCTGTGGAACTGACCGCAGCGCCAAGCGCCGGAACTTTCATCTTCAGAAGCTTGTATACCAGAAATCCGGTCATTCCGGTGATCAGAGTACCGCACACGCCCAGCATGATTCCAGGGATTCCGGCTTTTGCAAATGAGGACAACGTCAAATTCGCGCCAAGCGGGAACGCGAAAAACGGAATCAGCATCGTAGCTCCCGGCTCACAGAACTTTCTGATTTCCGGATCCAGGTTTCCAAGAATCACGCCTGCAAGAATCGGAACCACGCATCCTGCCAGTGTATTGACCGGAACAGAATATCCTGCCGCGCCAAGTGCCAGCATGGTAAAGAATGGTCCGTCATTGAGTGCCAGAATTGATACGGCACCAACATCGGTTCCATCGCCATACTCTCCAGCCAGAGCTGCGTAAATTCCTCCGTTGGAGTTGGAGAAGCAGGCAATGATCGCGATCGGAGCAATTCCAAAGATTCCATTTTCTCCAAAAATCATTCCGACCAGAAGGCCACAGGCCATTCCGGATAATACCTTTGCCGCAGTTAAGACAACGCCCTTATAAACCGTAACGCCTGCCTCTTTGAAGTTGATCGTTGTACCATTGCAGAACAGAAACGCCGCCAGCAGTGACATGGATCCTCCCTTCCAGAGAGAATAGGTAAATGTTCCGTCAAAGTAGGCAAACACCTGTGGAAAGAACGTATTTACCAGGCATCCAAGAAGGAGCGGAATGATCATCAGCCCCCCCGGCACCTTTTTTACTGTTTCCATAATTTTCATAACCAAATCTCCTCAGATCCGTTCCAATTAATTCTTTTTGTACTCTGCGTAATAGGTATTGATGGTATCCAGAATCGCTTTCTGCGCTTCCTCTCCAACCATGCCAAACGGCTTTCTGCACGGACCTACCGGATATCCGATCAGATTGGTCGCGCATTTTACGATAGAGTTCGGATTGCCATACTTGAAGCAGTCACGGATCGGCGCAATGGAGGACTGTGCCTCTTTTGCTCCCTCGATATCCCCTGCCAGGTATTTCTGGTAAATGCTTACCATAATCTCCGGAAGAATGTTTGCGATCGCGGTGATTCCACCCTTACCGCCAGCCATCAGGGTGTACAGAATCAGGGCGTCATTACCGGAAAGAACCGCGAAATCCTTGCCCTTGGTGGCATCAATATACTGTAAGATGTTATTGAAGTTTCCACTGGAATCCTTTACGCCTGCAATGTTTTTGATATCTGCCAGTTTTCCTACTGTTGCCGGAGCCAGTGCCGCGCCGGTGCGGGCCGGGATGTTGTACATTACGATTGGAAGATCCACTGCCTCTGCCACTGCTTTGTAATGAGCGTATAACTCATCCTGACTGATGGCAGCAAAATATGGGGTGATCACGGACAGCACATCCACACCGATCTCCTGTGCCTTTTTGGAAAGCGCGATCGTCTCTGCGGTACTGACACATCCGGTGCCTGCATAGACCGGCACACGGCCCTTTGCTTCCTCCACAAAGATCTCCATAACGCGTACTTTCTCTTCAAAGCTCAGAATATAAAACTCACCATTGGTACCAAGGCAGAAGATGCCATCGCATCCAGCCTCAATCTCCCGGTTGATCTGATTTCTCATCTCTGCTTCATTGATGCCGCCGTCTTCAAACATCGGGGTCTGCATTGCGGCAATAATGCCTTTAATTTCTGTCATCGTTCTTTCCTCCAAACGTTATTTGTCATTTTCTAAAACAGGGTTTTATTCCGGAAGCCGCAGTTTCATCACGGCTTTTCTGTAATGATGCTGCTCACCTGTGTGCGAAACTGCTTTATGTCCGTCCTGCGGGAATGCCGCAAAAAACATTCCCTCAGAAATCAGCATACTATGGTTTCTTTCTCCATCTAAGCGTTCCTGGTCTTTCTCTTCATTGTAAGGAACCACCGGATTCAGCAGATCATATTCCTCCCAGGCGAGCTCCTCGCATCCCTGCAGCATGATCTGAACATCCACATATTTGCGGTGCGCCTCAAAGGTTCCCTCGCTCATCGGTTTGGTCGTTCCTTCCTGGATCATCAGAAAACCGCCTTCAAATTCATACCTTCCTACTTCCTGTGACGGAAGCTGTCTGAGGGTATTTAAACCATTTTTCAGACCCGGAAGAATGGTTTCATAGTATTCAATATTTTTGATACGGTCAATGATCATACTCTGTCTGCTCCTATCTGCTCTGGGCCGCAGTCGGATTGTACAATCCCACGGTTTCCCGCTTGCTTCCCATCACATCTTCCTCTGTAAAGCTTACATACTTGATTCCGATTCTGTTCTTATAGGCATAGGCAAGATGCAGTCTTCCATCTTTTCCCTGCATCAGATACGGATACTCATACTGCTTGTTGTTGGTGGTATTTTCCTCGCCGGAAAATCCCTCTCCGCGCTCCATCAGGCGCACCATCGGGAAAGTTTTGCCTCCATCCTCAGAAAGCGCAACCGCTACCGGACAGCGAAGTCCCGGCCATGCCACCTTGCCATACTGCGGATTCGGCACGTGCGTCGGATTGTAGGCGATCGCCAGTCTTCCGCTCTGAAGCTTCAAGGCACTGATACTGGAATTATTGTTCGGAAGCACGGTCGGCTCCGGTTTTGTCCAGGTGTCACCGTTATCTTCGGAATGGCTGATGTATACAAAATCGGCAAACCGGCTTCTCATCAGCGCGATCAGTTTTCCCGGCTCCAGCTCTACTACATTTGCGTGTACCGCACCGTTGCTCTCCGGCATCTCTACTAACTTCCAGCTCTTTCCCTGATCATCGGAAATGCGGAATGCAGTTGGATCTCCTTCCAGTCCATTCACGGAATCCGTGCAGATCCAGTTTCCGAAGATCCATCTTCCATTGGAAAGCACCTGAATCGGCTGTCTGCAGAAACTTCCCTCCTGTGGGAAGATCACATCTGCCTCTCCCCAGGTTTTTCCACCATCAAACGATCTCTGGCGGCGGATAATGGAAGTAAACTGCATGTTATCTTTTCCTTCCATACGATCCAGCTGCGCGGTGTACATGCACCATACCGCGCCATCCGGTCCCGGGAATAAAGATGGATTCTGCTCGCTTCGCTCGGTATCGTAAGATACTGCCACCGGCTCCTCCCAGTGATCGGAGCCATTTTCTTTTCTTGCGCACACAATGCTGATGTCCTTGCTTCCCTCAAAGGAACCCGCAAACCAGGCACAGAGCATATCTCCGTTTTCCAGTTCCAGAAGCGCCGGAGCGTGAGCTGTCGCGTATTTTCCCGGAGGTACCATCGCCTCCAGGGTTCCCATATCATCATTTACATAAACGGTACCATCCGGAGTCAGTTCTCCAATGTGTCTGTATTCCATACATAATCCTCCCAGTTTTTATCGGTATGCCCACACACTTAACTGCGGGAAAAGCATATAAATCAAAATAATCAGTGTCATAACGCCCCAGAACGGAAGCACTTTCCTTGCAATTGTCATCGGATGCACCTTTGCGATCGGTGACATAATATACAGGGATACGCCAAACGGCGGAGTCAGGGAACCGATTGCCACGATACCGGACATACCAGCGCCGTATACCATCGGATCGATTCCAAAGGAAGCTGCAATCGGCGCTACGATCGGAACAATGATCGCGATCGGGTTCATGAACATCATACCGATGGACATCACCACAACCGATGCGATAATGAATGCGGTCGGGGTGGAAAGAACACTTGTGATGGCTGCCGCAATGATATCACCGCCATGGAATACATCCAGAAGGCTGGAAAATGCTACCGCAAATGCAAGCATCATCGCAACAGAAGCCACGTTCTTTACAGAACCCTTAAATGCTTCCCATAATCCCTTCAGATCCAGGGATTTATAAATAAACAGGGATACAATACATGCGTATACAACAGAAATTGCTGCTGCCTCCACAACGCTGAGCAGATTGGAGAAAATGCCTCCAAGAATAATAACCGGGGAAAGAAGCCCCCAAATGGAGGTTCCTACTACCTTTGCAAATCCCTCTGCTTTTAAACTCTCATAAGCTTTTCTGGATTTTTCCATATCTCCGGTATCTTTTCTGCAGTGGATCAGGGTCAGTGCCAGAAGAACGATCGCACAGGTAAATCCAATCACTGCGCCGACCTTGAACATCTGTCCCTCATCGGTACCAGCCATCGCGCAGTACTGTAAGATTGCGGAACTCGGCGGGATCAGCTGGCCAAGAGAACCTGCTGCCGCAAGCATTGCCGCAAAGAAAGCGCGGTCATAACCGTAATCGATCAGCATCGGAAGCACCATAGCGCCAACAGCTGCTACAACAGCCATTCCGGATCCGGAGATCATTCCATAAAAAATTGCAGTCAGAACAGCAACCATCGGAATGCAGGAACGGCTTTTGCCTAAGAAATACTGGAAAAATGCGAAGATCTGCTCTGTCAGCTTTCCTTTTGACATAATATTTCCGGAAACCACAAAGAGCGCGATCGCAACATAAGTGCTTTTTCCTGCTGCTTTGCAAAGCCATTCTACAATGCTCATCATATCGTACTGGGTAAAACCAGTGGCGATTGCCGGAATGATAAATGCCGCGCCGTAAGATAATGTCATGGAAAATCCGAGTCCCAGCAGGACAACAAAAAATGATACGAAAATTAATGATAACATAACTGATCCCCCTGTATTACTTTGCTCTGGAAGTCTTTACTTCCATAATCTTCTGAATGTCACGAATGATGTTTACGCCAAATCCGACGATCGGTGCCAGATACACAATCCAAAGCGGAAAACCGGTTTTTCCTGTGCCGCCCTCTGCCAGGGTCTTGGCCACAAACTGAAAGCCACCGTAAACAATCATGACAGACATCACGATATCAAGAACATACTGAACATACTCCAGAACATTCCGTAATGCTTTCGGATACAGGTTCGTCAGCGCGTCTACAATGATGTTCGCGCCGCGCTTGGTGCAAAAGCTTGCGCATAAAAACGCAACCCAGGTATATGCGAAGTTCGCCAGCTCTTCCGGTAACCCCGCAGCCGACGGATGCACAAATTTAAAAATGGTGTTTACCGTCTCCATCAGTACCATAAAAATAATTCCGGCAGCGATCACCTTCTCTTCTGCCTCATCAAAAATACCCAGACATTTTTTCTGTGCTGTCTCCATGTTTACCCCCAATTCTTCTTTCTGTAAATGCTTGTCTCATCAAAAACAGTATCATACATCTGCTGAAAAATCGTCTCTTCCCCGAATCCTCCGGATTTGGAGATTACCTGGATTCTTCTGCCATTCCAGCGCATTGCCGAGAGAACTGCTCCTTTTCCGATCTCGCAGATTGGCACTAGCTCGGTTACTCCGGTCAGCCGCATAAATCCCATGAGCGTATCCCCTCCGGTCATGCACAGGGTTCCATTCCAGCCCCGCCTGATCATGCCGGCCGCGATCCATCCCAGCGTATCCGCGATTCCGAACCGCACCTGACTGCTGCTCAGGCACATCCGCTTTGCATAGTCCAGCGCGCCTTCCTCATTTGCCTCATCCAATGTATCCACCAGATACCGGTCCGTTGTACAGATTTTTTTGTAAAGCTGATCAAGAAATGCTTCTCCTGCTTCGGATGTTCTGTATTCCGGGTTCAGTTTCTGCTCATTTTTCAGGCGTTCAGACGAGAAGCCATGCTCTCTTGCATAGGCCAGCTGCTTTACGGTAATTTCATTTACACTTCCGCATAAAACCAGAAGCCCGTCTGAATCCTGCATGTAATGCGGATTCCCGCGTTCAAAATCGATCAGGACTTCATATGCCGCGGCAAATCCCGCGCACCCTGCGCAGATCCGGTAGTTGGTATGTTCCTTCAGTCTTCCCGCGATCCGGTACATATCGTAATCCGTCTCCGCGTCAAACAGAAATACGGTCGGTTCGTCCTGCTCCCACTTTACATGCTCGTAAGAAAACAGCGGCACCTTTTCCACATGGATCTCATTTTGGAGATGGATCACATCTGCCACATCAGATTTTAAAACCGGCTCAAACGGATCCTTTCCGAAAACACTTTTCTCTACGGGAACACCATCGATGTAATGTACGCCATCCTTTGTTGTCCGGTGGAGGGACGGAAGCGCAGGAATGCAGTACGCCATATTTTCTTCATAGGCATCCATAACCGCCTTTAACTCTGCGCCTACATTTCCGCGAAGCCCCGAATCCGTTTTTTTATATACATACCCGAATCCGGCTTTTCTGGCATTTGCCGCAAGGTGGAAGACTCTCTGATACGCTTCTTTGGGAGAAAGCGGCCGCGTGTCTGTGTTGACTACAAGCAGCCGGTACTCCTCTTTCAGATTCTGAAAATCGTACTGATAATCCGTAATGATTTTTGCGCGGACTCCCATCTTGGTAAACTGAATCCCGGTGTCCAGCGCACCGGTAAAATCATCTGCAATGATCAGGAGTTTATCCATACGGATTACCCCCTTTTCTCAAGTCTGCTCAGTGCCATCTTCGCTCCATATTCGATGGAATTAAGCAGGCTCAGTTCATTTGCATCTCCTTTTCCGGCATGATCGAATGCAGTTCCATGATCTACGGATACACGGATGATCGGAAGTCCCAGTGTAATGTTGATTCCTGCAACCGCATTCCACTGCTGCCGTTCACGGTCATACACAAAGCCCTGTACCTTCGTCGGAATATGGCCCTGATCGTGATACATGCATACAACGATATCATACCAGCCGCCGATCGCCTGGGAAAATACTGTATCCGGCGGGCACGGTCCAATTGCCTGAATGCCCTTTTTCTTTGCTTCTGCAATAGCCGGCTCGATTTCCTCAATTTCCTCTCTTCCGAACATTCCGTGCTCTCCACAGTGCGGATTTAAACCAGCCACAGCTATCTTCGGCTCCTTAATGCCAAGGTCACGGCATACTTCATCTGCCATCTCGATCACATCCAGGATCCGCTCCTTCTTGCAGCGGTCACAGGCTTCCCGTAAAGACACATGCGTGGATACATGTACCACACGGAAATCATTGTGTGCCAACATCATGCAGTACTTTTTCGTTCCGGTATAATCCGCATAGATCTCGGTGTGGCCGGAATAATGGTGCCCTGCCAGGTTGATCGCTTCCTTACTGATCGCGTTGGTGATTGTGCCATCCACTTCATCTGCCATTGCCAGCTGAATTGCTTTCACTACATACTGAAATGCGGCTTCTCCTGCTTCTTTGCTGATCTTTCCAAGTTCGATTTCAGACGGGTCGGAGATCAGATGCATATCATAAACATTCATGATGCCCCTCTCATAAACCGCATCCTTTACATCTTCGATCACGTGGATCCGGATCTGATCGTTTAAGCCGGTACATACAAGCGCCTGCTGCATCATGCATGGATCCCCGATCACGACTGGTCTGCACATTTCATAAACACTGTCGTTCGCAAAGGCTCTTGCTGTAATCTCCGGACCTGCTCCTGCCGGATCTCCTGCTGTAATTGCCAGGATTGGTAACTGTGCCATGTTGTAATCCCCCTTTTTTCTTATAAAACTTTCAGATAGATAGAACGGATATCGTCCAGTGTCAGCTCCTTGCGGTTGTTTACTAGAAGTCTGGTCTGTTTGCTTCCGGAATCTACCAGGAAATCCAGATCTTCTTTCTTCACACCAAAGCTGTATAAATCGGTCGGAATCTCCGTGAACTTCACGACATCCTCAATCTGGCCGATCACATAGTCTGCTTTTGCGTCAATGCTTTGTGCATACAGAGACGGATTGATCACGTCACAGATTTCCGCAAGCTGTTCTGCACAGGCCTCTTTGTTCATTTTCATAACATGAGCAAATAAGATCGCGTTGGATACGCCATGCGGGATATGATATTTGCCGCCCAACGGATAAGACAGAGCATGGACCGCAGTAGTACCGCTTCCGGTAATTGCCACACCACCGTAAAAAGCACCCAGCATCATATTGCTTTTTGCTTCCATATTGTCCGGATTGCAATAAGCCTCTCTGATATTTTCAAAGATCAGTTTTGCTCCTGCAAGCGCGTAAGTATTACTCAATGGGGTAGCCTTTTTGGAAGTATAGCACTCTACCACATGAGCCAGCGCATCAACTCCGGTAGCTGCCACAATGGACTTCGGAAGTTTTTTGATCACCTGCGCATCCAGAATTACATAATCTGGGATCATGGCGGTGTTGACAATGCCCTTCTTTACCTCCTCTTCCGGAACTGCCACGATGGCGTTGCAGGTTGCCTCAGATCCGGTTCCGCAGGTGGTCGGGATTGCCACGCTCTTCATCTGCTTTCTTCCAAGGGACGGGTCTGCCAGAAGATCTTTCACCGAATAATCGGAACCTTTTAAAATGGAAACCAGTTTTGCGGCATCCATAACACTTCCGCCGCCAAATGCCACGATTAGGTCTCCCTCGCTGTTTTCTGCCTGTCTGCGGATTTTTTCCACATCTTCATAAGATGGCTCTGGTCTTAAATCGCTGAAAATCTCATACGCGGTTCCCCGCTCTTTTAACGCGTCTAATAAAAGATTCAGTAAACCAGCTCCAATAATTCCTTTATCTGTAAAAACAAGCACTTTCTTTGCCTGCTCTTTTGCGAGCACTTCTTTGATGCTCCCTGCAATGCTTCCCTCTCCTGTATAAAGTACAGACGGGATAATCAACTGATGGTTCATGATTTATTACTCCCTTCGTTCTCTCTTGATGGTGCTATCCTAACAGAAACTCCTGATACGCTCCAGAATTTCTCTTTGTTAATTTGTTTCATTTTAAATCAATTCTGTTTTTTTGTTGTTTTTTTATCATTTCTGTTTTATTATGAAACATATCGAGCAAAGTACAGGAGGTCATTTATGGAAAATATCCATTTTCTCGTCATTTCTCCCTACCGCGGCATGAACGAACTGGTTCGTGAAGTTCTTCTTTCTGAAACAAAGGTACAGGCTGACTGTTTTGTGGCAAACTTAAGTGAAGTGGATTCTATTCTGGACAAACTGAATCTGCTGAATTACGACGCAGTTATATCCCGCGGCGGTACCGCCAGCTACTTAAAAGAGCGCATTGCGCTGCCGGTCTACGACATCGGCCTCTGGGCACTCGATGCCCTGCGCGCCATACGGCTTGCCCAGAACTTCCAACAGCCCATAGCGATCATTGGCTACGAAAATATCACCAGCCATGCCCGTATTTTATGTGAACTGCTCGATTACGATATCCCGATTTATACGATCTGGAGTGAAGAAGATGCCGTATCCAATATGAAACGGCTCAAAGAAATGGGAATTTCGGTAGTTGTCTGTGATGTGATCGCGCATAATCTGGCTCTCTCCATGGGAATTACGCCGGTCCTTGTCACCAGTGGTTACGAATCTGTCCAGAACACATTCCAGCAGGCTATCTCCCTGACCCGCTCTTCCCTGCAAAGCCGCAGGGAACTGACCCAGCTGACCATGGCATTTCAAAACAGCCCTGTCGCATGCACCATTTTTGACCAGTATGGAAAAAGTATCTTGTCAAGCCTCTCAGAATATGAAAAAAAACTGATTCTTCCATTTTTGCAGGAACATTTTGAAGAATTGTGGAAAGAAGGGGATACTTCTTTAGAACGTACCATCAAGGGGCATAGGCTGCGCCTTACCATGAAAAAATCCACCATGCGGAACAGCACCTGCCTTTATGTGTATTCCATGCTAAAAGAAAAACAGGAAATCAGGAAAATAGACGCGATCACAGAAAAAATAGCCGGCAGCAATGTCATGCCCGATTTTTCTTATTTCAACAGCACACACGGCCTGTCAACCACACGGGATCTGATCCAAAAATACAGCCTCGTTTCCACCCCAGTACTGATTTCCGGCGAAAAAGGGACCGGAAAAGACCTGGCTGCCTACAATATTTACTGTAAGAGCAGCTACCGGAACACCATTTTTTACCAGATTGACTGTGCCTATGCCACAGAGCGGAACTGGACCTATCTGCTTTCCCATCATGATTCCCCGCTGGCACATAACGGGCACAGCATTTACTTTAAGCAGATGGAAACGATCCCGCCCCAGATTTTCAGCCAGCTTCTTTCCTACATTGCGGATACCCGTCTGGCTGCCCGGAACCGGCTGTATTTTTCCTTTTCCACGAACAATGAAGAATATGATTCCAAACCCATCATTACCGGAATCACCAAACTGTTTTCCTGTCTGTCCCTTCACCTTCCTCCTTTAAGAGAACGGCCGGATGATATTCCCTACCTGACTACACTCTATCTCAACCGGCTGAACGCAGATCTCGGAAAACCGATCATCGGATTTGACACTAAAGCCAGCCTAGCGCTAAAACAGTTTCCGTGGGAAGGTAATCTGCACCAGCTGCAGCGTATTATCTATGAGCTGATGCTGATTACCTCAACTCCGTATATTTCTTACGAAAATACGATGCGGCTCCTGCATCAGGAAACAGCTCTCTGGGTGGCTCCCGAACAATCCGGGTATCAGTTTGACTTAAATCAGACCCTGGATGACATCACCTATGATGTCGTACGCATGGTCCTGAAAGAAGAAAATAACAACCAGAGCCGGACTGCGCAGCGTCTTGGGATCGGGCGCAGTACATTATGGCGGATTTTAAAATCACATGCGGAACCGAATCTGCATGAATAAAAAATACTGGATATTTCCGAGCAAACTTTCCCGGAAATATCCAGTATTTTTTATTCTCCCCTCAGATACGCAATCACCGCCGCCGCGCTTTTCTCCCGCACCTTCATCTTCCACTCCGGCTCATGGATATGTTCCAGATAATGCGCGTCGGAATCGCAGATGATGCGGCACTGCCCCAGATAGGGATTGCTCTTTTTTAATTCCTCAAGCGCTGCCATATCGTGCAGCTCTGCTGTCCGGAACTGGCTCTCCGGCGGCACAAAGCCCAGGTTGGAGATCAGGCTGTTGGCATTTTTGTCGATGTGGGCCGGGATCATGACGCCTCCGTACTGCCCGGCCACAATATCCCACAGTTCATCAAAAGAAAGTTCCGTACTGTTAATGAGCAAATTCGGCTCGGTGCCGATGCAGATATCTTCCTCGTTCATGATCTGCTGCTTTCCGAATATCTCCTCCCGATTCGGAAACTTCATGAGTTTCTCATAAACAAACCGGTCAAATTCCATTGCCGCGGAAAGCTCTGAAAACAGGCAGACCGCATGTACTTCTTCCGCGGTAGTCAGCTCCATGCCCGGTATGGCAAGCACACCATACTGCTCTGCCAGCTTCAGAACTGCAGGGCAGTTGCGGCAGGAGTTGTGGTCCGTCACCGCGATTACATCCAGGCCTTTGATGGCCGCCATCCCCACAATGTTGCCCGGGGTCATGTCGTCATCCCCACAGGGGGACAAGCAGGAGTGAATATGCAGATCATAACTTAATTCACGCTCCATGCCCTTCTCCCTGCATCTGCTGCCACACCCACAGCGCTGCCTCAAACACCGGCTCCTCCGTAGCCAGCACCATGATATCCTGCTGCTCTGCCTTTTTCCTGGCAGTCTCATCCAGCGCTGCGCCCTCTGCCAGAATGATGCAGGCCGCATCCGCCAGTGTAGCCACCGCCAGCGTATTCATATTTCCCATCACGGTAACCCAGGCGCAGCCCGCCGGAGCTTTTCCCATGGCCACGCTTAATAGATCACAGCAAAACGGAGTTGTGATTTCCCGTTCCGGGTCATCCCCCGCATGGATTACCTGAAATTTCCCACTGTCCAGAAGTTCTTTTACTTTCACGTTTGCCCTCCTTTTTCCTGTTCCATCAGCTGCCGGATCCGTTCTTTCATAATATAAACGCAGTCCTCTTCCTTCGCCGCTCCCCGGGCAATGTCCTCTGCCAGTGCCTTGCAGGACGGCGCGCCGCAGGCTCCGCAGTCCAGTCCCGGAAGCTGCTTGCTTAAGACTTCAATCCGGCTTAAGCGCGCAAAGCTCTCCATCATGGTCTCGCCCAGGTTATAAACCGGCTCATACTCCACGCCCTGGGTCCACGTCATCAGTTCTTCCGCTTTTTCTTCTGTCTCCGCATCCATGTGACTTCTCGCGACCGGCATATATTTGCGCAGATGCTTTAGCTTTACTTCTGCCACATAGGGATTTTCCACCGTCAGCACACCGCCCACACAGCCGCCGCTGCAGGCATCCAGCTCCACAAATTTCAGATTGGTAAACTTCTGATCCTCCATATCCTCCAGGACCCGGATCACATTCTCAATGCCGTCTGCCGCAAGATAGCTCTCTGTGAAAAGTCCGCCTGCCTCGCCGCCGCTGTGGCCCCAGCTGATGCCGATCTTCCCGGAAATGCTAATGTTCTCCGGATCTTCATCCACCTGCCTCATATATTTTAACAGCTGCGGATACACATCCTTAATGGCAAGCACACAGTCAATTTCACTTTTTTCTATTCCAATCGGTGACCTTGCGTAGGTCACCTTGGACGGACACGGCGAGATAAAACAGATGCCGATATCCTCTCTGGGAAGTCCGGTCTTTTCCATAGCCCGTTTCACCGCCAGGCCCGCTGCCACCTCCACCGGCGGATTTAAGGGGAGCAGATGCGGGATTAGATTCGGAAAACGCACCCGGATCAGCCGTACCACGCTTGGACATGCCGTGCTGATCAGCGGAAGCTGCTCCTCATGCTCCGTCAGATACGCGCGAGTGGCCTCGCTGACCAGTTCTGCCGCTGCGCTCACCTCAAACACATCGTCAAAGCCCATAAGCAAAAGGGCGTGAAGCACGACGTTAATATCATCCAAATTGTTAAACTGGCTGTATAAAGAAGGGGCCGGAAGGGCCACCTTATATCGGAAACGTTCCATCTCCTCAAGCCGATCATAGACTGCATGTTTTGCGTGATGGGGGCATACCCGGATACACTCGCCGCAGTCAATGCAGAATTTTTTGTTGATCCGGGCTTTGCCATCCTGCACACGGATTGCCTGGGTGGGACAGCGCTTGAGGCAGTTGATGCAGCCCTTGCACAGTTCCTCATCCAGACGTACGGAATGGTAAAACTTGTCCATGCCGCCTTTCACCTCCAAATGTCTTTTCGCTGTCAAAATTCTCACATAAGCTTCACTTCCATGGTGATTTTTGTTCCAACACCAAGCTCTGTCTCTATCTTCATGTCATCGGTATATTTCTTCATATTCGGCAGTCCCATTCCGGCGCCAAAGCCGAGGTTTCTCACCTCATCCGGCGCTGTGGAATAGCCGTCCTGCATGGCAAGCTCAATATCCGGAATGCCGGGTCCTATATCGTCCAGGACCATCCGCACCTTTTCCGGTGTGATCTCCACCGTGATCTCTCCGCCTTTCGCATGGATCACCATATTAATCTCGCCCTCATACATGGCAATGGCCACCTTGCGTACAGCCTCCGGGCTGATGCCAAGCTGCTTTAACTTTCCCTTCACGTCGCTGCTGGCTTCCCCTGCCCGGGTAAAATCATCGGCTGAAACATGATACTGTAATACGATCGCGTTTTCCATCAGACTGCACCTCCGCCAAGTCCGGCCTTGTAAAGCATGCCGCAGGTAGAAAACATGCGGTGTCCTGTTTCCATGACAATCAATTCACGTTCTTTTGCCATGGCAAGGATGGTTTCATCCGGATGTTTTCTCCGCACAAAGATCACGCAGACAATGTCCAGCATCTCTGCAGTGCGGATGACCTGTGGATTACAAAGCCCGGTAATCAGAACCGAATGGTCCTTGGAAAAAGCCAGCACATCACTCATCATGTCGGATGCGCAGGCACTTGTGATCTCTCGGTCCAGAAATTCTTCTCCCACAAGCACCCGGGCACCGAGGATCCTCTGAACATCTCTTGCTGTCATAGGCAGATTCCCCCTGTCATAAAATAAATGAAGCATACTATTATATTGGTTGAGCCATTTGTATTGCTGTAAATTTTGTCATGTTTTTGACAAACCAAACAGTTTTATAGTGTAAGAATACCATCGTTTCTGTTAATAATCAACAAAAACATTTATTGTGTTTTTAAATTAACGGATGAATTTTGTAGATTTTTTTTCATCATCATGTTAATATATTATAAACATTTTACAATGTAATAAGGAGGAGGGTTTACATGGCTTGTAAAAAAGAAGGTGTTCCTTTCAGCGGAACGCCAGAGCAGGAAGCTGCTTTAAAGAAAGTAATTACTGAGCTGAAAGACACCAAAGGCGCGCTCATGCCAATCATGCAGCAGGCTCAGGACATTTACGGCTACCTGCCGATTGAAGTCCAGACTATGATTTCCAATGAAACCGGAATCCCGTTAGAGAAGATCTACGGCGTTTCCACATTCTATTCCCAGTTCGCACTGCAGCCCAAGGGCAAGTATCAGATTTCCGTATGCCTCGGCACTGCCTGCTACGTAAAGGGCTCCGGCGCCATTTTTTCAAAACTGGAGGAGCTTCTTGGCATCACCAACGGAGAGTGCACTCCGGACGGGCGTTTTTCGCTGGATTCGTGCCGCTGTGTCGGTGCCTGCGGACTGGCTCCCGTCATGATGATCAACGACGAAGTTTACGGACGGCTCACCCCGGACGATATTCCTGGCATCCTTGCCAAATACAATTAGCCTATGATGCCGGAAATTTCTTTGAATATCCTTGACGTAGCGGAAAATTCCACCCGGGCCGGCGCATCCCTGGTACAGATTACCGTAGATGTACAGCCGGATCTGGACAGGCTTACCGTCATCATTGCGGATGACGGCTGCGGCATGACAAAAGAACAGGTCGAACGGGTCACCGACCCATTCTATACCAGCCGCACCACCCGGAAAGTCGGCCTTGGCGTTCCGTTTTTCAAGCTGGCCGCCGAGAGCACCGGAGGAAGCTTCTCCATCGAATCAGAGCCTGGAAAAGGGACCACGGTCACTGCGGTCTTTACCTTAAATCACATTGACCGGATGCCCCTCGGCGATATGACTGCCACCATTCAGACCCTGATCCAGGGCCATCCGGACACTGATTTTCTCTACGTTTACCGCTGCGGTGAAAAAGAATTTTCCCTGGACACCCGCGAGATGCGCGCTATCCTGGGAGATGTTTCCCTTACCACACCCGAAATTTCCAGCTACATCAAAGACTATCTGACTGAAAACAAACTCGAAACCGACGGCGGAACTGTATACTAAAACCACCGTCAGAACAGGAGGACGAACCTATCATGAAAAGTCTTGAAGAATTAAGAGCAATCCGCGAGAGAATGCAGAGTCAGGTCAGCATGCGTGCGGAAGACCACACCCACACTCGCGTTGTGGTCGGCATGGCTACCTGCGGCATTGCCAGCGGTGCCAGACCAGTCTTAAACGCCCTTTCCAATCTGGTTCAGGAAAAGGGACTGACCGATAAAATTTCCGTTACCCAGACCGGCTGTATCGGCCTTTGCCAGTACGAGCCCATCGTAGAGGTCATGGAACCGGGCAAACCGAAGATCACCTACATCAAAATGAATGCGGACAAAGCTGCCGAGGTGGTGGAGCGCCATCTCATCGGCGGACACATTGTCGAAGAATATACCTTAAATTCTGCAGATCTGAAATAAGGAGGACAACAGATGTATCGTTCACATGTATTGGTTTGCGGTGGAACAGGCTGTACCTCCTCCGGAAGCCAGCAGATTATGGAAACCTTAAAAGAAGAGATCAAAAAGGCCGGGCTGGAGAAAGAAGTCTCCGTAGTCCAGACCGGATGCCACGGTCTCTGCGCCCTGGGCCCGATCATGATCGTCTACCCGGACGCAAGCTTCTACTCCATGGTCAAGGTAGAAGACATTCCTGAGATCGTTCAGGAGCACTTATTAAAGGGACGTGTCGTTACCCGTCTTCTCTATCAGGAGACCGTTACTCCGGCCGGCGTCAAGGCTCTCATCGACACAGATTTCTACAAAAAACAGCACCGCATTGCCCTGCGTAACTGCGGCATCATCAACCCGGAAGTCATTGAAGAGTACATCGGAACCGGCGGCTACGCAGCCCTTGGTAAAGTGCTCACCGAAATGACCCCGGACGATGTCATCCAGTGCCTGTTAGATTCCGGCCTGCGCGGACGCGGCGGCGGCGGATTCCCCACCGGCCTCAAATGGAAGCTGGCCAAGCAGAATGATGCCGACCAGAAATATGTCTGCTGTAACGCCGACGAAGGCGACCCGGGCGCATTCATGGACCGTTCCGTCTTAGAGGGCGACCCGCACGCGGTACTGGAGGCTATGGCCATTGCCGGTTACGCCATTGGTGCAAACCAGGGCTACATCTATGTGCGCGCAGAGTATCCGATCGCAGTAGAACGTCTGAAAATCGCTATCAGCCAGGCACGCGAGATGGAACTGTTGGGAAAAGATATTTTCGGAAGCGGCTTCGATTTTGATATCGACTTAAGACTCGGTGCCGGAGCTTTCGTCTGCGGCGAGGAAACCGCACTCATGACCTCCATTGAAGGAAACCGCGGCGAACCGCGTCCGCGTCCTCCGTTCCCGGCACAGAAGGGCTTATTTGGCAAGCCGACCATCTTAAATAACGTAGAGACCTATGCCAACATCCCGCAGATCATCTTAAACGGTCCGGAATGGTTTTCTTCCATGGGTACCGAGAAGTCCAAAGGAACCAAGGTATTTGCACTGGGCGGTAAGATCCACAACACCGGCCTCGTAGAGATCCCGATGGGTACTACCCTGCGCGAGGTCATCGAAGAGATCGGCGGCGGCATCCCGAATGGCAAGAAATTCAAAGCAGCACAGACCGGTGGTCCGTCCGGCGGATGTATCCCGGCAGAGCACTTTGATATCCCGATCGATTACGACAACCTCATCTCCATCGGCTCCATGATGGGTTCCGGCGGTCTGATCGTTATGGATGAAACCGACTGTATGGTAGATATCGCAAAATTCTTCCTGGAATTCACTGTAGAAGAATCCTGCGGTAAATGTACTCCATGCCGCATCGGCACCAAACGTATGCTGGAGATCCTCACCAAGATCACCAAGGGCACCGCTACCATGGAAGATCTGGATAAGCTGGAAGAGCTCTGCTACTACGTGAAAGAGAATTCTGCCTGCGGTCTCGGCCAGACAGCTCCTAACCCGGTTCTGTCCACCCTGCGTTACTTCCGTGACGAGTACGAAGCACACATCAAAGAGAAACGCTGCCCGGCAGGCGTCTGCAAAGCGCTCCTTTCCTACCATATCGACGCAGACAAATGTAAGGGCTGTACCCTGTGCGCAAGAAACTGCCCGGTTGGCGCTATCATCGGCTCCGTTAAGAATCCGCATATCATCGACACCGATAAGTGTGTTAAGTGCGGTGCCTGCATGGAGAAATGTAAATTCGGCGCGATCTACAAACAGTAATGGAGGAGAATGGCTATGGAGAATATCACAATCAAAATCAACGGCATGGAAGTCAGTGCCCCGAAAGGCTCCACCATTCTGGAGGCAGCCCGACTGGCGCACATTGAAATTCCGACTCTGTGCTTCTTAAAAGAGATCAACGAGATCGGCGCATGCCGCATCTGTGTAGTAGAAGTAAAAGGGGCAAGAAGCCTGGTGGTTTCCTGCGTATACCCGATCAACGAAGGCATGGAAGTATGGACCAACACGCCAAAGGTACTGGAGTCCCGCAGGAAAACCCTGCAGCTTCTGCTTTCCAACCATGACCGCAAGTGCTTATCCTGCGTCCGCAGCGGAAACTGCGAGCTGCAGCAGCTCTGTAAGGAACTCGGTGTTACCGACGAAGGTTATTACGATGGCGAACGCACCCCGTCCGTAATCGACGACAGCGCGGTGCACATGATCCGTGACAACAGCAAATGTATCCTCTGCCGCCGCTGCTCCGCAATCTGTGAGAAGGTACAGGGCATCGGTGTCATTGGTGCCAACATGCGCGGCTTTGCCACCTTTATCGGCTCCGCCTTCGACATGGGCCTGGGCGAGACCTCCTGTGTCTCCTGCGGCCAGTGTATCGCAGTCTGCCCAACCGGTGCCCTCCAGGAGAAATCCCAGGTGGACGAGGTTCTGGCAGCCATCGCAGATCCGAAAAAGCATGTCATCGTACAGACCGCTCCGGCTGTACGCGCCGCTCTGGGCGAGGAATTCGGCTACCCCATCGGCACCAACGTACAGGGCAAGATGGCAGCAGCCCTTCGCCGCATCGGCTTTGACAAAGTATTCGACACCAACTTCAGTGCCGACTTAACCATTATGGAAGAGGCTCATGAATTCCTGGACCGTGTGCAGAACGGCGGTGTGCTTCCGCTCATCACCTCCTGCTCCCCGGGCTGGATCAAATACTGTGAACACTACTTCCCGGATATGACCGAGAACTTATCCAGCTGCAAATCGCCGCAGCAGATGTTCGGTGCCATTGCAAAATCCTACTATGCAGAGAAGATGAACCTGGATCCGAAGGATATCGTTTCCGTTTCCATTATGCCGTGTACCGCAAAGAAATTTGAGATTCAGCGTCCGGATGAAGCCGCAAACGGCATTCCGGATGTAGACTACTCCTTAACCACAAGGGAGCTTGCACGCATGATCCGCAAGGTCGGCCTGAAATTCACTACCCTCCCGGACGAAGAATTTGACGCTCCTCTGGGACTTGGAACCGGTGCAGCTGTTATCTTCGGCGCAACCGGCGGTGTTATGGAGGCAGCACTCCGCACTGCAGTGGAAACCCTGACCGGTGAGGAATTACAGAATCTGGACTTCACCGACGTCCGCGGCATGGAAGGCATCAAGGAAGCCACTTATCCGGTAGCAGGTCTGGAAGTTAAGGTAGCCATCGCCTCCGGTCTTGGAAACGCAAGAAAGCTGCTTGAAAAGGTCAAATCCGGTGAAGCTACCTATCATTTCATCGAGATCATGGGCTGTCCGGGTGGATGTATCAACGGCGGCGGCCAGCCGCAGCAGCCTGGCTACGTACGCAACAGCGTCGATATCCGCGGCCTGCGCGCCAAAGTTCTCTACGACTCCGACAAAAACAACCCAATCCGCAAATCCCACGAAAATCCGGCAATCAAGGAGCTGTACGCAACCTTCCTCGGAGAACCGGGGAGTGAGAAAGCACACCATCTGTTACATACCACTTACGTGAAGCGGAAAGTGAACGAGATCTAATAAAAATTTAAAGAATATTCATGAAAGGTCCGAAGCAGG
>NZ_QUFI01000003.1:0-96549 GCF_003478505.1 Clostridium sp. AF27-2AA
TGACCATTTCCTTCCACCATCACTTCCGTGAGGGTGACTATGTAGTAAATATGGTTATGGACGAGATCCACAAGATGGGCATCAAGGGCATTACCATCTGCGCAAGCTCCCTTGGCAAGGCAAATGACCCGATCGTTCCGTACATCGAGGACGGCACCATCGTTGGCATCCAGTCTTCCGGTGTGCGCGGTAAGATCGGTGAGGCGATTTCCACTGGTAAATTAAGAGACATCGCGATCATGCGTTCCCACGGCGGCCGTGTAAGAGCCGTTGAGTCCGGTGAGGTTCATATCGACATCGCGTTCATCGGAGCACCGACCTGTGATGAGTACGGCAACATGAGAGCAAATGGCGGAAAGAGCGACTGCGGCGTATTATCCTATGCCATGGTAGACGCCCAGTACGCAGACAGAGTCGTAGCAATCACTGACTGCCTCGTACCGTTCCCGAACATCCCGGCAAGCATCTCCATGACCCAGGTGGATTTCGTCTGTGTCGTAGATGAGATCGGAAATCCGGCCAAGATTGCAACCGGCGCAGCAAAACCGACCACCGATGTCCGTAAGATCATGATGGCAGATTACTGCACCCAGTTCGTTATCAACACCCCGTACTTCAAGGATGGCTTCTCCTATCAGACCGGTGTCGGCGGTGCGTCCATCGCATCCACCATCTCTCTCGGAAAGATCATGGAGGAGCGCGGCATTAAGATGGGACTTGGCCTCGGTGGTATCACTACTCCGATGTGCAACCTGCTTGCGAAGGGTCTCATCGACAAGATCGTAGATACCCAGGATTTCGATATGGGTGCCATTGAGTCCATCAAGACCAATCCGAACCACATCGAGATCTCCGCATCCGAGTATGCAGATCCGTTCAACAAGGGTGCTTACGTCAACAAGCTTGACTTCGTGATCCTGGCATCCCTTGAGGTTGATGTAAACTTCAACTGTAATGTAGTCGTAGGTTCCGACGGCATGATCACCGGAGCCCAGGGCGGACATCCGGATACCGCAGCAGGAGCAAAGTGCACCATCGTCATTGCTCCGCTTCTGCAGGGAAGAATCCCGGCTATCTGTACCAATGTAACCACCGTAACCACTCCGGGTGAGACCGTAGATGTTGTCATCACCGATTACGGCATTGCGATCAACCCGCGCAGACAGGATCTGATCGAGTGTATGAAGGACGTTAAGCTTCCGTTCTGCACCATCGAGGAGCTGCGTGACAAGGCATATGCCATCGTAGGTGAGCCGGATCCGGTACAGTTTGGTGACCGCGTGGTTGGTATCATCGAGAGCCGTGACGGCACGGTGTTGGATGTTGTCCGTGAGATCAAGGACTACGAGTTCAAAGACTGATTATCAAATCAGGTATGGATTGTTATGATATGAACCCGGCGCCGGGAATCGCCGGGTTGATATAAAAGGGGAGACCCAATACACTTACATATGGAGGTATTTCAAATGGCTGAAAACAAAGGTTTTAGTCTGAAGACATTCGGTATGCCGTGGTGGCTTGCCGGAGCAATCGCTGTGATCGTAATCGCAGCAGCAGCAACCGGAGCTCTTTCTGCAGATCTTGCAGGATGCTTCGCATTAATGTTATCCATCGGTTTGATCTGTAATGAGGTTGGTGAGCGTATTCCGTTCTGGAACAGCTATATCGGCGGCGGTCTGGTAATGACCTTCCTGGTATCTGCATTCCTGTTCACCTACAACCTGATTCCGCAGAAGTATGCAGACGGCATGATCATGATCATGGATGATGCAGATTTCCTTTCCTTCTTCATTATCTTCCTGATCACCGGTTCCATCCTGGCACTGGACAGAAAGCTTCTGATCCGTTCCTTCGCAGGTTACATTCCGGCTATCTTCGGCGGTCTGTTCGGCGCAGCCATCTTAGGAATCGCAGCAGGTCTTGTATTTGGTATAAGCCCGGTTGATATTGTTCTGAAATATGTATGCCCGATTATGGGTGGTGGTAACGGCGCAGGTGCTGTTCCCTTAAGCCAGATTTATGAGACTGTAACAGGTGACGCAGCGGCAAACTATTATTCCTTTGCAATTACCATTCTGACCATTGCAAACATCTTCGCAATCCTCACCGCAGCAGTCTTAAAGAAGATTGGTGAGAAAAAGACCAGCTGGACGGGTGATGGCACCCAGCTGATCCGTAACGGCGGCGATTTCGCTACCGAGGATAAGGCCGTTAAAGTTAGCATGAAAGACCTTGGCGGCGCATTCTTCCTGGCAATCGGCTTCTACGCACTGGGCAGACTGTTTGCAAAGACCATCCTTCCGACCATCTTTGGTACCGCAATTCATCAGTTTGCTTACATGATTATCTTCGTTGCAGCAGTAGCAGCAGCTGGTATTGTTCCGGATAATGTTCGCGCAGCAGCAAAGAAACTGCAGTCCTTCTTCACCGCAAACCTGATCCTGATCATCATGGTAGGTGTAGGTGTAGATACCAACATCATCGAGCTGGCTAAGGCTATCACGCTTGGTAATGTAGTGATTGCTCTGGCTATCGTAATCGGTGCTATCATTGGTTCCGCCCTGGTTGGTTACCTGGTAGGCTTCTTCCCGATCGATTCCGCTATCACGGCAGGCCTTTGCATGGCTAACCGTGGTGGTTCCGGTGACCTGGCAGTACTTGGTGCCTGCGACAGAATGGGTCTGATCGCATACGCACAGTTATCTTCCCGTCTCGGCGGCGGTATCGTACTGATCATTGCAAGTATCCTGTTTGGCGCATTCCTGAAATAAGCGGCCCCATACAAAGGATAAAATAGAATATTGTATTCAGAGAGAGCAGGACTTTGGTTCTGCTCTTTCTGCTGTCTGATACGAAATGGTGTATGTTCCTGCATTGCCCTCGATTCTACCATTCCTGGCGAATTTTGCGGTAAAAAAATCTGGTTCTTTTCCTTTTCCATGGATATAGTGAAGTTACAAATACAGAAGAAAAGGAAGGAGCTTTTATTTTTGTTCAGCAAAGTATACAGTGGAGGACTGCGCGGCATTGACGGCTACGTAGTTCAGGTGGAGGCAGATGTCAGTGACGGCCTGCCTGGTTTTTATATGGTCGGTTCCCTGGCCTCCGAGGTAAGGGAGGCAGAGGAGCGGGTTCGCACAGCTATGCGGAATGCAGGATTTCATTTGTCTGCGAGGAAAATTACGGTAAATCTTTCGCCGGCCAATGTAAGAAAGGAGGGAACAGCCTGTGACCTTCCTGTGGCGATAGCGGTTCTGGCAGCATACGGTATTGTGATGCCTTCTGGTTTAAAGCAGACCGGCTTTCTCGGCGAACTTGGGCTGGACGGAAAAATCAAGCCTGTAAGAGGTGTTTTGTCCATGGTGCTTGCCATGGCGGAAAAGGGGCTGGAGCGTTGTTTTCTTCCAGAGGAAAATGTGGAAGAGGGAGTAGCCGCAGACTGTATGGAGATTGTAAAGATCCGAAACCTGCAGGAAGTTGTGGAGTTTTTAAATGAGCCGGATAGGATATGCTTTGAACGCGCATCGGACTTATCAGGCATACAGGCGGCTTACGGGGTGGATTTTTGTGAGGTGAATGGCCAGAAGCTTATGCGGCGTGCAACGGAGGTTGCGGTGGCAGGAGGCCATAATCTTCTTTATATTGGTCCTCCGGGAAGCGGAAAAAGCATGATGGCGAGGCGGATTCCTACGATCATGCCGGAACTGTCCCGGGAGGAACAGCTGGAGGTCTCTAAGGTGTACAGCATCTGCGGTATGCTGCCGGAGGGGCATGCACTGGTCGGAACAAGACCTTACCGGGCACCGCATCATACCATTAGTGCCCAGGCATTGACCGGCGGAGGCATATGGCCGAAGCCTGGAGAAATCTCGCTTGCGTCGAGAGGTGTCTTATTCCTGGATGAGCTGCCGGAGTTTGAGAAGAAGACCCTGGAAATATTACGCCAGCCTCTTGAGGAACATAGCGTTACTGTGGTACGGGTGAATGGAAGATTCACCTTTCCGGCGCATTTTATGCTGACAGCCGCTTTGAATCCGTGTCCCTGCGGTTACTATCCGGACCGGTCCAGGTGTAGCTGTACCAAACAGCAGGTACGCCGGTATCTGGGGCGCATTTCCAGACCACTGCTGGACCGGATTGATATCTGTGTGGAGGCGGCACCAGTCACCTACCGGGATATCCGGATAAACCAGAAAAACGAGTCCTCGGCAGCCATTCGTGCGCGAATTGAGCAGGCCCGTGCCATTCAGCGTGAGCGCTATGCGGGCAGCGGCATTTACACAAACAGTGAGATGGGAATCCGTGAAATCCGCCGTTTCTGCGGTCTGCAGGAGGAAGAAGAATGCTTCCTGCAGCAGATATTTGCCAGGCTGGGACTGAGCGCCAGAGGCTGTCACAAGATCTTGAAGGTGGCGCGAACGCTGGCAGATCTGGAGGGCAAGGAGCGGATTGAACGGACGCATCTGCAGGAGGCGGCCGGGTACCGGGACCTGCAGGAACGGTACTGGGGAAAGGAGGAAACGGATGGCGGTCAGGCATGAACAGAAAGCTGTGGAAGAGGGCCCATCGGCATCGGAAGCTGCAGCATTGGAGCAGGAGCGCCGAATGCTGTATTGTCTGAGTCAGGTTCCATCGCTTGGGGCGGTGTCCATTCAGGAACTGGGAGAGTTTTTCGGTGGATTTTCAAACCTATTTAATATAGAAGAAACAGCACTCAGAGAAAGCGGGATTTTGCGAGAAGGACAAATTCAGGCACTTTGTGGTGCAAAAAAGAATCTGACGAAGCATCTGGAGGATTATGAAAGACTGGCAGAGCGGGGAATCTGGTTCGTGACTCCGCTGGATAAAGAATATCCGGAGCGCCTCCGCCATATTCATGGATATCCGATGGGACTTTATGTGCGCGGGAAGCTTCCGGATCCGCACCTTCCGGCAGCAGCTGTCGTTGGGGCCCGCGGCTGTTCCGAATATGGGATCCAGCTTGCGGAAACCTTTGCGGAGCTTCTGGCGAAGGAGCAGGTGCAGATTATCAGCGGACTGGCGCTCGGAATTGACGGAGCAGCCCACCGCGGGGCATTAAGGGCCGGAGCAGATACCTACGGGGTTCTTGGCTGCGGTGTGAATATCTGTTATCCTTCGGCACATTATAAGCTGTACGGACAGATGCTCACCCGGGGTGGTATTATTTCTGAGTTCCCTCTGGATACGGGACCGCTTAAAATGAACTTCCCCATGCGCAATCGGATTATCAGCGGACTTTCCGATGCCATTCTGGTGGTAGAAGCCAAAGAAAAGAGTGGTTCCCTGATCACGGCCGAGCTGGGCCTGGATCAGGGAAAAGAGATTTTTGCCGTACCCGGGCGGATAACTGACCATCTGAGCGGGGGCTGCAACCGGTTAATCCAGCAGGGTGCCCATATGGCAATTTCACCAAATGATATCCTGGAATATCTTGGTGTAAAGTGCGGGAAAAGGTTAATTATTCATGAAAAAAATGTAAATGCACTTGCAAAGCCGGAAAAAATGGTGTATGCTTGCCTAGATTTCAAGGCGAAACATCTGGAAAAAATTTCAGACCAGTGCGGCATGAGCATCAGCGAATGTATGGGGATTTTGCTGGAGCTGGAGCTGCAGGGCTATGTGTTTCGTACAGCGAATCACTATTATGGAAAAAAGATCTGAAAGCTGCGAACAGGGCTTTCTGAGATCCGGTATTTAGGAGTAGTTATGGCAAATAATTTAGTGATTGTGGAGTCACCGGCTAAGGTTAAGACCATCAAGAAATTTCTTGGTTCGACTTATGAAGTGGATGCTTCCAACGGACATGTAAGAGATTTACCAAAGAGCAGCCTCGGATTTGATGCGGAGCATGATTATGAACCGAAGTATATTACAATCCGCGGAAAAGGAGATATCCTGGCAAAGCTTCGCAAAGAAGTGAAAAAAGCAGATAAGATCTATCTTGCAACGGACCCGGATCGTGAGGGAGAGGCTATTTCCTGGCATCTTATGAAAGCTCTGAAGCTGGATGAGGCGAAGGATAAAAAGGTTTACCGGATCAGCTTTAATGAGATTACGAAAAATGCGGTAAAGGCTTCCTTGAAGGCTCCGCGTGCTATCGATATGAACCTGGTGGATGCACAGCAGACCCGGCGTATGCTGGACCGTATGGTGGGTTACCGCATCAGCCCGCTGCTCTGGGCCAAGGTAAAGCGGGGCTTGAGCGCAGGACGTGTACAGTCCGTGGCACTTCGCATGATCTGTGACCGGGAAGAGGAGATTGAAGCATTTATTCCGGAGGAATACTGGAATCTGGAGGCGGATTTCTCCCAGAAGGGCAGCAAAAAGACCTTAAACGCGAAATTTTACGGTACCCGGGATGAAAAGATTGCCATTCATAAAAAAGAAGAGCTGGATCAGATCCTGGCTGCTCTGGAGGGCAAGGATTATGTAGTGGAAGATGTAAAGTACGGAGAACGCAGCAAGAAACCGCCGATTCCGTTTACCACCAGTACCCTGCAGCAGGAGGCTTCCAAGGTATTGAACTTTTCCACCCAGAAGACCATGCGTATCGCCCAGCAGCTTTATGAGGGCGTAGATGTCAAAGGGCATGGCACCATCGGTCTGATCACTTACCTGCGTACGGATTCTACCCGAATTGCGGACGAGGCCGATGCGGCAGCACGCGCATATGTGGAGCATACCTTTGGTACGGATTACGTGTTAAAGCAGGAACAGGCCAAGCACTCTGCAGGCAAGATCCAGGATGCGCATGAGGCCATCCGTCCGACTGATATCACCCTGACACCAACCATGGTGAAGGATTCCCTGCAGCGCGACCAGTTCCGTTTATACCAGCTTATCTGGAAACGGTTCACGGCAAGCCGTATGCAGCCGGCTGTCTACATGACCACTTCCGTGAAGGTGGCAGCAGGCAATTATCTCTTTACCCTGGCAGCGTCCAAACTGTCCTTCGATGGATTTATGTCTGTCTATGTGCAGGAGGATGACAAGGAGGCAGGAAACGCACTCCTTGGTAAGCTGGAGACCGGAGATGTGCTTCCTCTTTCTGAATTAAAGCAGAGCCAGCATTTTACCCAGCCGCCGGCTCATTACACAGAGGCATCCCTGGTCAAGGCCATGGAGGAGCAGGGTATTGGACGTCCGAGTACCTATGCGCCGACGATCACCACCATTCTGGCCAGACGTTACGTTACCAAAGAAAATAAGAACCTGTACATGACAGAGTTGGGCGAGGCAGTCAACGGCATTATGAAAAAGTGCTTCCCGAGTATCGTGGACTTAAGCTTTACCGCAAACATGGAGCTTCTTTTAGACAAGGTGGCAGACGGAACTGTAAAATGGAAAACGATCATCGAGAACTTCTATCCGGATTTGGATGAGGCGGTAGCCACTGCGGAGAAGACTCTGGAGTCTGTGAAAATCGCCGATGAAGTTTCTGGTGTGATCTGCGATGTCTGCGGACGCAACATGGTAGTCAAGTATGGCCCCCATGGCAAATTCCTTGCCTGCCCTGGATTCCCGGACTGCAAGAATACCAAGCCATATCTGGAAAAGACCGGAGTGGCCTGTCCGAAGTGCGGCAAGGATATTGTGATCAAAAAGACGAAAAAGGGCAGACGTTATTACGGCTGTGAGAATAATCCGGAATGTGATTTCATGTCCTGGCAGAAACCGTCCGCTGAGAAATGCCCGAAGTGCGGCAGCTATATGGTAGAGAAGGGCAGCAAGCTTCTCTGTTCCAATGAGCAGTGCGGTTACACTCAAAATATCAAAGAAAAACAGTCCAATGATTAAATAAATTGAAAATTTCAAAAAACTCTTGTTATTCGTTCAAAATCGTGCTAATATTTAGATATTAGAGAAGGTTATGAAAACGAATATCAATTAATTGAGGAGGTTTTTTGAAATGAGTGTACAGCTTCTTGATAAGACCAGAAAAATCAATAAGTTACTGCATAACAACAATTCCCATAAAGTGGTATTCAACGACATCTGTAAAGTTCTGAGCGAGATCCTGTTATCCAATATTTTGGTAATCAGTAAGAAGGGAAAGGTTCTTGGCGTAGGTCTTTGCCCTGGTGTGGATGAGATTGAGGAATTGATTGAGGATCAGGTAGGTGGTTTCGTGGACCGTATGCTGAATGAACGTCTGCTCAGCATCCTTTCCACAAAAGAAAACGTCAACCTTGCAACCCTCGGTTTTGCAGATGAAAACGTAAAGAAATATCAGGCGATCATCACCCCAATCGACATAGCAGGTGAGCGTCTTGGTACCTTGTTCATCTACAAGTGTGATGAGCAGTACGACATTGACGATATCATTTTAAGTGAGTACGGCACAACCGTAGTTGGTCTGGAAATGATGCGTTCCGTAAACGAAGAGAACGCGGAAGAAACCAGAAAAGTGCAGATTGTAAAATCAGCCATCAGTACCTTATCCTTCTCCGAACTGGAAGCTATTACCCACATCTTTGAGGAACTGGACGGCAACGAGGGTATTCTGGTAGCCAGCAAGATTGCAGACCGTGTTGGCATCACCCGGTCGGTCATCGTAAATGCACTGCGTAAGTTCGAGAGCGCAGGGGTTATTGAGTCAAGATCCTCCGGTATGAAGGGAACCTACATCAAGGTATTGAATGATGTGGTTTTTGATGAACTGAAAAACATCAAGGCATCCAAATAAAAAATCAAAACAATATAGAAAAGAAGAAGCAGGTGCGGAATCTGTTTCTTCTTTTTTCTGTTTTTTCTGTTTTGTGAAAAAAGACCTTGTCAAACCCTGGCAGTTATGGTATGCTAGGAAAGCTGACAAAAAACACGTCTGCTGATTCTGATGGTGGTGCCTTGTGGTCCCGGAGGAAGTACGAGACGCAGACGGAAGTAAAAAACCAAATGGAGGAAACAAACATGAGCGTTATTTCTATGAAGCAGCTGTTAGAAGCTGGTGTTCATTTCGGACATCAGACCAGAAGATGGAACCCGAAAATGGCTCCGTACATCTACACCGAGCGTAACGGTATCTACATCATCGACTTACAGAAATCTGTAGGTAAGGTAGACGAGGCTTACAACGCAGTATCTGATATCGCTGCAAACGGCGGCACCATCCTTTTCGTTGGTACCAAGAAGCAGGCACAGGATGCAATCAAGACTGAGGCTGAGCGTTGCGGTATGTTCTATGTAAACGAGAGATGGTTAGGTGGTATGCTGACCAACTTCAAAACCATTCAGAGCCGTATCGCAAGACTGAAAGCAATCGAGACCATGGCTGAGGACGGTACTTTCGATGTACTGCCGAAGAAGGAAGTTATCGAGATCAAGAAAGAATGGGAGAAGCTGGAGAAGAACCTTGGCGGTATCAAAGAAATGAAGAAACTGCCGGATGCTATCTTCATCGTAGATCCGAAGAAGGAGAGAATCTGCGTACAGGAGGCTCATACTCTGGGTATTCCGTTAATCGGTATCGCTGATACCAACTGTGATCCGGAAGAGCTTGACTATGTAATCCCGGGTAACGACGATGCAATCAGAGCCGTTAAATTAATCGTGGCTAAGATGGCAGATGCAGTAATCGAGGCAAACCAGGGTGAGGCTCAGGCTGACTTTGCTGAGGCAGAGGAGACCACCGAGGCTTAATCGAGAAATAAGGTGCTTCGACCTGCAGCTTATGCGGCAGGTTGGAGCATTTTTGTTTGTAAAAGAAAATAAAAACAAAATATAAAATGGAGGGAATTAACAATGGCAGTTACCGCAGCAATGGTAAAAGAGTTAAGAGAAATGACCGGTGCAGGTATGATGGATTGCAAGAAGGCTCTTGCAGCTACCGACGGTGATATGGACAAGGCAGTAGAGTTCTTAAGAGAGAAAGGACTTGCCGGCGCAGAGAAGAAGGCTGGCCGTATCGCAGCTGAGGGTATCGTAGCAACCGCTCTGACCGAGGACGAGAAGAAGGCAGTTGTTGTTGAGGTTAACGCTGAGACCGACTTCGTTGCAAAGAACGCTAAGTTCCAGGCTTACGTTGCACAGGTTGCAGCACAGGCTCTGACCACCACCGCAGCAGACATGGACGCTTTCATGGAAGAGAAGTGGGCAGCAGACGAGAGCCTGACTGTAAAAGAGGCTCTGTCTTCTCAGATCTCCATCATCGGTGAGAACATGAACATCCGTCGTTTCAAGCAGGTTGTAGAAGAGAACGGTGTTGTTGTTTCCTACATCCACGCTGGCGGCAGAATCGGTGTTCTGGTTGACGTTGAGACCAGCATTGTAAACGATGCTGTAAAAGAGATGGGCAAGAACATCGCTATGCAGATCGCAGCTCTGAATCCGAAATACACCAGCCGTGACGAGGTTAGCGCTGACTTCATCGAGCACGAGAAGAGCATCCTGATGGCTCAGATCCAGAACGATCCGAAGGAAGCTTCCAAACCGGAGAAGGTGATCCAGGGCATGATCCAGGGCCGTATCAACAAAGAGCTGAAAGAGATCTGCCTGTTAGACCAGACCTACGTAAAGGCAGAGGACGGAAAGCAGTCCGTAGCTCAGTACGTAGCTCAGGTCGCAAAAGAGACCGGTGCAAGCATCACTGTTAAGGGCTTCGTTCGTTTTGAGACCGGTGAGGGCCTTGAGAAGAAAGAAGAGAACTTTGCAGAGGAAGTTGCAAAGCAGATGGGTAACTAATGCGAATTTCGCATTTTCTTAACCTTTAAAATTGACAGCTTAGTAGAACTTGATAAGAAATGTTATAAGTCCGGGAATCCAGCATTTATGCGGGTTCCCGGGCTTTTTCTTTGTGAATTTCGCTGTGATAGATAGTATAGAATAGATGTCATAACTTAGTACGGAATCTTGCTCCAAACTGGAAATTATAAAATTACAGTCTAAAACAGGGCACATCTTTTACTGCAATACTTTATTCGTGAATTTCCAAGGGAAGATTGTCAGGATCATAAAAGAATGTCATTTTTTTGCCTGTGTAAATATCGAGTCTGATCGGCTCAGTTATGATGCCCCTTTTATTTAATTCTCTTACGGTATTATCGACCGAGTCTACAGCAAAGGCAAGATGCCGAAGACCGTAAGCCTCTGGATAACTGGGGCGTTTCGGACAATTTTTAATGATGAAAAGTTCTAATTCCATATCATCGAGTTGAAGGTCAATTTTGTAATCATCACGTTCTGGTCTGTAATTTTCTCGAACGATAGAAAAACCTAACAAATCCACATAAAAGTGCTTTGATTGCTCATAGTTGCTCCCAATAATGGCAATGTGATGAACCTTTTTTAAATTCATGGTGTGTTTACCTCTCTCCAACTTTCTGATTTGTTTCTCCCCAAATTATACCACAAAAACAATTTACTGGAAAGATGACGGAAAAGATGACATTACAACATTGTACAATGTTTCGGCAATGTCTGGCGTAATATGATGGCGGGTGAGATGATTAACGCCCGGAACGGGCAGCGACAGCAGAGCATCTGGTGAATATGGAATAAGGAGCCGAGGCAGATTGAAATTCCAACCTCGGCCTTTGTGATTTTTACAGATTAATATCAAAAGAGAGCGCCATAGTTTCTGTTTGTCCATCACATATACTATTAATCTGAAAATGAATCGTCAGCTTCTGACCGGTATAAGCGTTCGATATATCAACCGCCTCAAAACTTTCGCCGTTGATCATTTTTCCGGCTGCACTCGAAAATGCGTAGAAATCACCAATGAGGGATTTTACTTCCTCCTTGGGTTTTAGATGGTAATCAGTGCAATGGAGTTTAGAAAGAGTTGCCTGTTTTGTCATTCTCGCCTTTTGCCCTTCCAGAATGAAATCATTCCCAGATTGAGAAGAAAATTCAAAGGTAGCGTCTGTAGTGTTTTGGTTCAGCAATGAATATGCTACTTCCAGGCTGTATCCTTCTGGCTTGTATTCTCTATGAAGCGTTATGCTGTTTACAGTCAGCTGTATGCCATTAATTGTAAACATAGCATCATCAAAATAATATGTTTCATCTTCTATTAATTTGGAAGTGGTACTGTTATCTGTTTCTTCGTTTGCAGATTCAGTTTCAGGTAAAGATTCTGGAGCTGATGTATTTTCCTCATTTTTCATATCAGCAGATTCTGATAACGCTTCTGTCTGGTCATTTATGGTATCTATGGTCTTATTAGTATCGGTTTTGCTGGCATCTACCTTTTCCATAGCAAGTTTAAAATCTGGGCTGGTGGCGCTGTAGAACACTCCGAATGCAATGAATGAGACGATTACCAAAACTACCCAGAATATAATGTGCGGTCCGATATGATTACTCTTCACCAAAGGAATATTCTTTTTAGCATGGAAGACATCCAATTTAATGAGAAGACCAATCAGCCAAATCAAAAATAATGATGCGCCGCTCATTTTGTATAAGAATAGATCTATCCCAGAAGCATCAATACCAGACTTCATGAATAGTGATGTCAGCAAACACAATGCCAGTATTACAACAGCAATCCATAAAAAGACTTTCTTGCGCTTTTTCAATATGACAAGCCCCCTATCCCTGTAAATTCTTTCTTATGCTTTCATTCTATCATAAAATACAGGGCGTTGCACAAATACCATATAAAAACCGCATATTGCCTAAATTTCCCATCTTGACATCTGTAAGGTAAAAGCTTAGAATAAAACAGAACGGATGTTCGGCTGTGAGGAGCGGATATGAAGAGGGTCATTTTTCATGTAGATGTAAATTCAGCTTTTTTATCGTGGGAAGCCTGCTATCGGATTCATCATCTGGGCGGAAAACAGGATTTGAGAAAGATGGTAAGTGCTGTGGGCGGAGATCAGGAAAAACGGCACGGTATTATCCTTGCAAAATCCATCCCAGCAAAGAAATTTCACATCCAGACTGGAGAAACGGTTGTTTCTGCAAAAGAAAAATGTCCAGATTTAACATTGGTACCGCCAAATTATGATCTCTATAATAAATCCTCAAAAGCCCTCATAAAACTGCTCTCTGAATACACAGACAAGATTGAACAGTACAGCATTGATGAAGCGTTTCTGGACATGACCGGTTGCTGTGATGATTCGGAACGAACAGCTCATGAAATCAAGGACAGAGTGCACGCACAACTGGGTTTTACTGTTAACATCGGAGTTTCGGAGAATAAACTTTTGGCAAAGATGGCTTCTGATTTCATGAAACCAGATCGAGTTCATACACTTTGGAAATCAGAAATCCAAACGAAGATGTGGCCTCTTCCTGTGAGTGAATTGTTTTATGTTGGACATGCGTCGCTTAATAAACTTCGGAAGTTGGGAATCCATACAATAGGTGAATTAGCTGCAACAGATCCTGGCATTTTACAAGCTCACATGAAATCGCAAGGTCTGCTTATATGGCAGTATGCCAACGGAATAGATGAAACCGCAGTGATTGCTACACCACCGCCTGCCAAGGGCTATGGGAATTCCCTCACGACCCCGCAGGACATTACAGAGCCAGGCATCGCAAAGCAGTATCTCTTATCCCTCTCCGAAACCATTGCCGCCCGGCTGAGAGCAGACAGCGTAAAGATTTGCGTTGTTTCTATCAGTCTCCGAGACTGGGATTTGCGTTTTTATGGTCATCAGATTACACTCTCTGTGCCAACAGATCTTACCATGGAAATTTACCATGCCGCCTGTCAGTGCCTATCAGAACTATGGGACGGCACTCCTCTGCGGCACCTCGGAATCCACACCAGCAGCGTCACAACAGACCAATATCGTCAGATGCAGCTATTCGATACCGTGGACTATGAAAAAGCAAAAAGAATGGAAAAAACGGTGGATCGGATTAGGAAAAAGTATGGGATGGATAGCATAAAGAGGGCATGCTTTTTGCCGTCAGCAGGAAATATGGAAGTGGATCATATGGCTGGCGGTATCAGTAGAGAGAAACGAACGGTTGATTATACGAAGGAACGGATATTATAATAAAAGGAGGCAGTTGATGGGCATGCCTGGATTTGCAGATGCGACTAAATATGGAATTAAGGTGGACAGTGGGATACCACGGGGGACTATGTATCATATCGCCTGCTCAACCTGGTTCACAGCGACCGGTAAGGCCATGCCGCAGTATTTCAAATTTGAGGACGATAACGGAGACATCCAGACAGTTCGAGATATTCTGGTGAAGTATACAGAGGATAAGAATTATTCGGGAATTCCGAGCCGGGAGTACGGCTGCGAGGCTGTGATTGGCGGGCTGATCCGGGAATTCAAGCTGATTTTTTATTTAGAGGCCTGTAAGTGGGTGATGCTGGTGTGAGGTAATGATATGTGCGGAAGATATTTTGTAGACGATGAAATGTGGCGTGAAATCAAAAAGATTTGTAAGCAGATAGATGATTCCAAGCTGAAGGTGACGCGCGGCGATGTGCGCCCTACGGATATGGCGGTGGTACTGATGGGAATGAAGGAGGTGCGCACGGAACAGATGCAGTGGGGATTTACCCAGCAGTATCAGGAGGGGTTACTTATCAATGCAAGAGCAGAGACAGTTCTTTCTAAACCGTCTTTTCGGGATAGTATGCGGCATTGCAGATGCGTGATTCCTGCAGCAGGTTTTTACGAGTGGAACAAAGCGAAAGAGCAGGTCTCTTTTAGAATGCCCCAGTCAAAAATTCTCTACATGGCCGGGATCTGGCAGCCAACTGCGAAAGAAAAGCAGTTCACCATCCTGACAACATCTCCAAATGACTCTGTATCCCCTGTCCATGATCGGATGCCGTTGGTACTTACATCGGAAGAAATCATACCTTGGATTCAGAGTTTTGATGCAGCAGAAAAGCTTCTCACGAAAACACCTCCGTTTTTGGAGCACAAGCAGGAGTACGAGCAGTTGTCACTTTTTATCATATAGCGTTATTTGATCTGCAAAATAAATAGCCAATAAAATGCCATAATATCGGATGTTCTTCAATGACGGCAGCGTGGCAGATTTACTGCTTGGCTGCTTTGTAGAAGGCATGATCAAATAGATCATATGGAACTGAAAACGAATTCAGTATCTGGATAATTTTTTCCCCCTTTTCCATCCACATACAAAAATCCCAAAACGCATGCACAAAAAAGAATACCTTCTCTCACATACTTGCTACTGCCGGATGAATCTGTTATGATAAAGAACAGATGTTTGCGTGAACGGCCAACGCAAGGACCCATTTCCTTTTTCGTTTCTTTTATGGAATTTTTATGCTGACTTCGGGAAGATGGTTCTTTTGGGTTGGGATTTTATTTTGACAGCTGTTTCCCATATTCTTTTTGTAGAAAAGTGGAAAAGTTTAGAAGAAGAAGGAGCAGAGAATATGCAGAAAAAAGTGGGATTAAATGATATGCGGGTTTATTTTGACATGGACGGAACCAGTGCAAAATGGCGTGATGTTCCTGTTGAGGAAACCAGAAGGCCTGGATACTATGCAGATCTGGAACCAGAAGTGGAACTGCTTGATTTTATGCGTGATGCCATGAAGTGTGGAGAGAATATCTATATTCTGTCTTCATACTACACGGATACCAGAGCGCTGCTGGAAAAGAAAAAGTGGCTGGACAAGTATCTGCCGGAGATCGATTCCGCGCACTGCCTCTTTGTGCCATACGGAAAGAATAAGGCAGAGTTTATCGAGGCGATGCTGCATCGGAAACTTTGTGCTGCGGATATCCTGATTGATGACCATACGCCGAACCTGCACCGCTGGGAAGAGGCCGGCGGCATTGGTGTGAAATGGCTCAATGAGATCAATGGAAACAACGGCCGCTTTGAGGGTGCCCGGGTGGGCAGCGCAGCGGAGCTTAGAGCGGTGCTGGACAGTGCCGTGGAAAGAAAAGCAGTGGGGTTTTAGAGAATCATTAAGGAGCGTTAGATAAAGCTATGATTGAGATACGAAAGGCAAGAGACGGCGAGGAACACCAGGTTCTGGATTTTTACTATCAGCTGGTCGATACAATGAAAGGAACTCCTTATTGTCCAAAATGGGAAAAAGGCGTTTACCCGGTATTATCGGATATCGCTGGCGCAATAGGGGCAAACACTTTGTATGTTGCTACAGAAAATCATGAGATTATTGGGGCATTTATTTTAAATCATTCCCAGGGAAAAGGATATCAGTTTGTGAACTGGCAAACGAAGAATTCAGATGATAGAATTGCTGTGTTACATTTACTCGCAACAGCGCCTGCATGCCAGGGAAAAGGGGTAGGAAAAAAGCTGTTAGGGAAAGCAGTGGAAGTTTGTAAAAATCAGAAAGATATTGCAATCCGTCTGGACACATTACCATGGAATGTGCCAGGGAAAAGATTATATGAGAACTTTGGCTTCCAGTACAAAGGCGATGTAGAACTTAATTACCCGTCAACAGGAAAAATCGCTTTCAGTATGTATGAATATGTTTTATAAAAGCAATACCAAGAAAGATGGGAAGGCTAATGACAAAAGATGAATGGTATGCGCAACTGTTTGAACGGCTGGGAAATTCGAAGTTTCGCAGCAGCTTCCATCTAAAAGAAAAAGATAAAGAATATGTCCGGGAAAAAGGGCTGGAGACGATCCGGCAGCATGCTAGAGATTTTATTGCAAAGCGGGAAGCTCCGGCTGTGATTCCAAACGATGGGAAGCAGACTCCGATGCGGGGCCATCCTGTGTTTATTGCGCAGCATGCTACAGCAACCTGCTGTCGGGAATGTATCCGAAAGTGGCACAAGATGCAGCCGGGAAGAGAACTAAGCCAGATTCAGCAGGAGTATTTGGTGGATGTGATCATGACATGGATTCAGAAAGAGATGAATGAGCGGTAAGGAAAATCCTTGCCGCTTCTTTTGTCTTTCGGGAATGTGGTTTGTGTGATATGATAGAAGCCCATTCGTGACCTTGACTTGCTTACGATTGAGATAGTGAACGATATGTACGCAGAAAGCGGAAATGATGAGTATAAGGGATATTCGCAGATGGCCACGCAGAAGGATTTCGATAGGTTTTAATAACAAACACTTGCTTGATAGAGATTTGCGGTACATTGCTATTGACATGAGCTGAGTTAGGCTTTACAATTCCTATATAGAGATTTGCGGTACAAAAATGGAGGTGTTATTATGGCTAGACCAGGTTACATGTCAATCTATGCTGATGAGCGGACTCAAGGAATATTTGATGAATTTTGTAGAATCAAAGGAATAACGAAATCAACTGCACTAACAGAAATGCTAGATATTTATATGTTGAGCCAAGACGAAGAACTATATACGGAATTAAAAAAGAAGGCGCTTGGAATAGAATCGGCAAGACAGATGATTGCAGAAGCTTCTGATGTGAGGGAAGTTAATGATTATGTTTTCATGAAGTTGGCAACAGCCTATGATACAGAAGGAAATACACTTGATGGCAAAGAAACGATTGGAGTTTATATTAAGAATTGTGATAATAACGGTTTGGGATATACTTGGTTTTCTACACAATCGCTTCATTCTGGAATGCAGAAGAAAAAGGTTGAGTTTTATAATCGTATAATTAAAAAAGGTGAAATTGTAAAAATTCTTTTTGCAGTTAGTGGAGATGAGAATGATATAAAATACTCTGCAAGGATTCTTGAAATTGTTTCATCAAGAGATAATATTAGATGTCCAGGTGATAAAAAAGCTGTCCCAGAGGAGTTTGGAGAAAACGAGACCGGAAAGATATGGATAAAAATAACTGATATTAGTGAAGAAACAAAGTTAAGTGCTAATATGATGGTTGTTGGAAGTACGGGTAGTAATCTCAAGCAAGTTATAAGTAACTCACAGTTTCATTTTGGATATGTTAATATTCCAGAGGAGTGATTTAATGAAAAGCGAACAAGAAAAAGATAATGCAAGCTCAAAAAATGGGGTGGCTCCGTAGTCTCTTCTCAAAACCGCAGATATATTCCAATTAGTTTTCTCACGCCCGACGTAATTGCCAGCAATAAACTATATCTTATTCCAAACGCAACATTATATTTATTTGGTGTTTTAATGTCTAATGTTTATATGTCGTGGATGCGTGTGGTTTGTGGACGGTTAAAAAGTGACTATAGCTATTCTCCAGCTGTTTATAACAATTTCCCATGGCCAACGCCGACCGAACAGCAGAAGAAGAAAATTGAACAGACGGCTCACGGAATTTTAGATGCACGTTCTCTTTACCCTGACAGCAGCCTTGCGGATCTCTATGATGAACTGACAATGCTGCCAGAACTCCGCAAAGCGCATTAGCAGAATGATAAAGCAGTTATGCAGGCGTATGGTTTTGATATTCGGAGTACGACAGAGAGCAGCTGTGTTGCAGAGCTGATGAAAATGTATCAGGCATTAATGAAAAAGAAGGCATAAGAAAAATGACCAGGAAAGAAGTATTTGAGTACTGCCGTAAGCAGTATAAAACAGAGCCGGATTATCCGTGGCACGACTGGAATGCGGTGCTGCGTCATTCAGATAGTGGCAAATGGTATGGCCTTGTTATGGAAATTGACCGGAGTAAAATAGGTCTGCCAGGTGAGGGCGAAGTAGATATCCTGAACGTAAAGTGCGATCCAGTTTTTGCAAGCTATCTTCGCCAGCAACCAGGATTTTTCCCGGCCTATCATATGAACAAAACACAGTGGCTTTCGGCTTTGCTGGAAGAATCATTGAATGATGAGACGGTGAAGAGCCTTATAGACTGGAGCTTTCAAGCAACGGCGGTAAAGAAAAAAAGAGTATAACCGATCAGAAGGGACTCGTTATAATAAGAAACTGAAAACAGCAAGAAAGGCATAGAAAATCTTTGGAGCGTGCTCTTCACGACCGGATATTTGACGCAAGTCGGAAGAATGGGAGATGAATCTTACGGTCTGGTTATTCCGAATCGGGAGGTCCGTGAAGTTTTCCGGCTTCAAATAAACGAATGGTTTAAAAGGTCAATCTTCAGCAATGCAGAGCGGCTGACAACCTTCTGGAAAGCGCTTGAGGAAGGAAATGTCGAAAACATCGAACAGTATTTAAACCGAATCCTCAGTAATTCCATCAGTGTTTTTGATACAAAAAGGATAAATGGAGAAAAGGAAAACTCTTACCATAATCTCCTCGTTGGTATTCTCACTGGAAATGCAGAGTGGCTTGTGAAATCAAATATTGAGGCGGGAGAGGGCTTTGCGGATATCATTGTGGAAACGGATGATCCGGATGCTGGAATCGTTATCGAACTAAAGTATGTGAAAAGCTTTAACGAAATGGAGCAGGCGTGTCAGAAGGCACTTACCCAGATTCATGAGCGGCATTATCAGGAATATCTTTTAAATGATAACCGAAAAGATATTCGTTTATATGGCATCGCCTTCTGTAAAAAGCGCTGCAAGGCAATGACGGAAGTGTTGCCTGTCAAATAACTAGAATCACAAATATACGACGAACAATTTCATGGGAGCCATGCAATATGCGTGGCTCCATTTTTAGTATGCGCGCCATGGGCTCACATTTTGAGTATCTCAGCCATATCATCTTTTAAAACACAGGTGCCGCCATTTCTCATACAGCCATCGCAAGCTCTGCAAAACCCTATATTTTGCTCCATGATGCGGACGAGTTTCACCTGATGTCCCTTTTCTTCTGCTCCTTTTTTGAACTGCTCACACAAGAGTTGTGAATTCCCCTTTTTTCTTGGCGAGCTTGAAATAATCAATACATTTTTCATTGTTTTCCTTTCTCAACTTCCAATCTGTTTCTCTCCAAATTATATTACAAAAACAGCGGTGCATCTAAGCCCGCTGTTCTTGTATAGTTTCCGTTATTTTACTTCTACCAGCTCAATCTTGAAATTCAGTTCCTTTCCTGCCATTTCATGGTTGGCATCGAAGGTGATGGTGCTTTCAGTCTTAGCTGTAACCGTTACCGGGAAATGCTGGCCATTCTGATTCTGCAGGTAAATGTGCTGGCCCACCTGCAGCTCCTCAGAACCCGGAAGATCCGCAATTTCCACATCGAAGATAGCATCCGGGTTTGCCTGACCGTAAGCTTCCTCCGGCATCAGGTGGATTTCTTTTACCTCACCGACTTCCATGTCTGCCACGGCAGCATCAAAACCCTGGATCATCTGACCTGCGCCGCAGACAAACTCCAGCGGCTCGCCGCGGTCGTAAGAAGAGTCGAACTGGGTTCCGTCGTTAAAAGTTCCTTTGTAATGAGTGCGGCAGGTTTTGCCGACATTGCGTCCTGTAATAGCCATAATTGTGATATCCTCTCTTGTTTTTTGTGCAGCTTCCGTATCAGTATACTAAACTTTAGGAAAAAGGAAAAGGACTTTCTGGTAAAGCGGTGAGATGAGGTTTCCCTTGTGCAGAATGAAAGGTGGGAGTATAATAATATCATTATTTTTGCATAATTTAATAGGGTTGTCGACAAACTATTTGAAAAAATATTGCGAAAAATAGCGGGAGGTTATTGATAATTAATGAATGTAAAATTAAAATCTGCAAGCAAGCAAGCAAGCAAGCAAGCAAGCAAGCAAGCAAGCAAGCAAGCAAGCAAGCGAGCAAGCAAGCAGGCAGGCAGGTGACTGCAGCCTGGAGGATGGGAGAAAGATGAAGAAGTGCAAATTAGTACAGAATATAAGGAATTTCAAATGTTGTTACTTTATATTTTGCATAATGATATGTTTGATCCTTTTTCCTGTTTCCACATCTGCCAAAGAAAATTCTGATCATATTATCCGGGTAGGATCTTTTGAGGAAACTTATAATGTAGTCAATGAAAAGGGCGAAAGAAGCGGCTATGGTTATGAGTATCTTCAAGATATTGCAGGTTATGCAGGATGGACATATAAATACATAACAAGTGATTGGAAAAACTGCTTTACACAGTTGGAAAATGGAGAGATTGATATTCTTGGTGGCATTTCCTATACAGACGAACGTGCTGAAAATATGCTTTTTTCCGATATGCCTATGGGGGAAGAGAAATATTACATCTATACGGATGCATCAAATATGGATCTTACAGCAGGAAATCTGGATTCTTTTGAGGGAAAAAATATTGGTGTGTTGAAAGATCATATCCCGGAGGATATGCTTAACGAATGGGAGTTAAAGTATGGTCTGCATACGCAGCATGTCAATGCTTCTAATACCGCAGAAGTTATGGACAAACTGTCGAAACATGAAATTGACTGCTTCGTTTCAGTAGAAGAATCCCGTTGGGAAGAATCTGATATTTCGCCTGTTACAAGTATTGGAGAGACAGAAATCTATTTTGCCATAAATCCCAAACGTCCGGATATCAAAAAAGCACTGGATAGTGCTATGCGCAGAATCAAGGATGACAATCCATTTTACACTGATGATCTCTACAGGCGTTATCTTTCTGCACAGAGCAGCTCGTTTCTTTCAAAAGAAGAAAGGGAGTGGATCGGGCAGCATGGAGCAATCAGGATAGGGTATCTGAATCAGGATGGAGGTATCAGTAGTGTAGATCCATCAACAGGCAAATTGACAGGTGTTATCACAGATTATGTGGATCTTGCAGAAAATTGTCTGCAAGGTCAGACTCTGGAATTTGAATTAAATGGATATGATACAAGAAGTGAACTGCTTCAGGCATTGCAGGATGGAAAAATAGACCTGATTTTTCATGCAAACCAGAATCCATACTTTGCAGAAACAAATGGATTTGCTTTGTCGGATACGCTATTGACTCTCAATATGGCAGCAATTACGGCAAAGGATTCTTTTGATGAAAATAAAGAGAATCTAGTTGCCGTTGAAAAAGAATATTTTGCAATGAAAGCATATCTCTCATACAATTATCCTCAATGGAAGATCATGGAGTATGAAACATCAGATGCAGCAGAAGATGCAATGCAGAAGGGGGAGGTCGACTGTATTGTAAGAAATTCAAGCAGGGTTGCTGACTATTTGAAAAATAAGAAGCTTAGCAGTGTTTTCCTGACAAAAGAGGCAGATGTTTCATTTGCTGTTCAGCAGGGAGAACCGGTTCTGTTGTCTATTCTGAATAAAACACTGACATCTATGCCTACAACTCAATTTTCGGGTGCAGTAGTTTCGTATAATGCTTCCGCACGAAAAGTTACAGCGAAGGATTTTATTCAGGATAATTTACAGACAGTTTCACTTATAGTTGGAATTTCTTTTTTCGTTGTTCTGTGTATAATTCTTGATTCTTTGAAAAAATCAAAACGTGCGGAAGAAAGATCCAAGAAATCTGCTGAGCAGGCATTGAAGCTGAATCAGGAGCTTGAAGAAAAACAGCAGGAATTACAAAATGCACTTGTAGAAGCACAGAGTGCCAATAAGGCTAAGACTTCCTTTTTAAATAACATGTCTCATGACATCAGGACACCTATGAATGTTATTCTGGGCTATGCACAGCTTATGGAGGAGGAACTGAAAGAGAAGGAGCTACCGGAAACGAAGGAGCATCTGGAAAAACTGCAGCAGTCCGGAAAGCTCCTTCTGTCCATCATAAATAATGTACTTGATATGGCCAGGATCGAGAGCGGAAAAATGGAGCTTGATGAGAGCTATGGCCGGATTGAAGATTTCCGTCAGTCTGTGTTTGCCGTTTTTGACGCTGAAGCAAAGAAAAAGAAGATTGCATTTCAGTACACGATGAAGGTTGAGCATGAGCATGTGCTAACGGATGTTACCAAGGTAAAAGAGATATTTGTCAATATCCTGAGCAATGCCATGAAATATACTCCCTCCGGCGGTTCGGTTATGGTAAGCCTGGAGGAGCTGCCATGTGATGAGCCTGGATACATGATTGTGAGAACCAGGATAAGCGATACGGGAATCGGTATGAGTCAGGATTATCTGACAAGGATTTTTGAAGCCTTTACCCGTGAACAGAACACCACAAAGAGCAAAATCGCAGGAACCGGACTTGGAATGTCCATTGTAAAGAAATATGTGGATCTGCTTGGCGGAACGATACAGGTCGAGAGTGAGCTCGGAAAGGGCAGTACCTTTACCGTTACATTGAAACACAAAATAGCAGATGAAAGCTATTATGGGAAAGGGCAGATTGAAAATCCGGAAACAGGCACGGAAATCCTGAAAGGCAGGAATATCCTGATAGCAGAGGACAATGATCTGAATGCGGAGATTGCAGCGGCCATCCTGGAGCGTGCCGGTCTGAAAACAGAGCGTGTGGAGAATGGTGTTCAGTGTGTAAACCTGATAACAAAAATGCCGGCGGGCACCTATGATATGATCCTCATGGATATCCAGATGCCTGAAATGGACGGCTATGAAGCAGCACGGGTAATCCGGCAGCTGCCGGATCGGGATAAGGCATGTATCCCGATCATTGCAATGACGGCAAATGCATTTGAGGAAGATAGGAAAGATGCCATGGCAGCCGGAATGAACGGTCATATGGCAAAGCCGATTCAGGTGGATCAGCTGCTGTCGATGTTGGCGGAAATGATTTAGGTGGATCATTCCTTTTCTGTTTTTGCTGCTGCTTCCGTATCAAAAGAACGTTATCGCTTGGGCTGATAGCGCATGTCAGAGACATTGTAGATGGTGATGAAGGCCAGCGGGTCTTCCCGGCTGATGTAGTTCATCAGCTTCTGGTATTCGCTTTTGTCAACAATGGTGATGATTTCATTGTGTTTTTCCATATTATACGCGCCGATGGCCTCATAGATCGTGGCGCCGCTGTGCAGATCTTCCACAATAAAGCGGCGAAGCGCCTCTTCCTTTTTTGTGATGATGCAGACGCGTCGTTTTACATTATGGCTGAAGATGAAGTAATCCAGGATGATACCGTTAAAGTACGTGCCGAGAATGCTTAAAACGACCGTTTTTTTGTCGTAGACCAGGGCAGCGGAAAGAGCAACGCACATGCCGGAAAGTGACATGGCCCGGCCCAGATCCATGTGCAGGTATTTGTTCATGATCTTGGCAACGATATCCAGGCCGCCGGAAGAGGCATTGCGGTTAAACAGGATGCTTAAGCCGATGCTGACCACCAGAATATAGCAGAGCACATCCAGCTCCTGGCTGTCGGTCAGGGATCCGATATCCGGAAAGGTCTTTTCAAACAGGCCGAGAAACAGCGGCAGCATGACGCTGGTATATACGGTCTTTGCTCCGAATTCTCTGCCGCAGGTAAAAAATCCGATGATGAGGAGCACTACATTCAGGATCATGGTGATAGCGGAAAGCGGAAGAGGGATAAAGTTGGAAAGCACAATGCCGAGACCGGAAATGCTGCTGACAGAGGCATGGCTTGGCAGCAGGAAAAAATAGACGGCAGCGGCAATGATGGCAACTGCGGCGGTGAGGATGACGGTCTCTCGGATCAGGGAAGACCAGGAATGTTGTCTGTTCATAAGGAACCTCCGGAACGTTTCGAAATTTTCCTGCTCATTTTATCACAGGATGGGGCTGCTATCAATAGTCGGAATATCTTAATTAGACAGTTTGTACAAAAAAATATGACGAATTTTGTCAAGTTTATGCACACTTTTTGATTCGGGTATGATATTATAATGGACGTAAACCCCCCAATACATTATATAGTTTTTGCAACAAAACGAAATACCTTCTCCTGAAATGACCGGTTCCCCAACCGGTCATTTCGCATATATAGAAATATGGAACAGAAAGCGGCAGGGAATAACATGGAAGTATATGTATCTGTGATGCGGGTGGACGCAGCACTTACAGTAAAAGAAGAAACGGATCTAAAAGGACGTCTTTCCGCAGCAAGACAGGAAAAAATAGACAGGCTCCGCTATGCTGCGGACCGGCGGCTGTCCCTGGGGGCAGGGCTTCTTCTGGACCAGGGGCTGAAACGGTTTGGACTCCGGGAACGGACAGAAGCGTTCGCAACGGTGGAAAATGGAAAACCGTGTCTTTTGCATCACCCGGAAATCCAGTTCAATCTTTCCCATTCCGGTTCTATGGTCATGGCTGCATTTTCTTCCTGCCCGGTCGGCTGTGATGTGGAAAAAAAGCAGAAGGCACGCATGGACGTGGCAAAACGGTTCTTTGCGCCGGCTGAGCAGAGAACCCTTCTTGCGGCACGAACAGAGGAAGAACGGGATATCCTGTTCAGCCGTCTGTGGACCTTAAAGGAGAGCTATCTGAAAGTGGGAGGCCAGGGCATGGCTATGGCGCTTGGCAGCTTTGCGATCACACTTGGCGGGCAGCCGGTCCTGGATGGAACGAAAGAAAGCCAGTATTGTTTTCGGGAGTTTTCTCTACCGGGCTACTGCGCCTCCGTATGCGTGCAGCGCAGGGAAGCAGGGAAGGGGGAGACGTTTTTTTTCTCTTTTCAAAACCTGGAAGATATGGTATGATACCGATAGAGTTTAAAAAGGAGACGTATGACCATATGGACATGAAACGAGTGTTTTTGAAGTTAAGCGGTGAAGCACTTGCCGGACCGAAAAAAACCGGTTTTGACGAAGATACAGTCAAAGAGGTTGCTAGACAGGTGAAGATTTCCGTTGATGCAGGTGTACAGGTCGGCATCGTCATCGGAGGAGGCAACTTCTGGAGAGGACGCACCAGTGACGCGATCGAGCGTACCAAGGCCGACCAGATCGGTATGCTGGCTACCATCATGAACTGCATTTACGTTTCGGAGATTTTCCGCAACGCAGGCATGAAGACCGAGATCTTGACCCCGTTTGTATGCGGCGCGGTAACGGAGCTTTTCTCTAAAGATAAGGCCAACCGCTATTTTGAGGAAGGCAAGGTAGTCTTCTTTGCAGGCGGCACCGGACATCCGTATTTTTCTACCGATACCGGCATTACCCTGCGTGCGGTCGAGATGGACGCAGACTGTATCCTGCTTGCAAAATCCATCGACGGTGTCTACGACAGCGACCCGGCCAAGAATCCGGATGCAAAGCGTTACGATACCATCAGCATTCAGGAGGTCATCGACAGGAAACTTGCGGTAGTAGACCTGACGGCATCCATCATGTGCCTGGAGCACAAGATGCCAATGGCAGTATTTGATTTAAACGAAAAAGACAGCATTGCAAACGCAATGCAGGGAAAAATAAACGGCACGATCGTGACCGTTGACTAACAGGAGGAAACTATGCAGGAACACTTAAAGTTATACGAGGACAAAATGGAGAAATCCCTGGACGTGCTGCTTGACGAGTACGCATCCATCCGCGCAGGCCGTGCCAACCCGCATGTACTGGACCGCTTACGCATTGACTATTACGGAACCCCGACCCCGATCCAGCAGGTCGGCAACGTAACTGTTCCGGAAGCACGCATGATCGTGATCCAGCCGTGGGAGAAGAGCCTGTTAAAAGAGATTGAGAAAGCAATCCTGGTTTCCGATCTGGGCATCAACCCGACCAACGACGGCAACGTGATCCGCCTGGTATTCCCGGAGCTGACCGAGGAACGCCGTAAAGATCTTGCCAAGGATGTTAAGAAAAAAGGTGAGGGCGCTAAGGTTGCGATCCGCAACATCCGCCGCGATGCGATGGACAGCATCAAGAAAATGGAAAAAGCAGGAGACATCTCTGAGGACGATTTAAAGCAGGGTGAAGAGAAAATCCAGAAAATCACCGACAAGATGATCGAAAAAGTGGACAAGGCCATTGAGACAAAGACCAAGGAGATCATGACTGTCTAGTCCCTGGGATTGAATGAGTGTAAGGAGGGGAAGAGCGATCTTCCCCCTTTTCATTGTTTTACAGGAAACCGCGTCCCGTGAAACTTCTTTGCTATGCACATCGAACAGGCACCGGAGGCGCGCCTGACGATTCTGGAGATATGGAGGAATAGAAATGTCTGAACAATTAGATGGAATGGTCATCCCGAAGCATGTGGCCATGATTCTGGACGGCAACGGCCGCTGGGCAAAAAAACGCGGCCTGCCGCGTTCCATGGGCCATAGGGAGGGCTGCGTAACGGTAGAGAAGACCGTTGAAATTGCTGCCCGCCTGGGAATTGAATACTTAACCGTATATGGTTTTTCTACCGAGAACTGGAAGCGTTCCGCAGAAGAGGTGGGTGCGCTGATGCAGCTGTTCCGCTTCTATATGGTCCGTCTGCTGAAGGTGGCTTCCGCAAACAATGTCCGCGTGAAAATGATCGGAGACCGCACCCGCTTTGACCAGGATATCATTGACGGTATTAACCGTCTGGAATCTGAGACAAAAGACAATACCGGCCTGACCTTTGTCATTGCCGTAAACTACGGCGGCCGGGACGAGATTACCCGCGCCATGAAAAAACTGGCTGCGGACTGTGCGGCCGGAAAGCAGGATCCGGAGGAGATTACCGAGCAGGTTGTGGCCTCCTATCTTGATACTGCCGGTATGCCGGATCCGGATCTTCTGATCCGTACCAGCGGCGAGATCCGCCTGTCCAACTATCTCTTGTGGCAGCTTGCCTACACAGAAATTTATGTGACCGACTGCCTGTGGCCGGATTTTGATCAGGAAGAGCTGGAGAAGGCGATCATGGCCTACAACCGGCGTGACCGCCGCTATGGCGGAGTGAAGCAGGCATAAAAGGAGGGGACCGGATGTTTACAAAACGGCTGGTAAGCGGTATTATTCTCGTTATTCTTGCTATTATAATAGTGGGAAAGGGCGGAGCCCTGCTGTATGGTGTTACAGCGCTGATCTCCCTGATCGGCCTGTTTGAGCTGTACCGGGTGCTGAAAATCGAAAAAAACGCGATGGGTGTGGTGGGATATCTCACGGCGCTTTCCTATTATGGGCTGGTCTGGTTTGACGGCCATCACTATGTAACCCTGATGGCGATTGCGGCTCTCATGGTTATGATGGCAATCTATGTCTTTACCTTTCCGAAGTACCGGACAGAAGAGGTGGCAGAGTCCTTTTTTGGCGTGTTTTATGTGGCGGTGATGCTGTCCTATCTGTATCAGGTCCGCGCCATGGGCGACGGAAGGTATCTGGTATGGCTGATCTTCTTAAGCTCCTGGGGCTGCGACACCAGTGCCTACTGTGTTGGCATGCTGCTCGGGAAGCATAAGCTTGCGCCCGTATTAAGTCCGAAGAAATCCGTGGAAGGTGCTGTGGGAGGCGTAGCCGGTGCGGCGCTTCTGGGCTTTTTATTTGCAACGGTATTTGGCGGAAAGATGACGGAGCTTATGTATCCGCGTCTGGCCTGCACCCTGGCCTGTGCCATTGCGGCTGTCATCTCCCAGATCGGCGACCTGGCGGCATCCGCGATCAAGCGCAACCACGACATCAAGGATTACGGCAACCTGATCCCGGGACACGGAGGAATCCTGGACCGTTTCGACAGCATGCTGTTTACGGCTCCGGCAATCTTTTTTGCCCTGCTGTTTCTGCCGTAGTATAAACAAGGAGAGTACAAATGAAACGTATTGCGATTTTAGGTTCTACCGGCTCCATCGGCACGCAGACCCTGGAGGTTGTAGAAAATAATCAGGATATTCAGGTAACAGCCCTGGCAGCCGGAAGCAATATCAGACTGCTGGAAGAGCAGATCCGCAAATTCCATCCGGCCCTGGCCTGTGTCTGGGATGAAAAGAAGGCTGCGGAGCTGAGAACAAACATCGCGGATCTTTCCGTAAAGGTAGTGAGCGGCATGGACGGCCTGTTAGAGGTGGCTGTACAGCCGGAGGCAGAGATCCTGGTCACTGCCATTGTCGGCATGATCGGCATCCGTCCGACCATCGCGGCTATGAAGGCTGGAAAGAACATTGCATTGGCAAACAAGGAGACTCTGGTCACTGCCGGACACATCATCATGCCACTGGCAAAAGAGGTGGGGGTGAAGATCCTTCCGGTGGACAGTGAGCACAGTGCTATTTTCCAGAGCTTAAACGGTGAGGATAAAAGAACCATCGACAAGATCCTGTTAACGGCCTCCGGCGGTCCGTTCCGCGGCTGGACAAAAGAGCAGCTGGCCGGTGTGCGGCCGGAGGATGCGTTAAAGCATCCGAACTGGACAATGGGACGCAAGATCACCATCGATTCCTCCACCATGGTCAACAAGGGACTGGAGGTCATGGAAGCCCGCTGGCTCTTCGGTGTGGAGATGGATCAGATACAGGTTGTGGTACAGCCGCAGAGCGTGATCCATTCCATGGTGCAGTTTGCGGACGGCGCAGTCATTGCGCAGCTTGGCACTCCGGATATGAAGCTGCCGATCCAGTATGCGCTTTATTACCCGGAACGAAGATTTTTGCCGGGAGAGCGTCTGGATTTCGCGAAACTGGGAAGCATTACCTTTGAAGACCCGGATATGGAAGTATTCCGCGGCTTAAAGCTGGCTTACCGGGCCGGAAAGCGCGGAGGCTCCCTGCCGACAGTCTACAACGCGGCCAATGAGTACGCGGTAGGAAAGTTCTTAAACCGTGAGATTTCCTATCTGACCATCATCGATATGATCGAGGGTGCCATGGAGCATCACAAGGTTGTAGAAAACCCGAATGTAGACGAAATCCTTGCAGCTGAGCGGGGAACCTATGAATATATAGAAAGCAGGTGGTAGTGTGCTGAATATTCTTGCAGCAGTGCTGCTGTTTGGATTTATTGTACTGGTGCACGAATTCGGTCATTTTCTGCTGGCGAAATGCAGCGGAATCGGAGTTGTGGAATTTTCTGTGGGCATGGGTCCGCGCATTTTCAGCGTGGAAAAGGGTGAGACCCGCTACTCCATCAAGGCACTGCCTTTTGGCGGTTCCTGTATGATGGTGGGAGAAGATGCGGAAAACCCGGATCCGAAGGCCTTTAACAATAAGCCGGTGTTATCCCGCATTGCGGTCATTGCGGCAGGACCTGTATTCAACTTTATCCTGGCATTTCTGTTTGCCATGCTCATTGTGGCGCAGATCGGCCACGACGCGCCGGTACTGACCGGTGTCATGGAGAAAAGCCCGGCCGAGGAGGCAGGACTTCAGGCAGGAGACTGCATCACAAAAATCAACGGACGCCATATCACGGCATACCGGGATATCATGCTGTATACCTTTTCCCATCCGGGACAGGAGATGAAGGTGCAGTTTACGAGACCGGCGAAAGAGGGTACGGCAGAAAGCGATGGCGCGACCAGCGGATTTGTTACGCTGACCCCGCGCTTCAGTGAGGAATACCAGTCCTATATGATGGGCGTGCAGTTTGGCGGATACCAGAAGATTCATGGAATTGGGCAGCTGATTCATTATAGTGCCTATGAGGTGAAATACTGTGTCACTTCTACCATCGACAGCCTGGGCATGCTGTTCCGGCGCCAGATTCGTGCGGATGAGGCTGTGACCGGCCCGGTCGGCATCGTCAATATGGTTGGCGAGACCGTCCAGGAAAGCCGCCAGATCAGTGCCCGCGCGGTTGTGCTTACGCTGGCCAACTGGGTACTTCTCTTAAGCTCCAGCCTTGGCATCATGAATCTGCTGCCGATTCCGGCACTGGACGGCGGACGCCTGGTATTTCTGCTCATCGAGCTGGTGCGGGGAAAGCCGGTGGACCCGGAAAAAGAGGGCATGGTGCATATGGCCGGCATGGCGGTGCTGATGGCACTGATGGTACTGGTATTATTTAACGACATCCGCAATCTGATGTAAAACAGGAGCGGACTGGAAGGCTGCGGAATGTGTCGGTGACACGTTTCAGGCGGCAATATTGCTGATAAAAGAAGGGAAGAGCATATGGAACGGAGAATGACAAAGAAAATCCGGATCGGAAACCGCAAGATCGGCGGGGGAAACCCGATTCTCATTCAGTCGATGTGCAACACGAAAACCGAGGATGCGGCAGCAACTGTGGCCCAGATCTTAAAGCTGGAGCAGGCGGGCTGTGACATCATCCGGGTGGCGGTGCCGACCATGGAAGCGGCAGAAAGCCTGAAGGCGATCAAACGCCAGATCCACATTCCGCTGGTGGCAGATATTCATTTTGATTACCGACTGGCTATCGCGGCCATGGAATGCGGCGCAGACAAAATCCGCATTAACCCGGGCAACATTGGAAGCGCAGAGCGGGTGCAGGCTGTGGTGGACAAAGCAAAGAAATATGGTGTGCCGATCCGTGTTGGTGTCAACAGCGGCTCCCTGGAAAAGCCGCTCATTGAGAAGTACGGCGGCGTGACCGCAGAGGGCATTGTGGAGAGCGCACTGGAAAAGGTAAGCATGATCGAGCAGATGGGCTATGACAATCTGGTGATCAGCATCAAGTCCTCCGACGTTCTCATGTGTGTGAAAGCCCATGAACTTATCAGCAAAAAGACCGATTATCCGCTTCATGTGGGTATTACCGAGTCCGGAACCTTAACCTCCGGCAATATCAAATCGGCTGTAGGTCTGGGCATCATTCTGCATGAGGGCATCGGTGATACGATCCGGGTATCCTTGACCGGTGACCCGGTAGAGGAGATCAAGTCCGCAAAGCTGATCTTAAAGACTCTGGGGCTCAGAAGGGGCGGTGTGGAAGTGGTTTCCTGCCCGACCTGCGGAAGAACGAAGATCGATCTCATCGGCCTGGCAAACCAGGTCGAAAATATGGTAACAGAATTTGACCAGCTGGATGTGAAGGTAGCTGTGATGGGCTGTGTGGTCAACGGACCGGGTGAGGCAAAAGAAGCAGATCTTGGCATCGCGGGCGGCTGCGGAGAAGGCCTTCTGATCCGGAAGGGCGAGGTTATCCGCAAACTGCCGGAGGATGAGCTCCTTTCAGCCCTTCACGCAGAGCTTGTGGCACTTGCGAAGGAACAGGGGAAGTTGTAATACATGAAAGCATTTTTGGAAGTATTTCCGGGATTACATATGACAGACCAGATGCAGGAGCTTTTAACCCTGGTAAGCGTGGACCGTGTGTCCATGACCAGGGATAGAAGCTCTCTTCGTGTTTATATCATAAGTCCCCGTCTGATAGATAAACGCAACATCTGGTCGCTGGAAAAGGGAATCAGAGAGCAGCTATTTCCGGGAAAGCAGATCCAGATCCATATTTTTGAGAAATATACGCTGTCTGAGCAGTATACACCGGAAAAACTGCTGACTGCCTACCGGGACAGCTTACAGGCAGAATTAAAGGAATACAGCATTGTAGAGTATTCCATTTTCCGAAAAGGAACATGCACCTTTCCGAAGCCGGATCTTCTGCATATGACGGTGGAGGATACCATGGTGAACCGGGACAAGGCCGGGGAGTTAAAACGCGTGCTGGAGAAGGTTTTCCATGAGCGCTGCGGACTGCCGGTGGAGGTGGAGTATGAATATGTACCTCCGGTCCGTGCCAAAGCGTCCATTCAGAGAGAATTACAGGCACAGCAGGAAGCAGAGCGCATGACGGCGAGGGTGGCGGCAGTGCTGGGACTGAGCGAGGCCACCGGAACGGATGGTGCCTTCTCGGATGCCGGAGATGGAACTGGCTCGCAAAGCGGCGCTGATTTTGGCAATAAGCAAAATGACGTTCATGGCGGTGGTGCCGGGGCAGCTGCTTTGGCAGGCGGCCAGAAGAAGGGAAGTGGAAAGTCTGGCGGTGCCGAAAAAGCCGGTACTGCTGCGAAAACAGGCGGAAATGCTCAGAGTGGATTTACCGGCGGCGAGGCCAAACCTGGGCAGCTGCGTTCCGGAGGCAAAAAGGAGTTTAAGAAGAATGACTGGAGCTCCGGCGGCTACCGTAAGAAATCCGACAATCCGGATGTGCTGTTCGGACGTGACTTTGAGGATGACTTTACCACCATTGAAAAAATTGAAGGTGAGATGGGTGAGGTAACGGTACGCGGTAAAATTCTGGATAAAGACAGCCGGGAACTGCGCAGTGGAAAGACCATCATCATCTTCCATATTACTGATTTTACTGATACGATCACGGTCAAGGTCTTTGCGAATGAAGACACACTGGAGGACTTAAATGCTGCTATTAAGCCTGGAACCTTCATCCGGCTCTGCGGTATGACTACCATTGACCGGTTTGACGGTGAACTGACTATCGGTTCGGTGCGCGGCATCAAAAAGGCGGAGGATTTCACCAGCAAGCGTATGGATCACAGCCCGGTAAAGCGCGTGGAGCTCCACTGTCATACCAAGATGAGCGATATGGATGGCGTTTCTGATGTGGCGAGCATCATCAAGAAGGCTAAGGAATGGGGCATGGAGGCTCTGGCTGTCACGGATCATGGCTGTGTGCAGGCCTTCACGGAGGCAAGCCATGCTCTGGATAAGAATGATCCGTTCAAGATGCTCTATGGCGTGGAGGGATACCTGGTGGATGACATGAAGGATCTGGTAGAGAACCCGAAGGGCCAGACCTTCGCGGATTCCTTTGTGGTCTTTGATATTGAGACCACCGGTTTCAGTCCGGAAAAGAACAAGATCATTGAGATCGGTGCGGTCAAGGTGGAGAAGGGGGTCATTACTGACAAATTCAGTACCTTTGTCAACCCCGATGTACCGATTCCCTTTGAGATTGAGCAGCTGACGGGCATCAACGACAACATGGTGCTTCCGGCACCGAAGATTGACGTGATCCTGCCGCAGTTTCTTGAATTCTGTGAGGGCTGCAGCCTGGTGGCCCACAACGCCTCCTTTGACGTAAGCTTTATTTCTCAGAATGCGGCGCTTTTAGGGCTTCCCTTTGATCCAACGGTTCTGGATACGGTGGCACTGGCAAGACATCTGCTTCCGAACCTAAACCGTTTTAAGCTGGATACGGTGGCAAAGGCTCTGAATATTTCGCTGGAGAACCATCACCGGGCGGTGGATGACGCGGGCTGTACGGCAGAGATTTTTGTAAAATTCATTGAGATGTTAAAGGAGCGCGGCGTGGAAGATCTGGCGCAGCTCAACAGCATGAGTACGCTGAGCGCGGACATGATCAAAAAGCTGCCGACGAACCATATCATCATCATTGCAAAGAATGAGGTGGGGCGCATCAACCTGTACCGTCTGGTATCCTGGTCCCACATCAATTATTTTGCAAAGCGCCCGCGCATCCCGAAGAGCGTGTTAAACCAGTACCGGGAGGGATTGCTGATTGGTTCGGCCTGTGAGGCGGGGGAACTGTACCAGGCGCTGCTTCGGGGCCTGCCGGAGGCAGATATCATCAAGATTGCGAATTTCTATGATTTCCTGGAGATTCAGCCGCTGGGGAATAACGCATTCATGCTGCGGGATGAAAAGAGTCCGGTGAAAACGGAAGAAGATCTGAAGGATTTAAACCGCCGCATCGTGAAGCTGGGTGAGACACTGAATAAACCAGTCTGCGGAACCTGCGATGTACATTTTTTAAATCCGGAGGATGAGGTATACCGTCGTATCCTGATGGCTGGTCAGGGCTTCTCCGACGCGGACCAGCAGGCACCGCTGTACCTGCGTACCACGGAAGAAATGCTAAAAGAGTTTGACTATCTTGGCCCGGACAAGGCAGAGGAGGTTGTTATCACCAACACCCGCATGATCGCGGATATGTGCGAGAAAATCTCGCCGGTACGTCCGGATAAGTGTCCGCCGGTCATTGAAAATTCCGATGAGACTCTGCGTAAGATCTGTTACGATCAGGCCCATGAGATGTACGGTGAGGACCTGCCTGGAATCGTTTCTGCGCGTCTGGAGAAGGAGTTAAACTCCATTATTTCCAACGGATTCGCTGTAATGTATATCATTGCCCAGAAGCTGGTCTGGAAGTCCAATGAGGACGGTTACCTGGTAGGCTCCCGAGGTTCGGTAGGTTCCTCCTTCGTGGCCAATATGGCGGGTATTACGGAGGTAAACTCCTTAAGCCCGCATTATCTGTGCCCGAAATGCCACTACTCGGATTTTGATTCTGAAGACGTAAAGAAATTCTCCGGTATGGCGGGCTGCGATATGCCGGATCTGCGTTGCCCAAAGTGCGGCGCCATGATGACGAAGCAGGGATTTGATATCCCGTTTGAGACCTTCCTGGGATTTAAAGGAGATAAGGAGCCGGATATCGACTTAAACTTCTCTGGCGAGTACCAGAGCAAGGCCCACGATTACACGGAGGTTATCTTCGGAAAGGGGCAAACATTCCGTGCGGGAACCATTGGTACTCTGGCGGATAAAACCGCGTTTGGTTTTGTAAAGCGTTACTATGAGGAACGCGGCATTCACAAGAGAAACTGTGAGATTGACCGTATTGTGCAGGGCTGTGTAGGCGTGCGCCGTACCACCGGACAGCATCCGGGCGGTATTGTAGTGCTGCCGATCGGAGAGGAAATCTACTCCTTTACCCCGGTGCAGCGTCCGGCAAATGATATGACGACCTCCACGGTAACGACGCATTTCGATTACCACTCCATTGACCATAACCTGTTAAAGCTGGATATCCTGGGACATCAGGACCCGACCATGATCCGCATGCTGCAGGATCTGACCGGTCTGGATCCGGTAAAGGACATTCCGCTGGATTCACCGGAGGTGATGTCCCTGTTCCAGAACACCTCCGCCCTTGGCATTACGCCGGATGACATTGGCGGCTGCAAGCTGGGAGCCCTTGGCATTCCGGAGTTCGGTACCGATTTCGCGATGCAGATGTTAATTGACGCCCAGCCAAAATACTTTTCTGACCTGGTCCGCATTGCCGGACTGGCGCATGGTACGGATGTATGGCTTGGCAACGCAAAAGACCTCATCTTAAGCGGGCAGGCTACCATTCAGACCGCCATCTGCTGTCGAGACGATATCATGGTATATCTGATCCAGATGGGACTGGAGGAAGGCCTTTCCTTCACCATCATGGAGAGTGTGCGAAAGGGCAAGGGCTTAAAGCCGGACTGGATCGAGGAAATGAAGAAGCACGATGTGCCCCAGTGGTACATTGATTCCTGCTTAAAGATCAAGTACATGTTCCCGAAGGCCCACGCGGCAGCCTACGTTATGATGGCATGGCGTGTGGCGTACTGCAAGGTGTTCTATCCGCTGGCCTATTATGCGGCCTTCTTCAGTATCCGCGCCAACGGCTTTTCCTATGAACTGATGTGCCTGGGCCGGGACAAGCTGGAGTATCATCTGGCGGACTTTAAGAAACGTTCGGACTCCCTGTCCAAGGCAGAGCAGGATACCCTGCGCGATATGCGTATCGTACAGGAGATGTATGCCCGGGGCTATGATTTCATGCCAATTGATATTTACCGGGCCCAGGCAGACCGCTTCCAGGTAATTGACGGCAAGCTGATGCCGTCCTTAAGCAGTATTGCCGGACTGGGTCTGAACGCGGCAGAGGGCGTGGTATACGCGGCCAAGGACGGCCCATTCCTTTCCAGGGAAGACTTCCGTGCCCGCACTAAGGTCAGCAAGACCATCTGCGACCTGATGAGTGACCTGGGGCTTCTGGGGGATCTTCCAGAGAGCAACCAGCTGTCACTGTTTGATTTCTAAAGGATTGCCGGTCCTCTTTCAGGTACAGGTGTCTTGGATCCGGCAACATTTTTCGACAGAATACGCAAAAAGGATTTACAACGAGAGGACTCTCTGGTTATAATAAATCAGTTAATGTTTTGTGAGAATCAGAATTAAGAGGGATGTTTAGGTCCCGGAATATGAATAAAGGGAAAGTGAGAAACAAAAGATGGGAATTGCAGTGATCGGTGCTGTATTTATGGATTTGAAGGGATATTCCACATCCCCGTACATCCCCTCCGGGCGTAATGCCGGAATTATCGTACAGAATCACGGCGGAGTGTCCAGAAATGTAGCGGAGGATATCGCGAATGTGGAACTGAAGCCGACCTTTGTAAGTCTGGTAGATGACAACTCCATGGGCGAGGACATTATCCGTAAACTGGACCGCCATAAAGTCAATACGAAGTACATCCGCAGACTGCCGGATGGCATGGGTACCTGGCTGGCCGTATTTGATCATAAGGGTGATGTGGTGGCATCGGTATCCAAACGCCCGGATCTGGCACCTATCGGTGATATTTTGGACCAGCAGGGCGATGAAATCTTCAAGGATGCGGACAGCATTGCGGTGGAGATCGACATCGACAAGGAAATCATCAAAAAGATTTTCTACTATGCAGAGAAATACCAGAAAGATGTATATGCCCTGGTGTCCAATATGACCATTGCGGTGGAGCGCAGGGATTTCTTGAGAAAGACCTCCTGCTTTGTCTGCAATCAGCAGGAGGCAGGCATTCTGTTCTCCGAGGACTATGAAAACAAGACCCCGAAGGAGATGGCAGATATTCTGGCAGACCGCATCAAATCCGCGCGAATTTCCCGTATGGTGGTGACCATGGGTGAACACGGCGCGGTTTACGCGGATAGCGAAGGAAACTGCGGAGTGGTTCCGGCTCTGAAGGTCGATGTGGTGGACACCACCGGAGCAGGAGACGCTTTCTTTGCGGGAGTCTGCATGGGACTGACCTATGGAAAAACCATGGAGGAGGCCTGCAAGATCGGAACTCGTCTGTCCTCTACGGTTATTACAACGTCAGAGAACATCTGCCCACGGTTTATGCCGGAAGAGTTTGGACTGAAACCGGTTCAGGATTAAGCGAGAAAATTTACGCAGTGGAAGAGCATTCCACCGCAAAATGATACGGAAGGGAAAAGAACATGGAGAGCATCATAATCGGAATTGCCGGCGGATCCGGCTCAGGTAAGTCTACCTTTACAAACAGAATCAAAGCTTATTTTGGGGGTGACGTGGCGGTTTTATACCATGACAATTACTATCGCTGTCAGGATGGTGTCCCGTTCGAGCAAAGAGTGACGGTAAACTACGATCATCCGGATTCTCTGGAGACCGACCTTCTGATCGAGCATTTGAAGGAACTGAAAGCGGGAAGATCCATTGACAGTCCGGTCTATGACTACAGCCAGCACAATCGTTCCCACGAAACAGTCCGGATCGACCCGAAGCCGATCATCATTGTAGAGGGAATCCTGCTTCTGGCCGATGAACGCCTGCGCAGCCTGCTGGATATCAAGGTTTATGTGGAAGCAGACGCGGATGAACGAATTTTGCGCCGTATCTCCAGAGATGTATCGGAGCGCGGACGTGATCTGAATGGCATCATCGAACAGTATCTGACCACGGTAAAGCCGATGCATTATCTCTATGTAGAACCGACCCGTTCCAAGGCAGATGTGGTCATCAACAGTGGTAAGAATGATGTGGCGTTTGATCTGTTTGTGTCAAAAATCAGCCAGCTTCTGGAAGAACGAGAGAAAGAAAATTAAAAAATTAAAAAAGTATAAACTTTTAGTTGTGGCCCGTCTCCTTTTTTGATATAATAAGTCCGAATTTTAAGCTCCTGCCGTGATAAAATGTGAAACTGTCGCGAATGAGGATAAAAGGAGGAATTACAAATGAAAGAAAAGAAAGAACGGGCCAAACGTCTGCCTACCTTTGCGGAATCGATCACACCGATCATCGCAATGCTCCTGATCCTTACCATTGGAAAGGGCGTGTTCGGCTACAGCACGGAGCCGCTCCTGATCATGGTAGCAGCAATCGCGGCATTTATCGCGTTCCGTGTGGGTGTTACCTGGGATGAGATGATGGATGAGATCTGTACCAAGATCGCAAAAGGCATGCCGGCAATTCTGATTCTGGTATGCGTTGGCGCTATGGTTGGTACCTGGATGGCAGCTGGTACCATTCCGATGATGATTTACTATGGTGTTCAGATTGTAAACCCGAAATTCATGCTGGTTACCGCATTTCTGATCGAGGCTGTTGTATCGGTTGTTACCGGTACTTCCTGGGGTTCTGTCGCAACTATGGGTGTTGCCCTGATGGGAATTGCAAGTGCTCTGGGCGTGTCTCTTCCGGCTACCGCAGGTGCATGTATCGCCGGTTCCTACTTCGGTGATAAGATGTCTCCGCTGTCTGATACCACGAACCTGGCTCCGATCGCGGCAGGCAGCACACTGTATGAGCATATCGGACATATGTTTTACACTACCGTTCCGGCAACCATCGTTTCTCTGGTGGTATATGCCATTGTTGGTATGAACGCAGATGTAAGTGCAGATATTACCTCTGATACCGTTACTACCTTATTGAGCCAGCTTTCTTCCATGTACAGCTGGAACCTGCTGATCATCATTCCGGTGCTAATCGTGCTGGGAGGGTCCCTGCTTCAGAAGCCAACCATTCCGGTTATGCTTCTTTCCACCTTCGTAGCTGGCATAGAGGCTGTTTTCATTCAGCATGTAGCATTGGGTGATGTGTTAAAGGCAACGGTAAACGGCTTTAGTGTATCTATGATCCATCGCGCAGGCTTCGACACTGAGACCTGTTCCGAGGCGGTTACCAAGCTGTTAAACCGTGGTGGTATGAACGGCATTATGAGTACCACACTTCTGGTATTCTGCGCATTCTGTTTTGCAGGCATCATGAGCCGGGCAGGCTGTCTGGATGTTGTACTTCAGAAGATTTTAAGCGTGGCAAAGAGTACCGGCGCACTGATTACCGCAACGGTGGCAGCCTGCATTACCATGGCACTGACTACCGGTAACTCTTATCTTTCCATTCTGATTCCTGGAGAGATGTTCCGTGACGCTTATAAAGAGCGCGGACTTGCGGCAAAGAACCTGTCCAGAACCCTTGAGGATGCCGGTACTGTAGTGGTGCCGCTGATTCCGTGGTCCGCAGCAGGTGCCTATATGGCATCTACCCTTGGTGTAGAGACTCTGGATTACCTTCCGTGGGCAATCCTGTGCTACACTGGCTGGATCTTTGCAATCATCTGGGGCTTTACCGGATTCGGTATCGCAAAGCTTGCTGATGAGAAGAAAAAGGAGAACTAAATACGAAAGTTTTGTTCCACCGGGATTCCTGATTCCGGTGGAATTTTTGAAAAATAAAGAAAAAGGCAGGAGAAAAGACATTATGATCAAGTTACTGAAAAACGCGAATGTTTACGCACCAGAGAAATTGGGAAAGAAAGATATCCTCATTGAGGGAGAGAAAATCCTTCTGATGCAGGATTCTATCGAAGGCTATGAGGGACTCCCGGGGGTGGAGACTTATGACCTGGAGGGAAAAATCGTTGTTCCGGCTTACATTGACATGCATGTGCATATCACCGGAGGCGGTGGAGAGCAGGGACCGGCATCCCGTGTGCCGGAGTCTCAGCTCAGCGAATTCTTTAAAAATGGTATTACCACCGTGGTTGGCCTTCTGGGTACAGATGGCGTAACCCGCAGTGTAGAGAATCTGGTAGCAAAGGCCCGTGCCCTGACCGAGGAAGGCATGACTGTGTACACCCTGACCAGCTCCTATGGCTACCCGCCGACAACCCTGACCGGAAGCGTAGAGCGCGATATCATTCTGGTTCCGCCGATGATCGGTGTGAAGGTGGCTGTATCTGACCACAGAAGCTCCAATCCGGGCGGGGAAGAGCTGATCGCCCTGGCTACCGCAGCCCGCAGAGCCGGTCTGCTCAGCAACACGCCGGGGCTGGTGACCATGCATATGGGTGACGGAGAGGGAAGACTGGATCCGGTATTCTATGTTCTGGATCATTCCGATGTTCCGGCCAAGAACCTGCTGCCGACCCATATTTTACGTAATCCGGGACTGATTGATGCCGGTGCGGATCTGGTACGCCGTGGTGGTTACATTGACTGCACAGCCGGTGCTGATGATGTAGAAGTAGAATCTGATGCCATGAAGCTTTACGAGCTCCTACACCGCGAAGGCGTGAAACTGGATCATGTCACCATATCCAGTGACGCATTCGGAAGCCAGCCACGCTTCAATGAGGAGGGCGAGTGCATCGGCCTGACCTACGCATCTCCGAAGTATCTGCACCGCACCATTCAGATCCTGGTAAGAGAAGGCATGCCGCTGGAGGATGCCTTACAGCTTCTGACCAGCACTCCGGCAGTGCTCCTTGGTCAGGAAGGAGTCAAGGGCTGTGTAGCAGAGGGCGCAGACGCAGATCTTCTGGTACTGGATGAGAATCTCGAAATCAACAGCCTGTTTGCCCGTGGCCAGGTAGCTGTATGGGAGCAGGAAGTGAAGATGAAAGGCAGATTTGAGCAGTAATGTTTTTATGATATGAATGGAAAGATACAATAGAGCACATCAACCAAAATGCGATTGCATAAGACAAAAACAGAGAATACTGGAGAAGTGACATGACGGACTTATACTTTTTTATTCTGACGGCCATCAATCTTTTTGTTCTGCTTTTTATGTGCGTTCTGATTCATTTGAGCGAAAACCTGAAACCCAGACAGGCAAGGGGATTCCAGATTACGTTTATTCTGATTGGATGTATCTCGATTCTGGAGATGATTTCGGTATTGGTGAATGATGGTCCGGTCTGGCTGCGCTGGCTGAATATTCTTTCGAATTATCTTGGATTTGGCCTGACACCTGCAGTTCCAGTCTGCCTTATTTATACATTGCAATCTTCTGACCGCATTTCGGCAGGCTTGAAAGTTGCTGCAGTGATGGAAATTTTGTATTTTCTGCTCTTGACAGTATCCATATTTACCGGAGGCCTGGTATTTGCAGTAGATGAAGCAAATCATTATTCCAGGCAGAATGGATTTCAGATTTACATGGTTATGTACTATGCTGGAATCGCCTATTTGATGTTCTGTTCGCTGGAAATGGCTCGAAACTTTCAGAATCGTGGAAGAGAACTGATTTATGGGCTTGCCGGATTTCTCGCAGCAGGAACACTGGTTCAGATTTTGATTCCAGAGATACATATTACCTGGCTTTGCGTAACATTGATTGCAGTTCTGTATTTTCTGTACTGCAATGAGATGTGGAACCAGCTGGATGGACTGACAGGACTTCTCAGTCAAAAAAGCTATATCAACCGTACCTTGAATCTTCGCCCGGAGGATCGTATGCTGATCGTGCTGGATCTGGATGATTTTAAATACGTCAATGATACTTATGGTCATTTGGCAGGGGATCGGTGTCTGAAAGAGATTGCCAGATGTCTGAAGCAGGCATACAGCAGTTATGGAAACTGTTACCGCATTGGAGGTGACGAATTCTGTGTGCTTTTGCAGGAATTGGAAAAGGAAGAACTCTGTAAGGAAAAGCTTTTATGGCTGATGGAAAAACGCAGAAAAGTAGTGTCGATTCTGCCGTTTGTCTCTTATGGAAGCGCCGAACTTATGGAAAATGAATGCATTCGTGACACGAAGATCCGGGCTGACCAGAAAATGTACGAGGATAAAAAGGAACACAAGGAGAGAAAATGCAGATGATGAACAGCCCCATTATTGAGTTTGATGTGCATGGAATGCGCACAGAGGAGGCAGTTGCGGCTATCCAGAAACAAGTGGATCAGGCCGGCTCTGCGGTGTATAAGATTCGAGTCATTCACGGCTATAATGGTGGCACCCGTATTCGCTCGGCTATCCGGGAAGAGTTCAGTTATGGCCGGGAGCCGAAGGTAAGGCGCATCACAATGGGCGCAAATGAAGGAATTACGGAACTGATTTTGCGGGAATTATAAAAATAGAATAAGAGCGGTGGTTGTGGAATGAAATTCATTTCGCGGCCGCCGCTTTTTTCATTTTCGTCATTTTTACCTATAAAAATGGGGCAGAAGTGAGCGGAGAAAATTCGTACAAAAACCTTGTGCACTTGTCGACAAGTGTACAAGGGACGTAGAGAAAAATGGTTGGCATGAAGCAGTTGTCAAAATAATAACGAAATAAAAGATAATTGGGGAGGTAGAATCCGAGTTTTAACAGACATAAAAATATGTTTATATTGACATGTTTACACTGCAGTGATGTAATTTGCGCATTTTTCTGATTTTCTGTCAGTATCTTTTCGTTATTTTGAAATGAATCAACCAATTGCACTTTGTTAAGAAAATTACGCCCAAAAACAGTGCGATTTTCTTGTAAAAGTTACATATTGAACAAAATTGACAGTCTAAATATAATCTGATTATCGAAAATGACCGCTGAGGCATCAAAAACGTAACGAAATTTCAATCTCAGATTTACGGAATGGTTTGGCAAATGATGATATTGGTTTAGTAAATTTGGGAGGTGTTTCTATGTTTTCATGTTTCTGCTGGATCTGATCCCTCAGCGCAGCTTTATCAAAATCAACAAGGCAACAATTTCTGAAAGGGAGGAATTAGAATATGAGTTACATTATTTCTGAGGATGGCAAGGAGCTTTTAAAGGATGTCCGTGATTTCTGTGTAAACGAAGTAAAAGAGCAGGTAAAAGAGTATGATATTTCCGGTGAGTGGCCAAAGGAGATTTACGACCAGGCCATCGAGATGCAGCTTCATATGATGGATGTGCCGGAAGAGTACGGCGGACTGGGACTGGATCATATGGATCAGGCAGCCATCGTAGAGCAGATCGCCTGGGCAGATGCCGGTGTGGCAGTTACCTTAAACGGCAACGGACTGGCATTAAAGCCGGTGCTTCTGGCAGGCAATGAAGAACAGAAAAAGAAATGCTGCGATATCATCATCAATGGCGGTTTTGGTTCTTTCGCGCTGACTGAGCCGAATGCCGGATGTGACGCAGGCGCTGGAAAGACCACTGCAGTCCGTGAGGGTGATGAGTATGTATTAAACGGAAGAAAATGCTTTATCACCAATGCCAGCGTGGCAGATTTCTTTGTAGTGACCGCCATGACCGCAAAGGATCAGGGAACCAAAGGCATTTCCGCTTTCCTGGTATACAAGGGAACCCCGGGCTTAAGCGTTGGCAATCATGAGAATAAAATGGGTATCCGCTGCTCCACCACCAGTGATGTGATCCTGGAGGATGTGAGAATTCCGGCAGAGAACCGTCTGGGTGAGGAAGGAACCGGATTCATTACTGCCATGAAAACCCTGGATCTGGCACGTACCTGGTGTGCAGTCATCGGTGTCGGCGTAGCCCAGAGATGTATTGATGAGGCCGTAGCTTACTCCAAACAGCGTGTGCAGTTCGGCAAGCCGATCTGCAAGAATCAGGCAATCCAGTTTAAGATCGCTGATATGGAGATCCGTACCGAGGCATCCAGACAGCTGATCGCGCATTCCATCCGTCTGGCAGATATGGGACTTCCGTTCAGCAAAGAATCCGCAGCAGCAAAATGCTTTACCGGTGATTCTGTCATGCAGACTGCAATCGACGCGGTACAGATTCTGGGCGGCTACGGTTACAGCCGTGAGTATCCGGTAGAGAAGCTGATGCGTGACGCGAAGATCTTCCAGATCTTTGAGGGAACCAATGAGATCCAGCGTATGGTAGTCGGCAGAGCCGTAATCGGAAAGTAAGATAGAAAAAACGTTTCCTACACAGGTCGGTCGGACCGGCCCGGAGGAAAGACATAGTAGGAGGATATAGAATATGGATATTCTGGTATTTGTAAAACAGGTTCCGGATGACAGCGTAGAGATCCATCTGGACGGGGCTGGCGTACCGGCAGTAAAGGATATAGAAAAGGTAACCAATGCGTTTGATACTTACGCACTGGAGCTTGCAGCACGCTATACTGAGGCAAATGGCGGTGAGGTTACCGTGGCAGCCATTGGCACTGAGGACTGCACCAGCATGATGAAAAACCTGCTGGCAGTAGGTGCAAAGAAAGCATACTTATTCAAAGACGATGTATTTGCAGGTGCTGACGAGGGTGCTACTGCAGCATATCTGGCAAAGGTAGTGAAGAAATGTGAGGCAGAGAACGGTCAGCCTTACGGCATGATCCTCTGTGGCAAGGAATCCACCGATGAGATCAGCGGCCAGGTAGGTGCCCGTCTCGCAGAGATCCTGGGAATCGGCTTCGTATCCAGCGTGATCGAGGTAGAACCCCAGGATGAGAGCCTTGTGGCAAAGCAGGAGACCGAGGAAGGCTACATCCGCTACAGCGTGGCACAGCCGGCAGTCTTCACCATCGCAAAACCGTCCTACGATCCGCGTTATCCAAATATCAAGGCAAAGCTGGCAGCCAGAAAAGCTGTTGTTCCGGTATTCTCCGCAGCAGACGCAGAGGTTTCCGCAGCAGAAGCGAAAGTATCCTTAAAGGGTTACAGTGAGCCGCCGAAGAGAACCGCAGGCGTTCGCATCAAGGAAAAAGAAGCAGCGGAAGCTGTCCGCAAGGCAATGGAAAAAATGCTTCAGGATAAGGCATTGTAAGGAGGAGACCGCAGATGAAAGTACTGGTATATGTTGAGACAAAAGAAGGAACCCCGGTACAGGGAAGCCTGGAGCTTCTGACTGGCGCAAAGGAGCTGGGAGAGACCTATGCTGTTGCGGTAGAAGATAAAGACGCAGCAGAGAAGGCAGCAGCTCTTGGCGCAAAAGTTATCGTATTAAAGACCGGAGACGCATCTGAGGACGCGCAGACTGCAGCTCTGGAGAGTTATATCAAAGAAGTTCAGCCGGAGTTGGTTCTGTTTTCCGGCACTCAGCTTGGAAAAGACCTGGCACCGCGTCTGGCACAGCGTTTCGGCGCAGGATGCGTAACCGATGTGACCGTCATTGAGCAGGGTGAGAATGGACTGGAATTTGTACGCCCGGCCTACGGCGGAACCGTTCTGGAGCGCCTGGCAGTATCCGGCCCGGTACAGTTCGCAACTGTCCGCAGCGGAAGCTTCACAAAGCCGGAGGCTGCAGAGGGCAGCGTAGAAGAGAAAGAGGCACCGGTGGATGCCGATGCCCTGAAAGCAAAAGTTGTTGACGCAGCGAAAGAGATCGCTGAAGCTGTTGACCTGGAAGGTGCCGATGTCATCGTAACCGGCGGCCGCGGCATGGGCGACGCAGAAAACTTTAAGTTGGTAGAAGAACTGGCAGCACTGCTCGGTGGTGTCGTTGGCGCTTCCCGTCCGGCCATCGAGGAAGGCTGGGCATCCCGTGCCCACCAGGTAGGACAGTCTGGCAAGATTGTTGCGCCGAAGCTGTACATCGCCTGTGGTGTATCCGGAGCCATGCAGCATGTATCCGGTATCATGGGATCCAAATATATCGTAGCCATCAACAAAGATGAGGCTGCTTCCATTTTCGATATTGCGGATGTAGGCATTGTGGGAGATGTCAAAGAAATTCTTCCGCTGCTGATTGAGGAAATCAAAGCACGGAAATAAACTTGATGATTGGTGCGCTTACCCTTATAATATGAGGAGGAATTACAATGGAAAAATATAATCAGCTGACTTCGGAAATCATTGCCCAGATTCAGGCAGTATCTGAGCATGTTCTCGTTGGAGACGATATCAATGTGGATTTCGCAAGAGACGAGATGCCAATCTACGGCACCCATATGCCAGACCTGGTCGTGCAGCCGACTTCCACAGAGGAAGTCGCCGCAGTCATGAAGATCTGCTATGAAAACACCATCCCGGTAACCCCGAGAGGCGCAGGTACCGGTCTTGCAGGCGGCGCGGTTCCGTTACTGGGCGGCGTCCTCATCGATACCTCCAAAATGAACCGGATCTTAAACTATGATCTGGAGAACTTTGTAGTAGAGATTGAGAGCGGCGTGCTCTTAAACGATCTGGCCAATGACTGCTTAAGCAAGGGCATGATGTATCCGCCGGATCCGGGTGAAAAGTTTGCCTGTGTAGGCGGCAACGTATCCACCAACGCAGGCGGTATGAGAGCTGTAAAATATGGCGCAACCCGTGATTATGTGCGTGCCATGACCGTGGTTCTGCCGACCGGCGAGATCACCCACCTGGGAGCTACCGTATCCAAGACTTCTTCCGGATATTCCCTGTTAAACTTAATGATTGGTTCCGAGGGAACTCTGGGTATCATTACCGAGCTGACCTTAAAGATTATTCCGGCACCGAAGGTTGTGGCATCCCTTATCATTCCGTTTGAGGACTTAAATACCGCGCTTTCCTCCGTGCCGAAGATTAAAATGTCCGGCTTAAATCCGCAGGCAATCGAGTTCATGGAGCGTGAGATTGTATTAAGCTCTGAACGTTATATTGGCCGCAGCGTATTCCCGCAGGAGCTTGAGGGACAGCAGATTGGCGCTTACCTTCTGGTAACCCTGGATGCAGCCAGCCAGGATGATCTGGACACTATGCTGGAGCAGATGGCAGAGCTGGTTCTGGACGCAGGCGCTATGGATGTCCTGGTTGCAGATACCCCGGCCAAGATCAAGGACGCCTGGGCAGCACGTTCTTCCTTCCTGGAAGCAATCATGCATGAGACAAAGCTGCTTGATGAGTGCGACGTTGTAGTTCCGGTCAATAAGATTGCAGATTACCTGGATTTTGTCAATAAGACCGGTGAAGAATGCGGACTTGTGATTAAGTCCTTCGGCCACGCAGGTGATGGAAACCTTCACATCTACCAGTGCTCTAACGATCTGGAGGAGGAAGAGTTTAAGTCCCGTGTCGACAAATTCTTTGAGATTATTTATAAGGAAGCTGCCAGCTGTGGCGGCCTGGTATCCGGTGAGCACGGAATCGGTTCCGGCAAGATTAAATATCTGGTAGATTCTGTCGGTGAGACCAACATGGCTCTCATGGAAGGCATCAAGCGTGTGTTTGATCCGAAGATGATCTTAAATCCTGGAAAGGTCTGCTATCGTCTGTAGGAGGATGGAATTTACTTGGAAGAGAAAAACAGCCAGAAAGCATACGAACGGGTATTTGATTATTTTACGGCGGAGATTACCTCAGGCAATCTCCGCCTGAATGATAAGGTCCCGACGGAGCGTGCCCTGTCGGAAACCTTAAAGGTCAGCCGCAATTCAGCGAGAGAAGCGCTTCATGTTCTCGAGATGATGGGGCTGATCGAGTGCATTCAGGGAAGCGGAAATTATGTCCGCTGTAACACTAGGGAATACATGACCAGGCTGATGTCCCTGACTATGGTGCTGCAGCATATCAATCATACGGAAGTATTTGAGATGCGCTGCGGATTTGAGCAGACAGCCCTTGCGGCGGCTATGGAAGGCGCAAAGCCGGAAGAACTGGCTCGGATGAAAGAAGTACTGGAAAAGATGGACCAGCCCATGAGTGCTCAGGACAGCGCGGCTCTGGATGTGGAATTTCACAAAATTTTAATGGAGATGTCCCACAACCAGCTGATGATCTTCTATGTAGATCAGATGGAAGATCTGTTAAAGCTGTTTGTGAAGGATTTAAGAACGTCGATCCTTTCCGACCGGCGGCGTGCCGCGGTGCTCAGGAAAGCGCACTGGGACATTTATGAAGCGCTGGCGGCCCGGGATGAGGCAGCGGGCGCGAAAGCGTTAAAGAAGCATTTTACCGTGGTGCGCAAGCACCTGGAGAAGCTGATCGAATCCTGATCATATAAGAACTTGCGGGGGAGCTGCTTTGCGGCAGTTCCTCCGTTTCTATTTGGGGCGTACGGTTAATCGCCGGATATGTCCGTCTGCAGATAACTGCTGCAGTGTCCCGATCGCCATCACATGGTAACCTCCGAAACACGCAATGAACTCTGCCTGGGAGAGGCTTAGCACCGTCGGTTCCAGAATGGAATACTGGCGGCAGAGAAATTTGTTCCGGAAAAACATGGAGATGGCTTCTTTTCCATATAGATGGTAGTCATGCTGGGGTGTGCCGTTGGCACAGTAGTCGCAGTAGTGGCCGTCTTTGGTAAAAAGGTTTCCCAGTCCTTCATAATCTTTATTTTCAATCGCATCGATATATTTTTCAATTGGCAGCATCTGTCAGAATCCCCCTTTTAGTAAACTTTTTCCGTATTTAAGAGCGCATCCGTACCGCCGTCCACAAACATCACGATGCCGTTGATGCCGCAGGCTTTTTCGGAAGCCAGAAAAACAATGGCAAGAGCAATCTCTTTCGGATCCATGAAGGTTTCCTGCCCGTACCGGGTCGGGATCGGCAGGGCGTTTAAGGAAGCTTTGGCACTGTGGGACATGGTGGCCGTCATCTCCACAGTTATTTAAGAGGTCTGCAATGTCCATGCGGGCAATGCCCTGGGAGATGACGTTGGAGGAGACAGCAACACAGCTTCCGTGCTTTTTCTCCAGAAGGTCATAGGTGCCCTTGATCACAGAGACTGCGCCGAAATAATTTAAGGAAATGATCTTGGTGAGACTTCCGCAGGCACCGGACACGGCAGCACTTAAGATGAGGCCGTCCAGCCCCTCTGGATGCATGGCGTGCAGCTCGTCGATGACCTTCTGGCGTCCCTCCAGGGTCACCAGATCTGCGGTGATGTCCCCTTTTAACAGATCGATGTTGATGACCTCATGACCTTCTTTTTTCAGTAATTCTACAGTTTTGGCTCCGATTCCGTGAGAGCCGCCGATAACAGCGTATACGCCCATGGGTGATACTTTTGTTACAACATCGCAAAGCCCGGCTGGAGGCCAGGCTTGCGAATGTTGAGGATTGGAAATGATATTTAGCAAAAATGTCTTAGTAAGCAGCTTTGAAGATGCCGATTACCTGCTCTTTGGTTGCTTTTCTCGGGTTGGTGAGCTGGCAGACATCCTTCATGGCGTTTTCTGCCATGATGCCGAAGTCTTCTTCCTTGACACCAAGCTCGCGCAGATTCTTCGGGATGCCAACCTGTTCGGAAATCTGACGGATGGCAGCAATGGCTTTTCTTGCAGCGTCCATGGTGGAGAGACCGTCAATGTTCTCGCCCGTGGCCTTTGCGATATCGCGGAAGCGGTTTGCGTTGCCGATCAGGTTGAATTCCTCTACATGGGGCAGCAGGATCGCGTTGCAGACGCCGTGAGGCAGGTTGTAGAAGCCGCCTAACTGGTGAGCCATGGCATGTACATAACCAAGGGAAGCGTTGTTGAATGCGATACCTGCCAGGTACTGGCCGTAAGCCATCTTGTCACGGGCCTTTATGTAGGTGCCGTTTGCGACAGCCTTTGGCAGATACTGGGTGATCATGGTGATAGCCATGAGAGCAGCGGCATCGGTCAGCGGATTCGCGTCGGTGGAAACATATGCCTCAATGGCATGAGTTAAAGCATCCATACCGGTTGCGGCGGTCAGTGACGGAGGCATGCCCACCATTAACTTCGGATCATTGATCGCGATCTGCGGAGTGACGCGCCAGTCAACGATGGCCATTTTGACATGGCGGCTGACTGTTTGGGTGGGGGCCCTTATGCCGTTCCTGTGTGTCTGACATGGCAACATCATAGCAATGATTTGGTACTAACAAAACGACCAGAACAAAAAAATATTCAGATACCAGATAACAGTGCCGTGAGGCTGGATTTCCGGCTCGGCAAACTGCCGGTGCCTACCACTGGATAAAGATATTGCCCAGTCTCCGCACGGTCTCTGCCAGCGTCCTCTCATCCAGATCGCAGTAGTTTAAGACCAGTACATGCTCGTATTCCGGATGGATTTCTGTACAGAACTCTGAGAGACAGGCAAGGTTGATGCCTTTGCTTCTGGCTGCCCAGCGGGTCTCCACATCCGTCAGTGAGGTATCCAGGTATACCAGAAGATGGGTACCGCAGCTTCCTCCGGTGATACAGGAGGCAGGAATGAGGCTGCTCTGCTTGATGATGCGCAAAAGCCTCTCGCCCTCCAGACGGTAGTACTTTTTCAGGCGGCTCAGATGCCGCTCGAAGGAGCCGTTTTCAATAAACCGCGCCAGGGCATACTGCTCGCAGCTGGATGCGGAATTCGAGTAAAAGTTGGCACGCGCGATATAGTGCTCCATCAGCTTCCTTGGAAGCACCATATAGCTGATGCGGATAGCCGGGGCCAGGCTCTTGCTGAAGGTGTTCATGTAGATGACCCGGTGGCTTAGATCCATGCTCTGCAGGGCAGGAATGCTTTTGGTGGAGTAGCGGAACTCGCAGTCATAATCGTCCTCGATGATGTAGCGGTCTGCGGCCTCTGCCGCCCAGGAGAGCAGCTCCTGGCGCCGCCCGGCGGTCGTGACAGTCCCAAGCGGATAGTGGTGCTCCGGGGAAACATGGACGATATTTGCGCCGCTTTCCCGCAGGCTGTCCATGCTGATGCCGGATTCATCCATTTCAATGCTTTTCCATGGAAGCCCGAATTCCTCATAAATGCGCGGAATCTTCCGGTATCCGGGATTTTCCGCACCATAGACGGAGCGCTCCGGCAAAAGCTTGATGAGCTTTTCATAGAGATATTCGATGCTGGCGCCGATGACAATGCATTCCGGTGAAACACTCATCCCGCGGGAGCGGTAGAGATAATCCGCAATAGCCTTTCGCAGCGGCGGCACACCGAGGAAATGTGCCCGCTGTACCAGCTCCAGCTCGTATTCGCTCAAAACCTCCCGCATGGTCTTGCGCCAGAGGGAGAAGGGAAATTTCTCATAGATGGTATTATTGGAGGTAAAGTCCGCATACCAGGTATCTTCTTTGTAAAGCGGTTCAAGGTCTTCGGAAGCAAAGGTGCGGGCGGCGGTCCGGTCCGGCGTAGATACGGAGCAGGCGGAAAAAGAGGAGCGTTCCGGTGCGGTTTCCAGCTTGGCGGCAAAGTAACAGCGTTTCTCCTCAGCGGTGATATAGCCCTCCGTCAGGAGCTGGTCATAGGCGTTCATGACCGTGCGCACACTGATCTGGTTGTCTGCTGCCAGCTCCCGTTTGGATGGCAGCTTAGTACCTGCCGGAATACGCCCGCTTAAGATGTCTTCCTTCAGGCAGTGATAAAGATATTCGTAGAGGGGATGTCCCACCCGCCTGGAAAAGTCATAAATCAACATAATCTGGTACCCTCGCTTAACTGTAATCTGATATCGTTTTATCTCCAATTATAACACGTTTTACCGATTTGTCAGTATTTACAGATATGTTTTTGAAATTCGGTGCGGAAAGCAGAAAATAATGATATAATGTTTCCTGATAAGAAAATGAAGGAAGTGGAGACAACATGGCTGTAGCGTATTACTATGATCACATGACAAAACCGAAACAGGCGGCTTACCGCAGCATGCTTGCCGGTCTCACAGAGCTTACCGACAGCATTCAGCTGCCGCTCTTAGACGCAAAGGAACTTTCTGAGGTATTTTTGCTGCTGAGACTGGATCATCCGAAGCTGTTCTGGGCATCGGGATTTCATTTCCTCCACTACCAGGATTCTCCCAATCTCATTATGAAGCCGGAATATCTGTTTGATAAAAGCAAGGTCCGGGAACATCAGAAGGCCATGGCATCCCGGGTGGAAAAACTGGCACGGCCTGCCAAAACGCTTTCCGAGTGGGAGAAAGAAAAATACATTCATGATTTTATCTGTGAGAATGTCCGCTATGATAAATTAAAGAAGGCCTATTCCCACGAGATTATTGGCCCGTTAGGGCAGGGCGTGGGAGTTTGTGAAGGCATTGCCAAAGCGGTGAAGGTGCTGTGCGATGCTCTTGGAATCTGGTGCATGATTGCCATCTGCGGCAATAATCCGGAGAAGGGTATCAAATACCGGCATACCTGGAACATTGTCCGCATTGACGGCCAGTTTTATCATCTGGATGCCACCTTTGACAACAGTCTTGGAAAATGCAGCGTGACCGGTGCGGAAATCCGCTATGACTACTTTAATCTGGATGACAAAAATATTTTTCGGGATCACGAGCCACTCATTGCCCCGGCACCGTCCTGTGCCAATGGCGATCACTTCTATTATAAAGAAAAGAAGCTGTCCTTTACAAAGCAGGAGGATGTAAAGAAACGGGCGCTGCAGGCTGCGAAGAAAGGAAAGCTGCTTACGTTTCACTGGCGGGGCGGTTATCTGACGAAGCAGGTTCTGGAAGAACTGTTGGAGCAGATCGCGGAAGCAGGAAAGGAGCGGGGCAAAACACCCCACGTAAGTTTGAACTGGTCTCAGGCGGTCCTGCGGGTTCGCTATACGGAAGAACCGGCACCGGCTCTGGAACCGGATGTAAATATGGAAGAAGCCAACGAGGGAGAACAGGAATAGTTATGAATGTATATCGAATGCTGGAAATACTGGGAGAGCAGAATCAGTTTGAGCTTCTGGAGAGTGAAAACGGGTTTCACACGCCTCAGGACATCCGCCTGGTGTATCTGATGAATGATGCCGTGGAATGTTTTCTGACCTTTCGGAATGCGCGGATTACGGGAGAGTATCTGCCGGATTACAGTGGAGAACTGGGGACACGCCTGGACCGGAGCGAGAAGCGCTCGTCCCTGGTGGTGCATCAGGGACACAATGTCTTTACAATCTTTTTTGAAACACTGGAAGTGGAATATGAACTTTATAATTATGGTGAGATTGGTCATTTCTGGGTAAAGGGTTATGAATACTTAAGGCAGCTGGAGTACCGTATTGCCATTTTATGGGATAAGTTTGAATATATGGGAGAGGACTACTGCGGAGAACTGGAGCAAAAGCTTGCGTGGCTCGCGAAGTTCCCACCGCTTAATTTTACCAGTTACCCTTCCGTGCCATCACAGTATCTGCCTGACCGGGATGATGGATGGGATCTGGCACCGGAGGCTCTGGAGGTTATGATCGATCTGGCAAAAGAAGCCGGAGATATCTCCTTGCTTCGTGCGTTGGAGTTTTACGAAAAACATTCCGGCCGGTGGATGACAAAGTATATCGCGGCGCTTCTGCACCGGAAGAAACATGCAAAGACTGTGGATCTGCTGACAGAGAAACTGAAGCAGGCTGCATCCGTCCATCCGTGCCGGAGCTTTGGGCCGGAGCGGGATGCCAGGTATGCCCTGATTATGAAAGCAGCAAAAGCAGGCCAGCAGGCACTTGCGGAAAAAGGAATCCAGTCGGTGGTCCTTCGGGAGGAGCCTTTCGTTCATGCCAGTGATACGCTGGATTTTAAAGCTCATCTGATGATCTGGATGCCGGGATTCTTAAACCGGAAAACAGAAATCAGGACTTTTACTTATGAAAAAATGAAACATAAGGACAGTGCGTCGACATGTCTCTAATTAACTGTGAAATCTGGCAGGAGCCGGGACTTTTAACAGAGTCCCGGCTCTTCTTCTATCAGATCTATCGTGGCTTTATCTGAAAACACCCGAAAATTATGAAAAATGGATTTGGCCTGTTGGAACAGCTGGATTTTGGCGCTGGAGCATATTACTATGCGGATATCCGGGATTTGCGTCTCTGGTGAATGGAAGCCATTATCAGAGTCCGGTATCCATGCCGGTACTGATCATCCTGTTCTTGATCTGGGGATTTCTAATGTACCGTCTGTGGACCTGGATGGAGTCCGGGACCAAAAAGGAATCCGTCCGTTCTTGATTATTGTTTCCGGCTGAGTTATAATTTTAGAAAGATTTGTGTGAAAACTCTCATCTTAGATGAGAGTTTTTGCTGTATGGAAAAGAGAATCTTCACTGTTGGAAAAAGGTTTTAAAAGCTGCTTATTGATAGAAAATGTCAGATCAGGAGGATGGATATGGACTACAAATACCTAAGCATCGGCCAGATGGCCAGGATCAACAACATTTCTGTTCCAACTTTAAGGTTTTATGACTCAATTGGAATCCTGCAGCCCTGTTACACGGATCCGCAGACCCGTTACCGCTATTACGATGTGCGCCAGAATGCACGGCTGGACATGATTCAGTATATGAAGGAACTGGGAATGGAACTGAAAGAAATTGAGGAAGTACTGGCTTCGGAGGATCTGCGCAAGATTGAAGCGGTACTGATCCGCAAACGGGAGCAGACTATCCATCAGATCGAGCAGATGAAGATTCAGTGGGATGCCATTGACCGGGCCATAGACAGCATTGAGCGTTACAGCAAATCCCCACGGCGGGGTACCTTTACTCTGGAGTATATTCCAAATCGGAAAATTTACGGCATCGATACAGACATCAACTTTTATGATCACGATATTGATACCTATGAGCTGATCCTGAAACAGCTGAAAATGCGCCTGACAGAGCATGGGGTTCCGCCGGTTTATTACTGCAATGCCGGGACCGTGTTGAAAAAAGAGAATTTATTGCAAAGGAGCTTTGTCTCCCATAAGATTTTTGTGTTTGTGGATGAGCATTTTCCGCTGAAGCAGGAACTGGAAACCATAGAAAGCGGTATGTATGCCTGTGTGTATCTGGATGATTTTAACGAAGAAAAGGACTATGCTGTCAAACTTTTATCATATTGTGAAGAGCAGAAGTATGAGATTGCCGGAGACTATATCTGTGAGACCCTGACGGAATTCAACGTATTTGATACCCGGAAACGTTCTATGTTTCTGCGACTGCAGGTGCCAGTGCGCTTCTCGGATGTATAAAAACGGGAATGAAAAGTGTACAAATTGCTATTGCAAAATTGGTCATTCTGCTTACTTGACCCTCAAGTTACATCATCCTTTATACTGAAACCATGATAAATAAATAACAAACGGAAGGCCCGACAGGAAACAAAAACAGGCGGCCGGACCCATCAAGAAGGAGGCTTTTCTATGGAAAAAATTAAAGTGGTTCAGTACGGATGTGGTAAAATGAGCAAATATATTCTTCGTTATCTTTATGAAACCGGATGCCAAATCGTAGGCGCAATTGACACCAATCCGGCAATCCTGGGCATGGATGTAGGTGATTACGCAGGACTTGGTGTAAAAACCGGCATTCTTATCAGCAACGACGCAGACAAGGTTCTGGACGAGTGTGATGCCGATATTGCAGTGGTAACCCTGTTCAGCCTGGTAAGCGACTGCTTTGATCATTATATGAAGTGCCTGGAACGCGGTATCAGTGTCATCACCACCTGTGAGGAGGCAACCTACTGTTGGACGACCGATGCCGTACGTGCCAACATTCTGGATGTAACAGCGAAAGAGAACGGCTGTACCTTTGTGGGAAGCGGTATGGAAGATATTTTCTGGGTAAATATGGTTGGTATGGTAGCAGGCGGCTGTCATAAGATCACCAAGATTGAGGGCGCAGTCAGTTATAACGTAGAAGATTATGGACTGGCGCTGGCAAAGGCCCATGGTGTTGGCCTGACACCGGAAGAGTTTGAAAAGCAGATCGCACATCCGGAAGAAATTGAGCCGTCCTATGTATGGAACTCCAATGAGGCACTGGCTTCCAAGATGGGCTGGACCATCAAGAGCCAGACCCAGAAATGTGTTCCATATTTCCACGACAGTGACCTGTATTCCTCCACCATGGGTGACACCATCCCGAAGGGCAACTGCATTGGCATGGCAGCAGTTGTAACTACCGAAACCTTCCAGGGACCGGTCATTGAGACCCAGTGTATCGGTAAGGTATACGGACCGGACGATGGAGATATGTGTGACTGGAAGATTACTGGCGAGCCGGATACCGAGTTCCACGTTGTAAAACCGGCAACCGTAGAACATACCTGCGCTACCATTGTAAACCGTATTCCGGCAGTGCTTCGCGCACCGGCAGGACTGGTTACAATGGATCAGTTAGAGGAAATTGCATACCCGACCTATCCGATGGAGTTTTATTTAAATAAGTAAGCATTGCCACGGAACCGGACAGACAGATTCCCGTCCTATAAGATAATATAAGAAGGCTGGAGCGTTCATATATTTGAACGTTCCGGCTTTTTTCTTGTCTAATCCGCAGAAAACAGTTATAATGGTTCGTGAATATTTACAAAAGGAATGAAAACGCAAATGAAACATAAAATTTTACTGTTACGCCGCCAGCCGTCAGAGCCCGATACGGCCCGCGGCGCGTCCCGGAGTATCACACAGGACGTGGCGGTCTGTGGCTTATTTGCGGCATTGACTGCGGTGGGAGCTTTTATGAAGATTGTGATCCCGGTGGGAGCGGATACCATGAATTTTACCCTGCAGTGGCTGTTTGTGCTGTTGGCAGGGCTGCTTCTTGGATCCCGCCGGGCATTCCGGAGCGTTGCCGTTTACCTGATCACCGGCCTGATCGGTTTCCCGGTTTTTGCCCGGGGAGGCGGTCCGGCTTATCTGCTGCGGCCAACCTTTGGATTTCTGCTGGGCTTTGCCCTGGCGGCATGGGCTATTGGTTTTTTATGTGAAAAGCTCCGGCCGACGAAATCCGTTACCTGGTTTTTTACCACGCTGGCTGGATTTGTGATCTACTACGGAATGGGAATTCTCTATTTTTATATGATCACACATCTGCTGGCATCCCAGACACCGGTGGGAATTGGCGTGATCTTTGGTGTCTACTGTCTGCCGACCATGCTGCCGGACCTGATGCTCTGCGCATTGGCGGTTATGCTGGCGGGACGGTTAAGACCGGCGGTTTCGGCGGCGCTCAAGGCCTGAATAAGGCCAGAAACGTCCGGGAATACTATACAGAAAACCATACATTTCTATAGGTTTATGTTTTGCAGGAAAGAAGGAGAAGAATATCATGAACAAAAAACTGGCAAAACTTGGAGCGGCAACGCTTCTTGTCGCAGGTGCCGGAAGCATGCTGATGAAAAAGAGCGGCATGAAATCCGGAAATCCGGAAACAAAAGCACAGCGTGAGAAGGAACTGAAAGAGTTCCGCAACACCGAACGCGGCAGGCAGGCCAAAAACAGCAAGGGCATTTACTATTCCAACGGCAACTACGAGGCATTCGCGCGTCCGGAGAAGCCGGAGGGTGTAGATGAGAAATCCGCCTATATCGTGGGAAGCGGCCTGGCGGCTCTGGCAGCGGCCTGCTTTTTAGTACGCGACGGCCAGATGAAGGGTGAGCATATCCATATTCTGGAGGCTATGGATATTGCAGGTGGTGCCTGCGACGGTATTGAGGATCCGCTTCGCGGCTATGTAATGCGCGGCGGCCGTGAGATGGAAGACCATTTTGAGTGCCTGTGGGATCTGTTCCACAGCATCCCATCCCTGGAGACACCGGGGGCTTCCGTGCTGGATGAGTATTACTGGCTGAATAAGCACGATCCGAACTATTCCCTCTGCCGTGCCACGAAAAACCGCGGTGAGGATGCCCATACGGATGGTAAGTTCAACTTAAGCCAAAAGGGCTGCATGGAGATCATGAAGCTGTTCTTCACCCGTGACGAAGATCTGTATGACAAGACGATTGAGGATGTGTTCGATGACGAAGTCTTCGGTTCCACCTTCTGGCTGTACTGGCGCACCATGTTCGCTTTTGAGACCTGGCACAGCGCCCTGGAGATGAAGCTGTATTTCCAGCGATTTATCCATCACATTGGCGGACTTCCGGATTTCTCCGCGCTGAAGTTCACCAAATACAATCAGTATGATTCCCTGATCCTGCCGATGCAGAGATACCTGGAGGACGCAGGCGTGCAGTTCCAGTTCAACACCCGCGTGACCAACGTACTGTTCGATATTGAGGGCGCGAAGAAGACTGCGAAGAAGATCGTCTGCACCGTAAATGGCATGGAGACTGAGATTCCGTTAACGGAGAAGGATCTGGTATTTGTCACCAACGGAAGCTGTACCGAGGGCACCATCTACGGCGATCAGAACCACGCTCCGGTGGGAGGCGCGGAGAAGCGCGTCAGCGGCTGCTGGGAGCTCTGGAAAAACATTGCAAAGCAGCATGAGTCCTTCGGACATCCGGAGAAATTCTGCACCAATATCGAAAAAACTAACTGGGAGTCCGCGACCGTCACAACGTCGGATGACAAGATCATTTCCTATATCCAGAAGATCTGCAAACGTGATCCGCGAAGCGGCCGCGTGGTAACCGGTGGTATTGTCAGCTGTCAGGATTCCAAATGGCTCTTAAGCTGGACCATTAACCGCCAGGGGCAGTTCAAAACCCAGAAAAAGGAAGAAGTATGTGTCTGGGTATACAGCCTCTTCACCGATGTGCCGGGCGACTACATCAAAAAGCCGATGAAGGAGTGTACCGGTAAGGAAATCACTGCAGAGTGGCTGTATCATCTGGGAGTTCCGGTAGAGGAAATCGATGAGCTGGCAGAGAATCACGCAGTCTGCGTGCCGACCATGATGCCATATATCACCGCATTCTTCATGCCGAGAAGAAAAGGCGATCGTCCGGACGTGATCCCGGATGGCTGTGTAAACTTCGCGTTCCTGGGCCAGTTTGCCGAAACCCCGCGCGACACCATCTTTACCACCGAATACTCTGTCCGCACTGCCATGGAGTCTGTATATGGCCTGCTGGGCGTAGACCGCGGCGTACCGGAGGTATGGGGAAGCGTCTACGATATTCGGAATCTCTTAGACAGCACAGTCAAACTGATGGACGGCAAGTCTCCGCTTGAGATGGAGCTTCCGGGACCACTTAATATGTTAAAGAAGCCGCTTTTAAAGAAATTAAAGGGAACGGTGATTGAGAAAGTCCTGCGGGATCATGATGTGATCCGCGACGGGATGATCTGAAATTAATATTGTGAAGTAATATGAATGCCGGGCGAGCACTCAAAATGGTGCCGCCCGGCATTCACTTTAACAGAAGCAGGTTTTTATTTAGAATTTTTCTGCGTGGTTTGCTGCTTTATAAATCTGGTAAATCGTTTCTTCTCCCAGAAGCTGGAAGGTTCCAATCGTCCTGGTGCGGTGGTAAGTGCAGCGGTATGCGAGATCGCGGAGGATTCCATCATCCTGGACCCCGATATCCTTATTTTCTTCCAGGGAAGCTGGCATGCCGATGGAGCGGAAGAATGCTACCGTTTTATCAATGCCGGACAGAGCAGCTTTGGTATCATCTGCTTCTGCGATACCCCATACGTTTCTTGCGAAACGCGCGAAGCGGGACGGTTTTGTCTGATAAACAGTCTTCGCCCAGGAACCCCAGACGGTAGCCAGAGAAGCACCGTGAGCGGTGTCAAACATGGCGGAGAGTTCATGCCCGAGCTGGTGTACCGCAAAATCCTTCATGCCGCCGAGACCAGTCAGGCCATTGTGGGAGAGCGAACCGGCCCACATCAGTTCGCTCATGGAATCATAATCCTCAGGATTCTTTACAGCAATACGTCCCTGGGCGATGACGGTGCGCAGAAGTGCCTCAGCAATAGCATCGGTCAGTTCGTTTTCTAAAGGATTAAAATACCGGTCCATCGTGTGCATCATGATATCAGTTACGCCGCAAGCCACCTGATAAGGCGGGAGTGTCATGGTCAGCTCCGGATTCATGATAGCAAAACGCGGGCGGTTTAACTCCGTGCCAAGTCCGCGCTTGACACCGGTTGCGAGATTGGTCAGAACCGCGGAATCACTGGATTCACTTCCTGCCGCGGAGATGGTGAGAACAGCACCAACCGGAAGCGCGTGGTGGGGCGTTTTTTCTCTGGTCCAGAATTCCCAGATGTCGGTCGGGGCGTTTGCGGCGCCGATGGCAATGGCCTTTGCGGTGTCAATGACAGAACCGCCGCCGGCTCCGATCACAAAATCCGCATTGGATTTCAGAGCCAGCTTTACGCCTTCTCTGGCATGTTCCAGAGTTGGGTTTGCCTTGGCACCGCCAAAGAGTTCATAGGGAATCTGCGCTTCCGTCAGTACCTGGCAAAGCTGGTTTAACAGGCCGCTGCGTTCAATGCTTCCGCTTCCGTAGACAAGAAGCACGCGGTTTCCACCGTATTTGCGGATCTGCTCTGCCAGCTGCAGCTGAGTGTCTTTTCCAAAAACAATTTCCGTTGGAGAATGATATGTAAATGCATGCATGATAAATCCCTCCTTTTTCTGAAGAATATCATAACATGAATGCTCGCAAAATTCCAGCGGATTCATTATGGCTCATGCGTTGCCCGCGATTTCATCCAGTGAACCAAACCGATATCCCATTTCTTCCCATTTTGTCAGGAGTTCATCTAAAATTTCCCCATTTGTTTTTGAGGTGCTGTGCAGCAGCACAATGGCTCCGGGGTGGATGCGGCCCAGCAGCTTCTTAAAAGCTTCCTCATGGGTCGGCTGTTTGTTTTCGTACCAGTCCACATAGGCGAGGCTCCAGAAAAAGGTATGGTAGCCCATCTCTTTTGCCATCTTTAGATTCGATTCGCTGTATTTTCCCTGGGGCGGGCGGTAGTATTTTTTCATGGTCTGCCCGGTGATTTCCTGATATTTCTGCTCCAGCCTCGAAAGCTCTTCTGAAAAAGAGGACTGGTCCGCAATCTTTGACATATCCGGGTGATGCCATGTGTGGTTGCCTACAGTGTGGCCTTCTGCCATCATACGTTTTACCAGATCCGGGCTGGTTTCCAGATAATTACCAACCAGAAAGAAAGCGGCAGGGGCATGATGCTTTTTCAGGGCATCGAGGATGGCTTCTGTGTTCCCATTTTCATATCCGGCATCAAAGGTGAGGTAGAGGACGGATTCGGTGGTATCGGCAATGTAATGGGCCTGGAACTGTTTTAAGTAGTCCGAGGTAGCGTTGGCCACAGGCGGTTTTCCTTCCTGCTGAAAGCTCAGGCCCCAGTTTTCACAGGAAGCTGAGACCGGCAGGAAATCTGTGGAAAGAGAAGAAAATGAGGAAATCGTATGGGCCAGAACATTTCCGGCAAAGAAGGAGCACAGAAACAGGGTGGCTGCAGCAGCCAGTCGTTTGCAGACCCGACGTTTGGGGTGCGGAAAAAATGGCATGAACGCATCTCCGATCAGAAGTTCTTCTTTCTATATTTATGGAAGAGATGAGCATTTCAGAATCAGTTGTAGCTCCTATAGCACAGAAACCACAGCCCGTAACAAAAATAGCATGACAAGATTAAGAAAGTTGTCATGTTTCAGGAAACGAATGTATGCTATAATGCCTAAGGAATAGCACAAGAAGTATAAGAAAACATGGGGAGAATATTTTACATGAAGCATAGAAATAAAATACAGATTCTGGGCCTGGGGCTTGCGCTGGCCCTTTCTCAGGCCAGCGGCGCATTTGCGTCAGCAGGAACAGTAACCGTGGGAAAGGCGCCTGGGGAGACCTCAGCACTGGCTGAAACCAGTGCGGCACAGACCCAGGCGGGACAAAGCACTTCCGGAAATGTTGTGACGGCGGGAAACAGTAAGGTTTCTGACCGCCCGGTTGTGCTTCCGGCAGCAGATGGAGCTGCGGCCGAGGCAGATATCAAACAGCCTGAGGTAGCAGCGGAAGGAGCTGTTTTGTTAAACGCTGCTACCGGTGAGGTCCTTTATGGCAAGAATCAGGACCAGCAGTTTTATCCGGCCAGCATTACGAAGGTCATGACGGCTCTGGTGGTTCTGGAACATTGTAACCTGAATGATACCGTCACTTTCTCAAAAACAGCCACCACAAATCTGGAATCCGGCGCGGTGGCGCTTGGTGTATCTGAGGGAGACCAGCTGACAGTAGAGCAGTCCCTGTACGGTCTTTTATTAAAATCCGCTAACGAGATCGGAAATGGACTGGCAGAGCATGTATCGGGCAGCGTCAGCGCGTTTGCGGATCTGATGAACACAAAAGCAAAGGAGCTTGGCTGCAAAAATACGCATTTTGCGAACCCGCATGGCCTGAATAACGAAAACCACAAGACAACACCTTATGATATGGCGCTGATCCTTAGGGCGGCGGTGGCTAATGATACGTTCCGCAGGATCGATACCACCACGTCCTACGAGTTCCCGGCCATCAAAAATGCCGGGGCCCGCACCATCACGATGGGACATAAGATGATGTATAAAACGGATTCCCGCTATTATGAAGGCATCATTGGCGGAAAGACCGGATATACTTCCAAAGCAGGCAATACACTGGTAACGGCGGTAGAACGGGACGGTGTGCGCTTCATTGTGGTGGTCATGAAGGCAAAAGGAACCCATTACACCGATACGAAGGCGATGCTGGATTACGGTTTTGCGCTGCATGCCGCAGGCAAAATCTGATTATCAGTATGCTTGTCAGAAGAAAACCAGAAAGGTTTGAGTGAGTTTGAATACAGAAATGAAAATCCTGTCGGCTGTTGTGGCCGGAGGTGCTGCAGCGGCAGCTGTTGGCCTGGTCCGCTCCGGGTATGAGCGCAGGCATTTTGTGGTGGAAGAAACTGCAATTTATTCCGAGAAGATCCGTAATCCGAGGACACTGGTGTTTCTGACAGATCTTCACGATAAAGAATTTGGAGAGGCCAACGGGCAACTGCTTGCCTCAATCCGCAATATCAGGCCGGATGTGATTCTGATTGGCGGTGATGTGATGGTTGCGAAACCCGGAAAAGCAAATCTGGAAGTGACAAGACGTTTTCTGGATGGCCTGTGTCAGCAGCAGACGCAGATAACCGGAGAAAATTCCGGAAAGCCCTATCGCATTTATTATGGAAATGGCAATCACGAACAGCGTCTTGGACGAGAGTCGCAAAACTATGGGGAGATGTACCGGGAATTCCGCCGGATCTTAAAAGAACGGAATATCTCGTATCTCTCGGACCGCTCTGTTCATTTAAATGAAGAAATCAGCATCAGCGGCCTGAATCTGGATCCAGCCTGTTATCGGGATTTTATCCCGGCCCGCATGAAAACGGACTATCTGGAACGGCATCTGGGTCCTGCGGATACTACGCGTTTTCAGATTCTTCTGGCACATTCTCCGCTTTATTTTGAGCAGTATGCGGACTGGGGCGCAGATCTGACATTGTCCGGCCATTTCCACGGAGGGACCATCCGCCTGCCCTTTGTAGGCGGCGTGATGACACCGCAGTATCAGTTTTTCCATCCGTACTGTGCCGGTGAGTTTGAAAAAGATGGAAAATATATGATCGTGGGACGGGGGCTTGGCACCCATTCCATCAATATCCGGTTCTGTAATCGACCACAGCTTCTTGTGGTACGTCTCCTGCCAAAGCAGGATGAACCGGAAGAAGATAGGTAAGATAGATTGATAAACCTCTGTTTTGTATGTTCGCATAACCTGTGAACGCAATATTTACAGAACAGGGGTTTTTTGTTATACTGTAATATACGTGTCTTTCTGCCTGAAAGACAGAGAAATGAAAGAATGGCTGGTCCAGGAGGTATTTGGGAACGGAACATGACAATTTCTTATAAACTGGAGAAGTTTGAAGGCCCGCTGGACCTTCTTTTACATCTGATTGAAAAAAATAAAGTAGATATTTACGATATCCCCATTGTAGAAATCACAAAACAGTATCTGGACTATGTGAACCAGATGGAAAAAGAAGATCTAAACATTGTCAGTGATTTTCTGGTTATGGCGGCCACACTCCTTGATATCAAGTCCCGCATGCTGCTTCCGGATCTGGAGACAGAGGAAGGCGAGGAGGAAGACCCGAGAGCAGAGCTGGTAGCGAGGCTTCTGGAATACAAAAAATATAAGCTTATGGCACAGGAGCTGGCAGACATGGAAGAGGAAGCGGGAGATGTCCTGTTCAAAATGCCGACCGTACCAAAAGAAGTTGCGAAATATGAGCCGCCGGTGGATCTGGACAAACTGTTAGATGGTCTGACCCTTGCAAAGCTGCAGCGGATTTTTGATTCTGTCATGCGGCGCCAGAAGGAGAAGATCGATCCGATCCGAAGCAAATTCGGAACCATCAAACGGGAACCCATCAGTCTGGAAACGAAAATCATGGATGTGATGCATTACGCCAGAAAACACCGCAAATTCAGCTTCCGGCAGATGCTGGAACGCCAGCGGGACAAGCTGGAAGTGGTGGTGTCCTTTCTGGCTATCCTGGAGCTGATGAAGATCGGCAAGATCCATCTCACCCAGGAACACACCTTTGATGATATGTGGATTGAGACACTGGAGCAGGAGGGCGAAGAAGGCGAGCTGGAGCTGGAAGACTTAAGCGGCCTGGAAGGATAGAATATATGGGTGATTTTTTTGATGAAGACGATGGCCAGTACCGGACAGAAGACTGGGAAGCCATCGTGGAAGCGGTTTTATTTACCATGGGAAATTCCGTGGAATTAAAACAGCTTGCTGTTGCCATCGGGCAGAGTGAGGAGATTGCAAAACGTGTGGTCCTGCATCTGCAGAAACGATATGAGGAAGAAAAACGTGGCATGCGCATTCTGGAGCTGGAAAACGCTTACCAGATGTGCACCTGCGCGGATTATTATGAGAACCTGATTCGGGTAGCTGCCACACCGAAAAAACATGTGCTGACGGACGTGATCTTGGAAACGCTGTCCATCATCGCTTACCGGCAGCCGGTCACGAAGATGGAAATCGGAAAGATCCGCGGCGTCAATTCCGACCATGCGGTGAATCGTCTGGTGGAATACGGCCTGGTCTATGAAGCGGGAAGACTGGATGCGCCTGGCCGGCCGGCACTGTTTGCCACCACGGAGGAGTTTTTGCGCCGGTTTGGTGTCAGCTCCATGGTGGATCTTCCTACTATGAACCCGGAGCAGGAAGAAGAGATCATCCAGGAAGTGGAAGAGGAGCTTCAGATGAAGCTTGGCGCGCAGGAAGATGCAGACGGCAGCGAACCGAAATCTGTATCTGAGGCTGTGGAAGAAGTGCTGAAAGAGCGTGATGAGGAGGAAGAATCATATGATGCAGAAGATCAGAATTAAATATTTTTACGATGACATGGAAAAATTAACTTATATTGACGGCAAATCCGACTGGATCGATCTCCGGGCGGCAGAAGATGTTGAGATGAAGGCAGGGGAGTTTAAACTGGTGCCGCTTGGAATTGCCATGGAACTTCCGAAGGGCTACGAAGCCCATGTGGTTCCGAGAAGCAGCACCTACAAAAACTTCGGCATTATCCAGACGAATCATATGGGTGTCATCGACGAGAGCTACTGCGGAGATAATGATCAGTGGTTTTTCCCGGCCTATGCGCTTCGCGATACGAAGATCAGCAAGAATGACCGTATCTGCCAGTTCCGCATCATGGAACACCAGCCGGCTATTTTATTTGAAGAAACCGATTCCCTGGACCATGAAGACCGGGGCGGCATCGGAAGTACCGGAAGAAGGTAGAAAGCATGGAAAACAGACAAAATACAGAACGGCGCGCATACTCTTCGGTCCGTGCAAGACAGATCGCACGCCGCCGCAGACAGCGCCGGAGACGCCGCCGTCAGATGATTGCGGCCCTTGTGGCAGTAGTTTTACTGGCCGGAGGCGGAGCATATGGCGCCCGTCAGGCGTGGCTTCAGAAACATCGTCAGGAATACGCAGAGCAGGGGCTGGCCTGCCTGGAAAGCCAGAACTATGCCCAGGCTGTTACCGCGTTTGATGATGCCATTGCGCTGACCCATGGACGCATCGGCACCTTTGAGATCCAGATGATGCTTTACCGGGCCGAGGCCCAGTACCGCAGCGGAGATTACCAGTCTGCCCTTGCGGCCTACGAGACGCTTTACGCGAAGGATGACAGCAATGAAACCTGCAAGGCCGGACTTGCTCTTTGTCTCCTGGAAACAGGGGATTATGACCGTGCAAAGAGTCTTGGCGTGATCCAGGGTCAGGTGTACAGCCGCATCGCAAAAGACCAGATTAATGCAGGAAACTATGATGACGCTTTAAGCACCATTGAGACCGGTTTCTCTGAGGCAGGTGCCGATGAGGTGGGCCGCGAAGAGCTGACCTACAATCAGGCTGTTGCCTGGGAGTATAAAGGCGATTACAAAAAGGCACTGGAAATTCTGGAAAGCTACGACCAGAAATACACAGCTGAAGGAAACGCAGCCCGGGAGCTGGCATTTTTAAAAACCCGTCAGGGCAACCATTAGGAGTAAAAAACATTTATGGCAGAATTATTTGATATGAAAGAAATTGAGGAGCGGGTAATCCTCATTGCCGTCAGCACGGACGATGAAGACGACACCCGCGCTTCCCTGGATGAGCTGGAAGAGCTGGTCAAGACTGCAGGCGGCGTTACCGTGGACAAGATAATCCAGAACCGGGAACGCATTCATCCGGGTACCTATCTTGGAAAAGGAAAAATTGATGAGGTGCGGGAGCGCATCTGGGAGCTTCAGGCTACCGGCGTGGTTTGCGATGATGAGCTTTCCCCGGCGCAGCTGCGCAACCTGGAAGACGCGCTGGATACCAAGGTCATGGATCGTACCATGGTCATTCTGGATATTTTCGCGTCCCGTGCTACGACAAGTGAGGGTAAGATTCAGGTTGAGCTGGCCCAGTTAAAATACCGGGCGGCAAGACTGGTAGGCCTTCGGAGTTCCCTTTCCCGTCTTGGCGGCGGCATTGGTACCAGAGGACCGGGTGAGAAAAAGCTGGAGATGGACCGCCGTCTCATCCACGAGCGTATCGGCCAGTTAAAATCCGAGCTGGAAGAAGTGAAGCGCCACCGTGATGTGATCCGCAAGCAGCGGGAGAAAACCCACACTCCGGTAGCAGCCATTGTCGGATATACCAATGCGGGTAAATCCACCCTCTTAAACCGCCTGACGGATGCTGGCATTCTGGCAGAGGATAAGCTGTTCGCGACCCTAGATCCCACCACCCGCAATCTGGAGCTGGAGAGCGGACAGCAGATCATGCTGACGGATACCGTCGGTTTTATCCGAAAGCTCCCTCATCATCTGATCGAAGCCTTCAAGAGCACCCTGGAGGAGGCCAGGTACAGTGATATCATCCTGCATGTGGTGGACTGTTCTAATCCGAATATGGATATGCAGATGCACGTGGTGTATGAGACGCTGCGGGAGCTGAAGGTGGAGGACAAGATCATTGTCACCGTGTTTAATAAGATCGATCAGAAGGAAGACGGTGAGTTCCCAAGAGATCTTCAGTCCGACTATCAGGTGCAGATTTCCGCAAAGACCGGAGCAGGCGAACAGGAACTTCTGGATACACTGGAGCAGATCCTGCGCAGCCAGAAGGTGTATCTGGAGCGCGTGTTCCCCTATCAGGAGGCGGGCAAAATCCAGACAATCCGCAAGTACGGTGAGCTGCTGAGCGAGGAGTATCAGGCAGACGGCATTGCAGTGAAGGCATATGTTCCGGCGGAACTGTTCGGAAGCCTGATTGTGACAAAATAACAGAAGAGTAAGTTTATTTGAGGGTCCGGCAATGCCGGGCCCTCGTGTGTTGTCCAGATCAGGCTTTACGCCCCATACAGCTCCCCAATCCCGGACACTCCAACATAAATATGCGAGATCTTATACCAGGTGGCGAAGTCCACGACGCCGGTCTGGGGCAGGCCGAAGATGGACTGGAATTCCCGCACAGACGCGGCGGTAGCCGGACCGTAAACACCATCAGCATTTACCCGCGGAATTGCGGTATAGACAGTGGCAATGGCATCTAACTGTTCCTGCAGCTGCATGACCTTCTGGCCGGAGGATCCGATGGTCAGATCGTAGCCGGGCCAGGAAGCCGGAATGCCGGAGATTTCTTCCGCGGTATTGATGTATATGCTGTCTCCGTAATAGTGGCGCAAAATTTCAATGGGGCTGTAACCGCGTTCGCCCAGGGCGCAGGACCCCCACTGGGTCATCCAGCCACGCTGCAGACACTGCACCTGTCTGCCATCACAGTACTGGGTTAAAATTGGCTGGCGCACACCAGGGCGGGATAAATAGTTGTCAAAGATTTCATCCACGATCACAGAAATGCTCTCAAAGATATTCCGCCCGGGAATCCATTTGTGGTCAAAGGCGGTGGAAGAGGTGATGGTGAAGTCATATCCGCGATTCCGATAATGCTCCGTATAGACCCGGTTCAGGGTAAAACTCATGATGGCCAGGACATTGGCAGTGATGGAGGCCTGGGGCCAGGTGGCATAGATCTCGCTGGATGCCACATTTTTGATGTAGTCCCGGTAGGGAACATAATAGTTTTCCGCATTGCTGTTGGGAGGCCCGTCATGTACTACAATGGTCTGGGGAACCACCACGCGGCTTAATACAATCTCCCCACTCTCATTCACCGGCTGAATTTCATTTTCCGCGATCTTGGGCGGATAATTGCCGTACAGCGTGTGTTCCGGGATGATGACCGGGTTTTCTACCGGCTCTGTATCTGTCTCTGGTTCCATGCGGATGGGCTGAATGGCTGTGGCGTCCGGAAGCACTTCGGTCCCTTCCACGGATACCGGCCGGAAGCCTGGTGCTTCCACTGTAATGTTGTAATCCGAATAGGGCTGGCCCTCGCCAGGGCGGAGGCTGTATTCTGGCGGCGGTGCGGCCAGAGCCACTTCCTCGGTCTGACCGGATGCATTGGTGGACAGTTCCTCTAATGGAGCCGCAGGTTCCCCGGAATATGTGATGGTGACTTTGGCATTCCGGATTGGAAAGTTGTTCTGGATATTTACGACATTGACCTGTAAGAGACCGCTGGAGGAGAGTTCCGTTGATGCGGTGCGGATGGATTTTGGCATGGGAGAACTCCTTGAAGATGAAAACTCGCTTATCATAACAGGATATGCAGGGGAGCTGAGGAGTGTGAGAGAGCAGCCATTCTGCCGGAAATCATGCAGCAATACATGAACAAATGCGGAATGTGGCAATATAAAACAATAAAACAGGATAACTAAAAATAAGAATGTATAAAAATAAATCAGCTTGCATGTGCCCTGTATATCATGTATAATTCTATCAATTTGGGCGGACGACAGTGTATACAAGACAGTCGAAAAGAAGCTCAAAAAGAAACACCCCACATAATACGGATGAAAGAAAGGATAGGTACTCCCCCATGAAAGCATTTCTTATTCTGGAAGATGGCACCGTGTTCGAGGGAACCAGCATTGGCTCCACCCGCGAAGTCATCAGCGAAATCGTATTCAATACCTCTATGACCGGTTATCTGGAGGTCCTGACTGACCCGTCTTACGCAGGACAGGCTGTTGTTATGACTTACCCGCTTATCGGCAATTATGGTATTTGTTATGAGGATATGGAGTCTGGCAGACCATGGCCGGACGGATATATTGTCCGCGAGCTGTCCCGTATTCCCAGCAATTTCCGCAGTGAGGATACCATTCAGAATTTCCTGGAAAAATACGACATCCCGGGCATCAGCGGCGTAGACACCCGTGCACTCACCAAAATCTTGCGTGAGAAGGGCACCATGAACGGCATGATCACCACCAAGCAGTATGATGATCTCACCGACCCGATCACCCGCATGCATGCGTACACCGTAACCGGTGTCGTAAAAAAGACCTCCTGCAAAGAAAAGTACATCCTTCCGGCATCCGACGAATTTGAGAAGCCGATCAAAAAGGTAGCGCTTCTGGATCTTGGAGCCAAGCGCAACATCGCCCGTTCCCTGGCAAAGCGTGGCTGTGAAGTCACCATTTACCCCTGTGATACAACTGCAGAAGAAATCCTCGCATCCCATCCGGATGGCATTATGCTGTCCAATGGCCCTGGAGATCCGAAGGAAAATGTGGAGATCATCAAAGAGATCCGCAAGCTGTACGAGTCTGATGTGCCGATTTTTGCCATCTGCCTTGGGCACCAGCTTATGGCACTGGCTACCGGAGCTGATACCTTCAAATTAAAATATGGCCACCGCGGCGGCAACCATCCGGTTAAGGATGCCGAGACCGGACGTGCTATTATCTCATCCCAGAACCATGGCTACGCGGTCGATCCGAAGAGCCTTGACCCGAATATTGCCATTCCTGCATTCACGAACGTGAATGACGGAACCAATGAGGGCCTGAAATATGTCGGTAAGAACATCTTCACCGTGCAGTACCATCCGGAAGCCTGCCCGGGACCGCAGGACTCCGCGTACCTGTTCGACCGCTTTATTAACATGATGGGAGGAAATAACTAATGCCGAAGAATCCTGATATTAAGAAAGTTCTTGTACTTGGATCTGGCCCGATCGTCATCGGCCAGGCTGCTGAATTTGACTATGCCGGAACCCAGGCCTGCCGTTCCTTAAAGGAGGAGGGCATTGAGGTTGTTTTGTTAAACTCCAACCCGGCAACCATTATGACCGATAAAGACATCGCAGACCGCGTTTACATCGAGCCGCTGACCCTGGAAGTGGTAGAACAGCTCATCAAAAAAGAAAAGCCGGACAGTGTGCTCCCGACCCTGGGCGGCCAGGCCGGATTAAACCTTGCCATGGAGCTGGAAGAAGCAGGCTTCTTAAAAGAGAATAACGTCCGCCTTATCGGTACCACTGCTTTGACCATCAAGAAGGCCGAGGACCGTGAGATGTTCAAGGAAACCATGGAGAAAATCGGCGAGCCGGTGGCTCCGTCTGATATCGTGGAGAACGTGGAAGATGGTCTTCGCATCGCGGATAAGATCGGCTATCCGGTTGTGCTTCGTCCGGCATACACCCTGGGCGGCAGCGGCGGCGGTATTGCCGATAATCCGGAACAGTGCCGTGAGATCCTGGAAAACGGCCTGCGTCTTTCCCGTGTGGGACAGGTCCTGGTAGAACGCTGCATCGCAGGCTGGAAGGAAATTGAGTACGAGGTAATGCGCGACAGCGCCGGCAACGTGATCACCGTCTGCAACATGGAAAACCTGGATCCGGTTGGCGTGCACACCGGTGACAGCATTGTAGTGGCTCCGTCCCAGACTTTGGGTGATAAAGAGTACCAGATGCTCCGTACTTCCGCGCTGAATATCATCAGTGAGCTGGGCATTACTGGTGGCTGTAACGTACAGTATGCCCTGCATCCGACCAGCTTTGAGTACTGTGTCATCGAGGTAAACCCGCGTGTAAGCCGTTCTTCCGCGCTGGCCTCTAAGGCAACCGGCTACCCGATCGCAAAGGTGGCAGCAAAGATTGCCCTGGGCTACACTCTGGATGAGATCAAGAATGCCGTTACCAAAAAGACCTACGCAAGCTTCGAGCCGATGTTGGACTACTGTGTCGTCAAGATGCCGAGACTTCCGTTTGATAAATTCATCAGCGCAAAGCGCACTCTTGGAACCCAGATGAAGGCAACCGGTGAGGTTATGAGTATCTGCACCAACTTTGAGGGTGCCCTTATGAAAGCCATCCGTTCCCTGGAGCAGCATGTAGACTGTCTGCTTTCCTATGATTTTACCGGTCTGGACCGCGATGAGCTGATCGAACAGCTTCATGTAGTAGATGACCGCCGGATCTGGGTTATCGCAGAGGCGTTGCGCCGCGGTATTTCTTATGAAGAAATCCATGATATCACCAAAATCGACTACTGGTTCATCGATAAGCTGGCTATTATTGTAGAGATGGAGAATGCGTTAAAGAATGGCCCGCTGACCCCGGTGCTTTTAAAGGAAGCAAAACGCATCGAATTCCCGGACAATGTCATTTCCAGACTGACCGGCGTTTCTCAGGATGAGATCAAGGCCATGCGCCACGCAAACAACATCCGTGCCGCTTACAAGATGGTAGACACCTGCGCAGCAGAGTTCGCGGCAGAAACCCCGTATTATTACTCCTGCTTCGACGGTATCAGCGAGGTAGAGGAGGAACATAAGAAGAAAAAAGTTCTGGTACTTGGCTCCGGTCCGATCCGTATCGGCCAGGGTATCGAGTTTGACTTCTGTTCCGTACACAGCACCTGGGCATTCGCCAGGGAAGGCTATGAGACCATTATTGTTAACAACAACCCGGAGACCGTAAGTACCGACTTCGATATCGCGGACAAGCTGTATTTCGAGCCGTTAACCCAGGAGGATGTGGAGAGCATTGTAGACATTGAGAAGCCGGACGGCGCTGTCGTTCAGTTCGGTGGACAGACTGCCATCAAGCTGACCGAGTCCCTGATGAAGATGGGGGTTCCGATTCTTGGTACTGCGGCAGAGAATGTGGACGCAGCAGAGGACCGTGAGCTCTTCGATGAGATCCTGGAGAAATGCCAAATCCCGAGACCGTCCGGACATACTGTATTTACCGCTGAGGAAGCAAAGAAAGCAGCTAATGACCTGGGCTATCCGGTTCTGGTAAGACCGTCCTACGTTCTTGGCGGACAGGGTATGCAGATCTGCATCAACGACAACGATATTGACGAATTCATCGGCATCATCAACCAGATCGCGCAGGATCATCCGATCCTTGTAGATAAATATATTGTAGGTAAGGAAATCGAGGTCGACGCCGTATGTGACGGTACCGATATCCTGATTCCGGGCATTATGGAGCACATCGAGCGTACTGGCGTGCATTCCGGAGACAGTATCTCCGTATATCCGGCACCGAGCATTACCCCGGAGATCGAGGCAAAACTGGTGGATTACACCGAGAAGCTGGCCCGGGCGCTGCATGTCAAGGGCATGATCAACATTCAGTTCATCGTGGCAGATAACGAAGTTTACATCATCGAGGTAAACCCGCGTTCCTCCAGAACCGTGCCGTACATCAGCAAGGTAACCGGAATTCCGATTGTTCCGCTGGCTACTCAGGTCATCTGCGGTCATACCTTAAAAGAGCTTGGCTACGAGCCGGGACTGCAGAAGAAGGCTGATTACATTGCCATCAAGATGCCGGTATTCTCCTTCGAGAAGATCCGCGGCGCAGACATCAGCCTTGGCCCGGAGATGAAGTCCACCGGTGAGTGCCTGGGTATCGCAAACACCTTCAATGAAGCTCTGTACAAGGCCTTTGAGGGCGCAGGACTGAAGCTGCCGAAGCATAAGAACATGATCATTACCGTACGTGATTCCGAGAAGGAGAACGTGGTTCCGATCGCAAGACGGTTCCAGAACGTAGGCTACAAGATTTTTGCAACCCGCGGTACTGCAAAAGTCTTAAATGAAAATGGCGTAAAGGCATTCACGGTACGAAAGCTTGAGCAGGAGTCTCCGAATATCATGGATCTGATCTTAGGTCATGAGGTTGATCTGGTCATCGATATCCCGCAGCAGGGCGCAGAACGCAGCCATGACGGTTTCGTGATCCGCCGCAATGCCATCGAGACCGGTGTCCATGTTCTTACCAGTCTCGACACTGCCGGAGCCCTGGCAACCAGCCTGGAGAACCGCGCGAAGGAGCTGACCCTGATTGATATCGCGAAGATAAAACCGGTCACCTACAACGCCATCGAGCGTGTGGAAAAATTCTTAAAGGACGCAGGCACCTATTATCTGGCGACCACAGAAGGTGACCAGCCGCGTGTACGTCCCTTCGGCACTGCGCATATCTTTGAGGATAAGCTGTACATCCAGACTGGAAAGGTGAAGGATGTTTCCAAACAGCTGCATGCCAATCCAAAAGCAGAGATCACGGCCTTCAAGGATGGTGAGTGGATTCGCGTAACCGGAGAACTGGTGGAGGATGACCGCAGAGATGCGCGGGAGTCCATGCTGAATGCTTATCCGTCCTTACGGAGTATGTATTCTGAGGATGATGGAAATACCGAGGTATTCTACTTTAAGAATGCGGCCGCAACCATTTCCGCGTTCACGCATGCACCGGAAGTGCTTAAATTTTAAATGAGATTTCAAAAGCCCCCGGGATTCCAGATATGGAATTCCCGGGGCTTTTGCTTTGACATAGGACAGGAAAAATTCCCCCATCTTGTCTTTTGCGGAAAATTAGATTATAATTTCCTTTATATGCAACAATGTCTGGAAAGCTTTCGGATATACGAAGGAGAAATTTGGATGAGAACAACTGGAATTGTAACAGACAGCCACAGCAGCATTTCACAAAGTGAGGCAGAGAAACTTGGGATTTTTGTGCTTCCTATGCCATTTTATATGAATGGGACCTGTTATTATGAGGGAATCAATATTACCAGAGAAGAGTTTCTGGATCGTCTTTGCAGACTGGAAGATATCAGCACCTCTCAACCGTCACCGGAGGCGGTCATGGAACTGTGGGACAAGGCGCTTTCCCAGTATAAGGACATACTTTATATTCCGATCAGCAGCGGCCTGAGCGGCTCATGCCAGACAGCCATGATGCTGGCCCGGGAAGAAAAGTATGAGGGAAGGGTCTATGTCGTAGATAATGGAAGTGTCTCGGCGCCGCTTCACCGTAGTATCCTGGATGCCCTGGATCTGCTGGAGTCTGGCTGCAGCGCAGCAGAAGTGAAGGTGCGCATGGAGCAGGCAAAGACTAAAGCAGGCATTTACATTTCGGTAGATAACTTAAAATATTTAAAGCACGGCGGCCGTATCTCTGCCGGTGTGGCGCTTGTTGGAGGGCTTCTGAATGTAAAACCGGTACTTCATTTTGACATTGGCATGCTGGAACTGTATAAAAACTGCCGCGGTTTGAAACGTGCGAAGCAGACCATGATCGAGGAAGTAAAGACGGTTATCGCAAAATCCTATCAGCAGGAATATGATGCAGGGAATATGCATATTGTAGCGGCTTCCAGCGCCGGAAAAGAAGCGACTGAGGCCTGGGTAAAGGAAATCGAGACAGCATTTCCGGGTCAGACCATTCTCTGCGATGACCTGTCCTTTGGCGTGACCTGCCACATCGGACCGGGTGGCCTGGGAATTGGGTATACCTGCAAGCCCTGATTACCAGTCATTCCCAGTAGCTTTTCCATGTTCTGTATGGTAACATATTTTTTGTAACAATTATGAAATAATTTTGTAACAAAAGGAGACCAAAGAACATGAAAAAACAGATTATAACCACCGCAGCAGCAATGGCCGTAACCGCACTGATGGCATTTCAGCCGATGACCGCATTCGCGGCAACCGGAAACTGTGGAAATGGATCTTATCATAATGGATGCAGCACTCAGGTATGCCAGAGCTATGGCTGCGATACCAGCAACTGTGGTACCGGCTATAATTCCTGTCTGACCGGCATCAGCAGAAAGAACCTGTCCGGCGGAATCTGCAACAGTCCGCAGGTGATCTCTTATGTGATGAGAAGTGCTTCCTGCCGCAGATAGTACATAGAATTAATAGGAAGGAGCCTTTCGGGGCTCCTTTTCTGCGCGTCTGCTTGACAAGACGATAACAAGTAATCTATGCAAAGTGAAAATAAAATGAAAAAAATATTCAAAAAAACACTTGCAAAATACATAAAAAGTGATATAGTAAGAGCAGAGTCAATGTTAATAAATTAACGAGTAAATGAAAGCATCTAAACAAAAAAGGTGCCGTCGGAAGGCGGCAGAATGGAGGAGCTATTATGGCTAGATTCACATTACCAAGAGACTTATATCACGGAAAAGGTGCATTAGAGGCATTAAAGACATTCGAAGGTAAGAAAGCTATCATCTGCGTTGGCGGTGGTTCCATGAAACGTTTCGGTTTCCTCGATAAGGCAAAACAGTACCTGGAGGAAGCAGGAATGGAGGTTCAGCTTTACGAGGGCATCGAGCCGGATCCTTCCGTAGAGACCGTTATGAAAGGCGCAGCAGCCATGGAAGCATTCCAGCCTGACTGGATTGTTGCTATGGGCGGTGGTTCTCCAATCGACGCAGCAAAGGCAATGTGGATCAAGTATGAATATCCGGACATCACCTTTGAAGATATGTGTAAGGTATTCGGCATCCCGAAACTGAGAAGAAAAGCTCATTTCTGCGCAATTTCTTCTACTTCTGGAACCGCTACCGAGGTTACCGCATTCTCCATCATTACCGATTATCAGAAGGGCATCAAGTACCCGATCGCTGATTTTGAGATTACCCCGGATGTAGCTATCGTAGACCCGGATCTGGCAGAGACCATGCCGCAGAAGCTGGTTGCGCACACTGGTATGGATGCCATGACCCACGCCATCGAGGCTTATGTTTCCACCGCGAACTGTGACTTTACCGATCCGCTGGCCCTGCATGCAATTAAGATGATCCAGAAGGATCTGGTAGATTCCTACAACGGTGACATGGTAAAACGTGATTCCATGCATAATGCACAGTGCCTGGCTGGTATGGCATTCTCCAACGCACTGTTAGGTATTGTTCATTCCATGGCTCATAAGACTGGTGCTGCATTCGCAGATTACGGCGCACACATCATTCATGGTGCAGCAAACGCAATGTACCTGCCGAAGGTTATCGCATTCAACGCAAAAGATGAAACCGCAAAAGAGCGTTATGGCGAGATTGCAGACTTCATGAAGCTGGGCGGCGAGACTCTGGATGAGAAGGTTGCTCTGTTAATCGCTTACTTAAGAAAGATGAACGACGACTTAAAGATTCCGCACTGCATCAAGAACTATGGCGCAGACAGCTATCCGACTGAGCAGGGCTTCGTACCGGAGGAGGTATTCTTAGAGAGACTTCCGGAGATTGCAAAGAACGCGATCGCAGATGCATGTACCGGTTCTAACCCGCGTCAGCCTAGCCAGGAAGAGATGGAGAAACTGCTCAAGTGCTGCTACTACGACACCGAAGTTGATTTCTGATCCATTCATACTTAATAAGACATACGATATCAAAAGCCCTGACGGGAATTATCCCGGAGGGGCTTTTTTCTGGGCTTTTTTGATCTGAAGCGCCTCTTGCTTATTTCTCCAAATTTTCGTATAATAAATGTTTGTGATTTTGAACCGCTATTTGCGGTATGAATAAGTTTCAGAAGATAGTACAATGAGAAAATGAGGAAATGAAATATGAAAATACTGATTGCATATTTGAAAAAAGAGACCGTACTTTGCATTGCCGTGCTTCTCGCGGCATTTTCCATGCCTTTGATCCATCCGGATAGCAAATATTCCGGATATATGGATTACCGCACCTTGGCGCTTTTGTTTTCGCTGATGACGATTATGGAGGGCTTTAAGCAGACAGGTTTTTTTGCTGATGTGGCCAGAGCTTTGCTTGGTCGGGCCCATACGTTTCGCCAGCTGTATCTGGTTCTGGTCATGCTGTGCTTCTTTTGCTCCATGTGGATCACCAATGATGTAGCACTGTTAACATTTGTTCCTTTTACAATTCTGGTGCTTGAGCTTTCTGGTCTTCAGAAAGAGATGATTCCCGTCATTGTGATGCAGACAATTGCAGCCAATCTGGGCAGCATGATGACACCGGTGGGAAATCCGCAGAACTTATATCTGTACTCGGTTTCCGGTATGGGAATAGGTGAATTTTTTTCTGTTATGGGACCGTTATCGGCACTGTCCTTTCTGCTGATCCTCGGTGCCTGTATATTTCATAAGAATTTTGTGCTGGACCCGGAACTCTTGAAACATATGGAGCCTTCCGGAGAAGTTGCCGGAAAAAGCAGCAAAACAGCGGAAGCGGCCTCCGGGAATGCAGTTCCTAAGCGCCTCCGGAATCTGCAAAATCTGCTTCTGGCGACATTGTTTCTCTTCAGCCTTCTTTCGGTATTTCGAGTGATCAGCTGGCCGGTGCTGGTCGTGGTTGTTCTGACCGGATGTCTGCTGCTAACTGGAGTTTTTCACAGCAGCTTTCTTCCGAAAAAGGTAGACTACAGCCTTCTTCTGACTTTCATTGCTTTTTTTGTATTTATCGGCAATATGAAACGGATTGACTTGATACGGGAATTTCTGAATCAGACATTACATGGCAGGGAACTTCTGCTTTCCTTTGGCTGCAGCCAGATAATCAGCAATGTTCCGGCTGCCATTCTGCTTTCCGGATTTACAGATCAGTATGCGGCGCTTCTCAGAGGCGTTAACATCGGTGGGCTGGGCACGCTGATCGCTTCTCTGGCCAGTCTGATCTCGTACAAATTCTTTGCGGAGAGTCAGGCGCGTTTCCCGGAGGCCGGGAGTAAGCAAAGCTATATACTACGGTTTACGATTTGGAATGTGGGTATGGCAATCATACTTTTACTGGCAGCTGTTATGCTTGACTGGTAAAAAACCACGGTATATAATATGTAATCGAACATTTGTTTTATTAACGGAGGAAATCATGGCGAACACACAGTATAACGCAGACAGTATCACAGTCCTGGAGGGACTGGAGGCGGTGCGAAAGCGTCCTGGCATGTACATTGGAGGCGTAGGCACAAAGGGTTTAAACCATCTGATTTATGAGATTGTAGACAATGCGGTGGACGAGCACCTGGCCGGGTTCTGCAGTACCATCTGGGTAACCCTGGAGGCAGACGGTTCCTGTACGATTAAGGACAGCGGCCGCGGCATTCCGGTTGAAATGCATAAAAAGGGCGTATCTGCGGAGCGTGTGGTTCTTTCCACCCTTCACGCAGGCGGCAAGTTTGACAACGAGGCTTACAAGACCAGCGGCGGTCTGCATGGCGTTGGTTCTTCCGTCGTCAACGCATTGTCTGCCCATATGGACGTAAAGATTTACAAAAACGGTTTCATTCATCACGATGCCTACGAGCGCGGCATTCCGACAGTGGAACTGGAGAACGGCCTGCTTCCGGTTCTCGGCAAGACCAGACAGACCGGCACGGAGATCAATTTCCTGCCGGATGACGAAATTTTTGAGAAAACACGGTTTAAGGCAGACTGGTTAAAAAGCCGTCTGCATGAGACTGCTTACTTAAATCCTGGTCTGACGATTTATTATAAAAATGCACGAGCTAATGAAAAAGAGGAGATTACCTACCACGAGCCGGAGGGCATTATAGCCTATGTCAAAGAATTAAATCGCGGAAAGACCGTCATTCATGAGCCGGTTTATTTCAAAAAGGAAATAGATAAGATCGAGGTGGAGGTTGCTTTCCAGTTTGTGGATGCCTTTGAGGAAAATATCCTGGGCTTCTGCAACAACATCTTTACCCAGGAAGGCGGCACCCATCTGGTTGGCTTTAAGACCCGTTTTACCCAGCTCATCAATTCCTATGCAAGAGAGCTTGGTATTTTAAAGGAGAAGGACCCGAATTTTACCGGAGCGGATACCAGAAACGGCATGACGGCTATTGTGGCTGTCAAGCACCCAGATCCGATTTTTGAAGGCCAGACCAAGACAAAGCTTGCCAGCGCAGATGCCACAAAAGCAGTATTTACCATATCCGGAGATTTGCTACAGCATTATTTTGACCGGAATCTTGAGACCTTAAAGGCCATCATCGGCTGTGCGGAAAAATCCGCCAAGATCCGCAAGGCCGAGGAAAAGGCTAAGACCAACATGCTCACAAAATCCAAATTTTCCTTTGACAGCAATGGAAAGCTGGCAAACTGCGAGAGCCGGGATGCGGAGCTCTGCGAGATTTTTATTGTCGAGGGAGATTCTGCGGGCGGTTCTGCCAAAACGGCAAGAAACCGGAAGTACCAGGCCATCCTGCCGATCCGCGGTAAGATTTTAAACGTGGAAAAGGCCTCCATGGATAAAGTGCTTGCCAACGCTGAGATTAAGACCATGATCAATACCTTTGGCTGCGGCTTTTCCGAGGGCTACGGCAATGATTTCGATATTACCAAATTAAAATACAACAAGATTATCCTCATGACGGATGCGGATGTAGACGGAAGCCACATCGACACGCTGCTTCTGACATTCCTGTACCGATTCATGCCGGAACTGATCTATAACGGCCATGTCTACATTGCCATGCCGCCGCTTTATAAGGTCATTCCGTCGAGAGGACAGGAGATGTATCTGTACGACGACAAGGAACTGGAGCGCTACCGCAAGAGTCATACGGGTGACTTCCGCTTACAGCGCTATAAAGGTCTTGGCGAGATGGACCCGGAACAGCTCTGGGAAACCACCCTGGATCCGGAACGCCGCGTGTTAAAGCGCGTTGAGATCGAGGATGCCCGTATGGCCTCTGAGGTAACAGAGATGCTTATGGGCAGCGAGGTTCCGCCGCGCAGGCAGTTCATCTACGATCACGCGAATGAAGCAGAGATTGACGCATAAGGAGAGGAAACATGGCTGAAAAGATATTAACAACAGAATATTCCGAGGAGATGCAGCGCAGTTACTTAAATTACTCCATGAGTGTCATCACTGCCAGAGCCATCCCGGACGCGAGAGACGGCTTAAAGCCGGTACAGCGCCGTGTGCTGTATGATATGAGTGAGCTGCGGTTGGGACACGATAAGCCCCACAGAAAATCGGCCCGTATCGTCGGTGATACCATGGGTAAATATCATCCGCACGGTGACAGTTCCATCTACGAGACCCTGGTTGTGATGTCCCAGGAATTTAAAAAGGGTATGGCCCTGGTAGACGGACACGGGAACTTTGGTTCTATCGAGGGAGATGGCGCGGCTGCCATGCGTTACACAGAGGCACGCTTAAAGAAGTTTGCCGAGGAGGTTTACTTAAAAGATCTCGACAAGACGGTTAATTTCGTTTCCAACTACGACGAATCTGAGAAAGAGCCGGAGGTGCTTCCGGTCCGTGTGCCAAACCTTCTGATCAACGGTGCGGAGGGTATTGCGGTCGGTATGAGTACCAGTATTCCGACCCATAACCTGGGGGAGGTTGTGGATCTGGTAAAGGCATTCATTGACAAACCGGATATGCCCTTAGAAGAGATGATGGAGCTGATGCCGGGTCCGGATTTTCCAACGGGGGGCATCATTGCTAATAAGAAAGATCTGCCAGCCATCTATGAGACCGGTGTTGGCAAGATTAAGCTGCGCGGGAAAATCGAAGTAGAACTGGGCCGCAGAAAGGCGGATCGCGACAAACTGGTCATCAGTGAGATCCCATACACTATGATCGGCGCAGGCATCAACAAATTCCTGGTGGACATTGCAGAACTGGTGGAGAACAAGACACTTTCGGATGTGGTAGACATTTCCAACCAGTCCAGCAAGGAGGGTATCCGCATTGTCCTGGAACTGAAAAAGGATGCGGATATCGAGAAAATCCGAAATATCCTCTATAAGAAGACGAAGCTGGAGGACACCTTTGGCGTGAACATGCTGGCCATCGCCCATGGCCGTCCGGAGACCTTAAATCTGCGCGGTATTCTGCAGAACTATCTGGAATTCCAGTATGAGAATACGACACACAAATACCAGGCACTCCTGGAAAAAGAACTGGAGAAAAAGGAAATCCGCGAGGGCCTGATCCGCGCCTGCGACGTCATTGACCTGATCATAGCGATTCTGCGCGGCTCTAAAAACTTAAAGGACGCAAAAGCCTGTCTCATGAACGGGGATATTTCTAAAATTCAGTTTAAACATCCGGGATTTGAGGAGGATGCAAAGCAGTTAAACTTTACGGAGAAGCAGGCCAACGCAATCTTGGAGATGCGTCTGTACAAACTCATAGGTCTGGAAATTCTTGCATTGCAGAAGGAGTATAAAGAATGCTTAAAGCGTATTGCCGAGTATGAGAAAGTCTTAAAGAGCCGTGATGGCATGAATAAGGTCATTAAGGAAGATCTGGACCATATTAAGGAAGAATTCGCGGAGCCAAGAAAGACCCTGATTGAGAACGGCAAGGAAGCGGTATACGAGGAGTCTGCCGCGGCTGTGGCTGAGATAGTCTTTGTTATGGACCGTTTCGGTTACTGCAAGCTCTTAGACCGCTCTGCCTATGAACGGAACCGCGAGACAGTGGACACCGAATATAAGTATGTGATCCCATGCCTGAATACCGATAAACTCTGCATCTTCACAGATACCGGAAATCTGCATCAGGTCAAGATGATGGATATCCCGTCCGGCAAGCTGCGTGATAAGGGTACGCCGATTGATAACTTAAGCAAATATGATGGCAGTAAGGAAGAGATTGTCTTTCTCACCAATTTTGGCCGCCTGACCGGACAGCTGTTGCTGTTTGCTACAAAAATGGCCATGGTGAAACAGGTTCCGGCGGAAGAATTTATCACAAATAACCGAACCGTGGCGGCTACAAAGCTGCAGGAGGGAGACAGTCTGCTTACCGTCCGTATTGTGGGAACAGAGACGGACCTGGCATTACAGAGCGCGTCTGGTATGTTCCTGCGTTTCTCCATGGAGGAAATCCCGGAACTGAAGAAGAATTCCCGCGGTGTGCGCGGCATGAAGCTTGGCGCAGAAGATGAACTGGAAGAGCTTTATTTTGTGACCCAGCAGCCACAGATTGTTTACAAAGAAAAAGAAGTGCATTTAAACCGCTTAAAGCTGGCAAAGCGTGACGGTAAGGGAAGCAAGGTACGCCTGTAAGAGAAAATCCGTCTGTCGCGATCAGTTGTGTTTATATCAAAGAAAATGTCCTCATCACACGCACAAATGTATTTTTCTGACGAATGACTCTTGATTTTTTGAAAAATTTGAGATAGGATAAGCGGGAACGAAAAAGTGGCGAAAAGAAATGTTGCCATGAGGAGAGTAAGGAGCTTACGATTATGGAAAAGAAATTGCGTGTAGGCGTGCTTGGCGCGACCGGTATGGTAGGACAGAGATTTATCTCCCTTCTGGAGAATCATCCGTGGTACGAGGTAGTTACCGTGGCTGCAAGCCCGCGTTCTGCAGGAAAGACTTATGAGGAGGCTGTAGGCGGACGCTGGAAAATGACCACTCCAATGCCGGAAGCAGTCAAGAAACTGGTAGTCATGAATGTCAACGAGGTTGAAAAGGTTGCTGCCAGCGTAGATTTTGTATTCAGCGCAGTAGATATGACCAAGGAAGAAATCAAGGCCATTGAGGAAGCTTACGCAAAGACCGAGACTCCGGTTGTTTCCAACAACAGCGCACACCGCTGGACCCCGGATGTTCCGATGGTTGTTCCGGAAATCAACCCGGAGCACTTTAAGGTAATCGAGTTCCAGAAAAAACGTCTGGGAACCAAGAGAGGCTTCGTTGCAGTAAAGCCGAACTGCTCCATTCAGAGTTATGCTCCGGTACTTACCGCATGGAAAGAATTTGAGCCGTATGAGGTAGTGGCAACCACCTACCAGGCAATCTCCGGTGCCGGAAAAACCTTCAAGGACTGGCCTGAGATGGAAGGCAACATCATCCCGTACATTGGCGGCGAGGAAGAAAAGAGTGAGCAGGAGCCGCTTCGTATCTGGGGCGAGATCAAGGACGGCGTCATCGTGAAGGCATCCGAGCCGAAGATCACCTGCCAGTGCATCCGTGTTCCGGTATTAAACGGACATACTGCTGCTGTATTTGTAAAATTCCGCAAGAAACCGACCAAGGAAGAGCTGATCGACCGTCTGGTAAAATTCTCCGGACTTCCGCAGGAGTTAAAGCTTCCGAGCGCACCGAAGCAGTTTATCCAGTACTTAGAGGAAGACAACCGTCCTCAGGTTTCCTTAGATGTAGATTATGAGAACGGCATGGGCATTTCTGTAGGCCGTATCCGCGAGGACAGCATCTATGATTACAAGTTTGTGGGACTTTCCCACAACACTGTCCGCGGAGCCGCAGGCGGCGCAGTTCTCTGTGCAGAGCTTCTGACTGCCCAGGGTTATATCCAGGCAAAATAAATTTATAAAATATGGAATCAGGATGGAGCCGGTTTAGACTGGCATCCATCCTGTTTTTGTGTTACAATATCCATAACGGTTCCGTGGTTTCACAGTCACGGACAAAAATATAGAATCAGGCGGAGGTATTTGTTATGGCTTTCAGAAAAGAAACATTCGGCACCCTGGAGAACGGTGCGGTAATCACAAAATATATCCTCACCAACGAACACGGTTTAAAAGCTGCTTTTACGGATCTTGGAGGCATCTGGCTGGAAATGTGGGTTCCGGACAAACATGGCACACTGGCAGATGTGGTCCTGGGATATGACGAGCCGGAAAAGTATCTGCACCAGGACGCTCATTTTGGCGAGATCGTCGGAAGAAACGCAAACCGTATCGGCAGCGCTACCTGCACCATTGATGGCATTACCTATGCGCTCGTGATCAATGACAATGGGGTCAATAACCTGCATAGTGGCCCGGATTTCTTACGTAACCGGATCTGGGACGCCGAGGTCAGTGAAACAGAGAACGGAACAAAGATTACGTTTTCTCTGTTCAGTCCGGACGGGGACCAGAATTATCCGGGCAATGCGGATATCCGTGTCAGCTATACTCTGACCAATGCAGATGAGATCCGCATTGACTATCACATGACCTGTGATGAAGACACAATCGCAAACTTTACCAATCACGCTTATTTTAACCTGGCAGGCCAGGCCTCCGGCTCTGCCATGCACCAGAAGGTCTGGATCGACGCTGATCAGTTTACCATTGCGGACCAGTATTCCATCCCGACCGGGGAACTGGTTCCGGTAAAGGGTACGCCGATGGATTTCAAAACCTTAAAGTCTATTGACCAGGACATTGAGGCAGATTATGAACCGCTTAAATTTGCGGGTGGTTATGACCATAACTGGGTATTAAATCATAAAGAGGGTGAACTGGCTTTGTGCGCAAAGGCGGTCGATGAGGCCAGCGGCCGTGTGATGGAGGTCTGCACCGATCTTCCGGGCATTCAGTTTTATACCGGAAACTTTTTATCCCCAATGGAAGGAAAAGAAAAAGCGGTTTACGACAAACGCCAGGGATACTGCTTTGAGACACAGTATTTCCCGGATGCAGTGAACAAACCGCAGTTTGCTTCTCCGATTTTAAAAGGCGGTGACATTTACAGCACAACCACGATCTACAAATTTAAAACGGAAGCCTGATTCTTATCGCAGCCTAATTTCTGACAGTTTACGCAGAAGATGCCAGGGTAAGATCTGTTCTTAAGCACATACTAGGAATGTAACAAAACACAGACCGGCCATGACGCAGGAGAAAACGCCTGCTTCACGGCAGGCGCTTAAGAAAGGAGGCCAATTATGGCAAGCAGATCTTCTAACCGAGCAGAAGTACCGGAAGCAAAAGAAGCACTGGACCGTTTCAAAATGGAGGTTGCCGGAGAACTTGGTGTTCCGTTATCCGAGGGTTATAACGGAAACTTAACTTCCGCACAGAACGGTTCTGTCGGCGGCTATATGGTCAAAAAAATGATCGAGGCGCAGGAAAGACAGATGGCAGGAAAGTAATTCCGCCATAAACACAGAATGAAAAGAGAGGGCCCGCGGCAATTTCGCTGTGGGCTTTCTTTCGGTCATATGTATGAAAAAAGATACGAAACTGCGTTATAAACCGCTTGTATATCCGAAAAAATAAAGTTATAATTGCTATGATTATGATTGTGAAGGAATAAACGTTACATAGATGCCTTCAAAATAGGAGGATATGATGCGAGTAATAGCAGGAAGCGCGAGACGGACCCCACTTAAAACTCTGGAGGGCATGAATACCCGTCCTACGCAGGACCGTATCAAGGAAACGCTGTTTAATATGCTTCAGTACGATCTTGCGGACTGTGCTTTTTTAGATCTGTTTGCGGGAAGCGGAGGAATCGGCATTGAGGCACTGAGCCGGGGAGCCGGTCAGGCTGTGTTTGTGGAGCAGAACGAGGCTGCCGTGCAGATCGTACGCGAAAACTTAAAGATAACCAAACTGGAAGACAGGGCAGTGGTCATGCATTGTGACGCGCTGACAGCCCTGAAACGCCTGGAGGGAAAATACCGCTTTGACTTTATTTTCATGGATCCCCCCTACGACCATGAACTGGAAAAGCAGATGCTGGAATATTTAAAGACCTCATCTATGATTGATAAGCAGAGCACCATTATAATAGAAGCATCCCTGCAGACTGATTTTTCCTATCTGTCCCCTATGGGTTACATTACAGAGAAAATAAAAGAATACAAGACAAATAAGCATGTATTTGTCTATCGAGGTGAGTGATATGGCAATCGCAGTTTATCCGGGCAGTTTTGACCCGGTAACCCTGGGACATTTAGATATCATTGAGCGTTCCGCCCACATGGTGGACCGTTTGATTGTCGGAGTTTTACAGAATAATTCAAAAACTCCGTTGTTTTCTGTCGAAGAACGTGTTAAGATGTTAGAAGATGTCACCTCATATCTGCCAAATGTAGAGGTCCGTTCTTTTGGCGGCCTTCTTGTGGATTTTGTACACCAGTGCCGTGCAGATGTGATCGTGAGAGGTCTTCGGGCAATCACAGACTTTGAATATGAGCTTCAGATGGCACAGACTAACCGGGTCATTGCCCCGGACATCGATACCATTTTTCTGACAACGAACTTAAAATATTCCTATTTAAGTTCCAGCATCGTAAAAGAGATTGCCGGTTATCAGGGAGACATCAGTGAGTTCCTGCACCCGGCTATTGCAGAAAAAGTGCGGGAACGGCTTGCAAATAAATAACCGAAGCGTGTTAAGGAGAAGAAACCATGAGCAGAATCGAACAGTTAATTGGTGAGATTGAAGAATATATTGACAGCTGTAAGTTCCAGCCGCTTTCCAATACCAAAATTCTGGTAAACAAGGAAGAACTGGAAGAACTGCTGGTAGAGCTTCGTCTCCGCATTCCGGATGAGATCAAAAAATACCAGAAGATCATCAGCAATCAGGATGCAATTTTAAATGAGGCCCGGGCGCAGGCAGATGCCATGGTAGCTGAGGCTACCGCCCAGACCAATGAGCTGGTGAATGAGCACGAGATTATGCAGAAGGCTTACGCAGAGGCAAACCGTGTAGTAGAGGATGCCCAGGCCCAGGCCCAGGCTATCATCGATGAGGCAGTGAATGAGGCAAATGGCATTCGCCAGGCTTCCATCAACTATACCGATGATATGTTAAACAGCCTGCAGACCATCATTACTCATTCCATGGAGGGTGCACAGAGCCGTTTTGACGCGTTTATTTCATCCATGCAGTCCAGCTATGATATTGTATCCTCCAACCGCGGAGAACTGGCTGGCAGCGTTACGAGCGTGGAGGAAACCCCAGAGGAAGCACCAGCTGAAGAACAGTAAGAATCAATGCGGAAAACCCTGCATGCAGGAATTTCCACCTTACATAATGCCGGATGTCAAATCCGGCATTTTTTCTGTCCTCTGTGCAGACCGAATCCGCAATGACACTCCGGGTCTGAAAAATTCCGGAGATTCCGCCAAATGCGGCACAGGCCGCGCAGGCAGGAAGGCAGGCGGCAGGCGGGAGTGTACTGCAAATCTGCCGGATGCCGGTTGTCATTTCCAGAATCCCACAAAGGAGGGCGGTAAGAGGTATGGGGAGCCAGGACGCGCGGCTTAAGAAATGTGCAAGGATGGAAAACAGCATCAGATAAGAGCCAATCAGTACCATGATATCGCACACATCATAGAGAACGCTGTCCAGGTTTTTGCTTTTTTGCGGCAGTGCGCTGTTTTCCGATACCGCGGAATTTGAAAGCGCTGTGGGGGAAAATCTGTGTCCGGCAATCCATGACAGCAAAAGTGCCGGAAGATAGATTCCCAAAAGAAGAAGACCGACCGGAAGAGGACCTGGAAACTGACCGGGGATGTAACCGGCTAAGAACATGGGGCTTGGAAAGCTGCAGAAAGCGAGCAGATATGCAGCTTCTTTTCTGGTTATCCGGTTTTTCTCCAGTGCCTGGGCACAGAGGGCCGGTCCCAGCGGGTATCCGCAGATCATTCCGGACAAAAGAATAAAAGCACCAGTATCGCTTAAAGCGAAGAACCTGCAAAACAGCGGACGAAGCGGTTTTATCAGCAGGCGGTCGCCGCCGGTAAGCAGAAGCATGCGGGTGCAGATCATGGCGGGAGCCAGAGTCGGAAGTACGGTATGAAACCAGAGAAGCAGCCCGTCCGATGCTCCCTGTATAGACTGCTCCGGAAAGAACAGAAGCAGAAAAAACAAAAGGATAAAAGCAGGTGCGCTTGGGGAGATGGCAGACAAGAGAGCCTCCTTAGAAACGGGTTTTCACTTGCTGTAAATTATGTTATACTGAATTTAATTATGCCAGAATACAGAAGGAAGGAATTTTATGCAGTTACCAGAGACATTCCTGGAGCAGATGAAACAGCTCCTTGGCAGTGATTATGACGCGTGGCTGGAAAGCTATGCTCAAAAGCCATTTGCCGGACTCCGCATCAACGAGACAAAAACGGACCGGGAAACGTGGGAGAGCGCGCTGGCGCCTTTTTCTTTTCGCCGGGTTCCCTGGACCGGAAATGGTTATTATATTGGCGAGGATGCAAAAGCTTCCCGCCATCCTTATTATTATGCGGGACTATATTACCTGCAGGAGCCAAGTGCCATGGCACCGGCGGCAGTTCTGCCGGTTTGCCCGGGAGATAAGGTGCTGGATCTATGCGCGGCACCAGGCGGCAAAAGCACGGAGCTGGGCGCAAGACTTCTGGGTGAAGGGCTTCTGGTGTCCAATGATATCAGCAATTCCAGAGCCAAGGCACTGTTAAAGAATCTGGAACTGTTCGGAATCCCCAATATCTGTGTTACCAGCGAGACGCCGGAAAAGCTGGCCTCTGTATTTGGGCCATATTTCGATAAAATTCTGGTAGATGCGCCCTGCTCTGGTGAAGGCATGTTCCGGAAGGACCCGGACCTCATCAAAAGCTGGCTGGAGCGCGGACCAGAATATTATGCCCCCATTCAGCGTCAGATCTTAAAATCTGCTGCAGCTATGCTGAAACCGGGGGGCATGCTTTTGTACTCCACCTGCACTTTTGCGAAGATGGAGGATGAAGATACCATTTCCTGGCTGCTTTCGGAGAAGCCGGATCTGGAGCTGGTTCCGCTCACTCCCTGGGATGGTGCCAGCAGCGGATTTGACGGCATGCCGGTTATCCGCCTGTTCCCCCATAAGATCGAAGGAGAAGGCCATTTCCTTGCCCTGCTCCGGAAAAAATGTGCGGATGGTTCCGGCAATGAGGGAGCATCACACACGGCTGGATCCGGCAAAGTTTCGGCGGAGGTGCGCCGTCTGGAAAAGGAAAGTGATTTCTGCCAGTGGGAGGCAATGCTCACGCGTTCTCTTGACCGAAACCGTATGATGGTGCGCGATGGAATGGTGTATTATTTGCCGGAATGCTTTGAAAAAAGCTGGAATCTGCGTTATCTTCGTTCAGGCCTGCTTCTTGGCGAGTGCAAAAAGAACCGGTTTGAGCCATCCCAGGCAGCAGCCATGGCACTTCCGATGGCGGAATTTTCCCAGAGCGTATCCCTGGCAGCTGATGATGAACGGACAATCCGTTACCTGAAGGGCGAAACCATATTTCCGACTCTTAAGGAGGCCGCATGCCTGAAAAAGGGCTGGGTGCTGATCGGAGTGGATGTGTATCCGCTGGGCTGGGCTAAGTATACAGGAAGCAGCTTTAAGAACAAATATTATCCGGGATGGCGGTGGCAGTAATGGCAAAATTAATGAGACTGGATAAGTATCTGGTAGAAATGAATAAAGGAAGCCGCACTCAGATCAAGGATGCGGCGAAAAAGGGCCGTATCCAGGTAAATGGTGTGCCGGAGAAGAAAACCGAGCGAAAGATTGACCCGGAAACTGACGAGGTGACCTTTGACGGCCAGACGGTCAGCTACCGGGCTATGGAATATATTATGCTTTACAAGCCGCAGGGCGTTATTTCCGCGACAGAAGACAAGCGTCACAAGACGGTAATCGACCTCTTAAGCGGGGAAAACCGCAGTGATTTATTCCCGGTTGGGCGTCTGGACATTGACACGGAGGGCCTGTTGCTCCTAACCAATGACGGAGACCTGACTCACCGCCTTCTGGCACCGGGAAAGCATGTGGATAAGGTGTATTTTGCGCAGATTGAAGGAATACTCCCGGATACAGCGGTGGAACAGATGGCAGCCGGACTGACATTGACAGATGGAACTCCTGTTATGCCGGGAAAACTGGAGATTCTGAAGCAGTGGAACGGCGGAAACCATGTGGGAGCATTGGAAACTGTCCGTAGCGATTCGGGGACAGCAGGGAAGTCAGCCGGTGCAGAGATTCTTCTGACGATCCAGGAAGGAAAATTTCATCAGGTGAAACGAATGTTTGAGGCCCTGGGCTGCCGTGTGGTGTTTTTAAAACGCCTGTCCATGGGAAGCCTGAAGCTGGACCCGGAATTAAAACCGGGAGAGTACCGTCCTCTGACGGAAGAAGAACTGGAACTGCTTGGAAAATAACGCCGCTGTGGTTTCAGAGAAAATATAGAAGAAAAAGGAATCAGTTTATGAATCAGAATGCAGCACAGAACAAAAACGGTACGTCTGGACGGGCAGCTGGCCTGGCACTGCGGGAGGCGGACGCTGTTTTGTTCGATTTAGATGGAACTCTGGTAGATTCCATGTGGATGTGGAAGGAAATTGATATCGAATATCTTGGGCGTTTTGGTTACACCTGTCCGCCAGATCTTCAGAAGATCATCGAGGGCATGAGCTTTTCGGAGACGGCAGAATATTTTAAGAGCTGTTTCCGGATCCCGGATTCCATCGATGAGATTAAAGCAGCCTGGATCCAGATGAGCATTGAAAAATACCGGAATGAAGTGACGCTAAAGCCGGGTGCCCTGCGTCTTTTGCAGTATCTGGAGCACACTGGAAAAAAGGCGGGCATTGCCACCAGCAATGGCCGCGACATGGTAGACGCCGTGCTGGAATCCTTACAGATCCGTCCGTATTTTCAGGTCATCGCAACGGCCTGTGAGGTGGCGGCTGGAAAACCGGCTCCGGATATTTATCTGGAAGTCGCAAGGAGGCTTCAGGCAGAGCCGTCCCGCTGTATGGTGTTTGAAGATGTTCCGGCAGGAATCCAGGCGGGAAAACGGGCTGGCATGAGGGTCTGTGCCGTGGAAGATGCGTTCTCCACGGGCATGCGCCAGGAAAAGATGGAACTTGCCGATTTTTATATTGACGATTATAACAAACTTTTTGATGCAGAATAAGGAGAATCGAAGATTATGATACATGATTATTTGCCGGTCTGCCGGGAAGATATGGACCGGCGCGGCTGGGATGCGTGTGACTTTGTCTACGTCTCAGGTGATGCCTACGTAGATCATCCATCCTTCGGTCCGGCTATTATCAGCCGCCTTCTGGAGGCCCGCGGCTACAAAGTGGGCATTATTGCCCAGCCAGACTGGAAAAATCCGGAGAGTATCCAGATTTTAGGAAAACCACGTCTTGGTTTTCTGGTATCGGCCGGAAACATGGATTCCATGGTAAACCATTATTCTGTTTCCAAGAAACGCAGACAGCAGGATTCCTATACACCGGGCGGCGTGATGGGCAAACGACCGGATTACGCAACGGTTGTTTACTGCAACCTGATCCGCTCTGTATATAAGGATGCCGCCATCATCGTCGGAGGCATTGAAGCCAGCCTGCGCCGTCTGGCACATTATGACTACTGGTCCAACAAGCTGAAACGTTCCATCCTTCTGGATTCCCAGGCAGACCTGATTTCCTATGGAATGGGAGAGCATTCCATCGTTGAGATTGCCGATGCCTTAAACAGCGGAATTGATATCAAAGATATCACATTTATTGACGGAACTGTGTTTAAAACCAGAAATCTGGATATTGTATATGATTATAAGATGCTGCCGGACTACCAGGAGCTGAAAGACGATAAAAGGGTTTATGCAAAGAGCTTCTTTGTCCAGTACAGCAATACCGATCCGGTGCTTGGAAAGCGACTGGTTGAGCCGTATTACGGAAAAGAATTCGTGGTTCAGAATCCGCCGGCCAAACCGCTGACTCAGGAGGAGATGGATGAGGTCTATGCGCTTCCTTATATGCGTAACTATCATCCATGCTACGAAGCGGAGGGCGGCATCCCGGCTATCCGGGAGATCAAATTCAGCCTGATCAGCAACCGCGGCTGCTTTGGCGCCTGCAGTTTCTGTGCCCTGACTTTCCATCAGGGGCGCATCATTCAGGCAAGAAGCCATGAATCTCTGGTGGAAGAGGCAAAGCTTCTCACAGAGGAACCGGACTTTAAGGGCTATATCCACGATGTAGGCGGCCCGACCGCAAACTTCCGTTTCCCTGCCTGCGAAAAGCAGCTGACGAAGGGCGCATGTCCAAACCGGCAGTGCCTTTTCCCGGAACCATGCAAGAATATTCGTGCGGATCACAGCGATTATATTTCCCTGCTGCGCAAACTGCGGGCCATTCCAAAGGTGAAGAAGGTGTTCATCCGTTCTGGTATCCGTTTCGATTATGTGCTGGCAGACAAAAACCGCGCGTTCCTTAGGGAACTCTGTGAGTATCATGTCAGCGGACAGTTAAAGGTTGCGCCAGAGCATGTGGCTGACGCAGTGTTAAAGCGCATGGGAAAGCCGAAAAATTCGGTTTATATGCAGTTTGTAAAAGAATATAAGGAAATGAACAAAAAGATCGGAAAAGAGCAGTATCTTGTTCCGTATCTGATGTCTTCCCACCCGGGTTCTACCTTAAAGGAAGCGGTAGAACTGGCTGAATACCTGCGGGATCTGGGCTACATGCCGGAACAGGTACAGGATTTCTATCCGACACCGTCTACATTGTCTACCTGCATGTATTATACCGGACTGGATCCGCGTACCATGGAGGAAGTGTACACACCGCATAATCCGCATGAAAAGGCCATGCAGCGTGCCCTGATCCAGTATCGCAATCCGAAGAACTACGAACTGGTGAAAGAGGCCCTGATCAAGGCTGGCCGTACCGATCTGATCGGTTTCGATAAAAAGTGTCTGATCCGTCCGAGGGAGACGCACTGGGGCGGGAATGGAGTTTTTGTTGGAAACGGAGCCCGCGGAGGCAAGAAGGCAGCTGGTGGTACTGGAAAGAAAATGGCTGGAAACGGCAAAGATGCGTTTCGGAGTGCGGGCAAGCCTGCGGGAGCCGGAAGAACAGAAACTCCGAAACCGGCAAAGAAAAAGACAATCCGGAATGTTCATAAGAAAAAGTAGATAACAGACTGAAATCTCAGGAGCGTGCAGTATGAGAACAGGAAAGAAAAAAATAGCCATTGTAACAGGCGCATCTTCTGGTATGGGCCGGGAGTGCGTGATCCAGCTGGCGGACCGCTTGGCGGGACTGGAGGAAATCTGGGTGATTGCCAGAAGACGAAAACGCCTTGATGATCTGGCAAAGAAAGTGCCGGTTCCTTTAAAAGTACTGGAACTGGATCTTCGGGATGAGATTGCTTTTGCGGAACTGGAAGAAAAACTGGAATGGGAAGATCCGGATGTCAAGTTTCTTATAAATGGAGCCGGTTTTGGAAAAATCGGGGAAACCGAAGCGCTTGCTATGGAAGAGGAAACCGGAATGGTAGATGTTAATTGCCGGGCGCTGACGGCAGTGACCCGCCTGGTGCTTCCGTACATGTCAGAAAACAGCCGTATTCTGCAGTTCGCTTCCGCGGCGGCATTTCTTCCTCAGCCAAGGTTTGCCGTGTACGCGGCTACAAAGTCCTTTGTATTAAGCTATAGCCGTGCTCTGGCCATGGAACTGAAATCACGGCAGATTTATGTGACTGCGGCTTGCCCGGGACCGGTGAAAACGGAATTTTTCGATATTGCCGAGACAACCGGGGAGATTCCTCTTTACAAGCGCCTGGTTATGGCTAATCCGAAAAAGGTAGTAAAAAAGGCACTGCGTGACAGCATGATGGGAAAACGGGTATCGGTATATGGGCCGCTTATGAAGGTATTTTTCCTGCTGGTCAAGGTGTTCCCGCATGATTTCATCCTTTCCCTGCTGTTTTCTGCATAATGGAATGGAATTTTGCCCGCGGCTGTGGCGGCACGGAACACTTACGATGGAGTGAACGTTACATGAGAAAAAGAGGAGAAATAATTATGAAGATCAGAAAAGGACAGTATGGATACCGTGACCAGCATAAGAAATCCAGGGCGCTTTTAACCGGTCTGTTTGCGGCAGCCATCATCGCCCAGCTGATTGCGAGGCAGATGGCTTCTGAACAGGCGGCGAAGAACATCTTGACGGTTATGGCAATTTTGACAGTGCTTCCCATGGCGAATCTGGCATCCCCGCTTCTGGCATCCTGGAAGTACCGCACAGCAGACCGGTCTTTTTATGAAAAAGCCCATGCATATGAAGAGAAATGTACTATGCTGTATGATCTGATTGTTACCACAAAGGAGCAGATCCTTCCACTGGACGCCGTAGCGGTCCACCCGAATGGAGTGTTTGCGTTCTGCAGCAGTGAAAAAGCAGATCTTGCCAAGGCGGAAAAGGCGGTCAATGCGCTGTTTCAGGCCAACAAACTGGATCCGAATGTGAAGCTGATCCGGGATCCTCACGCGTTTTTTCGCAGACTGGACAGCCTGAAGCCGGCTTCTGAATACGAGGATGACGGCGTGGTGGATTATGCGGCAGCGCTGATGAAAAATCTGTCCATGTAACCAAAGAGAAAGGAGAGACTTTCTTATGAAATCCATTACGGTAAATAAAAATGAGGCCGGACAGCGCCTGGACAAGCTGCTTGGAAAGTATCTGAATCTGGCTGGCAAGGGCTTTTTGTACAAGATGATGCGCAAGAAAAATATCGTCCTGAATGGAAAGAAATGTGATGGTTCGGAAAAGCTCGCTGAGGGAGATGAGATCAAGCTGTTTCTGGCAGACGAAACCATCGAGAAGTTTTCAGAAGTGAAGATACAGAAGGTAAAGAAAACGAAGCTGCACATCATTTATGAGGATGAGCATGTGCTTCTGATCAATAAGCCGTCCGGCATGCTGTCCCAGAAGGCAAAGGAGCAGGACGAATCCCTGGTGGAGTATCTGATCGATTATCTGCTGGATTCCGGAAAACTGACAAAAGAAGACCTGCGCAGCTTCCGGCCCTCGGTCTGCAACCGGCTGGACCGCAATACCAGCGGCCTTGTGGCAGCAGGCTGCTCGCTTGCAGGACTGCAGAAGCTATCTGCCATGTTCAAGGACCGTTCCCTGCATAAATATTATCTCTGCGTGGTTTCCGGCTCTGTGAAAGAGAAAAAACGGATTGAGGGATTTTTAAAAAAAGATGAAAAAACAAATCAGGTAACCATCAGCCAGAAGGAACTTCCAGACAGTGCGCCTATCTGCACGGAATACGAACAACTGATGGAAACAGGATCTTATACCCTGTTAAAGGTAACGCTGATTACAGGCCGGACTCATCAGATCCGTGCGCATCTGGCGTCCATCGGGCATCCGATCGTGGGAGATATGAAGTATGGAAACCAGAGAGTAAATGAAGAGGCAAAGCGCCAGTACCACATCCATTCTCAGATGCTTCATTCCTGGAAACTGGTCTTTCCGCAGATGGAAGAGCCGCTCGCGCATTTAAGCGGGAAGAGCTATACGGCTCCGCTGCCGGGCGAATTCCAGAAAGTTCTTGGCCCTCTGCCGGAGGGAGTGCGTTAGTATGGGCACCTGGAAAAGCCGGGGGCTGCGCGGCTCCACACTCGAGGATATAATCAACCATACAAATGAAGTTTACCGGGAGAAAAAGCTGGCCCTGATCCAGAAAATCCCAACCCCGATCACGCCCATCACCATTGAAAAATCCACCAGGCACATCACTCTGGCTTACTTTGACCAGAAAAGTACCGTGGACTATATTGGAGCTGTACAGGGTATTCCGGTCTGCTTCGACGCGAAGGAATGCGCGGTAAAAACCTTTCCGCTTCAAAACGTTCATGAGCATCAGATCCGGTTTATGAAAGAATTTGAAGAACAGGGAGGAATCGCCTTTATCATTCTTCATTTCACTGCGTTAGATGAATTGTATTATGTCCCATTTCATGATCTGGAAACCTTCTGGAAACGGATGCAGGACGGGGGCCGCAAGAGCTTCACCTACGATGAGGTCGATAAAAGCTATCAGATCCGCGCCAGCCGGGATATTCTGGTGCATTATCTGGAGACGATACAAAAAGACCTCACAGAACGAGATTCCGCACAATAAAAATTTAAGAGCGATATCAATATAGGTCCGAAGCCGGTAATCCCGGCATACCGCTGCGCAAAATATGGGTATTGTGTTCGGACGATGCAGCTGACAGCTGTTTGCGGATAGTCGGACTCGCCGTCCGCCTCCCTCAAACACCAGTCGCTGCATAGCCGGACACGTATACCCATATTTATGCTCCGTGGAATGCCGGGATAACCGGCTTCTGCTGTATTGGCCCCGCTACGAGAGAAATAAAATCAGCCAGAACGGTACTGATAAAAGCCATAATTTCCAGCTTTTACCAGTAGCATTCTGGCTGTGTTTT
>NZ_QUFI01000003.1:96559-162956 GCF_003478505.1 Clostridium sp. AF27-2AA
AATTTCCAGCTTTTACCAGTAGCATTCTGGCTGTGTTTTTTATTACCGCAGAATAGCCAGGAAAGCAGAAGCAGGCCGGGGTGGTATCCTGCGTAGCATAAATATAAGTGCAACGTGTCCGGCTTCGGACCTTTCGTGACTATTCTTAAATTGTTATTTTACTCTTGCCCATCCCAACAGTATGTGCACAGGCATTCTTTTGGAAGTCCGATGGATTTTACCAGATCGTCCAGGCGGTGGAACTTGAGGGTGGTGAAGTTTAAGCGTTTGCGGATTTCTTCGACCATTTCCTGGTAATTCTGGCTGTCCGGGTTGGCGTAGTCGGCGAGAATCTCTTCGGATACGTTGTCTCCTTCGCGGTCGCGGATGATGCGGCGGGTGATTAAGTCCAGCTCGGAGTTGGAACGGGAGAAGTTTAAGTAATTGCAGCCGAAGAGCAATGGCGGGCAGGCCGGGCGGATGTGTACTTCTTTGGCTCCGCTCTGGTAGAGAAATTCGGTGGTTTCGCCCAGCTGGGTTCCGCGGACGATGGAATCGTCGATCAGGAGCAGGCTCTTGTCTTTGATGAGGGCCCCCACCGGGATCAGCTTCATCTTCGCGATCAGGTTTCTCTGACTCTGATTCTGTGGCATGAAAGAGCGCGGCCAGGTCGGAGTATATTTAATGAAGGGTCTCGCGAACGGAATGCCGGATTCGTTGGCGTAGCCGATGGCATGGGCAATGCCGGAGTCCGGAACACCGGCTACGATATCTGGATGGATTGTGTCGGTTCCTGTGCTGGCAGCGTTTTGCTCAGCAGAAATGGCAGTCTCAGGAGTCTGGCTGCCGGATACGGCCGCATTTGCATGTCCCGGGCAGTGGCTGCACCCATGACAGCCCAGATCCCGGTCTGCCAGAATCTGTCCGCAGCGGTAGCGCATTTCTTCTACATTGATTCCTTCATAGCTGGAAGTCGGGTAGCCGTAGTATACCCATAAGAAGGAACAAATCTTCATTTCTTTTCTCGGTGCGGAAAGCTGGGTTACGCCGTCGGCGGTCACCCGCACAATTTCACCAGGACCTAATTCGTAGCAGTCGTGATAACCGAGATTGATGTAAGCAAAACTCTCAAAGGAAACACAGCAGGCATCGTCCTTCTGCCCCACAGTCAGCGGAGTGCGGCCATAGCGGTCTCTGGAAGCGTAGATGCCTTCCGGCGTCAGCAGGAGAATGGTCATGGAACCCTGAATCATTTCCTGAGCGTATAAAAGGCCATCTGTCAGAGTCTGTTTCTGGTTGATGATGGCAGCAGTCAGTTCGGTGGCGTTGATGCGGCCACCGCTCATTTCCATGAAATGGATGTGCCCATTATTGAAGGCGTGTTGGATCAGTTCCTCTTCATTGTTAATCTTACCAACGGTGACAATGGCGTAGCTTCCCAGATGTGAGTGAATCAGGAGCGGCTGCGGTTCGTTATCGGAAATGGAGCCGATACCAGCATTTCCTGCAAGTTCTTCCACATCCCGTTCAAATTTTGTCCGGAACGGGGAATTCTCTATATTATGAATACTTCTCTGAAATCCATGTTCTCCATAGACAGCCATGCCGCCGCGGCGGGTTCCAAGATGGGAATGATAGTCTGTACCGAAAAACAGATCCATCACACAGTCGTGTTTTGATACTACTCCGAAAAAGCCTCCCATAATTGCTAAACTCCTTCCAATCTGTATGTAATAGTATAGAAAACGCAAAATCCAGAATCAGTGTATCATATATCACTATATTTATACAACTGGCATTATATATAAAAAATACTAATATATATTGAGGAAATTTATTTGACGGTCCCAGATCAGAGATTTACAATAAAGGAAAAGCACAAAACAAAATCAAGATATTGATTGACAATTCAGATGCTTTCTCCTATAATTAAAACCACGTTAACGAATTAGCACTTTACCACAAGAAAGCATTGGAGACGGAATTATGAACATGAACAACCAGTTACTGCATACCCCGGAGGGTGTGCGTGATATTTATGCGGAGGAATGTGCCAGAAAGCTTGCTGTAGAGCAGAAGATTCAGCATGTGTTCAGCCTTTACGGATATCAGAGCATTGAGACTCCGGTATTTGAGTTTTTTGATATTTTCAAGAAAGAGCGAGGAAGCGTGGGAAGCCAGGGCATGTACAAGTTTTTTGACCGGGATAACAATACGCTGGTTCTGCGGCCGGATATGACGCCGCCCATTGCCCGCTGTGTGGCAAAGTATTATATGGATGAAACCAAACCCTTACGTCTCTGCTATCTTGGACCAACCTTCATTAACGGTACCAGCTATCAGGGGCGCTTAAAGGAGTCCACCCAGACCGGTGCCGAGCTCATTGGAGATGATACCGCGGATGCTGACGCAGAGATGATTGCCATGGTCATTGACGCGTTAAAGGAAACGGGCCTGAAAGAGTTTCAGGTTGAGCTGGGGCAGGTGGAGTTTTACCGTGGCCTTGTGGAAGAGTCCGGTATGAATGAAGAAACCCAGGAGCAGCTGCGAATCCTGATTGAAAATAAGAATTATTTCGGTGTGGAAGAACTTTTGTCAGAGCAGACCATGGGCGAAGATTTGAAAAAACTGTTTTTGAAGCTTCCTGAGCTGTTCGGAGACATTGATCAGATCCGCCTGGCAAAGTCCATGACTACCAATGAGCGGGCTCTGGGCGCAATTCACCGCCTGGAAGAGGTACAGGAGATTTTAGATAGCTATGGACTTGGTGATTATGTTTCTTATGATCTTGGCATGCTGAGCAAATATTCCTATTACACCGGCATTATTTTCAAGGCCTACACCTATGGAACTGGTGAGTACATTGTAGCAGGCGGACGCTATGACAAACTGCTGGAGCAGTTTGGAAAGAAAGCAGCCGCGGTCGGCTTTGCCATTATGGCAGACCAGCTTCTTCTGGCTCTTTCCAGACAGAAGATACGTATTGATGTAAAAATGAACGACACCATCATCCTGTATGATCCGGCAGCGAGAGACAGGGCTATCCGCCTGGTATGCCAGTTCCGCAATGCAGGAATCCCGGCGCAGCTGACGCCGAGGGCCGAATCGGAGAGCATGGATGCTTACCTGGATTACGCGAGACGCTTCCAGCTGCACCGGCTGATCAGTCTTCCGGAAGATGGCAGCATTGCTGTTGTTTATGATACAGAGACGGGCGTTTCTGTCCGTCAGGCATATACCGAAACGGTTCGGGATTATATTCACTAAGGAGGTCGGCCATTATGAGATATCTTACATTTGCGCTGGCCAAGGGACGGCTGGCAAATAAATCCCTGGATCTGTTTGAGAAGATTGGGATTACCTGCGAGGAAATGAAAGACAAAGACACCAGAAAACTCATCTTTACCAATGAGGAGCTTGGTTACCGCTTCTTTCTGGCGAAGGCCAATGATGTGCCAACTTACGTGGAATATGGTGCAGCTGATATTGGCATCGTGGGAAAAGATACGATTCTGGAGGAAGGAAGAAAGCTTTATGAGGTGCTGGATCTGAAACTTGGCAAGTGCCGCATGTGCGTGTGCGGACCGGAATCAGCAAAAGAACTCTTACAGCATCATGAACTGATCCGTGTTGCTACCAAGTATCCGTCCATTGCGAAGGATTACTTCTACAATAAGAAACATCAGACCGTGGAGATCATCAAGCTGAACGGCTCCATCGAGCTGGCTCCCATCGTAGGACTTTCCGAGGTGATTGTAGATATTGTGGAGACCGGTTCCACGCTGCGGGAAAACGGCCTGACAGTTCTGGAAGAGGTCTGTGCGCTTTCCGCCCGTATGGTGGTCAACCAGGTCAGCATGAAGATGGAGCATGAGCGTATTACCAAGATCATACAGCAGTTAAAAAATCTGATTCAGGAGGCATAAAGAACCATGAGAATCATCAAATTAAATGAACAGAGCAGAGCAAATATCCTTGCGGATTTATTAAAACGGGATCCGAATAACTACAGCGCCTATGAAGGCACTGTTCAGGAAATTGTGGACGATGTCCGCGCAAGAGGGGATGAAGCCCTTTTTGAGTATACGAAAAAATTTGACGGTGCAGAACTGTCTGCAGACAATATTCGCGTGACGCAGGCTGAGATTCAGGAAGCACTCTCCCAGGTGGATCCGAATCTTCTGGCAGTCATGAAAAAATCCATGAAAAATATCCGCGAGTACCATGAGAAACAGAAACAATACAGCTGGTTCGACAGCAAGCCAAACGGCACCATCCTGGGCCAGAAGGTGACCGCGCTCTCAAGCGTCGGCGTTTATGTGCCGGGAGGCAAGGCAGCTTACCCGTCCTCCGTGCTGATGAATATTATCCCGGCTGAGGTAGCCGGAGTGGAGAAGATTGTCATGGTGACACCACCTGGAAAGGATGGCAGGGTAAATCCGGTAACCCTGATCGCGGCACATCTGGCAGGCGCTACGGAGGTTTACAAAGTGGGCGGTGCCCAGGCCATTGCGGCACTGGCATTTGGCACAAAATCGATCCCGAGAGTCAACAAGATCGTAGGACCGGGCAATATTTTTGTAGCTCTGGCCAAAAAAGCGGTTTATGGTCATGTCAGCATCGACAGCATTGCCGGACCGAGCGAGATTTTAGTGCTGGCAGATGAGAATGCAAATCCGCGTTATGTGGCAGCCGATCTGCTATCCCAGGCTGAGCATGATGAACTGGCTTCCGCAATTTTAGTTACTACCAGCATGGAATTGGCCGAGAAGGTATCCGCAGAGGCAGACGCATTCGTGCAGAACCTTTCCAGAAAGGCAATCCTGGAGAAATCCCTGGAAAATTATGGTTACATTCTGGTGGCAGATTCCATGGAGGATGCCATTGAGACGGCCAATGCCATTGCTTCCGAACATCTTGAAATCGTGACAAAGAATCCGTTTGAAGTCATGACCAAGATTCAGAATGCCGGAGCCATCTTCATGGGTGAATACAGTTCTGAACCGCTTGGTGACTATTTCGCAGGTCCGAACCATGTGCTTCCGACCAACGGAACCGCAAAGTTCTTCTCTCCGCTGGGTGTAGATGATTTCATCAAGAAATCCAGCATCATCTACTATTCCAGAGAGGCGCTGGAGGCAGTGCACACGGACATTGAGAGCTTCGCGGAGGCAGAGCATCTGACAGCACATGCAAACTCCATCCGTGTCCGCTTTGAATAATCAGGCGGCGAACGGCACATGACAGCATGAAGAAGAACACAATGACAGGAGGAATGCAGGATGGCACGCTGCGCAACGATTGAACGAAATACAAAAGAAACAAAAATCCGCCTGACTCTGGAACTGGACGGAACCGGAAAGGCTGATATCCATACTGGCATTGGCTTTTTTGACCATATGTTAAACGGCTTTGCGCGACATGGTTTGTTTGACTTAAAGCTCTATGTGGATGGAGATCTGGAGGTCGATACCCATCACACCATTGAGGACGTCGGCATTGTACTGGGAAAGGCCATCAAGGAGGCGGTTGGAGATAAGAAGGGCATTGTCCGTTACGGCACCATGATTCTTCCCATGGATGAGGCTCTGCTCTTGTGCTCTCTGGATCTTTGCGGACGTCCGTATCTGGTATATGATTTAAATCTGGACCGGGAAAAAGTCGGGGATCTGGAGACTGAGATGATCCGGGAGTTTTTCTACGCGGTATCCTACGGCGCGGAGATGAACCTTCATGTAAAGCAGTTAAGCGGCATCAACAATCATCATATTATCGAGGGCGCTTTTAAGGCTTTTGCCAAGGCATTGGACAATGCCACCCGCTTCGATGCCCGCATCACCGATGTACTGTCCACCAAGGGCGTACTGTAAAGCAGGAGCCACTGAAACGTGTGCAGTACGTGCCGCATGAAAACCGTTATGAAAACAGGATAAAAGGAGAACAATCGCAATGCAGTTATATCCGGCAATCGACATGAAGGGCGGTAAATGTGTCCGCCTGACACAGGGATTATTTGACAACGTAAAAGTTTATTCCGATACTCCGGCTGACATGGCAAAGCTCTGGGTCAGCCAGGGGGCGTCGTTCCTCCATATCGTGGACCTGGACGGTGCGCTGGCCGGGCATTCCGTGAATGAGGATGCCATCCGTGCCATTGTATCCAGCGTTTCCGTACCCATTGAGCTGGGCGGCGGCATTCGCAGCGCAGAGGCTGTAAAGAATATGCTGGATCTCGGCATTACCCGCTGTATCATCGGCACCCGGGCAGTAGAACGTCCGGAATTTATGAAAGAACTGGTGGAGACGTTCGGACCAGACCGTATTGTAGCTGGTGTGGACGCTAAAAACGGTATGGTGGCCGTGGAGGGCTGGGAGAAGGTCAGCAGTCTTTCCGCACTGGATCTCTGCCAGCAGATGAAGAAATTTGGTGTGAAACATATTGTATATACGGACATTTCCAAGGATGGTACCTTAACCGGGCCGAATGTGGAGTACACAAAGCTTCTGACGGAAAAGACCGGTCTGGATGTGATCGCCTCCGGCGGAGTTTCCTGCATGGATGATCTTACCCGCCTGCATGAGAGCGGCATCAGGGGAGCCATCATCGGAAAAGCATTGTATGAGAAAAAAATCAGCCTGCCGGATGCGGTAGCGCGGTTTGAACAGGGAGAATGATTATGGCAGAATGGAAACGGTTACTGGCGCAGCTTTGCTGCGATGGAAAACAGGAAGAGGAGATTCTTTCCTATGCGTCAGCCTGCGGCAATGACGGAGCGGATGGCCTGGTATTTGTGGACGGCTCCAGGACCGATGAGGAGCATGAATATAATATCGGCCTGATCCGGAAAATGGCAAGAGCCATTGACATTCCGATCTTCGCGGGCGGCCGGGTAAAACGCCTGGAGGACGTGAAAAAATACCTTTACGCGGGTGCAAAGGGTGTCTTTCTGGATGCTTCCGCTGAGGAAAATGTGGACATGATCAAAGAGGCCGCAGACCGGTTTGGAAGCGAGAAAATCTTTATCCTCCTGCATGACGCGGCGCAGACAAAACGGATTCCGGAATACGCCCAGCTTGGGGCTTCTATGGCTTTTCTTGAAGAAGAAGTGCTTCCGGAGGCAGCAGAAATGATCCGGACCATGGATGAGCAGATGCATTACTATATCATGAGTACGTCCTGTGATGCCGGAAAACTTGCCGGAGAACTGAAAGCAGAGCCTGCGGCTGGTGTGGTTTTTGTAAATGAGAAGCCGGATCATGGCATTTATATGGAGTTTAAACAGGAGCTTGGCGCGCTTGGCCTTCCTGTGGATATTTTAAAGAGCAGCATTTCCTGGAGAGATTTTAAGACAAACGCGGACGGACTTGTTCCGGTGATCATTCAGGATTATAAGACCTCTGAAGTTCTGATGCTGGCTTATATGAACGAGCAGGCATTTGCGGATACCTTGCGTACCGGAAAGATGCATTATTACAGCCGCAGCCGCAAGAGCCAGTGGTTAAAGGGAGAAACCTCCGGACATTTCCAGTATGTCAAGTCCCTGCAGCTGGACTGTGACAATGACACCATTCTTGCAAAGGTGCATCAGATCGGGGCAGCCTGCCATACTGGTTCCCGCAGCTGTTTCTTTCAGACTCTGGCTGAAAAAGAGACGAAAGAGACCAATCCGTTAAAGGTATTTGAAGATGTCTTTGCAGTCATTCAGGACCGTAAAATTCACCCGAAGGAAGGTTCCTACACCAACTATCTGTTCGATAAGGGCATTGACAAGATCTTAAAGAAGGTGGGCGAGGAAGCTACTGAGATCGTCATTGCGGCCAAGAACCCAGATCCAGAAGAAATCAAATACGAGATCTCCGATTTTCTGTATCATGTCATGGTCCTGATGGCAGAGCGTGGCGTAACCTGGGAGGATATTACCGAGGAACTGGCGAATCGTTAGTGTATAGACAAATACACAATATTTGCACATAAAAATTGAAACAAAAATGAGAAAAATATGTCAGATTTTCAATGTTATTGAGAGTCTGACATATTTTTTTATCTCAAATATACAAAAACAGGCATATTTTTAACGTAGCGAAATAACATTTTTAATAAAATGTACTTGCGCAAATGAACTTGCTGTGTTACACTAACAGACAAGTGTAAGCCGCAAACGTACAAACAAGAAGCGGTTCTGCACCCGGTGCGCATGGGGGAACAGATATTAGCAGCGCAGCCGGAAACAGGACAGCACAGGCTGTTAAAAAGAAGGAGGAGAAATATGAAAAAGAGAAGAATTATGGCACTGATTACCGCAGCAGCCATGGCAATGGGACTGGCCGGATGCGGCGGCGGAAGCGCAGCAACCGCAACAACTGCAGCACCGGCGGAAACTGAGAAAACCACAGAGGCCGCTGTGACCGAGGCAGCAGAAGCTGCAAAATCCGAGGGCTCTGACAACTGGAAGGTAGCCATCTTAACCGGTACCGTATCCCAGGGTGAGGAGGAGTTCCGTGCGGCAGAGCGTGCGCTGGAGACCTACGGACCGGAGCACATTGTGACCGCAACTTATCCGGACAACTTCATGTCTGAGATGGAGACCACTGTATCCCAGATCGTATCCTTCGCATCTGATCCGGATGTAAAAGCCATCGTGATGTGTCAGGCAGTTCCTGGCGCAAAGGCAGGTTTTGACAAGGTTCGTGAGATGGGCCGTGACGACATTCTTCTGATTGCGGGTACTCCGCAGGAGGATCCGGCAGTTATCTCCGCGGCATCTGATCTCGTACTGTACGCAGATGAGGCTGCACAGGGCGATACCATCATGGAGAAATGCGCAGAGTGGGGCATCGATGTATTCGTACATTATTCTTTCCCGCGTCACATGGCTATGGAGCTGATCGTGGCGCGTCATGAGCTTCTTAAGAAGAACGCAGAAGCACTTGGCATCGAGATGGTAGACGTTACCGCTCCGGACCCGACCGCAGAGGCAGGTCTTTCCGCTTCCCAGCAGTTCATTCTGGAAGATGTTCCGCAGCAGCTGAAGAAATACGAAGGCAAGAAAGTAGCATTCTTTACCACCAACTGTGGTATGCAGCCGTCTCTTCAGACCGCATGCCTGGATGAGCCGAACGCTTACTATCCGCAGCCGTGCTGCCCGAGCCCGTATCACGCATTCCCGGCTACCCTGGGTTTGGAGCTTGCCATCGGCGGCGATGACACTGAGGCACTGGAGCAGATCGCAGCAAAGCTGAAAGAGCATGACGCAGTAGACCGATTCTCCACCTGGGCATCCCCGGTAGCTATGACCATCATTGAGGTTGGCGTAGATTACGCAAAGGGCTACATTACCGGTGAGATCGCAGACCGGAACGATGCAGAAACTCTGAAGGAGATGTTCAACTCCAAGGTTGAAGGTGCCAAAATCAATAACTACAAGAACGCGGATGGCGAGGAATTTGATAACTATTACACAATCCTCCTTGCTCCGGTTGATTTTAACGACTACTTAAAGTAAAAGACTGAAATCTGCAGACAGGCACACCCTATTGATTTCGGGTGTGCCTGTTTCTATCTTAGAGAAAGGGGCTTTTCATGAACACAGACTATGTTCTTGAGATGAAAAACATTAGTAAGCAGTACGGGGAAAACGCGGTACTTCAGGGCGTTTCCCTTTCTGTGAAAAAAGGTGAGATCCATGCGCTCCTTGGAGAGAACGGTGCGGGTAAATCGACGCTGATGAACGTACTGTTCGGCATGCCGGTCATCCACAACACTGGCGGATTTGAGGGAAGCGTATATTTAAATGGAGAGGAGACGCGCATTCTTTCCCCCCATGATGCCATGGAAAAGGGCATCGGCATGGTGCATCAGGAGTTCATGCTGCTCCCGGGCTTTACCATCACGGAGAATATCAAGCTGAACCGTGAGATCTGCCGTCCCAACCCGGTCAGCCGTGTGCTGGGCAAAAATCTGGAAAGTCTGGATATGAAAGCTATGCAGACAGACGCGCGCACTGCGCTGGACCATGTGGGTATGTCCATCGACGAAAATACTCTGGTACAGGGACTTCCGGTTGGCTATATGCAGTTTGTGGAGATTGCAAGAGAAATTGATAAGACCGGCGTAAAGCTTCTGGTATTTGATGAGCCGACCGCCGTTTTAACGGAGAGTGAGGCAGCACAGCTTATTTCCGTTATGAAAAAAATCGCGGAGAGCGGCATTGCCATTATCTTCATTACCCATCGTCTGGATGAGGTTATGGCTGCTTCCAACAACATTACCATTCTGCGTGACGGAAAGCTGGTGGCAACCCGCGAGACAAAGAACACCAGTATCCGTGAGATCGCGGAGCTGATGGTGGGCCGCAAGGGCGAGTCTATGGCTGAGGTAGAGCCGCGTCCGGTACCGCAGGGCAAGGTTGCCATGAGCATCAGGGACCTGTATGTCAATATGCCGGGCGAGCGTGTGAACGGTCTGTCCCTGGATGTCATTGAGGGTGAGATCCTGGGTATCGGTGGACTGGCCGGTCAGGGAAAACTTGGCATTTCTAACGGCATTATGGGCCTTTATGAGGCAGAGGGTGAGGTTACCCTGTTTGGAGAAAAACTGAATATCATGGATACCCGGGAAGTGCTGAAGGCCGGAGTGGCTATGGTATCCGAGGACCGGAAGGGCGTCGGCCTGCTTCTGGACCGCTCCATTGAGGACAACATCGTTTTCAATTCCATGCAGGTCAAGAATGAATACCTGAAGAAGATCGGCCCCTTTACCCTGGTAGACAGCAAGAAGGTCCGTCAGACTGCGGAGGAGTATATTAAGAGCCTGGATATCCGGTGCTTTGGACCAACCCAGCATTCCGGTACCTTATCCGGTGGTAATCAGCAGAAGGTCTGCATCGCGAAAGCGCTTTGCACCTCTCCGAAATTTCTCTTTGTATCCGAGCCGACCCGAGGTATCGATATCGGCGCGAAAAAGCTGGTACTGGAAACCCTGGTGCGCTTAAACAGGGAGCTTGGCATGACGGTTGTTATCATTTCTTCTGAGCTTCAGGAGCTTAAGAGCGTGTCAGACCGTATTGCCATTGTGTCAGAAGGAAAGCTGGTTGATGTTCTGTCACCGCAGGCATCGGATGCTGACTACGGTCTGGCCATGTCCGGCATCCGGCCGTCTGAACATCTGGAAAAGGAGGGAACGAACGCATGACGAAACAGAAGATTCAGAAAATGATTGCGGTTCTCTGCATCGCGGCGGCTGCCGTCTGTCTGGTACTTGGCCTGCTCAACGTACCAAAGCAGAATGGGGCAGCGGGCCAGGAAATTCTGCAGCAGCTCCGCATCCAGACACTTTTAAGCGCCACCGGAGACAGTGTGGTGGAGAGTTACGTGGCCATTGCCAAGCAGGAGGCGCAGAAGCAGGCCAAGGAAGCCGGCGGCGGCATGGCAGCCATCCGTGAGGCGGTAGAGAAAGCTGAGGCTGAAACCCGCGCGAAGTACGAGGGCGGCGCAGCGGCAGATACCCTGTCCGTGGATACGGCAGACCTTTCCGCAGCTGTTGCCGTTTACACCGATGCCGTTAAAGCATACGCAGAAGTTGAGACTGCAGCCCGCAGTGCTTATGAGGAAGCGCACTATGCAGAGGCGGAAGCGGCTCTGGAACAGAAACATGAGGAAATGCTGGCAGCCGGAGAGGAAGTTCCGGAGGATGACGAAGTCATTGTGGATATGTCCGGTTTTGAGCCAACAGAAGAAATGCTGGCAAAGCAGGAAGAAGCAAAGGCAACCTATGCGAAGGTAGGAGCGGAGTTAAAGAAAATTTACCCGGTCCTGACCGATGAGGCACTGGAAACCCTCGAAGAGACAGTAGAGGGAATCCTTTACCAGTCCGGTGACAGCTTCTCCACCCAGTATGACCGTTATGTGGAGCAGTGCAGCGCAAAAGAAACCACTGCGCAGCGTCTGATCCGCCATGCGGATGACATGATCTACCTGGCATGCGCCCTGATAGTCGTAGCGCTTTTGTTATTATTCCATCAGGTTCTGGTGGCAAAGCTTGGTATCCCGAGAGTCATCATTGGCGTGTTCTTTATTCTGCTGTGCTTTATGACTCTGTGGTATGACCTGTCCTTATCCACTCTGTTAAGCAACACCGTAGTCCGTATGGGCATGAACGCCATCATGGTTCTGGCTATGGTGCCGGGCATCCAGTGCGGTATCAGCTTGAACCTGGGCCTTCCGATCGGCCTGGTAGCCGGTCTGATTGGCGGACTGTTAACGATTGAGCTTGGAATCCCAGGCTGGGGCGGATTATTCTTTGCCATTGTGGCAGGCTCTGTGCTTGCGGCAGTCTGCGGATACTTATACGCTCTGATGTTAAACCGGCTGAAGGGTTCCGAAATGTCCGTTACTACATACGTTGGATTTTCCATCGTCTCCCTGATGTGTATCGCATGGCTTGTGCTTCCGTTCCAGTCTCTGAAGCTGCGCTGGCCGCTGGGAACCGGACTTCGTAATACCATTGGTCTGGATTCCACGAATTTCCGTCACATCTTAAATGATTTCCTGGCATTCCAGATCGGTGAGTTCACCATCCCGACCGGCCTGCTGCTCTTCATGGCAGTCTGCTGCGCGCTGGTATGGCTGTTCTCCAGAAGCAAGACCGGACAGGCGATGCAGGCTGTGGGCAACAACCCGCGCTTTGCGGAATCTGTCGGCATCAACGTAGACCGCATGCGTATTGTAGGAACTGTGCTTTCCACCGTGCTGGGCGCTGTGGGAATTCTGGTATACTCCCAGAGCTACGGTTTCATGCAGCTTTACACCGCACCGCGCCAGATGGGATTTATCGCCGCATCCGCAATCCTGATCGGCGGCGCATCCACTACCCGTTGTAAGATCAGTCATGTTCTGATCGGTACGTTCTTATTCCAGGGCGTTCTGACACTGGGTATGCCGGTAGCCAATGTACTGGTTCCGGGCTCCACCATTTCAGAGACCCTTCGTATCCTGATTTCCAACGGAATCATTTTATATGCGCTTACAAAGTCAGGAGGTGAGTCTCGTGCGTAATAAATGGGATTTTCGTGAAATTCTGCAGAAAAATGCAGTTACCGTGATGTTCGTCGTACTGTGTCTCATCGGCCTGGTTTGCTCCGGACAGACGGTTTCTTATGTAATGTATGAGCTCTTTGGCCGTTTGAGCCGAAACTCCTTCATTGTCCTGGCCCTGATCATTCCGATCATTGCCGGAATGGGAATCAACTTTGCCATCACCATTGGTGCTATGGCAGCCCAGATTGCGGCACTGTGGGTCATTGAGTGGGGCATCAGCGGCCTTGCCGGATTCCTCACAGCCATGGTCATCACCATGCCGATCGCGGCTTTCTTCGGTTTCCTGATCGGTAAACTGATGAACAAGATGAAAGGACAGGAGATGATCGGCGGACTGATCCTCGGATATTTCGCGAACGGACTGTATCAGTTGTTATTCCTGTTCATTTTCGGAAATCTGATTCCGTTAAAGACACCGGGCCTGGTCATCAAGGGTTCCACCGGTGTGGCAAACACCATTGATCTTTCCACTGAGCGCGGCTTCAAATACGCGCTGGACGGTCTGTGGCGCGTGCCTTTTGGTACTGCGGCGCTGATCCTCTGCGGACTGATTGCCATATGGAGTCTGGTAAAGCTTGCCACAAAGAAGGAAGACAAAAAGAAAGCCCTGACCCGTACCGGCATCTGTGTAGCAGTGGCTGTCATTGCGCAGCTTCCGTTTGTGACTGCGGCATTCTCCATGGTCAGTGTGCCGATGGTCACATTCCTGATCGTGGCACTGTTATGTGTGTTCAACAACGCAATCATGAAGACCCGCATCGGGCAGCAGTTCCGTGCAGTCGGACAGAACCGTACCGTGGCCAACGCGGCCGGTATCAATGTGGATCGTGTCCGCGTGATCGCCATCATCATTTCCACTGTGCTGGCCGGTTGGGGACAGCTCATCTTCGTACAGAATATGGGTTCCTTCCAGACCTACGGTGCTCATGAGCAGGTTGGCCTGTATGCAGGAGCGGCAATCCTGGTAGGCGGAGCTTCTATCAAGAAAGCAACCAACGGACAGGCGCTTCTCGGCTGTATCCTGTTCCACCTCTTATTCATTGTGGCACCGTCCGCAGGTAAAAATCTGTTTGGTGATGCAGCTATCGGTGAGTATTTCCGTGTATTCATTTCCTACGGCGTTATTGCGCTGGCCCTGGTTATGTACGCGTGGGGAGATAACAAAAAGAAAAAAGCAAAATAAAAGAATTACAAGGATTGGGCATGGCATCATTGTCTAAATGATGATATAATGAATATCTGACACTACGATTCAGACAGGAGATATTATCATGGAACAGACAAAAGAAACACATGACCAGTACTATGAAATGGCCCATGCGCCGGTAGGACGCGTGATCTCGAAGCTGGCCGTTCCGACCATCATCAGTATGCTGGTGACTTCCATCTACAACATGGCGGATACTTTTTTTGTAAGTCAGCTCGGGACCAGCGCCTCCGGTGCCGTGGGCATTATTTTTTCTGCCATGGCCATCATTCAGGCATTGTCCTTTATGATCGGCATTGGCTCCGGCAACTACATTGCCAGACTGATCGGTGCCGGAAACCGAGAACTGGCGGAGAAGCTTGCCTCCATCGGTTTTTTTACCGGCTTCGGCATGGGACTTGTCATTACCGTGCTTGGCACGGCCAATATCCATGCGCTGGTTATGATGCTGGGATCTACCGTGACCATCGCGCCTTACGCAGAAGCCTATGCTTCCTACATTTTACTTGCGTCACCGTTCATGATGACATCCTTTATCATGAACAATATCCTGCGTTTCCAGGGGAAAGCCCTTTTTGCCATGGTCGGCATTACCACCGGCGGTATTTTAAACATTGTCCTGGATCCGGTTTTTATTTTCGGCATGGATATGGGAACGGCAGGAGCGGCGCTGGCTACCGGAATCTCGCAGTTTGTCAGCTTCTGCATTTTGCTTGCCATGTGCAACCTTCGCAAGGACTGCATTTCGATTGATATCCGAAAGTTCCGCCCAACGCTCAGACTCTATGGACAAATTCTATACGGCGGCATAGCATCCTTGGGACGTCAGGGCATTGCCAGCGTAGCAACGATCATCATGAATATCATGGCGCAGCCCTACGGTGACGCAGCGATTGCAGCCATGTCCATTGTCAACCGGTTTATGATGTTTGTCGGCTCTGCCATGATCGGTTTTGGACAGGGGTTCCAGCCGGTCTGCAGCTATTGCTTCGGAGCAGGCATGTACAGACGTGTGAAAGAGGCCTGTGTGTTCTGCATTAAGGTCAGTACAGCCGTTCTTTTTGTATTTGCCGTGATCGGCCTGATATTTTCCGGCAATATTGTGGCAGTATTCCGCAAGGATGATATGGACGTGATCCGGATCGGTACACTGGCCCTCCGCCTGCAGCTTTGCACGCTGCCGCTCATGGGTATCACTGTTATGGGCAATATGACACCGCAGTCCATGGGATATGGCACCTGGGCTACAGTGGTCTCCACCGCAAGACAGGGGTGGTTTCTGATCCCACTGCTTCTGATCCTGACACCGGCCATCGGCATTCTTGGTATCCAGATCGCACAGCCGTTAGCTGACATCGGAACCACGATCCTGGCAATCTGGGCTCTACGTTTGATTTTTAAAGATTTGCTGCTGAAAGAAGAAATGACTGAATAGAAGAGGGTGTGTAAAACATCAGATATCTGGATCATCAGGCCAGCGCACTGAACGCGAAAAAATGAAAAGTCATTGTAAAACAGAATTTATAAAACTGTTTTGCAATGGCTTTTTTGCTGTTTTTACATAAATTTTAACTGGATAGAATTTAAACCTCATATTTTACCGTTATACTTCCTCTATACAAAAAGAGAGGGTGATCCAAAATATGAAACCAGATATTACAGAGATCCGAAAAGACAGAGAAATCAATTTACTGATTGAAAAGGGAAATGAGGTTCTTCGGGAGCTTGGCTATACGGAGCATTCGCGGAAACACGCAGCAAAAGCAGCGGAGACCGCTGGTATGATCTTAAAAGAGCTGGGCTACAAAAAGAGAACCATTGAACTGGCAAAAATTGCCGGATATATGCATGATATTGGAAATAGCGTAAACCGTCATGACCATGCGCATAGCGGAGCAATTCTGGCTTATGGAATCTTAAAAGAACGCAATATGGACCTGGAACAGATCCTTACGGTCACTGCTGCCATCGGACATCATGATGAGGGCACCGGAACGGCCATCGACCCGATCTCAGCCGCTTTGATCCTTGCTGATAAAACAGATGTCAGAAGAAACCGGGTACAGAATCCCAACAAAGCCAAATTCGATATCCACGACCGTGTAAATTATGCGGCACTCTCTTCCAGCCTTAAAATTGACCAGGAAAAGCGTCTGATCCAGATGAACCTGGAGCTGGATGATTCCATCTGCAGCCTGATGGATTATTTTGAGATTTTTCTGGAGCGCATGCTCATGTGCAAAAGGGCCGCGGAGTGTCTGAACTGCCGGTTCCGCCTGGTGGCGAATGGAAGTAAGCTTTGCTGATTTTACATGGATTTAACATTCTCTTAACTGCGGTGAGATAGAGAAATCCTCACTGCTGGTATATGCTGAAAAGGATGAGTAAATGAATTTGTCGAGTATGTACAAAGGAGAAGGAAAACATGAATGAAAACGTTAAGATCTTTTTTGGCCTCATCGGTGGTCTTGCCCTGTTTTTATATGGCATGAACAGCATGAGTGACGCACTTCAGAAGGCCGCGGGAGAGGGAATGAAAAAGATACTCAGCTTTCTTACCAGAAATGCAGTAATGGGAGCTCTGGCAGGAGCACTGGTGACTGCAGTTTTACAGAGCAGCTCCGCCACGACCGTCATGGTGATCGGATTTGTCAGTGCAGGTCTGATGAGTCTTCCTCAGGCCATTTCCGTTATTTTCGGTGCCAATATCGGTACGACCATGACGGCCCAGCTGATGGCATTTAAGATCAGCAATTATATTTATCCGATTATTTTTATCGGTTTTCTTCTGAATTTTATCAGCAAAAAAGAAAAAATTAAAAATATCGGTATGGTTATTTTCTCTTTCGGGCTGCTTTTTGAAGGAATTGAAATTATGGGTAGTGTTATGAAACCACTTGCCAGCAGTCCGTTTTTTGTAGACATGATGGGAAAGGTTTCCCATATTCCGGTTCTTGGTATTTTGCTTGGTGCCGGTATGACGCTTGTGGTACAGAGCAGTTCCGCAACGATCGCGGTTTTGCAGAATTTTGCATCTCAGGCCGGTCCGGATGGTGTAACCAGTGTCATTGGACTCACCGGAGCGATTCCGATTCTTCTGGGCGATAACATCGGTACCACGATCACCGCACTTCTTGCTTCAATCGGCCAGTCCAAAAACGCAAAAAGAACTGCACTGGCTCACAGTGTTTTTAACATTACGGGAAGTATAGTATTTTTATTTCTGATTCCGCTACTGGCAGCTTTTGTACGTTTTATTTCTCCAAAAGGGCCGGAGCTGGATGTGATTTCCAGGCAGATCGCAAATGCACATACGACGTTCAATATTGTCTGCACCCTGATATGGCTTCCGTTAATCCCGGTTATGGTAAAGATCGTTACCTGTCTGGTGCGCGGGCAGGATCAGCAGGAGCGCCAGACCTTTGAACCGCAATTCCTGGAAAACCGGGTTCTGACGCAGCCTGCAGCGGCTCTTTATCTGGTTTCTGAGGAGATCCAGCGTGTCTCTGATTTTACCAGGCAGATGATGGATAGCATGAAGCTTGCATTTGTGGGAAAAGAAGCAGTGGCAGCGTATCAGAATTTTAAAGAGATGCATTTTGCGGTGAAGAAGCTTCAGGAACAGATTGGCAGTTATATTGTAAAAATGTTTGCCAGCGGTACCCTGACCGAACAGCAGTCCGAACAGGCCGCAGGTCTGCTTTACATCAACAACAACATTGACCGTATCGCTGACCGCTGCGAGGAAATCGGTACAGTGGCTAAATTTTCCCAGGAGCATGGCGGCGTTTTTTCCGCAGAGGCCCTGCATGAGCTGGAGACAGGGATCGGAACACTGAAAAATCTGTTTGTGACTGCCATGCAGGCTCTGGAAAATGGAGATAAGGATATTGTAGCAAAGGTATCAAAGGATAAAAACAAAATCCGTAAGCTTCAGAAACAGAATAACAAGGCTCATATGGCACGTATCAAGAAAAATACCTGTTCTTCCGATCTGACCATGCAGTATTCTAATATGCTCTACAATATTGACCGTATTGCAGACAACTGTGTCAGCATTTCTGAAGAAGCCATGGATAACATTTCCTTCCAGAAATTGTATCAGAACAATGCTGAACAGGATCAATCTTTACGAAAAAACCTATAGAAACTGGAGCGAAGTAAGATGAAGAAAATCGGAATCCTGACTAGCGGCGGCGACTGCCAGAGCTTAAATGCGGCTATGCGCGGAGTTGCCAAGGCGCTGTATGAAAAAGAAGCCGAGATTGAGATTTATGGAATTTTAGATGGCTATAAGGGCCTGATCTATGGAAACAGAAAAAAGATGAAGCCTTCCGATTTTTCCGGGATCCTGACGATTGGCGGAACCATTCTCGGTACCTCAAGACAACCCTTTAAGCAGATGCAGGTTCCGGATGAGCAGGGACTGGATAAGGTCAAGGCCATGAAGAATCATTACCGTAAATGGAAGCTGGACTGTCTTGTGATCCTTGGCGGAAACGGAACGCATAAAACTGCCAATCTGTTAAAGCAGGAAGGCCTCAACGTGGTTACCCTTCCCAAAACCATCGATAATGATATCTGGGGAACTGACATGACGTTTGGTTTTCACAGTGCCCTGGATATCGCAACACATGCCATTGACTGCATCCATACGACGGCAGCTTCCCACAGCCGGATCTTTATTGTGGAAGTGATGGGGCATAAAACAGGATGGCTTACCCTTCATGCCGGAATTGCCGGAGGAGCCGATGTCATTCTTTTGCCGGAATTGCCCTATGATATCCACAAGGTAGCCGATGCGCTGAAACAGCGCACCGAGAACGGAAAGCATTTTTCCATTCTGGCTGTGGCGGAAGGCGCAATCTCCAAAGAAGATGCCGCCCTGACCAGGAGCGAATACAAAAAGAAAAAACCCAGAAATACTTATCCCTCCATTGCATATGAAATCGCAGATCAGCTGGCAGCTGAAACCGGGCAGGAGGTGCGCATTACCATACCGGGACATACACAGAGAGGTGGAAGTCCCAATGCCTATGACCGGGTTCTGGCATCACGGCTTGGTTCCTTTGCTGCACAGCTGATCCTGGAAGAGCATTATGGATTTATGGTAGCTTTACGGGAGGGTAAGCTGGTTGCACTCCCGCTGGAGGAAGTAAGCGGAAAACTGAAAACGGTACCGCCGGAGCATGAAATGATCGCGCAGGCAAAGGAGATAGGGATTTGCTTTGGAAACTGATCGGAAAAATTTATTGTTACATAGAAAAACACGGGAGGCATTCCGTAACAACAGGAGGCATTAACATGGCTGCAAAAGCAAACACTGTAGAAGATAAACATACCGGCATTTACGTCAACCGCGAATTATCCTGGCTGAAATTCAACGAACGCGTGCTGGAAGAGGCAGAAAATGAGAAGGTTCCGCTTTGTGAACGCATGTCCTTTCTTTCGATATATCAGTCCAATCTGGATGAGTTTTTTATGGTCCGTGTCGGATCCCTGGAAGATATGAAATTACTGCCTGGCGACAACCGGGAAAATAAGACGAATATGACACCGCAGGAACAGATCGATGCCATTTTAAAGCGGGTCAACGTTTTAAACGACAGAAAGGATACGATATACACGCATGTAATGGAGCTGGTGGCCAAAGAAGGCGTGCACCTGGTCTCATTCAGGGATCTGAGCAAGGCAGATGGAAAATATCTGGAAGATTATTTCCGCAGGGAAGTACTTCCGCTGCTTTCTCTCATGATCGTTGGTCGTAAACAGCCGTTTCCGTTTTTAAAAGGACAGGAAATCTATGCATTTGCAATTCTTGGTACCAAAAGCGGAAAAGAAAAGATTGGAATTATTCCGTGCAGCAGTGAGATGATCCCACGGCTGATCCCGGTTCCCGGACTGGAATCTACCTACATGCTGTTGGAAGAGCTGATCCTGCATTTCCTCCCGACTGCCTTTTCCGGTTATAAAGTACTGGAAAAATCAGTGCTGAGAGTTACCAGAAATGCGGATATTGATGTGAACAAGATTTATGATGAGGATCTGAATTACCGGGATCAGATGGCCCAGGTCGTTAAATTAAGAAAAAAGCTGGCGCCGGTACGTCTGGAACTGACAAGAGATATAGCCCCGAAGATGGTGGATACCGTCTGCAATTATCTGGAACTGACCAAGGATCAGGTTTTTTATTCCAAAGCGCCATTGGATCTGTCTTTCCTGTTTGCGCTGGAAGATGTACTCCGTAAAAATCCGGACCTTGTATTTCCGAAACGGCTTCCGCAGTCTACCTCCCAGCTGGATTCCGCAAGCCCGGTCATTCCGCAGATTCTGGATCATGACGTTCTGCTTTCCTATCCATATGAAAGCATCCGGCCATTTTTAAATATGCTGTCAGAAGCAGCCAATGACCCCAAGGTAGTTTCTATCCGAATGACTTTATATCGTCTGGCAAAGAATTCCAAAGTTGTGGAGGCACTGGTAGAAGCAGCTGAAAACGGCAAACAGGTAGATGTTCTGGTGGAATTAAAGGCGCGCTTTGATGAAGCGAACAACATTGAGTGGAGCCGCCGCCTGGAAGATGCGGGCTACCATGTCGTATATGGTATTGATGGTCTGAAGGTTCATTCTAAACTGTGCCTTATAACCAGAAAAGACGGAAGTAATATCCAGTATATCACGCAGGTTGGTACAGGAAATTACAATGAAAAAACATCCCGCATGTACACAGATCTTTCCCTGATTACCGCAAATACGGAAATCGGAGAGGACGCGCTGCGTGTATTTCAGTCCATCCTGATCGGTGACACGGTAGAAAAATCAGAAAAATTACTGGTTGCCCCGAAATGCCTTCAGGAGCCTGTTCTTTCTATGATCGACAAGGAGATTCAGACCGCTTTGGCCGGAAAACCGGCGTACATCGGTATTAAGATCAATTCTCTTACCGATAAACGCATCATTGACAAGCTGGTAGAAGCCTCAAAAGCAGGTGTAAAGATTGAAATGGTCGTAAGAGGAATCTGCTGCCTGAAATCTGGAGTTCCAGGAAAAACGGAAAACATACAGATACGCAGTATTGTAGGACGTTATCTGGAGCATTCCAGAATCTATATATTCGGAACGCCGGAGCGCGACAGCATCTATATTTCCTCTGCAGATTTTATGACAAGGAATACGCTGCGCCGGGTTGAGGTGGCTGTACCGGTATATGACAACGGTTTAAAATGCAGGATCCGTGAAATGTTTTTAACGATGATGAGCGATAATGTTAAGGCCAGGGTACAGCAGCCGGACGGCAGCTACAAAATAGAGCCGGACGGCGATTCCAGCCTGAACGCACAGGAAACCCTCTTTGAAGAAGCTTATGCGGCCGCCCGCTCCTGAGCCGGCACGCATAAGCGAAAAAGGGACAAAACCCTAAGAAAACTGATGAAACAGTGTGATCAGTCTTTCCATGGGTGCAATGGCCTGCTTGCCTTTTAATGTGACAATGGAGTAGCTTGTTTTCATGGCAGGATTGAAAAAACTGTTAAAACAGCTTGAACAGGAATTTTGATGGAACAGGAGCAGATGACTTATGAAGAAACAATTGATTTCGCAGGCCTTAGAATCACATCTTTCAGAGCTGGTTTCCATGTCTGACCAGATTTATGATTTCGCAGAGCCTGGAATGGAAGAGATTCAGTCCAGCAGGCTTTTAACCGAATATCTGAAAGCAAAAGGATTTGAGGTAGAATGTGGAATTGCAGGACTTCCGACAGCCTTCCGGGCTGTATACGAGCAGGGCAGCGGTGGTCCGTCCTTTGGTTTTCTGGAAGAATATGATGCTATAAAAGATATCGGACATGCCTGCGGACACCACATGCAGGGACCGTCGGTGATCGGAGCCGCTCTGGCACTTTGTGATGTATGCGGTGAAGAGCCGTATAAGATCGTCATTTACGGAACGCCTGCAGAGGAGACGATCGGCGGAAAGATCATCATGAAAGAAAAGGGCTGCTTTCAGGACATTGACATTGCGCTGATGATGCATGCGGCACCGAATACCTGTGTGGATGTCCGTTGTATGGCACTGGAATGCTATTACGTGACTTTCCACGGCGTAGAAAGCCATGCTGCCATGAGCCCGCACAAGGGAAAGAGTGCCTTCGATTCCGCACTTCTGTCTTTCCAGGGCATTGAATTTTTGCGGGAACATTTGCTGGAAGATTCCCGTATGCATTACACGATCCTCGATGCCTGCGGACCGTCCAACATTGTTCCGGGAAGGGCGAAGGCTGAATATACGCTGCGCTCTTACAGTACAGACTATCTGGAAAATGTGATTGTTCCCAGATTTCAGGATATTTAAAAGGGTGCCTGTCTTATGACCGGAACTACTTGTGAGATTGAGCGCAGCTATCCGTTCCAGGCCAAAATCCCATGTATGACATTAAACAATCTGATCATGGAAAATGCTGAGGAATTTAAAGCTCCGCAGCTTGCCGGACCAAGAGAAAAAACGGGCTCTACAGACTTTGGAAATGTAATGTATGATGTTCCGGGCTGCTGTATCCGGACCGCTTTTGTCCCGGAGGGAACCGCAGCACATTCCAAGGAATATCTGGAAGCCGGAAAAACAGAGAAAGCACATGAGGCACTTCGGTACGGAGCAGAAATTCTTGCCGGAACCTGTGTGGATATTCTGGAACGGCCTGAACTTCTTTCAGAAATCCAAACGGAATTCCGGGAACGGAAGCAGAAGGAAAAGGACGTATCCTTTTAAAAATAAATGAAAAAATAGCGGAGGCGCCATTGGCGCGGCCGCTATTTTTTGTAAAAACAGTTTCCGCCGACAATCTTATACGAGGAATAATCTTCCGGTGAAATCCGTTTGGTAGAATTAAAATAAAGGTAATCTCCGATATTATTGGAACCGCACAGTGCGTCCTTTGAGGCCTTCAGCGCAGTTTTGGAAGGCCCCTGAGCCAGAAAGCTGTCCAGCAGACCGGAAGATGCGCCGGGAAACTGACCGTCTGCGTAGATGACACTGGAAATGGACTTTCCCCAGTGTTTTGACTTTACGCGGTTGATGATACAGCTTGCAACGGCAAGCTGGGCATCATAGGAGCCATTTCCGGTTTCCATGGCTGTGCAGGCTGCAAGCAGATAGATCTCATCATCTGTTGCGGAAATCACATAAGCAGGTTTTGCCTGTGCCTCTGCTCCGGAATGAAGAGCAGCCGCTTCTTTTTTTGTATCGACCGCAGCTCCCGGAACTGGTATGATTTTCGCGTATTCCGCTGAGATATAGCCGCTTGCGTCAGCCTGAAGCTGAACCTTGATCCAGCCGTTTGAGGATTCCAGGAGCGGAAACGATTCCTCCTGAGCTGCCTGTTTTACGATTACGGCATCCGTGGAAGGGGTTTTACGCACATTTAATGTAACCGCAGTGACTTTGGCTCTCAAAAGTCCAAGCTCCTTTGCAAGAGGCTCAATGTCCCTGCCGAACAGAAGATAATCATCCTTCAGCCAGCCCTCAAGCCCGCCAGAGCGGATCCTTGTCCAGCCGTTTTTCCGGTCAAGAACCGTTCCTCCGGAGCCACGGTAGCATTTTCCGATGATTTCTGCATCAACAGAAGGGCTGGTCCGCATATTCAGAGGCTCATTTTTGACATTGGCCACTGCCAGATTATCATAGGAAGAGGCAGCAAAGGACGGAGCAGCAAAAGCCGCTGCAAACACGAAGACAGCTGCAGTAAGCGCTGCCACCTGTTTCAGTACACCGGCGGAAGCGGAGAGTATCTCAGAGATTCGTCGTTTCATGTATATTTCTCCATGTATAAATGCAGTTCTTTGTTAAAATATTACAAAAGTATTACATGAAGAATATACCAAAATCCTGAGGATTTGTCAACTTCCGGCAAATCAGGACGTGTTGTGAAGCTGCTACACCACAAGGGGGAGCTACGCAATATCAATGTGCTTCACGCTCTCGCGCCGTTCCTCCGGGAGATTGGAAGCTTCAAAAGCAAGATGAGAGCTCTAACAATCCATGAATTATTTCTATGAATAATAAAATATACATAATTATTATCTATTGATAATTTTCAAAAACCGTGCATATTGTGTACAATCTGCCTAAAAAAGTTAATTTTTTACGTTTCTCATTTGAAATTATTATGATAATGCGAGTTCTATCAAAATACATAATAAATAAAAATTTATCAATTGATAAACAAAAAAATAACAGCACTGTCAAAAAAATAACGCTCGTTGCAACAATCAGACACCTGACTTATAATGGCGGAAATGGCCATGAAAACAAGAATATAGGGGGATAATGTATGAATCTGTTTTCACCGGCTCAAATTGCCGAAAATTATGTTTCGATTGGAAAAAGTAAGGTCAACACTGCCATTCCGAAGATGTTTCTGCTGGCCGTGATGGCTGAGGTATTCATTGCGCTTTGCGGAGTTGGAGCAACCACGGCAGCCGTGGGCGTACAGCCTGCTGCTATCGGAAAGCTTCTGGGTGCCTGCATCTTTCCGGGAGGCCTCACCATGGTACTTCTCGCCGGAAGTGAGTTATTTACCGGAAACTGTCTTTTGACGGTTCCGCTTCTTTCCGGAGAAGTAACGCTTCCCGGGGTTCTCAGAAACTGGATCGTTGTCTATCTTGGAAATTTTGCCGGCGGGCTTCTTGTGGCTGCCGGAGCCGTATATTCGCATCAGCTCTGCCTGTTTGGAAATGGCATGGCGGTATCCGTGATTTCCACAGCGGCCAGAAAATGCACGATGAGCTTTTCAGACGCGCTCATCCGGGGAGTTTTCTGTAATTTTCTGGTCTGCATCGCAGTCTGGATCTCATTCGCGGCGAAAGACGCGGCCGGAAAGGTTATCGGCCTGTTTTTTCCCATCATGATCTTTGTGCTCTGCGGGTTTGAGCACAGTGTGGCAAATATGTATTATATCGGAGCTGGCCTTATGGCAAGGACCGTACCGGAATATCTGGACGCGGCACTTGCAGCCGGGCTGAATCCTGATGTGATAAATCTGGGTAATTTTCTATTCGCAAACCTCCTGCCGGTCACCATTGGCAATGTTCTTGGCGGCGGCGTGTGCGTAGGCGGCGTATACTGGCTTGCCTATCTCAGGAAAGCAGATTAGAAAAAACCAACCAGGAGAATGAAGGTATAGAATAATATGAGTAAGATTTTTCTTGCTGATTCCAAAAGCAACGATGTCAGGATTGGCCGTCTTTTGGAAACATTTCGAGCAAAAATTAAAGCATATCCGCCGGGACAATCCGCTGCCGACTGCCTGCGCCATGATCTGTGAGCATCCATGTGAGGAACGCTGCAGACGGAAGCAATCGGATTGCAGGTGAATCCTTTATCGAAGTGAATACGGAAGACGCGGAGGCACTTGGCATCCATGCCCAGGAGATGATTGCCGTTGTTTTCCTGCATACCCGAGTATCTGACAGAGGTCATTCTTGGTCATCTGAAAACGGAGGGGCTGATTCATTCCCTGGAGGATGTGGAGTCTGTGGAATTGAGGGAGAACGGGCAGAAAGCCATGGTCCGTATATCAGTGCCGCTTCCATCCGGGTTCCCGGACCAGTATACGAAAACACCGCATCCGCTGACACCCATTGACTGGAAGCCGGAATGGATTTTTTCCCTGGCAGACCGGATTGCGGAAGGTATGCCCCTTCACGAAAAAACCTGGGGCGCCCACAGCTGTTTTCTGGCCCTGGGAGAGCAGCTTCTGTTTTCCTGTGAGGACATCGGACGGCACAATGCCATCGACAAAGCCGTGGGCTATGCGCTGAAAAACGGGCTTTCGCTGGAATATTGTATTCTGTACACCAGCGGAAGAACGCCGTTTGATATGACTATGAAAATCATTATGGCGGGGATTCCGGTGGTGGCGGCAAAAGCCATTCCCATGATGGATTCCGTAGAACTGGCAAAGAAATACCGTCTGACCATGATCTGTGCCGCAAGACCAGACCGGATGCGCGTTTATACGGATTTTTATCATTGACCGTAACCAGGTGAAGGGGAAATGACAGCTAAGATACATGCTGAGAAAAGACAAGCAAAGGGGAATGAGGAAATGGAACGAATCTTATTAGAACAGGCTGAAAAACTGCTTCTCTCGGAGACCGGAAAAATTACGGATACGGAAGAAATCCCTCTTTGGGATGCAGCAGGAAGAGTTCTTTCGGAGAATATTTCAGCAACACTGGATCAGCCTCCGTTTCCGCGTTCGCCTCTGGATGGCTATGCAGTCCGCAGCGGGGATATTGCCGGAGTATCCAGCGAGAATCCGGCATTTCTCCGGGTGATTGATGAAGTAACTGCCGGGCACTGGTGTGATAAAGCCGTAACACCAGGGACCGCAGTCCGGATCATGACCGGAGCTCCAATTCCGGATGGGGCAGACTGTGTGGTGATGCAGGAATACACCAATTATGGCGAAGACGTGGTGGAAATTTATAAGCCGGTACAGGCCTGGAAAAATTACTGTTTCCAGGGAGAGGACTACCGTGCCGGAGACCGGATTCTTGCGGAAGGCACCGTCCTAGGTGCCATAGAAACCGGAATTCTTGCAAGTCTGGGACGATGCAGCGTACCGGTATACCGCATCCCGACAGTTCTTGTGATTACCACCGGAGATGAGATCGTGCCGCCGGGTTCCCCGCTTCTTCCGGGAAAAATCTATGACTCCAATCTTTATGCCGTGGTAACAAGACTGCGCCAATGGGGCATGAAGGTACTGTTTTCCGGCGCGCAGGATGATGATGCGGAGCAAGTGGCAGAAAAAATCCGGTCGATGGCCGGACAGGCCGATCTGATCATAACCACGGGCGGTGTCTCGGTTGGAAAAAAGGACATCCTTCACGATGTCCTGAAAATCCTTGGCTGTAAAAGGCTGTTCTGGGGAGTGGAAGTCAAACCCGGCATGCCTACGATTGGTGCCCTGTACCAGGATAAGGTGATGATCTGCCTTTCCGGCAATCCTTATGGCGCGGCGGTAAATCTGGAGCTGATGACTCGACCGGTTCTTGCGAAAATGTCCGGGCGTTATGATCTGCAGATCACAAGATTGAATGCAGTCATCGACCATGACTGTTTCAAAAAATGCCCGGTGGTCCGTTATGTGCGTGCTTTTTACCGGGATAGGCATGTCTGTGCGGCAAATGGCTCCAATGCGTCGGGTATCATCAGCAATTTAAGCGGCTGCAACTGCCTGATCGAGATTCCGGCCGGAACTTCTGAAGTGCGAAGAGGGGATCAGGTTTCTGTGGTGCTGTTTGCGTAATGCGGCGTTGCTTTCAAACTACACGATATCAATGTGCTTTACGCTTTTGCGCCGTTCCTCTTCGATGGCGGCGTAAAACTTTCTGGTAATGTTCACATCATTGTGTCCGAGAATATCGGCAACCAGATAAATATCATTTGTTTTCGCATAAAGGGCGGAGCCGTAGCTGCTCCGCAGCTTATGCGGTGTAATCTTTTTCTTCGGTGTTGCCACAGACGCATATTTCTTCACCAGATATTCCACGCTGCGCACAGTCAGGCGTTTCTTGCGAAGAGAAAGGAAAAGCGCCGGTTCATCCTGTGTGCCTGTCCCTGTCTCAATTGAGCATAGAGTTCTGCGTTCTTCCAGATACCGTTCTAAATACTGCGCAACCTCATCACTAAAATAGACGGTTGCTTCTTTTCCGCCTTTCCGGTGGATATGAATTCCCTGTTCTTTTATATCTACATCCGACAAATTTAAGCCCACGCATTCCGATACACGGATACCGGTTCCCAGCATCAGCGCAAGGAGGGCACAGTCCCGCACCTTTGTTTTCTGATGAAACTGCTTCTGCCTGGGAGATAATCCGGCACCGCTTTCTGCTTCTTTTAGCAGTTCTTTGATTTCCTTCTGGTTAAGCCGGACAATCTCTTTCTCCCGGATCTTTGGCACCTGCATGGATAAGGTAGGATTGACCGTAATCTGACCAGTACGCTGGAAATAGCCAAAGAAACTCTTCAGCGAGAAAAACTTCCGCTTGATTCCCTGCTCTTTGTTGGTGTTTCGATGGTCCGGGTCATCTGGACGGTACTTCAGGTATTCCAGATAACGTTCCAGATCAGTGACGGAGATCTGGCGGAACTGTTCCATGGTGAAGTCTTTGGCAGATAATCCGAAAGAGCGGATTTCTGGTTTAGCTTCTGTGCATATTGAGGGGGAACCGGTGGCGTGTCTGCTAGTTAAAAAATCAAAAAACATGCAGATGTCATAGGCGTAAGAGAGCCTTGTCATAGAAGATGTGGACGGCTCAATTCCGCGGAAAAAATCCGCGCAGAAGGGTGGGAGAGCGGAAAGCAGCTCCTGCAGCTTAGCCTCATTTTTCCGGTCACGCTGTTCATGGTACGGCAATTCTGTCATGACGCATTACTCCCTTCCGGTATTTTTGACAGCAGCATCTGCTGTGATATTTGTGTCTGGCGTTTCCGGAATTTGCTTTGCATGCTGTTCCGGGGTGCTTTCCCGGGTCAGCTGCAGCTGTAGCTGCTCCAGCTCTGCCTGAAGCCGCACGGTTTCACGGTCCGCTTTTCTCAGCTCCTCCTGCATTTCCCGTTCCTTTGCGATCACGGCCCGTTCCTGCTCCAGCTCTGCCTGCATCCGCACCTGCTTTAACATAGCCTGGGTGTCGGAATCCTTATCGGAAAGCTGCCGCTTCAGATCTGCAAGCAGCATCCGGTCCTCCAGTTTCTGGTTTTCCATTTCGCGGACCTGCTGCTGCGCCTGCGTGGCAATCTGCTCCAGATTTTTCTTCTGTCCGGTTTCATGCTCCAGAGTCTGCTGAAGCTCCCGGATTTTCAGCTGAAGCGCAGCAGCTTCTTTCTGTGCCTGTTCCTCTGATTCTTTCAGGGCGTCATACCGGACCAGTTTTTGCTGAAGCTCCTGATTTTGCAGTTGCAGAATGCGGTTCATTTCTTCACGGTCTGAGGCGGCCTTTTTTGCAGCCTCCATCTGTCCGATGGCATACTGAACCTGTTCCTGCAGATGCTTTTGTTCCTCACGCAGGGCAGTCATGGCAGTATCCGAATCCTTCTTTTCCGTCTCCATGAGTTTAATTTTTTCTCTCAGTTCATCAATCGTCTGATCCTTCCGTTTTAAATCAGACCGGAAGTGTTCCTGTACGCGCAGCTCAGCATTGCTGCTCAGCTCAATGCTGTTGATATATGCCGATAAAATTTCTTTCAGAAGCCGTTCAAAATTTTCTATTTCTACGATACGGCCAGGAGTAGCAGCTTTGGCATTGTTCAGCTCCAGGATCTGCATCAGATGATCAAAGCCCTGCGCCTGGTTCATTCCATGAGAGGTGCAGAACTGGCGGAATGCTTCCGCGGAATCCGGATCAATGCGGAAGTTCACCTGTTTGCTTTCTTTTGTAGTCTTTTCTTCTTTCATGTCTTCATCCTCCTGAAAACAGTATAACACAGGGCAAATACTCCGTCAAACGGAAGTGAAATTCCTGATTTTAAATGATATACTATTCTATACATAGATATGCTATACATAGCACTGTATCATGCGATATCAGATCAAAAAGCGTAGAATAGCAGGCGCGAAAGCATAGAAATAATGTCAGATAAATTTACAAATTATAAATACAATTTGCAATTAAGACTGAAAAACGCTCAAAAAGCAGAACATACATTCGAAATATAGTTCCTATTATTGCGCAAAACCTCTGTTTTACGCAATGATGGAGGAATATTCGCGCTTGTTCATATTGACAGTTAATAACATAATTCATCAGAATATTTGTTTTAATATGAATAATTTACCCTATATTGCACAAATAGTTTTTATCAATCCGTTTTAAAGCATCGATATCGCCTTATGTGTCTGATAAAAAGTAAAAGTAGGGCTTATTACGCAGAATATTTACATTTAAGAAAAAAGTGATTATAATCCTATAGGATGAAATATTCTCAGGAGGAGATACTGAAACGATGTCAATTTTATTTGCGATCATTTTTCTGGTACTGATTTTCAAGTGCGTAGGCCTTGTACTTTCGATCTGCGGAAAACTATTGGGAGCAGTTCTTAGTGTACTCGGATTTATCATTTCCCTGGTGATCGGGGCAGTGGTGTTTGGACTTTCTACCGCATTTGCCATGGTGCTGCTGCTGATTGGAATCGTGTGGCTGGTCATCCGCATCATTCTGTAAGGCAAGGCAGAAAAACAAAGCTTGCATAAAAAGCATCTGCTTGTTTTCAAACATTTGATATCATCTGGTATCATTTGCCGGCCTGAAAAGACAGGCAAACAAAACTAATTATTATAGGAAAGAGTGAAATACGTATTATGAATATCATCGATCGATTTGGAACTGCTGTTGGTAACCAGTCCCTGAAAGATTCGGAAAAAGCCCGCCGTCTTCTTCTTACAGGCTACCGCCTGCAGGAGAAACGGCTTCAGTTTTTTTCAGACCGGGAACTTCCACCGTCCGGCCAGTATGTGGCACGGGTGGTTATGGAAAATATCATTCAGTCTCTGGCAAGACGGCAAAAAGCATTTTAATTTCCTGCGGTGCGCGGCTGGCTCCCTTTGACATCACGCAGCTTCGTGAAGTCATGGCCTATGACGAATTGGAGCTTGACCGCATCGGAGATCGGAAAACGGCGGTATTCTTCATTATTTCTGATACCACACAGACCTACAACTTTTTAGTGGCGCTTGCTTTTTCGCAGATGTTCAACCTCCTGTGTGAACGGGCGGACAATGTTCACGGTGGCCGCCTGCCGCACCATGTACGAGTGCTGTGGGACGAGGCCGCCAACACGGGACAGGTGCCCCAGCTCGAAAAGCTGGTCGCAGTTATCCGCTCCCGCGAGGTGAGTCTTTGCCTGCTGTATCAACAGTTGGCACAGTGCAAGGCCATTTACGATAAACACGCTGAGACAATCCTCGGCAACATGGATAGCGTGGTGTTCCTCGGTGGCCGCGAAGCCAGCACCATCAAGGAAATATCCGAGAACTGGCTGGGAAAAGCCACAATCAGTATGCAGACTGACAGCCGCTCCCGTGGTCAGTCGGAAAGCTACAGTCAAAATACCCAGCGGCTGGGCCGGGAACTGATGACCCCAGCCGAACTTGCAACCATGCCGGGAGATAAATGTATTTTGCAGCTTCGGGGCCTGCCCCCGTTCTTCTCTCCCAAGTATGATCTGAAACGGCATCCGAACTACCGTTATACGGCGGAGGCCGATAAACAGAAAAACGCTTTTGACCTCGACAGGCTCATTAACCGCCGCAGGCGGCCCGGTCTGAACGAGGCGTGTACGATGTATGAGGTGACTGTGCCGGACGATGCGCTCACAGAAGAGGACGAGGACATCCTCAACTATGATGACATCGACGATCCAGACGCCTTTGCATAAACGCTTCGAGACAAAGTGTCCCGAAGTTTGTAACCTGCCGCCTGCAAGGGCGGCTTTTTTGTTACCGGGAAAATCCCGGAGAAATGGAGGCTTATATGGCATTTTTCTCATCTGCAATCGACACTTTACAGACCCTCGTTATTGCTCTCGGTGCTGGTCTTGGCGTGTGGGCGTGGTTAATCTGCTGGAGGGCTACGGCTCGGATAACCCGGGCTCCAATGCTCATGGTTAATAAAGAAGCACAACAAAAACAGGACAAGGACAGCAGCCCCGCCGCTATTCCAAAGCAAGGGGAAATAGAAAACCAGATAGAGAGAATCTAAAGAGAATTTTGATAATTTTGTGCTTTATTATCTTTTGTAGATGGAGTACAATGTAGCTGGATAAATTCAGAAATCAGAAAAAGGAGTAACAACAATGAAACACATAAAGAAAAGTGGAATTGTAATGGTATTGATATTAGTAACAGCATTGTGTATTGGCTGCGGTAGCAAAGTAAATGAAGAAAAAAGCAACCCAAGTACGGAAAATCATTCATCTCAAGTTGAAGAAGAAACTCAAGCCACAGAGAATCAGCATACAAAGGATATGCTTGATACAGAAAATAATAAGGCTGAAAGTATTCAAGATGAGATTGCAAAAGTTGAAGATAAATCTCGTGAATATGAAAATGCTGATTGGGGCAGCATGGGACAGCAGGAAATGAATCAGCTCACTGCACAGTGGTATCAGCTTTGGGATGATGAACTTAATTCTTTGTGGAGTAGATTAAGTGATGAATTAGATACCGAAACAAAAGCAGAAGTGCTTGATGAACAACGGGCATGGATTGATAGAAAAGAGAAAAATGTAAAAGGTGCAGGCATGGCTGCTTTTGGAGGAAGCCTTCAACCTCAATTAGAAAATGATACTGCCAAAGACATGACACGAGCAAGGACTTACATACTTGCCGGTTATTTGGCAGATGTCAGAAACGAAAACTTTATTATTTCGTCTGAAATTCAAGAAAGTATTGACATGGCAGATCCAAGCCTAAATGAGATTTTTGAAAAATTTGAAGGACAATGGATATTTGATAAAGAGCGTGGAGCATGTGTTGGTGTTGAAAAAACAGAAACATGTGCCTATGGTGTTGAGGGGAGTAATTGGACAGTTTGGGTAACTGGCGGTGATATTATTTCTGACCTTGATGTATATGGCTATACAGAGAATAACATCATATTCAAAGTTACACATGATGACTACGATGCTTATTATGAACTTTTATTTAACATGGATAATTTGCTTAGTTTTGCATATGGAACATCTTTAGGTGCGATGGATGATATTATAGTGTGTGATTAAAATGAATACTTGTAGAACCGAACAATAACGAAATACCCGCCGCCCATCACAGCGGGCACACAAGCAGTAAGTCTGAAAAGATTTGCTGCTTTTTTTGCGTCCATTTTTGGCAAACCGCCCCATTCGCTTGTAGTAGGGAGTGACCGGGGAAGTTTGCTTTAAAAAGTTTCGCCGGATTTAGCAGAACAGCACTTGCCTACCGTAGTAGTAATGAAAAAATCCAAAGAAGTGTTTGGCATTTTCCGTTTCCGTCCGTAGAGGGGAGCAAAAGCGGGTAGGACACGCCGCCGCAATCGCTATATTGACGGAAACAAGCCAAGCCGCCCCTTGTGGATTGCCGCAAAGTCAGCCGCAGAGGAAAGCGGCAGTTTCTTAGAGCAAGATTCTACCACGGTGCCAAAATCCGCATATCTGCGGTTTTGCCCCTTTTGTAAATCTTGTTGGGGAGTGCCTTCCCCAAACCCTGCTATGCGGCATTCGCCGCTTGAGAATCCCACCGAAAAATACTTAAAAAATCGCCCTCAAAACGGCGGTAAGTGAAAGGAGTTGATACCCATAGGAAAGCGATACAATACGCCCCACCGAAGCCGTGTTGTCAAGACACGCATGACCGAGGAAGAATATGCTGACTTCACAGAACGGCTAAAGAACTATGACATGAGCCAAGCCGAGTTTATCCGGCAAGCCATAACAAGGGCGACCATTCGCCCCATTGTTACCGTGTCCCCGGTCAATGATGAACTGCTGTCTGCTGTTGGCAAGCTGACCGCAGAATACGGAAAAATCGGCGGCAACCTCAATCAGATCGCACATTCTCTCAATGAATGCGGAACGCCCTATAATGCCCTGTCCGTTGAGGTGAGAGCCGCCATTTCCGACCTTGCCGCCTTGAAGTTTGAAGTCTTGCGAAAGGTAGGTGACGCTGTTGGCAACATTCAAGCATATCAGCTCTAAAAATGCGGACTACGGTGCAGCCGAGCAATATCTAACCTTTGAGCATGACGAGTTTACCATGAAACCCGCCCTTGACGAAGCCGGGCGGCTCATACTCCGGGAGGACTACCGAATAGCCACTATGAACTGCGGCGAGGAAGATTTTGCCGTTGCCTGTATGCGGGCAAATCTCCGATACGGCAAAAACCAAAAACGAGAAGATGTGAAAAGCCACCACTATATCATTTCCTTTGACCCACGGGACGCAGCGGACAACGGATTGACCGTAGACAGGGCGCAAGAATTGGGCGAGAAATTTTGTGCCGAACATTTCCCCGGACACCAAGCCATTGTCTGCACCCACCCGGACGGACACAACCACAGCGGCAATATTCATGTTCACATCGTTATCAATTCCCTGCGGATTGAAGAAGTACCCCTATTGCCCTACATGGACAGACCGGCAGACACCCGTGCCGGGTGCAAACACCGATGTACGGACGCCGCTATGGAATACTTCAAAGCCGAAGTCATGGAGATGTGCCACCGGGAAAATCTCTATCAGATCGACCTGCTCCACGGCAGTAAAAACCGTATTACCGAGCGTGAGTATTGGGCACAGAAGAAAGGGCAGCTTGCCCTTGATAAAGAAAATGCCGCTGCTCTTGCCGCCGGACAGCCTGTAAAGCAGACCAAGTTTGAAACCGACAAGGCAAAATTGCGGCAGACCATACGAAACGCCCTTGATAGGGCTACCACCTTTGATGAGTTTTCCGAAATCCTCTTACAGCATGGAATATCCGTCAAAGAGAGCCGAGGGCGATTGTCCTACCTTACCCCAGACAGGACAAAACCCATTACCGCCCGAAAGCTGGGAAATGATTTTGACCGTGCCGCCGTTCTTGCCCTTTTGGAACAGAACGCCCACAGAGCCGCCGAACAGACCGCACCCATACCCGAATACCACAGCACCGAAACAAGCACTACACAGCGAGAAAAAACGCCGAAAATCGCCCCGACAGGCAACATTCAGAGAATGGTTGACCGTGCGGCGAAGCGAGCCGAGGGAAAAGGTATCGGCTATGACCGTTGGGCGGCTGTCCACAACCTCAAACAGATGGCGGCTACCGTTGCCGCTATGGAACAATACGGCTTTACCCCGGAGGAACTGGACGCAGCCCTTGTGTCTGCCAATGCGGACTTGCACAGCAGCACCGCCAAGCTGAAGCCTATCGAAACGGCTATCCGTGAGAAAAAGGATTTGCAGAAACAGGTGCTTGCCTATGTCAAGACAAGAGATGTGCGGGACGGATTGAAAAAGCAGAAATCCGATAAGGCACGCAAAGCCTACCGTGAAAAGCATGAAAGCGACTTTATCATAGCGGACGCAGCCGTAAGGTATTTCAAACAAAAAGGCATTTCCAAGCTGCCTACCTTCAAGGCGTTGCAGACGGAAATCGAGCAGCTTACCGCCGAGAAAAACGCCCTTTACAACGAGTACCGGGAAAACAAAGAGCGTGTCAGAGAGTTGCAGATCATGAAAAGCAATCTTTCCCAAATGCACCACGGCGAGCCGAGCCGACAGAAAAAGCATGAACAAGAGCGTTAAAAACCGCCCCCAAATGATACCGAAACCACACAAAAAGAGGAATATGCCCTTACCCCTATCCGCAATACTACCCAACCTCAAAACAGGGCGTACAGGGCAAAAAATCCCCGAAAATGATACCGAGAAGATACAGTTTTCACGCCCTATCCGTGACACCTACGGAAACGGCAGAAAGGAGCGTACCAATGCCACGCATGAGCAACAAACGGCGGCTTGAATGGAGCTTTTTCCTCAACCACCGAAACCGAATTACCTATAACGACCTTTGCCGGGGCTGCACCTACGATTGCAAGCAGAGTTTTCGAGCCGTGATTATCCTCTGTCCCCGGTATTACTCCAAGCGTTGAAAACCAAAGGAGGACAGCAAGAAGCCGGATACTGAAGGATAGTGTCCGGCTTCTTTTACGAGGTGCGCCTGACGGCGCACCTCGCAGATGGATATAAATTTCTGGGAGAATGTTTTATTTCTCACGGCAATATTCCCGGATCATTTTCAGAAAATCTCTTGCATGCTGCGGCAGATACCGGTTTTTCCGATAGGCGGCGATGGTAGTTGTGAGGGCCGGTCTGTGGCCGACGGAGAAGCAGAGGGCGCGGTTTCCGGTGTGCTGGTTTTCATAATGGAAGTAGCTCTCCGGGGCGAAGGCAGCGCCGACGCCGTCCATGGCCAGATGGATCGACATGGAGGAGTTTCTCGTGTGGAGAGAGACCGGTGGATTGATGTTGTACTCTTGAAAGAGATCCAGGGAGATGCCACCGGTGTTCTGGTCCGGGTAGAGGAGAATGAAGTTTTCCTCTTTTAATAGGGAAAGATCCAGCCACGGGTAGCGGAAGCCGGGGCGGGTAATGGCTTTTGCGGCGAGAGGATGGTTTTCATGCAGGACCAGAACGATCTCCTCAGAGCGCAGGATCTGGTAGTCCATGGTCTCGGGAAATTCATGGATATTGTAAAGGGTCAGGTCGATGGATGAGGTCTCCAGACTGTTCTCCGCAATGAAATTTACTGCTTCCATGATATTTAAGGTCACATAGGGGTATCGTTTATGAAACGGTGCCAACATCGGTTCGATCAGCGTGCTACCCATCATGATCGGCACGGCGATGTTTAAGCGGCCGCGCTGGCGGTGAGCGATATCGTCGTATTCCTGCATCCACTCATCGCCGCAGGCAACGATCTGTTCGGCGTAGTGGAGGTAGCGTTCACCCATGTAAGTCGGGTAGTAGCGGTTTTCGTGGCGGCTGAACAGCGGAGCGCCGAGACGTTCTTCCAGGTTCTTTAAGTACTTGCTCAGGGACGGCTGGGAGATATAAAGGGATTCGGCGGCTTTGCCGATGCTCTGGTGGCGGGCGATCGCCAGGATATAGCGGGCTTCTTTTAATTCCATACAGGGGCCTCCTCATAGCTTTACTGCATAAAAAATATAGATAATATGTATTTGACGTATAGTATATCACTTTTTATAATGAATGTAAAATATAAGTGCAATTGATGAAAAAACAAATATTTATAAGAAACACTAATTAAAACTTATCACGCACAGTTGAGAAAGGGGCAAACCAATGAAAAAGAGCAGTGCATGGTGCATGCTGGTTCCGGGACTGGTGATCTTATTTCTGTTCCTGATGATCCCGCTGCTTCGCGTTCTGGTTCCAAGCGTGTTTACGGGGGATTACCCGTTCAGCGCGTACGTGGACTTTTTTAAGGACGAGTATTACAGAAAGATCTTTTTGAGAACCGTGAAGATTGCGGTCATCACCACCTTTGTCTGTATGGTGAGCGGTATCCCGACGGCGTATTTCATCAGCCGCTGTGATAAGAAATGGAGAGGACTGCTTCTCTCTGCGTCGATCTTCCCGATGATGACAAACTCTGTTATCCGAAGTTTTGCATGGATCAATATTCTCGGCAGCAACGGGATCATCAACAAGGCCATGATCGCTATGGGACTGATCGAGAAGCCGATGAAGCTTTTATACACTGACTTTTCTATCATCATTGGTTCTGTCTACCTGTTCCTTCCGTTAATGATCGTAACGGTTGCCGGTGTTATGGAAAATATTGATGATGATATGATGGAGGCGGCACAGAGCCTCGGAGCCTCAAGAACGGAAGCGTTCATGAAAGTCATCTTCCCGATGAGCCTTCCGGGAATCATCGTCGGCGGTATTCTGGTATTTACCGGAACCCTGACCGCGTACACGACGCCGCAGTTATTAGGAGGCAACAGTAACATGGTCATGGCGACCCTGATCTACCAGAGAGCGATGTCCGTCAGTGACTGGACCGGCGCGTCCGTGATCGCCCTCATCATGATCGTTGTAACCCTGGTTGTGATCAAAGGATTTAACGCTCTGGCCGCACGGCTGGACCGCAGAGGTGAAGATTATGCGTAAAAATAAAGTGTTGACCATATGGGCAGCGATCGTATTTGCATTTTTGATGATCCCGTTACTGATCATCACCGTAACGGCATTCGGCGGCGGAAGCGCCATCACATTCCCGATCGAGTCCTTCTCGACGAAATGGTTCGCGAACGTGTTCGCGTTAAAGTCTTTCCGCAGATCATTCCTGACCAGCCTTGAGGTCGCGCTCCTCGCGACATGCATTTCCCTTCTGGTCGGAATCCCGGCGGCTTACGCACTGGCAAGAGCCGGTTTAAAAGGAAAGCAGTTATTAAAGTCCATCTTCCTTTCCCCGACCATCGTTCCGGGAATTGTAATCGGCTTTATTATGTACCAGTGCCTGATCCTGACACTCAGGATCCCGGTGTTCGCGGGACTTCTCGCAGGCCATTTTATGGTGACACTTCCGTATGTGATCCGCGTAGTCGGTTCTTCGATGGAGCAGTTCGACTTTTCAATCGAGGAGGCGGCGTGGAGCCTCGGATGCCCGAAGGGAGCGGCGTTCTTCAAGGTCGTTCTTCCAAATGTGACCTCCGGAATTTCCTCAGCATTCATGCTGGCGTTCATCAATTCCTTCAACAACATTCCGGTGTCCATGTTCTTATCCGGACCGGGAGTTTCCACATTCCCGTCAACACTGATGAACTATATTGAATACAACTATGATCCGACCGTATCGGCGGTTTCCGTACTTTTAATGGCAGCTACCGTAGTCATCATGGTGATCGTAGACCGCACACTGGGTATCGCAGCCCTGGCGAAATAAGGAGAATATGACCATGGCTTTTATGAGTTTAAATGGAATCGACGTAAGTTACGATAAAAAGAAACAGATCTTAAAGGGGCTGAATCTGGAAGTCGAGGAGGGCGAGCTTGTATCCCTCTTAGGTCCCAGCGGCTGCGGCAAGTCCACGACACTCCGCGTCGTTGCAGGCTTTATCAACCCTCAGGGCGGAACCTTCACATTAGACGGAGAGGACATGACAAAGGTCCCGGTCCACAAGCGCCAGTTCGGCCTGGTATTCCAGAGCTACGCCCTGTTCCCGCACTTAAGTGTTTATGACAATGTAGCGTTCGGGCTCAGAACAAGAAAGATGGACAAGGACCTGATCGACAAGAAGGTCAGGGAGATCCTTGAGGTCTGCGGCCTGACAGAGCTTGCCGACCGTTTCCCGAAGCAGATGTCCGGCGGACAGCGCCAGCGAGTTGCCCTCGCGAGAGCACTTGTCATCGAGCCAAAGCTACTGCTCTTAGATGAGCCGTTATCCAATCTTGATGCGAAATTAAGACTTTCCATGCGTGTGGAGATCAAGAGACTTCAGAAGCGCCTTGGAATCACCACATTATTTGTTACACATGACCAGGAGGAATGCTTCTCCATCTCCGACAAGGTGGCTGTTATGAACGGCGGTGTCATCGAGCAGTTTGACACACCGGAGAACATCTATAAGAGACCGGCGACAGAGTTCGTCGCGAGATTCATCGGTTTCGAGAACTTCCTTGAGCTTGCGAAAAAGCAGGACGGCGTTTATACAGCACCGGATGGAAGCGAGTTCTTAACTTCCGTGGATCTCGATTGCGAGAAATTCGCGGGAACGATCCGCCCGGACGATATCTGTCTGGCAGATGATGTTCAGACGGAGAATGTCTTAAGCGGTAAGATCGGTGTCCGCACATTCCTCGGGAAGAGCTACCAGTACGAGGTTGAGACTTCCGCCGGTGTCCTGAAGGTAAATATGGGAACTGACCATGTTTATAAAGAGGGCGAGGAGATCCGGCTGTATCTGCCGAAGGATAAGCTGATTCTCGTGAGAAGATAGGAGACAGAGATCTTAGGGCACAGGTCATGCGCCGAAGGGAGAACCGGAAAGATCGAATCGTTCTCCGGACGGAAAACAATGAAGGGAACCATCGCAGGATGTGGGGGATATGAACGGATAGTTCCGAAACAGACCCATATTCATGCGGGAAAATATGCAACTGCCCATTTGTACAGCTTGTGCGGAAAGCACAGACCTGCCGGACAGTTACAAAACATTATCTCAAAAAGAGAGAAAGAGGAGAAAAACCATGAAAAAAACAGCAGCAGTTGTACTTTCCGCAGCAATGATGCTTACCGCCTGCGGCAGCGCATCCACAACAGAGACCACAGCAGCAGGAAGCCAGGCAGCAGGCTCTGAGGCAGCTTCTTCCGCAGAAGAGACAAAGGCAGCTTCCGGAGACGCACAGAAGCTCGTATTATCCACATACGGTCTCAGCGAAGATATCTCCGAAGAAGAGGTTTACACACCGTTTGAGAACGAGTTCAGCTGTGAGATCGTTACTGAGACAGGCGGCACAAACGACCGTTATACAAAGTTAGCGGCAGACCCGAACTCCACCATCGATGTGATCGAGCTCTCCCAGGCTATGACAGCGAAGGGCACTGACGAGGGACTTTTCGATACGATCGACTTAAGCAAGATCCCGAATGCTGAGAAGCTGATCCCGGCTGCAAAGGAGATTGCAGAGGCAGGACAGGGTGTTCCGTACACCATCAACAGCATCGGTATCATCTACAACCCGGAGCTTACAGGATTTGAACTCACAAGCTTTGATGACCTTTGGGACGAGCGCCTTGCAGGCATGGTTTCCATCCCGGAGATCACAACAACATTCGGACCGGCTATGGTTTACGTTGCAAGCGACCACGCAGGCGTTGACGTAACAACAGACAACGGCGAGGCTGCTTTCAAGGCACTTGCTGACTTAAAGCCGAACCTTGTTAAGACTTACACAAAGTCTTCCGACCTGATCAACATGTTCACATCCGGTGAGGTTGCAGCAGCAGTTGTCGGTGACTTCGGCGTTCCGACGATCGTAGCCGCTAACCCGACACTTGTTTACGTTACACCGGACGGAGCTTACGCTAACTTCAACACCATCAACGTAACAAAGAACTGTGCGAACAAGGAGCTTGCTTACGAGTACATCAACTACCGTATCAGCGAGGAGCTTCAGACAAAGACAGGCAAGGCATTAAATGAGGCACCGACAAACAAGGACGTTACATTCACTGAGGAAGAGTCTAAGGATATGACCTACGGCGACAAGGCTGCAAAAGTTAAGGTTGTTGACTATGCTTTTGTAAACCCGATCTTAAATAACTGGATCGACCAGTGGAACAGAACGATCAACAACTAATAACGAGGAATTTTATATGAGACCCGATTTCATTCTGAAAAATGTCATGGTCTATCAGACCTTCAGACAGTGTTTTGAAAAGCGGGATGTGGCAGTTGCAGGGGAAAAGTTTTATTGCGTTTCCCCTGCAATTTCATATCCGGGAGTGCGGGAGATCGACGGAAAAGGCAGATACATGCTGCCTGGTCTCGTGGATATCCATATGCACATCGAGAGCTCGATGACATATCCGGGCGAGTTTTCAAGGATCACGCTTCCATATGGAGTAACAACGGTGGTTGCCGATGCCCACGAGATGGCGAACGTGTTCGGCATGGACGGCATCCGGGCTTTTATGGCGCAGAAGACGAAGCAGGATATCTTCTGGGCGATCCCGTCCAGTGTACCGGCGACAAATGAGAAGTTAGAGACAGCCGGGGCGTCACTTGGTGTAAAGGAAATTTCTGAGATGGCATCCTTAGATGGAGTTCTCTGCCTTGGAGAGATCATGAACTATAAGGATCTCTCAGCAGAAGGCGAGAGCCGGACGAGGGATCTCATCAATGTGTGCCGGAACGCGGGAAAGAATCTCCGAATCGAGGGGCACTGCCCGGGACTTACGGGGGCGGATCTTAACCGCTTTATCTATGAAGGTGTTGATGCGGACCACACCCAGCAGACTCCACAGTCAGTGATGGAGAAGACAGAGCTTGGGATGTTTCTGGAGCTGCAGTTCAAATCCCTGACGCCGGAGGTCGTGAAGACTGTCTGCGACAATGAACTCTATGAGAATGTGGCGCTGGTGACGGATGACACGATGGCAGATAAGCTTCTGACCGGACATCTCAATAAGATTATCGAGACGGCTGTGAAGGCGGGAATGCCGATGGAGAAGGCGATCTACTGCGCGACCTGGACACCGTCGAGACGGATGCATCTGGATGACAGAGGGATGATCGCGCCGGGAAAGATCGCAGACTTTATGCTGCTGGACAGTCTGGATGGGATCGATCCGGTTGTGGTTTATAAGAAGGGCGAGTGTGTGTACTGCAAGGACAAGGAGGCTTACGGTGCGGCAGAAGCTGCGGCGTGCAGTTTCCCGGCTTCTTTCTACCACACGATCAACTGCCGTCCGGCGGAAATCTCCGACTTTGTGTTAAAGGCGGAAGATCCGGAGGCGAAATGGGCGGAAGTCAATGTCATGAAGATCGGCACCTTCGGAACGGCAACCACACCGGTGAAATGCAGAGTCGAGGTGAAGGACGGTGTGCTTGACTGGAAGTCGGCAGGACTTTCCCTTGCAGTCGTTTTCGAGCGGTACGGCAAGAATGGAAATATCGGATATAGTCTCGTGGAAGGAGCACTGACGAAACCGGGCGCTGTGGCCACCACGTGGTCCCACGACAGCCATAACCTGTTTGTCCTGGGAACAGATGAGAACGATATGAAACTGGCCCAGAGGCGCGTCCTGGAGCTCCAGGGGGCATATGTGGTGTTCGCTGAAGGAAGATCCCTGGCAGAGGCGGGACTCACCATCGGCGGCATCGTGTCGGATCAGCCCATCGAGGTTCTCGGACAGGAATTAAAGGAAGTGCGGACGGCGATGGAAGGTCTCGGATATGTGAACAACAACGTGGTCATGTCCATGTCCACGCTTTGCCTTCCGGTGTCACCGAAACTGAAGCTCACGGATCACGGGCTTTTGACGGTGCCGGGGCAGGAACATGTGCCGTTGGTTGAGAAGTACGGGAAGTAGTTTTACGGCCCGCCACCGGTTTTTCTCCGCGGATAGTGGAAGAACCGGATCAGATCGAAATTATGAAGGATGAAATTAGAACGATGAAGAAGATTATCAAAAACGGCATTGTTGTGACGATGAACGAGGCAGGTGATGTCTGGGATCATGGTTATGTGATGTTTGAAGATACAAAGATTCTGGCAGCAGGACCGGAGGAAGAGCTTGAGAAGGCGCTTCAGGCGCTTACTGCGCAGGGGATTTTAAAGGCTGGCGAGATCTTCGAGGAGATCGACGCAAAGCGCGCCATCGTGATCCCAGGCCTCGTAAACACCCACTGCCACCTCGGCATGATCCCGTTCCGCGGCCTCGGGGACGATTGTAAGGATCGCCTGCGGGTGTTCCTGCTTCCGATGGAGAATCAGGCCATGGACGCGGAGATGGCCAGGCTTTCCACGCGATACGCCATAGGCGAGCTGCTGCTCTCCGGTGTGACGACAGTGCTTGATATGTACTATTTCGAGGAAGTTGTGGCGAAGGTCATGGACGAGATGGGGATCCGCGGAATCGCCGGTGAGACGGTGATGGAAAAGGATTCCTGCGACAGTAAGAACGCGGATGAGGCCATCGAGCGTGGAATTGCACTGATCGAGGCGTACAAAGATCACCCGCGCGTTTCCGGAGCGATCACGCCCCACGGAACGACGACCTGCAGCCCGGAGACTTTAAAACGGGCATATGAGGAGGACGTGAAGGCGGGAACCGTATTTACGCTCCATGTGGCGGAGATGGACTACGAGATGACCCAGTTGAGGGAACAGTATAATATGACGCCCATCGAGTTTATGGAGCATATCGGAGTCCTCGGACCGAATACGCTGGCGGCCCACAGCATCCGCACGACGGAACATGACGTGGAGATCCTCGCGAAGCACGGAGCGTCCGTGGCCCACTGTATCGCCTCCAACACGAAGGCCGCAAAGGGCGTGGCTCCGGTGTCCCTGATACATAAGCACGGCATGTCCGTCGGCTTCGGTACCGACGGTCCGGCGAGCGGAAATACGCTGGATCTGTTCATCCAGATGCGGATGTGCGAGAACTTCCACAAAAATGAGCTCCACGATCGCAGCGCGTTCCCGGCAAAGGAGGTCGTTTCCATGGCGACGATTGAGGGAGCAAGAGCGTTAGGACTCGGCGATATCACTGGTTCCATCGAGCCCGGAAAACAGGCGGATCTCGTCCTCGTAGAGACCGACTCCCCAAATATGTTCCCGGTATACGACCCGTATTCGGCTCTTGTGTATAGCGCGATTGCATCGAATGTGAGAGATGTTTATGTTGCGGGTGAGTGCCTCGTAAAAGAAAAGGAGCTTGTCCGTGAGGACTTCGCGAAGATCAGGAACGACCTTCGGGAGAAGATGGAGCGGACAGCGTTTAAGGATATGAAGAATCTGGTGTAGAAGATAGAAAAACGGGGCTGTCGCACTAACGTGCGGCAGCTCATTTCATATTCCCAACACAAAACGCTGAGCTTCGAAAAGCCCGGCGTTCGTGGTATAATCAGTTTATGCGACTAAACAAAATAATACAGAGAGATTATACCTCTTTTTCTCTGTATTATCAAATCAAACTTCCGCTGGATTTAAAGATTTCTATTCCATCTGATGATCCGGTTCGTCTGGTAAGTGCCTTTGTGGAGGAAATGGACCTTTCTGAACTGTATAAAACTTACAGCAGGATCAGAAAAAATCAGGCAACGCCGCGTCAGATGCTGAAACTCGTCATCTATGCAGTAATGAATCGAATCTACTCAAGCAGTGATATCCAAAAGGCATGCAAACGGGATATCAACTTTATGTGCCTCCTGGAAGGAATGCCGGCTCCTGACCATGCAACGATCGCGCGTTTTATCTCCCTGCATTTTTCGGCTTGTGCAAAGGTACTGCTTGCCCAAATGTCAGATCTGCTCTATCTTCTTGGTGAGATCTCAGGAAAGACCATTTTTATTGATGCCACCAAGATCGAGTCTGCAGCCAATAAATATACCTTTGTATGGAAACGGGCTATTACGAAAAATCAGGCCCGGTTATACACAAAACTATCTTCTTTTGTGATTGAATGTGAAGAACTCTATGGAATCAGGACCGTATACCAAGACCGGATATCCATCCACACATTAAAACGGTTAAAGAAGCAGTTGTGCCGCATAAAAGTGCAGGAGGGAATTGTGTTTGTACATGGAATCTGGCGTAGAAAAACACAATTACAGAAATATCTGGAACAGCTGGATCAATATCTGGAGAAACTAAAGGAATATACAAAAAATCTGTATACGCTTGGGGATAGAAACAGCTATTCCAAAACAGACCCTGACGCAACCTTCATGAGAATGAAAGAGGACGCGATGCTGAATGGACAGTTAAAGCCTGCTTATAACATTCAGCATGGAGTGAATTCCGAATACAGCACATGGATCGATATCAGCCCGCACCCTACCGATACACGTACCCTGATCCCGTTTTTGAAAGACATGGAGAATCACCTGGGATTTAAGTATTCAGAAGTCGTTGCAGATGCCGGGTACGAAAGTGAAGAAAACTATCTTTTCATTGAGGAAAACGGACAGACCGCCTATATAAAGCCGCAGAACTATGAGATTTCGAAGACCCGAAAATACAAAAAAGACATCAGTAGAAGGGAAAACATGGAGTACCATGCAGACAGGGACAGCTACATCTGCCTCAACGGAAGGGAACTAACTGTCACAAATGAATGCAGAAGTAAAACAACTAGCGAATATGTCAGTGTAAAAACTTATCCTGAATTATTCACGGAGCAATTTCTAACCTAAACCTTGCACCATGAATTGAAAAAATGATCCATGCAGCCATAACTTCTCTCAATTTGTCAGAAAAAAGGGTATAAAATACCTATGACGAGTTTTTGAGCAATTATCATGCTGTCAAGGTTCGTTGACGGTTGCTATTCCAGCTGTACATTCAGCTTACCTATTGCAGAAAGGGTGTCATAAAACTCTTCTTTATATGGACAGCTGCTACACAGCTTGAATGTGATATATCTTGCTGAATGGACTACTTTTGCAGCAATCTTCAGCAGTTTTAAACGAACGGTATCAATGCGTTGTTTCTGCATTTTTGCTGATAATACCAATCGTCTAAACCAATTAAATATGTTGTAGGCAAGAGCATGTACCTGGACTCTGTTTGCATTTACAATTCTATTGTGACTGCTCACCGCAGAAAAATCAAAACCAGATTTGCTTTCTTTGATGAAGTTTTCCATCAGACCTCTTTTGCAGTAAAATTTGATGAGGTATTCCGGTGAGGAATCCATGTTTGTGACGATAAAGGTATACATGTAAACCATTTGGTTTTCTGGCTTCTCAACCTTGCACACAACGCGTCTTTCATAAGGCCATGGACCAGCTTTGTACATGAATTCACCGTAAACCACAGCGTAGTCTACCTTGTTATTTTGAGTCCGACTGGTAAGTGCATCTGCAAGAAACGACGCTTTTTCACGGAGAACCTTGTTTTCCTTCAGCCGGATGACATAGCTTGTTCCGTTTTCCTCACACTGCTTATAGAGATCAGGAGTTGCAAAACCACTATCGCCGCGAAGCAGGAGATGGATAGTTGGATAATCATTCAGGTACTCGTCGAGAATCGGCTGCAGGAAATCGGTTACACCGGTACAGGAATAAGCCGCTCCATCACGGAGTTGAATTTTTATTAGATCACCAGTGATTCCGTCATAACAGACGAGCGGATGGTAGCCATTACTCTGATAATGGAAGTTAAATGCCCTGCCTTCCTGTTTGCCGTATGCTGCGAGGAGCGTAGAATCCAGATCCAGGATCACGGCCTGAGGCATCTGGATGCTGTAGATCCTTTTTCTGAGTATCCGGCTGATCTCCTGGAACTGCTTTAAAGTGTCTTCATCCATGCGGTTAAAGAATCTTGATACGGTTGGCTGAGATGCTAATGCGGATTTTTCAAGTACAGCTTTAAAAACAGGATCATTGATCAGTTCATCCGAAGCATCATCTTCGAAGTAACCGGCCATGATCATATATATCATCTGGAGAAGGTTATCTTTGTCCGTATGATATCGAAACAATGCAGAATCATTGGTCTTAAATGAACGGTTTAAAAGCCGTTCAATGCCAAGTTTGCTTATGAACTCTTTGATGAGGAGTAAGCCTGCATCGGAGGATAAGTCGCCTCCATCAAAATTTATTTTAATTTGCCTATTGCTTTGAAGTGAAAAGCAATTAAAAGCAATAGGCAATTAAAATACAGTAACTATGTGGCTTTCAGCCACGATTACGGCTTTGCCGTGAATAATTCAGGATAAATATACATAATGCCATTATCATTTTTTTCATCATAAGTTCCTCCAAATTCCGATTTTTGTTCTATTTGCTCCCCGATAAATATGAAGTTATTTGTATTTATCTTTCAGAAAACAGCCAGCTACAGCGATTCCAAATCCAAGAACACCAAGAAAATATTCAAAGAAACTGTTTGCTTTCAAAACAATTCCTAAAAGTATTGTTGCAATGCCCAATAACTCAATCTTAATTTCTTTCATATAAATACCTCCACTACAAAACCCGATTTATCTATTCAATCCTCTATAAACCCTGCATTTTCAAGGCTTTTCGCCAGTGTAATTCTCAACCCTTATGTATTTTCCCTTGTTTTTGCCCTTATGAGCGAAAACAAGGGAAACTTTTTGTTATTCACCGCCGACTACCTTGTCCAGCAGCCTTGCGGAGGTATGCTTCACTTCCCTTGTAGCGTGAGCGTAGATATTCATTGTGGTACTGGCATCAGCGTGTCCGAGAAGCTCCTGCATATCTTTCGGTGCTGCCCCATTTGAGAGCAGATTGCTTGTGAATGTGTGACGAAGCTGGTGGAAATGAAAGTCCTCCAACCCCTCAACCTTTTTCCTTGCCGCTCTGCACATAATCCCTACCGTACTCGGCGATTCAAACGCTCCGTCCGGTCTGAGGCAGACAAAGGATATTTCCTTGTATCCCTCAGGGACTTCTTCCGTTCTCGGCAGACTGTAAACCTCGTAATAAGTACGGTCTTTTTCTTTGACCTCACTGTAATAGTTGAGACTGTACAGTTCTCCGTATCGGAAGCAGTTTTTGTGCTGTTCGGCTTTGGCTGTCTTAAGAATTGCCGCCAGTGTGTCGCAGAAGTCCACAGTACGGATTTTCTTTCGCTTGGTCGCTCCGATCTCCGTCTTAACTCTGTTTATTTATCTGTTTGCATGCAGGAAATTCCATATTTTTGAATCATCTTGAAAAGCATGGATAAAAATTCATCTTTTCCATGTGTCAGGAATTTGAAACTGATCTTGTAAGTACCTTCCCGTGTGTACAGCCGCAGCTTCATCCAATCCGCTTTTTCCGTTTTTTTCACTGCAGCCATTTCGATTCTTTGGATGTTTCTCCAGTAAAGTTCACGTTTTCTGTGCAGTGGGTATTTGATGGTCATTTTTTCCTGTGAATACCGGATATTTGTATTGAGCATCACGACCAGGAACACGATACTGATGACTCCGCAGACAGGTGCAAACCAAAGCGCAAACCTCTGGGAGAAATCACCCTGCAGAAACTGCTGTATGATGCTGTTCTCCGCTGCTGCGGGCACCAGACTTGCCATATAAATCAGGAGAATGCCGATGCCCATAGTTGCCAGAAGATAATACTCGGAGCCATAGCGTAGAATACATTTTTGCGGTTCTTCGTACATATGGGAACAATAGTAGCTGGCAATCTTTTCTGGGCATGTTTTCTTGATTATATCGCAAAATACATCATAATTTACCATTCCGAGCCTTGCGGTAAGAACCTTGGTTCCATCCAGAAGATATAAGTTGACTGCATTGTCAAAGTTACCGTCTACTTTTCGGATTTCCTCCCACTGAAAGGTTCTGGACTTGCGAAAGGGCTTTTCAATCCGGACTTCCCTGCTGTTAAAATAAACGCAGTCCCGACCTGCCACATTCCCGCAGAAAATCAGAAGCATGCAGCTCAAGATTGAGGTTATGACGAGCAGGCTCCACATCAGCCGCGCATCTGCAGGTGCGCCGTCTTTTATGTAAAGTACGAGGAAAAAGGCAACAAAAAGAAGTTGGAATACGCCTACTGCATAAGCGACATACCGTTGTCCTGGCGGCTGGCATAAGATTGCCATCCCTTTGGGGATACGCGCTATCTGCCGTCGGTTTCTTCCTGTGATCAGATAAATGATTTTTGTAGTCAATAGCAAAACCAGCGAAAAGATCAATTTCTCCATGCTTTTTATTCCATCCTTTTCAATCTATATTTGGTATCCTTAAGGTTTTCTTCTAGTATAGAATATCGGATATATGTTCGTCAAGCAACCGGCTGTACCGCATCGTCACCACCGATGTCACGAACACAGTTGCTCCCAATGCGCCGATGACGGCACCGCAGATTCTGAGCGAGACCGAAAAACAAGTTGTGTTCAAAAGGATGCTCGGTGCAGTGCCTTTGTTCCTAACGCCCGCAGCTTGCTGACGCCGGATATGGGGATCGAGCGCAGCTATCTTTCGCCTGCAGAGCCTTGGCGGGATGAGAGCAGGGATGAGATGCTCCGCATGACGCTGCGTGTCGATGGAAAGCCCGACTACACCCTCGTCCTCCCCGCTGATGAGAAATACCTCGACGCTGTGAAAAATTACCTTGATATCGATGTTTTCGCGGATGCCATGCTCTGTGATATTCGCTTCAAGGTGCCTTACATCGGGGATCTGATCCGTGATACGGATTGCCCGCCGTGGAGGATTACAACGATTTTGCCGAAGCCTTGGAGGACATCTGGCAACAGGACGGTGCGCTCCTGACCTACGCCGCCGTGCTGGAGGCGGAGCGGTCGGATACGCTGCGTGGAGCCTGTGAGTTCCTGCAAGACCTGGATAACTACCAGCGCATCACGGAGGATGCCTACGGTTACGGTCAGCAGCGATTGCAGGAAACGCTGGGGCTGGACGATGAAGGCCATCTATGAGCTGGACGGCTACATGGATTTTGAGCGATACGGTCAGGACTGCATGGGAAATGACTGCGTGACAAAAACAGAGTTCGGCCTGCTGCGCCGCTTGGAGCCACCCTTCCCGGAGCAGCGGCAGGGACAGAGGATGATGTAAGCAAAAGCGGCTCGATCCATTTGGAACGAGCCGCTTAATAAGCAGACAAACTTGAATTTTCAAATTAGTCTTTGCAAATAACCTTTGAACCTTCACCGTCAATTACAATTCCCTGACGGTTGTTAATTGGGCATAGATTCAAATCCGAAAATTCAGTCATTATTTTCTCAGTAACTTTCTTAAATGGTGCTGTAAGATAATGCGGAAGAACATAGAAATCAATCAAATCAAGCCCTGCATCATCTTCTTGTGAGTAGTCCTCCGGCTTTTCATCCATTTGTTCAATATATTGGATAGTTGGAGCGCATATAATCGCACCCGCCGATTCACCGATCATCAGTTTTCCCTTTGCCAATTCCTTCTTCAATAGCTCATCCGTTCCCGTTTTACGGAGCTGATCCATAAGGAAGAAAGAATTTCCACCAGTAAAATAGATCACATCCGCATCTTCAAAAACGGACTGTATCGTTAAATAAGTCTCCGTTGAAATATCAATTTCCGTTACGGTTGCTCCCAGTTTATTGAATAGCTTTCGAGCCGAGCCGACATAACCGGTATAGCCTTCACGCAGCGAAGCTGTGGGAATAAATGCGACTTTCTTGTTATCAATTTCTTCTTTTATCAAACTTCCTACACTTGAAAAGTGCGAACATAAAAACAGTTTCATCCATATCCTCCTTAATAAATTCCGATTTGTTACTCACATAATATCATGTTTTTTCTTCAATTACATCTACATAATTTTAATAAACTGCCATTCGGTTTGCTTCTGTAACCAGCGTCCGGTTAATCTTCTCCTGCATTGTTTCCCTTGCATCTTCGTTGAAATGATAACGGATGACAGAGACTGTCCAACTCATCGATACGCTCTTTTGGAATACAAGGCTGTTCGGATATATCCTCAATGTATTAGATATCATCCGCAAAATGGGATTCCAGTATTACTTCCCGCATCGTACATCTCATCCCGGCGCATTGCATTTGACGATTAAACTGCCGGACGAACAATCCTGCCGGTTCATATGCTGACCCGGTGGCTCATTTCACATCACGTTCGCGGTGTCGCATGGCGTAGTCCGCAGGGATCCTGGACAGACTGGAGGGCAGGTCCTCATCACCGTGAATACGAAGCCATAGCTTCAAATGATCCGGGAAACCAGCGTCACCGAGGAAACCAAGACACCAACGTCCACTATTAACAACCATAACCATAATATGTCCTCCTGTGTTATCGAATATTTAATACGAAGCGCCGACTTTCGCAACGCATGCCCCGCTGGCTGCCAAAAATTTTACAGCCAAAATGGGGCGATATTGGAAAAATTTCAAGCCAGATTTTTCAAAAATTTCACGGCTATAATTGGGGGATATTGGAAAAATTCATTTTGGAAAATTGGAGAAAATTTGAGGTAAGATTTGACGGCCTATTTTGGATTTTGGAAAAAATTTAGGAAATGTACAAAATAGCGGCAAATCCGCATGGATAAAGGATTTGCGATAATTTTCTATTTTGGAAATAAAAAAGTAGTTTTGTTCCGGAATATGATTACATGACTGTTGCGAATACGATTGATGAGATTGACAGGAAGATCCTTACTATCAAGCACGCATTGAATCTGACCAATGCCACCGCAAAAGTGCGGGTCGGTGATCAGGAAATGAGCGTTGACGGCATCCTGATCCGGATGGCGCAGCTCAACAAGAGAAAGACGGTGCTTGACGATATGCGCAAGAGACTTCCAAAAACGCGAGTCTATGGTAACTCCTTCGGTTCTTCCGGTTCGGCACCGGAGTATAAGTATATCAACTACGATCCAGAACTGATCCGGCAGGAATATGACCGCATCTCCAATATAATCATGGAAATGCAGATTGCACTGGATCGTTATAATCAGACGGTGCTGTTTGAGGTGGATATCTAAGTAGAATTTCCGTACAGGGCGTAATTCTAACAAAAATTACAAGTGGTTACGGTTCATTGTCATCGCTTATCGGTTATTTGTTATCGGGTTATGTGTTCCGGTTCATGGAGACGACTTTGGAAAAGCATGTCATGCAGATTTTCAAATCACCCTGTAAAAAACCTGTGAGGGATCACGGTGCCAAGGTACGGTTTTCAAGCACAACGTCTGCGGAAGCAATTCCGCAGCCATTTTTCAGTTTGCGCGCCATGGGCGCGCTCTAACGGGTGTAAGTCCCGAACACGCCCAGATAGTGGGAAGTGTATAGCCGAACAGCAAGGGTGTCCATCGCAAGGTGGAATCTGAAGGAAGCTGTAAGCAAATCTCTGGTCCGACGGACAGAAATCACATAGAAGGCTAGGCTGCGAGAGATAAGTTGGCTGAAAGCAACAAAGTCTAATAACTATCACCTTTGTAGTAGCAGAGTAAATGTGGCGGATATATGGAGAGAAAGAGCGTGCACCTTAAGCGTGGAGGTCTCACAGAGGTTTCATTAGCCTAGTAACAACGAACTGTGAGAAGTCAGCCGAGCCCATAGTAGTGAGGAAGTCTCTGTAATGGAGATGGAGCAAAGGGGCGAACAATCAATAAGTTTGAGTATGTCTCGTATTGCAGAGATGACAACATCTGCCGTAACCAATCGGGGAAAGGGTGGTCAAATCAAGCGGGGCGGAAAGGAAAGAACGCATGGACACAAGTAGTCTAATAGAGCAGATACTATCGAGTGATAACCTCAATAGAGCATATCTGCAAGTCGTACGAAATAAAGATGCAGAGGGAGTGGACGGAATGAAGTACACAGAACTCAAGGAACATCTTGCAAAGAACGGCGAAATCATCAAGGAACAGTTGAGGACAAGAAAGTATAAACCTCAGCCAGTACGAAGAGTGGAGATACCAAAGCCTGATGGCGGTGTCAGAAACCTAGGAATACCAACAGTAACAGATAGATTTGTACAACAAGCCATTAGGTCAGTTTACAAGGAACTACACGCAGACCACGAAACGGGGGCTGCTGACAACAAATAAAGGCTGAATATCAAGCACCGGGGAAGTGCGAGATATTCAGCCTGTTTTGTTGTCCGGGGTTTCCAAAGGGGCTTTCCCTTTGGTACACGACTTTGCTTGCAAAGTGTAGTGTGTTATACGCTCTGCCGGCGTTGCTGCGAAAATGCCGTTGCCGCCGGGGAGGGCAAGGGCATTTGAAACGGCAGGAAAACAGGGCTGTGATTGCGTGGCGTGGAGCCGCAAGCGCAAGGCTGGTTTCCTCAGCAGACAGGGCGTATATGAAAACTCCCGTCCTTCTTCCCATGCCGGACTTCGGGACAAAATGTTTCGAACTTGTGGACATACTCCCGCAAAAATTGAAATGGGCGGGAAGCCATTTTAGGGCTTTCCCGCCTTGATTGCCCATCAGCAAAGACGGGCGGGACTGTCAACGGCGGCACATAAAATGTGCCGTTCATCTTGACCGTTGACTGGCTCGGCTGGCTTTGCTATTTTCCAGATAAAATGGTATTCATAGCGCAAATACGCCAAAAATCATTTACTTGTTCAAACTCAATTTTCAAATCTTGCTGAAAATGAGCGAGTAATGTTTGATTGTCCCATTCATATTTCGTATTGTTCCACGAGAGAAATCCCTCCACAAAAATTTTGTGATCAATATGAAATTGTTGAATACATTGCGTCGTTATAGATACGAATTTTTGAACATCGACGGAGGCAAACACACTATCAGGAACACCTGAAAATGCAACAAAAATTGCTCCACCAGAATGTGGACCTCTGTAATAACAATACTTATCAACTAAGCCGCAAGTTACGATAGACAGGTTATGCCCGTTGAATGTATCGTCCAATGTAAATTCTGCTGTCGTTAGTGGCTCTAAATTCCAGCGTTCCCCCACTACTTTTGCGTGTGTGGCTACCTGAATAATTTTCTCGGAAAATCCATTGATATTTTCCCACCCCCACAGCCATGTGTTACTTGATGTTGCCTCGCTTCCGATGAATTGAAGCGGATACTTTTGATTTCCAAAAAGTATTACGCCCTCTGAAAAATCAACATTCCAGTCCTGCCCCTTTACCACCTGCTCACTACAAGCAGTCTGTATTGCTATCATTTTACCTAAGCAAGCTGAAAACACTTGAAACCAATTTTCTGTATCAATATTGAGATGCTCAATCCAAATATTTTTTCTGTTATCCTGTTTTCTGTCTTTGCCCCAAAATCTCATCTGTATTTCCCCCGTAATATATTTCTTTTATTTCCTCCCCCGCTGCGGGTTTGGATTTTTCAGCAAGTCCGACTTCTGTGCAATCTTTTTCAGCCACTTCTTTTCTTCCTCGGACAACTTCTTCAAATTCAATTTAAGCCGCTTACAGATAAATGCCAAAGACGCTTGCTCCGGGTCGCTGCCCTCTTTGGCGGTTTCCTCGGCGGTCTGCAAAAAATCTTCCAGTGGGTTATCCTCCGGGACGCTGAAAAAATCGTCCTTATGTGTTTCCCGCAGGTCGAGGGCTATCTTGTTTATGTCCTGCTGTATCACATAGCGACAAAAGCTGTCATCGTCAATATGGGCGGCGATAAGCTGCCTTAACTGCGGGTCGGTCAGGCCGGGATTGTGCTGCTTCATAATCGTTGCGCTCATGGTATCTACTATGGCGTTTGCGGCCTGCACCTGCTTCACCGCCACGCCGTTCACATAGATTTCAAGGTCAGCCATGAGCCGGGGAAAATCCGGGTGTGTCGCCAGTTCACACAAGAGAGAATTGTCCATCAGCCCGCTTTTCAGCAGCTCAATCATATCATCACTCAAACGCAGGTCTGCAAGCTCGGCGTTTGGGTGATTTTTTGTTTTAGAGCGTCCCAGCAGGTAATCAACGGTCACTTCATAAACCTTTGCCAGATGGATAAGGGCATGGTGGCTGATGTCCTTGAGATCGTCCCCCTCGTAACTGCCTAAAGCAGATTTGGAAAGGTGGGTTTCCTCCGCAAGCTGTTCCAGCGTCAGCCCTCGTTCCACACGCAGGTCTTTCAATCGTTCTTGTATGGATAGTTCCATACTCTCCCTCCTTGTCTGCTTGATAATCTGAAAGTTATTCGCACAATTCCTTACGGATATTTTCGCAGTCTTTCGCCATTTCCAGCATATCTTCATCATCTACCATTTCATGAAGATCATATTCGAGTGGAGAAGCACAGAACTCTGCTAAAGCCCGATTCATTGCTTGATCCTCCTCTGGCGTAGTTATGATTTTTACAAACCTATCTCGTTTTTCCCCATCAAACAGATTTTTTATATTGAACCCACCACTTTTCTTACTCTCAAGAATAAGTGCTGCCAAATCAGTTGCCAAATCAATAGCATAATAAAATTCGTGACATTGTCCCTCCGAATCAATGTATTCTAAATTGGGTGAGATATGGAAATTCCAGTTTAGTTTGCTAAGGCCAGTATCATTGAATATCTCACTCAGAGGTATTTCAGTTTTGCCTTTGTCATAGAGGTAGTCCACCAAGGTCAGGCTATCGTCTGTGCCACCGATATAGTTATACCAATATTTTTTAATATACATTTTATCTCCTCCTTATCACTTCCGCTTTGTCGTTCTGTTTCTTTATTATATCACAATTCCGAGAGCGTGGAAATAGCTTGTTTTCCGGGCTGATTTCCTACCTTTCGGACATACGGCACAGGCAATCAAAAAAGTATACACTTGAGATAGTTCATCGATGGACAGCACCTTGAAAACCAAATGACCGTCCGAAAAGGAACACCCCGGCAGGGGAAGCACCGCAAGGAGCCGACTTCTGGACACTTTGTCCAGAGGTCACTTCGGGAGAACTTGTCCCGAAGCTGTGGGGAGCGTGCCAACGCCGGAACACGCCGCAGGAATGGGGCAGGAAGCCTTTTCGGGGAGAACGGCAAAAGCGAAAAATGGAGGGAGCGCATGAGAGATAACCCCTATAAAGACTTGCCACCGCTGGAACGCAGGCCGGACGGTTCCCTTTACCGCATGACACCGGCGCAGAGGAAACAGGCGGCCAGCCTGATACGCCGGAAGTGCTGCTGCTGTGAGGACGGCAACTGCATTGTCCTTGACGATGGGGACACCTGCACCTGCCCGCAGACGGTTTCTTTCTCGGTCTGCTGTAAGTGGTTCCGCTGGGCGGTTTTGCCGCTGGACGGGACGCTGGAGGCGGAGATTTTCCGGGATAAGGACACGAAACGCTGCGCTATATGCGGACAAGCCTTTCTCCCAAAATCCAACCGGGCAAAATACTGTCCCGGCTGTGCCGCCAGAGTTCACAGGCGGCAGAAAACAGAAAGTGAACGGAAAAGGAGGTCTTGTGTGGACAGTTAGGGGCTGAAAAGTCCTTGATTTACAAGGCTTTACAAGCACAGAACAGGGGCAGGCAATAGAAACTACCGTCTGCCCCCAGAAACAGGCTTCTAACCGTCCACAAAACACGATATGACAAACACCATTTATATCCATCAGCCGGAAAAGGCGGTCAGCTTTACCCGGCTTCCGAATTTCCTTTTTGAAGCCCCCACATTCACACCCCTGTCCAACGAAGCAAAGGTACTGTATGCCTTTATCCTGCGCCGGACAGACCTGTCCCGGAAAAACGGCTGGGCAGATGAATATGGGCGGATTTACCTCTACTATCCCATCAACGAAGTAGTGGAGCTGCTCCACTGCGGGCGGCAGAAGGCGGTCAACACCCTGCGGGAACTGCAATATGCCGGACTGGTGGAAATCCAGAAGCAGGGCTGTGGAAAACCCAATCGCATTTACCCAAAATCCTATGAAGCGGTTCCAAACACCGACTTCAAGAAATCCAGTTATGGAACGCCGGAGGGCTGAAAAGCGTACCTGACAAGTACGAAAATCAATCCTCTTGAAGTACGAAAACCGGACGGAAGATAGAAATACAGAGATTAAAACGATTTTATTTATATCAATTCCATTCCAATCCTATCAGAGCTATTTCCGGCGGGATTTTCCTGTGGAAAAGTCCCGGAAAGGAAAGGAACGGGGAAAGGAGTTTATGGCACAACACGCAATTTTGCGGTTTGAGAAACACAAGGGCAACCCGGCAAGGCCGCTGGAAGCCCATCACGAACGGCAGAAAGAGCAATACGCCAGCAACCCCGACATTGATACCAGCCGAAGCAAATACAATTTCCACATCATCAAGCCAGAGGGCAGGTACTATCATTTTATTCAAAACCGTATCGAACAGGCCGGTTGCCGTACAAGGAAAGACAGCACCCGGTTTGTCGATACGCTCATTACCGCCAGCCCAGAGTTTTTCAAGAAGAAGTCGCCAAAGGAGATACAGGAATTTTTCCAGAGGGCGGCTGATTTCTTAATCGGGCGGGTAGGCCGGGAAAATATCGTGTCGGCGGTGGTACACATGGACGAGAAAACGCCCCACCTGCATTTGACCTTTGTTCCGCTGACAAAGGACAACCGCCTGTGTGCAAAGGAGATTATCGGCAACCGGGCAAACCTGACAAAGTGGCAGGACGATTTTCACGCCTATATGGTGGAGAAATATCCTGACTTGGAGCGTGGGGAAAGCGCCAGCAAGACAGGCAGGAAGCATATCCCCACCCGTCTGTTCAAACAGGCGGTTTCCCTCTCCCGGCAGGCCAGAGCCATTGAAGCCACGCTGGACGGCATTAACCCGCTGAATGCCGGAAAGAAAAAAGAGGAAGCCCTCTCCATGCTGAAAAAGTGGTTCCCACAGATGGAGAATTTCTCCGGGCAGTTGAAAAAATACAAGGTCACAATCGATGACCTGTTAGCGGAAAATGAAAAGCTGGAAGCAAGGGCCAAAGCCAGTGAAAAAGGCAAGATGAAAGATACGATGGAACGGGCAAAGCTGGAAAGCGAGCTGAAAGACATTCAGCGGCTGGTAGACCGTATCCCGCCGGAGGTGCTGGCAGAGCTGAAACGGCAGCAGCGACACACAAGGGAACGGTGATTGATGGCAGAAAACATTTCACGCCGCAGCATGGCGGCACTGCACTTTGAAAATTAAATACGGAGGTACTATGGAGCATATCAGATACAAGAAAGAAACCGAAGTCGTGACTTTTCAGGGAAAGGAAATCACGCTGGAAAATCTCTCCCCGGTGTTCACGCCGGAGCAGGAAGCGGCAAAACGCCGGGAGCTGGAACAGCAGCTTTATGAGGTGTTCCGCAAGTATGCCGACAAGCGGCAGAGTGAGGAAGCCGGGGCATAAGATTTTCCGAAGCCATCGTTGATTTGCGGGGCTGCTGGCGGTATAATAAAACTGTCAGCAGCTCCGTTTCTTTTTTAAGAAAAGGAGCGACAATATGAATAATCGAATAGACGCAATCTATGCAAGACAATCGGTAGACAAAAAGGACAGCATTTCCATTGAAAGCCAGATTGAATTTTGCAAATACGAGTTGAAAGGCGGTAACTGCAAGGAATACACAGACAAAGGGTACAGCGGCAAGAACACAGACCGTCCGAAGTTTCAAGAACTGGTGCGGGACATCAAGCAGGGCTTAATTGCAAAGGTCGTGGTTTACAAGCTCGACCGTATCAGCCGTTCCATTCTGGACTTTGCCAACATGATGGAGCTGTTCCAACAGTACAATGTAGAGTTTGTGTCCTCTACGGAAAAGTTTGATACCTCCACCCCGATGGGGCGGGCGATGCTGAATATCTGTATCGTGTTCGCCCAGCTTGAGAGAGAAACCATACAGAAGCGGGTAACGGACGCTTACTATTCCCGCAGCCAACGAGGTTTCAAGATGGGTGGAAAAGCCCCTTACGGCTTCCATACAGAGCCGATCAAGATGGACGGTATCAACACAAAAAAGCTGGTGGTAAACTCGGATGAAGCGGCAAATATCCGGCTGATGTTCGAGATGTACGCCCAGCCCACAACCTCCTACGGGGACATTACCCGGTACTTTGCCGAACAGGGGATTTTATTCAACGGCAAAGAGCTGATACGCCCCACGCTGGCGCAGATGTTACGCAATCCTGTCTATGTGCAGGCAGACCTTGATGTGTACGAATTTTTCAAAAGTCAAGGGACGGTCATTGTCAATGACGCTGCCGATTTTACAGGCATGAACGGCTGCTATCTGTATCAAGGGCGGGATGTGAAGCCCAGCAAAAAGAACGACTTGAAAGACCAAATGCTGGTACTGGCTCCCCATGAGGGCATTGTTCCCTCCGACATCTGGCTGACCTGCCGTAAGAAGCTGATGAACAACATGAAAATCCAGTCTGCCCGGAAAGCCACCCACACATGGCTGGCGGGAAAAATCAAGTGCGGGAACTGCGGGTATGCCCTTATGAGTATCTTCAATCCCTCCGGGAAGCAATACCTTCGCTGTACGAAACGGCTGGATAACAAGAGTTGTCCGGGGTGCGGGAAAATCATCACTTCGGAACTGGAAGCGGTTGTTTATCAGCAGATGGTAAAGAAACTGGCAAGCTACAAGACGCTGACAGGCAGAAAAAAAGCGGCAAATGCAAACCCGAAAATCGCCGCCCTGCAAGTGGAGCTTGCCCATGTGGACGGCGAGATTGAAAAACTGGTGGACAGTCTGACGGGCGCAAACAATGTGCTACTCTCCTATGTGAATGTGAAGATAGCAGAACTGGACGGGCGCAAGCAGAACCTTCTGGCGAGGATAGCGGAACTAACGGTGGAAGCCATTAGCCCGGAACAGGTCAGCCAGATTTCCGGCTACCTCGACACTTGGGAGAATGTATCTTTTGACGACAAGCGGCGGGTGGTGGATTTGATGATTACCACCGTTGCCGCTACAAGCGACAGCTTGAATATCACATGGAAAATCTGACGGGCGGAACCCCTCCCGTCAGATACCTACTCTGTGTAGTCCCTTGTAAACTGTACTTTGCGCAGGTATTAACACCAATCTATGAGGAACAGTTCCATGACCAAAGTTATGGATTCAGACCGAATAGATGTGCACAACAAGCAATCCTAACAGCACTTGATATGATGAATGACGGTAATGACTGGATTGTAGACATCGACATGGAAAAGTTCTTTGACACAGTAAATCATGACAAGCTTATGACTATCATAGGCAGAACCATTAAAGATGGAGATGTCATATCTATCGTTAGAAAATACCTTGTCAGCGGAATCATGATAGATGATGAATATGAGGATTCCATTGTGGGGACACCACAAGGAGGAAATCTCTCGCCATTATTGGCAAACATCATGCTGAATGAACTTGATAAGGAAATGGAAAAGCGAGGGCTTAACTTTGTACGATATGCGGATGACTGTATTATTATGGTCGGAAGCGAAATGTCTGCCAACAGAGTCATGAGAAATATTTCACGATTCATTGAAAAGAAGCTAGGGCTCAAAGTCAACATGAGCAAGAGCAAGGTAGATAAACCACAAGGACTTAAATACCTTGGATTCGGTTTTTACTTTGATTCAAGAGCGCATCAGTTTAAGGCGAAACCACATGCAAAATCGGTAGCAAAGTTTAAGAAAAGGATGAAAGAATTCACTTGTCGTAGTTGGGGTGTCAGCAACAGTTATAAAGTAGAGAAGCTTAACCAGCTCATTAGAGGGTGGATTAACTACTTCAAAATAGGAAACATGAAAACACTCTGCAAACAATTAGATTCAAACATTCGTTACAGACTTCGTATGTGTATATGGAAACAATGGAAGACACCACAAAATCGTGCAAAGAACTTGATAAAACTTGGAATTAACAAATATACAGCATGGAAAGTTGCATATGCAGGGGATAGGATTGCCTATGTATGCAACAAGGGTGCTATGAACGTTGCAATAAGCAATGAGAGACTAACCCGATTTGGATTAGTCTCAATGATGGATTACTACGCCGAAAGGTGTGTTACTTGCTAAGTTGATTGAACCGCCGTATACGGAACCGTACGTACGGTGGTGTGAGAGGTCGGGAAAATTTATTTAATTTTCCCTCCTACTCGATTAGTAAGAAGGATTTCGGCATGAAGCCAACAGATCGCTCAGGCGATGCCGAAGGGGAACGCAGAAGCTCCCAGGCAAAAGGACCGGTTTCGGACGACGCTCCGAAAAGGCTGGGCGGCAGCGCCCGACCACCGAAGGTGCAACCTCCCAAAGCGGAGGGAATCTCTCAGGTAACTCAACGGGGCACAAAACCGTAAAGGGCGGTTTTGTGCCCTTTTTTGCTGTCCTAAAAAAGAAACGGAGGAGCGGTATAGCCATCACTCCGAGGCGATGTCGAGACCGGCGTCCCCACCTCCGCCGGGGACGGAGATCTCCGCCTCGCCCGCGATCTCGCTGGCGGTCTTTTCTTCGCCGTTTTTTTCCTCCCCGTCCTCAAAGAGGGAGTCGTACTTCTCGCCGTCTCCCTCTTGCAGCATGGCCGCGGTCTTGGCCGCCATGTAAAGCTCGTGGTTGTATTCCATCAGCCGCTGTTCATCCTCCGGAGGGACTTGGCCGCCGGAGGCGATGCGGTGGTAGATCTCCAGCATCTTGCCCATCTCCTCTGCGGCCTTCGACAGAGCATTGCCCTGCTGCTTTGCAACCTCGGCGTTGTGGATGGCAGTCTCCCGCTCGATGATGCTCTCCATCACGCCCTGGGCCTCGTTGTATTGCGCGTCCACGGCGGACAGTTCACGGGAGATCTCCACACGATCCACATTGGGCGCGCCGCCCTGCTGGCAATTTTTGAGCGCCTGCGACAGGTCGCGTTTCCGTGTCCACAGCGTATCCATCTGCGCGGCGTATGCCTTCTTCGCATCTTGAATTTTCATTGCGGAACCTCCTGTCTAAATGTTTTTCATATCCTTATTATCGGCAGAAAAATGTTTTTCATATCCTTATTATCGACAGAAAAGGGTCCGGATTTAAGCCGGAGCACGGAAAACAGGGCAAAAGCTTAACTGATCGTGGGCAAGACCACTGCCGGACCGCCCTTCCTCGACAAGACATTGTGGGAACAAACGCTCCGGTTGAAACCGAGAAGGGGAGAGAACATCATGAAAAAAGCGAATCGTGGTCCAAAACTGTGAAAGAACAGAACGTGGAGTCATTGGGCGTACAAATTTAAAATTCCTCTACACCGAAAAATCGCAGTTGGGAACCATGATCCATATCCATACTTATAATAGGTTGATGCAAGGCATAGAGTAATGGTGAAATATCGAAGGAAATCTTGCGACGCTGTTTCAAGTGTGGTAAGATAATACTATACATTATTAGTTCCAAAAAGTTGATAAGTGGGCATTGCCCCGAGATCGATATGATCAGGGGATGCCTACAGAAGGGCTTTCCCTGTTTATATAAAATATCACAGAGAAAGTGAGGAAGATGCACGGATTTTGAAAAGAAACATCAGGAAGATCTGCAAAGACTCAGAGGTTTCCGCTTATTGGATGATGACTTCATGACGAAAGTATTTGAAGATATCCAGTGTGCGGAACTGTTGCTTCGGATCATCCTGAACGATGAAAGCATCAACGTTCTGGAAGTACACAGTCAGCGTGGCATCAAGAACTTACAGGGCCGGTCCGTAAGACTGGACATTCTTGCTATCGATAGTCATGGCCGTGTATTTAATGTAGAGGTTCAGCGGAGTGACAAAGGTGCTGGCGCGAAGAGGGCCCGATACAACAGCGCATTGATTGATGCGAATGTCACCGAACCAGGTGATTTGTATGAGGCTCTGAATGAGACTTTCGTAATCTTCATTACAGAAAATGATGTTATGAAAGCAGATCTCCCAATCTATCATATTGATAGGGTTGTAAAGGAAACTGGGAAATTGTTTAAGGATGAGGCGCATATCATATATGTGAATTCCCAGATTAAGGATGCTTTTAGCGAAAACCAAAGAAGAGAAAAAACATTTTCGACTTGGGGTCAGTGGAAAAATGATCCTCAACATCGCAATACCAATCGCAATTATTCTGATTATCCTAGCAATCATCATCACCTCAATGGTCGTCAATACCATTCGTGCCCTGCAAAACAAGGACATCGAAAGCCAGATGGATGCGGTTTCGAGCCAGGTCACACAATATTTTGATCCTTTCTTCGTCAGCGGATAGTTTATCAGCGACCGGCCTTCGGTGCGGCAGATCATGGCGCAGATGGAGCAATCGCCCGCAACTTACCGGTTTGAAATGTCGCCGCTTTACCAGCAGGTGTTGCGCGATTTGCAATATGCCGACACGGTCGGCGGGGAAACCGTGCAGGGCGTCTGGCTGGCCGGGGTGAAAAATAACCAGTTTATCCAGTCGAACGGATACGTCACCGACGCTTCGTTTGACATCACCGGACGCATCTGGTATCAGCTTTTGAAGCAAAATCCGGGCGAAAACATCATGACACCGGCGTATACGGAGCTCTCTACCGGCAATCTGGTCGTGACCGTCGCCATACCATACAACAATGCGGCCGGGGAAATGATCGGCGTGGTCGGCCTTGACCTGTCGCTGGACACTCTGAAAGAATATTTCAGCCAAATCAAGATCGGTGAAAACGGTTATATCACCTTGTACGATTCGTCGCAGAATATCATCTACCACCCGGACAGCACGAATCTGATGAAAAACCTGAAAGACATTCCATATTCAGACAATATAAAGCAACCGCTGGAAAACAACCGAAGCAGCGAGGTGATCAAGTACCAGCGCGATGGCAAGACCTATTATGGCGGCACCTGTTTTATTGAGCGGTACTACTGGACGGTTCTGGCTTGTATGACCGGCAGCGAGTACATGCGGCAGATCACGATGATCTTTGTCATTCTGGCAATCGGGTTCCTGCTGTGCATCGTCATTACCTCGCTTATTTGTCTGTTCCGAACCCGTGCCCTGGTCAGACCCCTGCGATTGATCGGTCAGGTGGCTCAGAAATTTGCCGAGGGCAATCTGAGTTCGGACATCGAACGCCAAACCAACGACGAGATCGGCGATCTGGAAGAGGTCTTTGCGCATACGCAGGCCAGTCTGAAAAGGATCATTTCGGATATTGCCTATGTACTGGGTGAAATCTCGAACAAAAATCTCACCGCCCAGACCTCGGCGCTTTATCGCGGCGACTTTGTACAAATCCAGCAGTCGCTGCACGGCATCACCGATGCGATGAAAGAAACCATGTCGCAGGTGCGCACAGCAGCCGGCCAAGTCGACGCAGGCGCCAATCAGGTGGCCAGCGGGGCACAGGCGCTGGCGCAGGGTTCGACCGAGCAGGCAAGCTCGGTGCAGGAGCTTTCGGCATCGGCTTCGGAAATCTCGCAGAAAATCTCGTATACGGCAGAGCAGGCTGAACATGCCAACGAGCAAAGCAAGTTTGCGGGTGAAAAGCTGGGAATGTGTACCGACAAAATGCACGATTTGGTATCGGCCATGGGCGAAATCAAGCAGACATCCGATACCATTCGGGGCATTATCAAGACCATTGACGACATTGCGTTCCAGACCAATATCCTAGCGCTCAATGCAGCTGTGGAAGCGGCTCGCGCGGGTGCAGCTGGCAAGGGCTTTGCCGTGGTGGCTGACGAAGTGCGCAACCTAGCCGGAAAATCGGCTGAAGCTTCCAAGAAAACTCAGGAACTGATCCTCAATTCGATTGAAGCGGTCAACAAGGGCAGCTTGCTGGCCAGTGATACGGCATCGGTTCTGGAAGAAGCGTCGGCCTACGCCGAGCAGTTCATTACTGCGGTCATGGAAATTTCTCAAAATGCGACAAAAGAAGCCGAAGCGATTGCCCAGATTACGCAGGGCCTCAATCAGGTTTCTTCGGTTGTACATACCAACTCGGCAACGGCAGAAGAAAGCGCGGCGGCCAGTGAAGAACTTTCCGGACAGGCAGCCATGATGCAGTCGCTGATTAGCGCCTTCCGCATTGACGAGACGCCCTCTGTGGAGCCGATTGCAAAACCGGCATCCGAAATGGGCTTCACCAGCGATTATGATCTGAAATATTAAAAAATGAACAGCACCCCATTTTTAGTACAAGTATTTTACCATACTTGTCTAACAAATGGGGTGCTGTCCACGTTTCGGCGCTGGGATTTTCCCACTATTTTGAACTTTTTACTTCAATATCTGATAAATTTAGTATGTCGAGCAACTCATTTCTAAGGGCATCCGCATTGTACATGCCGTGTTTCAATGCTCTATAAGATTTTGTTATATAATTTATATTACCTAACACGATGGATTTCAATTGTCCACTTGTAGTAATGGTTAAATAGAGTTCCATATCACTAAGTTTTGCTTAACCACTTTATATCCTCTGTCTGATGATACTCCCTTATCTCGATCTGACCATGTGCTTTTTCCTGGGTTTTTTGTAATTACCTCTTTCACGGATCTCTTTTGGGAACTCTTCGTCTGAAAAGTATTCTTGTACATCTTCATACAGACTGTTTTGATTTCTCTTCAATGCCAGCACATAGTCTGCCCGTTTTTTCTTTATTTTCTTCGCTATTGCAGTCTGCGTTCCCATTGCATCGATTGTTACGATCTGGCCTTTTATCTGGATCTTGTCCAGCAATTCCGGGATCGCTACGATCTCATTGCTTTTTTCTTCAACTGCTTTTTGACCAAGGCAAAACCATCCTCCTTACTCCATGCTGATACAATGTGGGCCGCCTTCCCATCTCCTCTTTTATTGGAACGCATGGTTTTTCCATCGATACAGATGATCTTCTTCAGCAGTTCCCCATCGTCCTGATTTAAACGATCCTGCCATTTTCCATAGAGCTGCTGCAGGATTTCTGGTGATATCATTCCCATTACGCGTCTTATTGTATCATGAGATGGTATTCCGTTTTTTAACTCTATATATTTGCGAAGATAATCCTGATAATTTTCTGCAAATAATGCCATTTCTACCCAGTCATCTGCATTTGCTAATGTTGCAAACAACACAATAACAAGAATGTCCTTTAATGTATGACGAACTTTTCTTTGCTGACGATCATCTTTTATGTATTCCAGCCAATCTAATAATTCCTGCATGTATCAACGCCCCTTTTCTTTTAATTTTATCAGAAAAGGAGCGTGTTCACAATTTATTTACTCATGCGTTTGTCGTGGGTTTCCAGTCTGAAAAATATACCTGGCACAAAAGTCAAGAAGGTAATAAAATTGGAAAAGACGAATATCGGCGGCGTTGCCAAGATGGATAATTTTGCGAGATTCTCTCTGGTGGGTCTGGAAGATTGCCCCGGTGTTGCTTTTAAGGTATTTTCGCTACTGAGCCGTCACAATGTAAATGTGGATATTATTTTGCAGTC
>NZ_QUFI01000030.1 GCF_003478505.1 Clostridium sp. AF27-2AA
GGCTTCGGACCTATATTGGTATTGCTCTTAAATTTTTATTTCAGTTTTTCTCCGGTGAGCATTTCGTAGCTCTGCAGGTATTTGTCGATGGTCTTCTGTACAACGTCCTCCGGCAGGGTCCAGTCGTTGCCTGGATGGGAGGTGAGCCAGTCACGGGCGAACTGCTTGTCGAAGGATGGCTGGCTGTGGCCAACCTCGTAGCCTTCTACCGGCCAGAAACGGGAGCTGTCCGGGGTCAGCATCTCATCACCGATAACGATATTGCCGTTCTCATCGAGACCAAACTCAAATTTGGTGTCGGCAATGATGATTCCATGGCTGTAAGCATAGTCTGCGCACTTTTTGTAAAGAGCGATGGTGCAGTCACGAAGCTTTGCAGCGTACTCTGCGCCCTTGCCCGGGAAATATTTCTCCAGGTGATCAATGCTCTGTTCGTAGGTGATGTTTTCGTCGTGGTCACCAATCTCTGCTTTTGTGGAAGGAGTATAGATCGGCTCCGGCAGTTTCTGGGATTCCTGTAAGCCCTCTGGCAGTTTGACACCGTTTGCGGTACCGTTTTCCTTGTAGCTTGCCCAGCCGCTTCCGGTGATGTAGCCGCGGACGATGCACTCGAGAGGAAGCATGGTCAGCTTCCGGCACATCATGGTCTTGCCATCAAATTCCGGGGACTGGAAGTATTCCGGCATTTCCTTTACGTCGGTGGTGATCATATGGTTTGGCAGGATGTCCTGGGTGAGATCGAACCAGAATTTGGACATCTGGGTCAGAACCTTACCTTTATTGGTTACGGTGTTGTGGAGAATCACATCAAAGCAGCTGATGCGGTCGGTGGCCACCATGATCAGGCTGTCACCATTGTCATAGATTTCGCGTACCTTTCCTTCTTTAACAGGTTTCATCTTCATACCTCGCTGTGGATAAATTTTTTACTGTAGAGTTCTGGTTGTGGGGACTGCCTGCGGATGCAGACAGCTTCTGGTAATAGAATATACGCAAAACAAATAAATAGCAAGTCTTTTATTAAAAAAACTTATAAAATTTTTGAGACGATACCGGGACTGCTTTACAATTCTGGCTCCGTAGCCTATAATGGGGCATAAGTATTATTTGATGAAAAATGGAGAATATGATGCTAGGTAAACTATGGAAGAAACTCGTAAACCGGGAGACCATTTCCTACCTGATCTTTGGCGTGCTGACTACGCTGGTGGACTGGATCAGCTACTGGTATATGCGCCGCGTCGGGACTGACTACCGGCTTGCGACAGCAGGTTCCTGGGCGGCAGCGGTGTTGTTCGCTTTTGTGACCAATAAGCTATTTGTGTTTGGCAGCTTTGATCTGCATCCGAAGAAAGTGTGGTCGGAATTTGTGCCTTTTGTGGCCTGCCGGGCAGCTACCGGCGTCTTTACCATGGTGGCCATGATTGCCATGGTAGACGGAATGGGAATCAAACAGGATTTTATCTGCAAGATTGTAGTGTCGGCTATTTCTCTGGTACTGAACTACATCTTCAGCAAGTGGTTTATTTTTAAGAAAAAAGAATCGTAAGTAAGGAGCTGCAGCATGCAAAGCGGGAAGGTAGCCTGTATTACGAGAGAACTAGAGGATCTGCTTATGATTGAAGAAGAAAGAGGCACGCTTCAGAAAAAGAATGGAAGTGTGGCGGATTTGCTGGCGGAAATGGAAACCGCAGTAGCGCAAGTAGAAGCGCAGCGGGAAAAGGCGGCTGGACAGCCGGAAGAAACGCGGACAGAAATACCGGAAAAGCCCACAGCGCCGGAGCCTGTGCGGAAGACAGCTGAAACACCGGAACCGGAACAGAAGATGCCCAAACCGGACAGAAAACCAGAGCCGCAACCAGTCAGAAAACTGGAAGCGGAACCATCGAAAACGCTCAGCAGTCCGAAAGAGAAACCGCATCGCGCTACCCGTCAGGAGAAGCGTGCGAAGAAGCGTCTGCGCAGGCAGGAACGGGAAGACGAAGGGCTGCTCCACTCGGCAGATGCCCTGATTGCGGCTTTTGCCATTCCGGTGATCATCATGCTGATCATCTTTGTACAGCGCGGAATTTTCCCATTTGGAGAGGAAACCTTCCTGCGCACAGATATGTATCATCAGTATGCGCCGTTTTTTTCGGAGTTCCAGTATAAGCTGACGCACGGCGGAAGCCTGCTTTACAGCTGGGATGTGGGCATGGGCGTAAATTTCTCGGCCCTGTATGCCTATTATCTGGCAAGCCCGGTCAACTGGCTTTTGTTCCTGTGTCCGAAGGGACTGGTCATTGAATTTATGACTTACCAGATCGTGATTAAGATTGGCCTTTGTGGCCTGACAATGGCATATTATTTAAGGAAGCACTGTCGGACCAATGATTTTGGTGTTGCCTTTTTCGGTATCTTCTACGCATTGTCCGGATATATGGCGGCCTACAGCTGGAATATCATGTGGCTGGACTGCATCATCCTGTTCCCGCTCATTGTTCTGGGCCTGGAGCGGCTGGTCAGAGATGGAAAAGGAATGCTCTACTGCCTGACACTGGGGCTGTCCATTCTTTCCAATTATTATATCTCCATCATGACCTGCATATTTATGGTGCTGTATTTCATTGCCCTGCTGGTGCTGGATGAGGAGATGCACTGGGAGAAATTTGTGGGACGCGGGTTTCAGTTTGCGGTGTATTCCCTGCTGTCCGGAGGTCTGGCGGCGGTAGTGCTGCTTCCGGAGATTTTTGCCCTGCAGATGACCGCTTCGGGCGACATGAGTTTTCCGAAGACATTTTCCCAGTATTTTCCGATTTTTGACATGATTGCCCGCCATATTGGCAATGTGGAGACAGAAATCGGGCTGGATCACTGGCCAAATGTGTATTGCGGTGTGGCAGTGCTGATGTTTTTCATTCTGTATCTGCTCTGCAAACGGGTTCCGGCGAAGGAAAAAGCGGTTTACTGCGCGATGCTGATATTCTTTTTCGCAAGCTTTTCCTTCAATATATTAAACTTTATCTGGCACGGTTTCCATTATCCAAACAGCCTGCCCTGCAGGCAATCGTATATTTACATTTTCCTGGTGCTGTTTGTCTGCTATCGGGCCTACATGTATCTGCGGGAGACACCATGGAAGCATGTGACGGCGGCGTTTGCCGGAGCGGTAGTCTTTGTGCTGTTAGCGCAGAAACTGGTGACAGAGGATCATTTCCACTTTATCGTGTATTATGTTGCAATCCTGTTTCTGGCGTTGTATCTGGGGGCCATTGCCCTGTATCAGAAAGGCGAACGCTATTACTTCCCGGCATTGTTTTACGCGCTGGCGGTTGTTTCTATTGAGGCAGCGGTGAATACGGCGGTAACCAGTGTGACGACCACCAGCCGCACGGCTTATACCGATGATAATGCTGCGGTGGAGAAGCTGGTAGATACGCTTCAGCCGAATGATACCTTTTTCCGTGTGGAGAAGGTAACAAGAAAGACGAAAAATGATGGAGCCTGGATGCATTTCCCATCGGTTTCCCTGTTCTCATCCACTGCGAATGCGGATCTGTCGGCACTCTTTAAGAAGCTGGGCTGTGAGAGCTCCACGAACGCTTACAGTATTACAGGCGGTACGCCGCTCATAGACGCGCTGTTTTCTGTAAAATACGGTCTTTATTCTGAGAAGCCAGAGGATACCTCTATGCGGACAGCGCTTGGAGAGCAGGATGGTGTCTGGCTGTATCAGAATAACTATACACTGCCAGTGGGCTTTTATGTGGCACCGGACTTTGAGGCCCGCTGGGATCTGGAGACCGGAAATCCGGCAGATGCGCAGAACAGTCTGGCGGATGCCGTTGGGGCAGAACAGGTGCTGGATCTGGTTCTGGATACCACAACGGAGGGCAGTGATCTCACCTTTACCCCGGAAACGGGCGGTGAATATTACGCCTATGTTGGAAATAAAAAGATTGAAAAGGTGACAGCCACCACCTGGAAGGGCACAAAGACTTTCACCAATGTGGACCGCGGATACCTGCTGGAGCTTGGATATTGCGCGGCGGGAGAGGTAGTAACGCTGACTGCGGAGGACAGCAAGGAAGAGATGTGGGCAGATGTTTACCGCTTCTCTGAAAATGGCCTTGGCTCTGTAGCGGCAAAGCTTTCCGCGCATCCGTGGAACTTAACGAGCTGGACTGACACCTCCTTAAAAGGAAGCATTTCCTGCGGCCAGGAGGGCTGGCTGTTTACGTCCATTCCGTTTGATGCCGGATGGAAGGTTTTGGTAGACGGAAAGGAACAGGAGCCTGAAAAGATTCTGGATTCCTTTGTTGGCATCTGGCTGAGTGCCGGAAGTCATACCGTGACGATGGAATACACGCCGAAGGGGCTGATTCCGGGTGCACTGATCTCGGCAGCCAGTGTCCTGCTTCTGGCGCTGGTCGCGGCAGGCGGACATCTGCTTCGCCGATACCGGGAAGAACTGGAATATGAGCAGGACGCGGAAGCATACGAGTCCTATGTGTATGAGGACGGAGTGCCGGAAAAAACAGAGTCTGATTCCCGGGAAGCACATTCGGAACATCCGGAAACAGAACAGGCGGATCCGGAACATCCGGGTGAAAGGTAATTAGCAGCACACACATGCTGTGAAATATAGTAATTGTAAAGATACTGAGCAGTTACGAAATAGGATAATACAAGAAGAGGAGACAAACATTATGAAATTATGGGGCGGACGCTTCACGAAAGAAGAAAACCAGCTGGTGCACAATTTTAACGAATCCCTGTCCTTTGACCAGAAATTTTACCATCAGGACATCCAGGGCAGCATTGCCCATGTGACTATGCTGGCAAAGCAGGGGATTGTTTCTGAGGAGGACCGCAAGGCCATCATTGATGGATTAAACAGTATCCTGGCAGATATCGAGTCCGGCAAGCTGGTATTTACCAAAGAGCACGAGGATATCCATTCCTTCGTGGAGGCAAACCTGATTGAGCGTATTGGCGATGCCGGCAAGCGTCTCCATACCGGCCGCAGCAGAAATGACCAGGTAGCTCTGGACATGAAGCTTTACTGCCGTGACGAGATTGATGAGATCGATGTTCTGGTAAAGAACCTGTTAGAAGAGCTGTTAAAGATCATGGAGGAAAACCTCGATACCTATATGCCGGGCTTCACACACTTACAGAAGGCGCAGCCAGTGACCCTGGCTCACCATATGGGAGCTTACTTTGAAATGTTCACCCGCGACAGAAGCCGTCTGCGCGACATTCGCAAGCGTATGAATTACTGTCCGCTGGGGGCTGGCGCTCTGGCTGGAACCACCTATCCTCTGGATCGTGCGTACACTGCAGAGCTGCTTGGTTTTGACGGCCCGACCTTAAACAGCATGGATTCCGTATCCGACCGCGATTACGTGATTGAGCTGTTATCCGCACTGTCCACCATTGCCATGCATTTAAGCCGTTTCTCTGAGGAAATCATCATCTGGAACAGCAATGAGTACCGTTTCGTAGAGATTGATGATGCTTACAGCACCGGAAGCAGCATCATGCCGCAGAAGAAAAACCCGGATATCGCAGAGCTGGTACGCGGCAAGACCGGCCGTGTCTACGGCGCACTGATGTCCATTCTTACTACCATGAAGGGGATCCCGTTAGCATACGACAAAGACATGCAGGAAGATAAGGAGCTGACCTTTGACGCCATCGATACCGTAAAAGGCTGCCTGGCTCTGTTTACCGGCATGATCTCCACCATGACCTTTAATAAGGAAGTAATGGAAGCAAGCGCAAAGAACGGCTTCACCAACGCGACCGACGCGGCTGACTATCTGGTAAATCACGGCGTACCGTTCCGTGATGCCCACGGCATTGTAGGCCAGCTGGTGCTGTTCTGCATCGACAAGGGCATCGCGCTGGATGACATGACTCTGGATGAGTTTAAGGCCATCAGCCCGGTATTTGAGGAGGATGTGTACGAGGCCATCAGCATGAAGACCTGCGTAGAAAAGAGAACCACCATCGGCGCTCCGGGACAGGAGGCTATGAAGAAGGTCATTGCGATCTACAAAGAGCAGCTGCAGTAATACCAATTTAAAAGCAATAGCAATAAAGGTCCGAAGCCGGTAATCCCGGCATACCGCTGCGCAAAATATGGGTATTGTGTTTGCACGATGCAGCTGACAGATGTTTGCGGATAGCCGGACAAGATGTCCGCCTCCCTCAAACACCAGTCGCTGCATAGCCGGACACGTATACCCATATTTATGCTCCGCGGAATGCCGGGATTACCGGCTTCTACTGTATTGGCCCCGCTACGAAAGAAATAAAATCAGCCAGAACGGTATTGATAAAAAGCCGGGTATTTCAGCTTTTTACCAGTTCTTTTCTGGCTGTGTTTTTTATTACCGTAGAATAGCAGGAAAGTAGAAGCAGGTCGGGGTGGTATCCTGCGTAGCATAAATAGAAGTGCAACGGAATACCACCTCGGCCTGCTTCGGACCTTTCGTGAACATGATTTAAATAGTTACCCGAGTACCAGGAATACTTCCTGGGTCTGCTTTCCGTGCTGGCGGGTCTGGGAGTGGGTGTCGAAGAAGATGTCCACATGGTTGCCTTTGACTCCGCCGCCGCGGTCCTCTGCGGTGTAGATGACGCCACCTATCATAACTTTGCTGCCATAGGGGATGATGCGCGGGTCTACCGCAATGGTGTGGTCGGATTTTGCGATGGAGCCGGTGCTGGTGCGGCGGCCCCAGCCCTCGGAGCATTGTTTGCACGGACAGTAGCCCGTGGTGCGGAAGAAGCCGAGGGATTTTAAGCCGGTGTGCTCATGGCTGTCCTCAGCAGAAATGTTTTCTGCGCTGGTCTGGGCCGCTTCTCCTTTTACATAAGTTTTCGGATTGGAAAGAGCTTTGCCGTCCACAGTGCCTTCTACCACATAGGTGCCGTCCGCCAGTGCGTCCCAGTTCATATTGATGCGGAAACCATGGCGGCCGTTTCCGATGCCGCTTTCTTCCAGATCAGAACGGTAGGTGACGGCGGTCTGGTGAAAGCTTTTCACCTGTTCGCCGGTCTCTTTATTGGTAATGGTAACGGTAACCGGAACGCCGGTGTTTGGCAGGGAAGAGTCCCAGCCCCAGCCTACAATGGTGCTGCCTTCAAAGTCATCGAAAGAGCCATCCGGGGCGGCCGCCAGAGCCGTGAAGGCACCTCCGATGAGAAACATTGCTGTGATCAGTAAAGTTGTGAGAGTCGTTCTTTTTTTTAACATAAAATCATTCCTTTCTTTTCCAAGATTTGTTACATGGATAGCACTACGAAAAAATGAAATAATTGGTTCACACAAAATAAATATATGTAACAAATTTGTAATATATGAACGATAAGACCATATTTTACATGATTTTTTTGATTTGTCAAGGAAGGAAACGAAAAGCGGGCTGGTTTCCCTCCTGAACACCCGCCTGGAAACAGGAGAAAAAATGCAAAGAATCACAGAAAAAACACAGATTTTTCTGGCAAACCTCTTGACAAACGAGGTGGGGTAAAGTATATTAATCACAGAATGTTAGCACTCCTTAGCGATGAGTGCTAACAAGAGCAAAAGGAGGCGGCAGAATGGAACTGGATGATCGTAAAGTTACTATATTAAAAGCTATCATCAAGACTTATCTGGAGACAGGTGAGCCGGTGGGTTCCAGAACCATTTCCAAATATACTGATCTGAAACTGAGCTCCGCAACCATCCGGAATGAGATGTCGGACCTGGAAGAGATGGGTTACATCCAGCAGCCGCACACATCGGCAGGGCGAATCCCTTCCGACAAGGGCTATCGCTTCTATGTAAACCAGATCATGCAGGAGAAGGAGCAGGAGGTCACTGAGGTCAAGAGCCTGATGATCAAGCGGGTTGACCGGGTGGAGCTGGTCTTAAAGAAACTGGCACAGCTTCTTGCCAACAACACCAACTACGCAGCCATGATCAGCGGCCCGCAGTACCATCAGAACAAGCTGAAATTCATCCAGCTATCCCAGATGGAGGAGAATAAACTCCTGGTGGTCATCGTGGTAGAGGGAAACCTCATCAAGAATGCCATGGTGAACATACCGGAGCCGGTAAGCCAGGAAGACATCCTGAACTTAAACATTTTGCTTAACAGTGCGCTCAACGGTCTTACCATTGAGCAGATCAATCTGGATGTCATCACAAAGCTCAAACAGCAGGCTGGCGTTCACAGCCAGATTGTTGACCTGGTGTTAAATGAGGTGGCCGGAGCCATCCGGGCCGATGAGGAAGATCTTCAGATCTACACCAGCGGTGCCACCAACATCTTCAAATATCCAGAGCTGAGCGATGGCGAGAAAGCAAGCCAGCTGATCAGCACCCTGGAACAGAAGGATAAGCTCCAGGAACTCATTGCAGATGTAAACGAATCGGAAGACAACAATGGAATCCAGGTTTACATCGGGGATGAGACACCGCTCCAGACCATGAAGGACTGCAGCGTGGTCACCGCCAACTATGAACTTGGCGAGGGCATCCGCGGCACCATTGGTATCATCGGACCAAAGCGGATGGATTACGAAAGGGTACTCAGTACGCTGAAGCATTTGATGAAGCAGCTGGATGCCACTTATAAGAATGAAGAAGGGTAGCGGTGTCAGAGATGACGCCCATAAAGAAAGGCGATAAACCATGAGTCAGAAGGAAAAAGAAATGAAGCAGGGCGCTGCAGAAGCTGAGAACGAGAATCTCAAAGCGGAGCACGCTGAGGCAGAAAACGGCGAAACCTCTGCAGGCAGTGAAAGCCAGGAGGCAGAAACCAAAGAGACAGAAAAAGAAAGCAAAGAGAGCGAAGCCAAGGAGGCCAGGAAAGATCCGAAGGATGCTCAGATCGAGGAACTGCAGGACCGCTTAAAACGCCAGATGGCTGAGTTCGATAACTTCCGCAAACGTACGGAAAAAGAAAAGGCAGCCATGTATGAGATCGGAGCAAAGGACATCATCGAGAAGATCCTTCCGGTGTTAGACAATTTCGAGCGAGGCCTGGCAGCCGTGCCGGAGGATGAGAAGGGTTCTTCCTTCGCCGAAGGCATTGAAAAGATTTACAAGCAGTTCGTGAAGACTCTGGAAGATGCCGGGGTGGAAACGATCGAGGCAGTAGGTCAGCAGTTCGATCCGAACCTGCACAACGCAGTGATGCATGTGGAGGATGAGAAGTATGGCGAGAATGAAATTGCCATGGAACTGCAGAAGGGTTACAAGTACCGCGGCAGCGTGGTACGTCACAGCATGGTTCAGGTAGCAAACTAAACCGGCTGCAAAACTTAGCGTATTATCAAAAATTTGTTTGAATAGAGTAGGAGGAAAACATCATGAGTAAGATTATTGGTATTGACTTAGGAACCACAAACAGCTGTGTAGCAGTTATGGAGGGTGGTAAACCGGTAGTTATCCCGAACCAGGAAGGCTCCAGAACCACACCGTCTGTTGTAGCGTTTACCAAGACCGGTGAGCGTCTGGTAGGTGAGCCGGCAAAGCGTCAGGCAGTTACCAACGCAGACAGAACCATTGCTTCCATTAAGAGACATATGGGTACAGACTATAAAGTAACCATCGACGGCAAGAGCTATACTCCTCAGGAGATTTCCGCTATGATCCTGCAGAAGTTAAAAGCAGACGCAGAGGCTTATCTGGGTGAGACCGTAAGCGAGGCAGTTATCACCGTTCCGGCATACTTCAACGACGCGCAGCGTCAGGCAACCAAGGATGCAGGTAAGATCGCAGGCCTGGATGTAAAGCGTATCATCAACGAGCCGACCGCAGCAGCACTGGCATATGGCCTGGACAACGAGAATGAGCAGAAGATCATGGTATACGACTTAGGCGGCGGTACCTTCGATGTATCCCTCATCGAGATCGGTGATGGCGTTATTGAGGTTCTTTCCACCAACGGTGATACCCACTTAGGCGGCGATGATTTCGATAACCGTATTACCCAGTGGCTGGTTGACGAGTTCAAGAAGGCTGAGGGAGTAGACCTGTCCGGCGATAAGATGGCAATGCAGAGGCTGAAAGAGGCTGCTGAGAAGGCAAAGAAAGAGCTTTCTACCGCAACCACCACCAACATCAACCTGCCGTTCATCACCGCAACCGCTGAGGGCCCGAAGCATCTGGATATGAACCTGACCAGAGCAAAATTCGACGAGCTGACCCACGACCTCATCGAGAGAACCGCAATCCCGGTACAGAACGCATTAAAGGATGGCGGTGTAACCACCGCTGAGCTTGGCAAGGTTCTGTTAGTCGGCGGTTCCACCCGTATGCTGGCAGCTCAGGAGAAAGTTAAACAGATGACCGGCAAAGAGCCGAATAAGTCCTTAAACCCGGATGAGTGCGTAGCCATCGGTGCTGCTATCCAGGGTGGTAAGCTTGCAGGCGATGCTGGCGCAGGTGATATCCTTCTTCTGGATGTAACCCCGCTGTCTCTGTCTATCGAGACCATGGGCGGTATCGCTACTAGACTGATCGAGAGAAACACCACGATCCCGACCAAGAAGAGCCAGATCTTCTCTACCGCAGCTGATAACCAGGAAGCAGTAGATATCCACGTTGTACAGGGTGAGCGTGAGTTCGCACGTGACAACAAGACTCTGGGTCAGTTCCGTCTGGACGGCATCCTTCCGGCAAGAAGAGGTGTTCCGCAGATCGAGGTTACTTTCGATATCGATGCAAACGGTATCGTAAATGTATCCGCGAAGGATCTTGGTACCGGCAAAGAGCAGCACATCACCATTACTTCCGGTTCCAACATGTCTGAGGCTGATATCGATAAGGCAGTCAAAGAGGCTGCTGAGTTCGAGGCTCAGGATAAGAAGAGAAAAGAAGCAATCGATGCAAGAAACGACGCAGATGCTATGGTATTCCAGACCGAGAAGGCATTAAGCGAAGTTGGCGATAAGATCGACGCAAACGACAAGGCTGCTGTAGAGGCTGACTTAAATGCCCTGAAGGAAGCGATCAACCGTGCTCCGATCGACAACATGACCGATGCTCAGGTTGAGGACATCAAGGCTGGCAAAGAGAAACTGATGAACAGCGCACAGGCATTATTCAGCAAGGTTTATGAAGCAGCCCAGGGTGCCGCAAACGCACAGGGCGCAGCAGGTGCACAGGGTGCAGCTGGCGCAGCAGGCGGCAATGCAGGCGCAAACAACGACGATGTCATCGACGGTGACTTCAAAGAAGTATAATAAAAGGATAGTGCGTCATGGCAGAGACTAAGAGAGATTATTACGAGGTCCTCGGCGTTCCGAAAAACGCCGACGAGGCCGCATTAAAGAAAGCATATCGTGTCCTTGCAAAAAAGTATCACCCGGATGCAAATCCGGGTGATGCCGAGGCCGAGCGTAAGTTCAAGGAAGCATCTGAGGCATACAGCGTGTTAAGTGACCCGGAGAAGAGAAGAAAGTATGACCAGTTCGGTCATGCTGCATTCGAGGGCGGCGCAGGCGGCGGTGCCGGTGGATTCGGTGGTTTTGATTTCAACGGAGCCGACATGGGAGACATCTTCGGAGATATCTTCGGAGATATCTTCGGCGGCGGAAGAAGCCGTGGCGGCAGCCAGTATAACGGTCCGATGCGCGGTGCCAATGTAAGGGCAGCAGTCCGCATTACCTTCGAGGAGGCAGTGTTTGGCTGTGAGAAGGAAATTGAGATCAACTATAAAGAAGAGTGTGCAACCTGTCACGGTACCGGTGCAAAGCCTGGTACTTCACCAGAGACCTGTAAGAAGTGCGGCGGTAAAGGTAAGATTATCTACACCCAGCAGTCCTTCTTTGGCCAGGTGCAGAATGTCCAGACCTGTCCGGACTGCGGCGGCAAGGGCAAGGTGATCAAAGAAAAATGCTCTGACTGCTATGGCACTGGTTATATCACCAAGAAGAAAAAATTCAAGGTTACCATTCCGGCTGGTATCGACAACGGGCAGAGTGTACGCTGCGCAGGCGGCGGTGAGCCTGGCGTAAACGGCGGCGAGAGAGGTGATCTCCTGGTTGAGGCAGTGGTATCCCAGCATCCGGTATTCAAACGTCAGGATGTCAACATCTTCTCCACCGTACCGATCTCCTTCGCTACAGCAGCCCTGGGCGGTCCGATCCGCATCAAGACGGTAGACGGTGAGGTAGAGTACGAGGTCAAGGCAGGAACCCAGACCGATACCCGTGTCCGCTTAAAGGGCAAGGGCGTACCGTCCTTACGTAACCGTAATCTCCGCGGCGATCACTATGTGACTCTGGTTGTTCAGGTGCCGGAGCGTCTGACGGAGGCACAGAAGGAAGCATTGAGGAATTTCGATGCCGTTATGCATGGAGAGATGCCGGCTGAAACGAAGCATAAGAAAAAAGGTCTTTTTAAATAAATAAGATAAAAATCCGCATAGCGTGTGCGAAAAAAGAGACTATTCTGCAGAGAAAAAAGATTCTTTGCAAAATAGTCTCTTTTTGTTTTTGTATCTGGTGCTAGAGGTTTCTAACAGATTAAAAAAACAGCTTCATTAATTCGTTTTTTGTATTGAGTACAAAGTGTGACAGCTCCAGAATCCGCTGATTGTCCATGCGTCCGACCGGTGCCGAGATGCTGAATGCATAGCGGGCTGTTCCTGTATGGTCCGGGAGTGCGGCTGCAATACAGCGAACCCCTAGTTCGTTTTCTTCGTTATCCAGTGCATAACCGTGTGTATGAACGTCATGAAGACAGTGACGGAATTCCTCATAATTGGTGATGGTGTAGGGGGTGACGGCAATGATCTGGCTGTTCTGCCATAAATGCAACACTTCTTCTTCCGGGAGACAGGCTGCGATGGCTTTTCCGACACCGGAACGGTAGAGCGGGATACGGCTGCCGATACGGGAAACCATCTGCACAGAGTTCGCATAGGATTCTACTTTATCGATATAGACAGCATCGGTGTTGTCGCGTTCAACAAAATGAACTGTCTCTCCGGTATCCTCCATAAGCCTGCGGAGATAGGGACGAACCAGTTTCACGATGTCTACTTTTTCCATCATCTGGTTGGCGAGACCAACAATTTTAAAGCTTAATTCGTAACGGTTGTCTTCCGGGTTCTGCCGGGCATATCCCATATAGATTAAAGAATTTAAAATGCGGTGTACAGTACTTTTGTTCAGGGAGAGCTGAAGGCTGATTTCCATAAGTCCCATGGGACCATTGGCGGCCAGAAGCTCCATAGCCTGAAATAACCGGTCTGCTACCTGAATTGGGTTTTTGTTTTCCAGTGTGTTTTCCATGGTGTTATAGCCCCTTTCTATTGGCATTGCGAAATATGGTTTCATTATATGAAACTAATTTTACCATAGGGGGAAAGACTGCGCAACTGTGGATTATGCACAATAAAAATATAAAAAATTAAGCAGGTATCACAGTTGACATCTAAGACAAAATCGGTATAATCAAATCATAAAGTATCACTATATGAAATGCAGTTCCATAATACGGAACAAAAGGAGAGGAAAATATGAATGAAGTATTAGAACAGATCCAGAAAATCGGAATTGTACCGGTAGTCGTTTTAGACGATGCAAAGGATGCAGCACCTCTTGCAGAAGCACTTTGTCAGGGTGGTCTTCCGTGTGCAGAGATAACCTTCCGTACCGATGCAGCAGAAGAATCCATCCGCATCATGACGGAGAAATATCCAGATATGTTAGTTGGCGCAGGTACAGTTCTCACCACAGAACAGGTGGACCGAGCGGTTGCTGCAGGTGCAAAATTTATTGTTAGCCCGGGCCTGAATCCGAAGGTTGTAAAATATTGTGTTGAAAAGGGAATTATCATCACACCAGGCTGCGCAAACCCGAGTGATGTAGAGCAGGCCATTGAGAACGGTCTCGAGGTTGTAAAATTTTTCCCGGCTGAGCAGGCTGGTGGTCTGAACTATATCAAGGCCATCGCAGCACCATATGTTGGTATGAAGTTCATGCCGACTGGTGGTATCAATGCAAAGAATGTAAGAGATTATCTGGCTTGTGATAAGATTTTTGCCTGTGGCGGAAGCTGGATGGTAAAAGGTGATCTGGTAAAATCCGGACAGTTTGACAAAATTCAGGAATTAGTAAAGGAAGCAGTAGAAATCGTAAAAGAAAGCAGGGGGAATTAAGAAATGGCTAAGAAGGTAATTACACTTGGGGAAATTATGTTAAGACTGGCTCCGGAAGGATACTATCGTTTTGTACAGGCAGACACATTCGGGGCAACCTATGGTGGCGGCGAGGCAAATGTAGCAGTATCAATGGCAAATTATGGCTTCGATGCAAAATTTGTTACAAAGCTTCCGGCTCATGAGATCGGACAGGCTGCGGTGAACGCACTCCGGAAATACGGGGTAGATACCTCTTACATTGCTCGTGGCGGAGACCGTGTAGGTATTTATTTCCTGGAAAAAGGTGCATCACAGCGACCTTCCAAGGTGATTTATGACCGCGCAGGATCTTCCATGGCCACTGCATCTCAAGCTGACTTTAACTGGGATGAAATTTTCGCAGGTGCAGAGTGGTTCCATTTTACAGGTATCACCCCGGCACTGAATGATGAAGTTGCAGCTATCTGCCTGGATGCTTGTAAAGCAGCAAAGGCAGCAGGCGTAAAGATTTCCTGTGACCTGAATTACAGAAATAAGTTATGGTCTAAGGAAAAGGCCGGAGAGGTTATGGCCGAGCTGTGCAAATATGTAGATGTATGTATTGCAAATGAGGAGGATGCTGCGGATGTATTCGGTATCAAGGCAGCAGATACAGATGTCACCAAAGGTGCAGTAAACCATGAAGGCTATAAGGACGTGGCAAAGCAGCTTGCTGATCGTTTTGGTTTTGAAAAAATTGCAATTACACTGCGTGAGTCTCTTTCTGCAAATGATAATAACTGGTCTGCCATGTTATATGATGGCACAGACTATTTCTTCAGCAAGAAATATAAAATGCACATTGTTGACCGCGTAGGTGGTGGTGACAGCTTCGGCGGCGGCCTGATCTGTGCATTATTAAATGGTTACGATTCTCAGAGCGTGATCGAATTTGCAGTCGCAGCATCCTGCCTGAAGCATTCCATTGAGGGAGATTTCAACATGGTTTCCATGGAGGAAGTACAGAAGCTTGCAGGAGGAGACGGTTCAGGTCGCGTCCAGAGATAACACGCTCTCAAAGGGCCTGATAGCGAAGGAGACGGAATGATGGAAAAGGAATTTGATTTATTATCTCTTGGTGAAGTGTTACTGCGTTTATCACCGCCCAGTAATGAGCGGCTGATGCGCGGGGAAAACTTTCAGAAGCAGGTTGGTGGTGCTGAGTTAAACGTAGTATCGGGAGTCTCTCTTTTAGGACTGCGTACAGGTATTATTTCCAAGCTTCCAGATAATGATATCGGGACATATGCCAAGAACAGAATACGGTTTTGCGGAGTCAGCGATGATTATCTGGTTTATGATGACACGAATGATGCAAGACTTGGCATATATTATTATGAAAATGGTGCCCAGCCGAGAAAACCGAGAATTGTGTATGACAGAATGCACACTTCCATGAATAAGATAAAAACCGAAGATTTCGACCAGTCTCTCTATCAGTCCGCAAAGTGTTTCCATACCAGCGGAATTACACTGGCACTGGGAGAGCAGTGCTGCAGGACCGCCATAGAAATGATGAAGCGTTTCAAAGAGCAGGGAGCAAAGATTTCTTTTGATGTGAATTTCCGGGCAAATCTTTGGAGCGGTGCCCAGGCCAGGGCATGTATTGAAAAGATTCTGCCATATGTAGACTGGTTTTTCTGCTCGGAAGATACTGCGCACCTGACGTTTGGTAAGACCGGAGATGTGAGAAGCATGATGAAGAGCTTTACGGAGGAATATCCGGTTTCCGTGGTAGCTTCCACGCAGCGGATCGTGCATAGCCCGAAGGTCCATACCTTTGGCTCGGTGATCTATAGCAGGGATACTGACCGTTATTATGAAGAAGAGCCATATCGTAATATAGAGGTGGTAGACCGTATTGGCAGCGGGGATGCGTATATTTCAGGCGTGCTGTATGGGCTTCTCTCAGAACCGGGAAACTATCAGCGGGCTCTTGAATACGGAAATGCCACAAGCGCGGTGAAGAATACCATACCGGGAGATCTGCCTTCTTCGGATCTGGACGAGATTGAATCGATCATTCAGGCACATAAATCAACTGGACCGCAGCTGGAGATGAACCGCTAGAAGATTTTTGTTAATTTGTTTTTATTCCTATGGATTTTTGTGATTTTTATTGTTGTATCTGATAAAAAAATCTGCTATAGTGTTAACATGCTAGCATTGAGGCTTGGAAGGAGCAGATCATGATTGAACGAAAATCCATACAAACATTGGTGTATGAGGAATTAAAACGTAATATAATGTCCATGAAACTGGAGCCGGGACAGACTATGAGTACCCAGGAGATTGCAACAAAACTGAATGTGAGCCGTACACCTGTGCGTGAGGCATTTCTGCGTCTGCAGTCAGAAGGACTGGTAGAGATGATCCCGCAAAGAGAAACAATGGTTTCAAAAATTTCTCTCAAAAGGGTAGAGCAGGAGAAATTTATCCGTGAATGCCTGGAAATGGGCGTTATCCGCAAATTTATGGATAAAAGTGGCTGTGAAGTTGAGGAAAATATGGCTGAGCTGATCCAGCTTCAGAAAAAATGTGGCGAAGAGAAAGACTTTGTGGGTTTTCTGGAGGCAGATGATCAGTTCCATAAGGTTCTGTTTGATGTGACCGGGCAGGAAATGGCATGGGAAACGATCGCGTCCCGCAATGGCCATTATAACCGTTTAAGAATCCTGTATGTACAAAGAGACACTGCAATGCAGGAGTCGATCGAGCAGCATCATAAGATTGCAACGCTTCTGGAATCTGGTTCCAGGGAAGAGGCAGCCAGGGCGCTGTCTTCCCATGTGCGGAGGCTGGATATCGACGAAGCGGGGCTTATTGCACAATATCCGGACTATTTTGAGTCGGAAGGGGAACGGAGCTGGGAAAACCGGATAGGATCCCTGTAGATATAACCTATAAAATAAGAAGAAATGAAAAGGTCTTGTGACGGCTGGCTGAAAATCTGTTGCAGGGCCTTTTTGTGTATCAGAAATAGAATGGTCTTAAATGAGACTGGTAAAATACACAAAAAAGATTCTATAAAATTATAAAAAATGACAGTATTGACACTAACATGCTAGTGTGCTATCATATCAATATGCAAAGATTACAAAAGCTATATAAATCTAGGAGGAATAAAAAATGAAAAAAACACTGTCCGCATTACTGATCTGTGCAATGGCAGCATCTCTGGCTGCCTGTGGAAATTCCACAGCTACAACAACTACGACTGCAGCAGGAGAGGCAAAGGCAGAAACGGCAGCATCCAATGGTGGCGGTAATTACATTTTAAAGGTAAACACTGCATTAAGTGAGACCGACCCATTATTTGTGGCTTTAACAGATGTTTTCAAAAAGAACGTGGAAGAAAAAACAAATGGAGACATTCAGGTTGAGCTGTATTCCGGTAGCCAGCTCGGCAGCGATGAGGATGTGCTGGAGCAGGCGCTGGTTGGAGCAGGCGTAGGTGTTATCACAGACCCAGGCCGTCTGAGTAACTATGTTTATGATATTGGTGTGCTTCAGGCACCGTACATTGCAGAAAGCTACGATGAAGCATTACACCTGTTCGAGACAGAAACCTACAAAAAAATGAAAGAAGAAGTTGAAAACTGTGGTTTCCAGATTCTTTCCTTCAACTACTATCAGGGCGAGAGAGAACTCTTCACAAAGAACCCGGTTAAGACCCCGGCTGATTTAAAGGGTCAGAGAATCCGTTCTTCAGGATCCCAGGTAGTTACAAGCACTCTGGAAGCAATGGGAGCAAATACCTCCGTTCTTCCGTGGTCTGAATCCTATCAGGCATTACAGCAGCAGGTAATCGAGGGCGTTGAGGTACATCTGTCTGCAGCAGTCGGTTCTTCCATGCAGGAGGTTACCAAGTATCTGGCATTTACCGGACATCAGCAGCTTCTTACAGGTCTTGTGATCTCACAGGGCTGGTACGACAAGCTTCCGGAGGAATATAAGACCATTTTACAGGATGCCAGCTTTGAAGCAGGTAAAAACGCTTCTGAGAATGTAATCGCAAAGAACGACGAATACTTAAAGACTCTTACAGACGGTGGAATCGAAGTAGTAGAGTGCGACAAGGAAGCCTTCAAAGAGGCTTGCAACAAGGTTTACGACGAGCTGAAATATACAGAGATCAAGGAAGCGATTGATAAAGAACTTGGAAGATAAGGCTGTTTGCTATTAGGAGGGGTGACTATGTTAAAAACTTTAGAATCCGGTCTGAATAAGGTGGAAACCTGGTTAGTGTGCGCCGGACTTCTGATCCTGATTTTTACGGTGTTCGCAGCAGCAGTTTTGCGTTTCTTTGGAGTGGACATGTCAGTATCCACAGACCTGGCGCAGCTGGTATTTGCCTGGGTAAGCTTTATTGGTGCAGACCTGGCTATGAGAAAAGACAAACACATGGGCGTGGATATGCTGATCACCAGATTCCCGGTAAAGCTTCTCAATGCGATCTATCTGTTTAATTACCTGCTGATCTTATTCTTCTTACTGTTTGCAGTGCGTTATGGAATCAACTTATGTATTGTAAACGCGGCAAGAAAATACCAGACACTTTATATCAGCTATTCGTTTGCTACGGCAAGCTGCCCGGTTGGATGTGGCCTTATGTGCATCTCATCCATTAAGCACATTGTGCAGTATGTAAGAAACATCATCACGAATGATTACAGCAGTCTGACGAAAAAGGAGGTTGCAGCATGATCATCCTTGGAATTACATTTGTTGTTCTTTTAGCGATCGGACTTCCGGTGGCGTTTACAGTAGGTCTGTCAGCACTGTCCTTCTTTGTGACAGAGCAGGTTCCGGTACAGATCGTTGTACAGAAAATGGTCAGCAGTACCCAGTCCTTTTCCCTGCTGGCAGTTCCGTTCTTTGTATTAGCAGGAAACCTGATGAACGAAACGGGTATTACCTCCCGCCTGATCAAGTTCTGTAACCTGTTGACCGGTCATATGAGAGGAGGTCTTGCCCAGGTATCCGTGCTTCTTTCCTGCCTGATGGGCGGTATCTCCGGCTCTGCTACAGCAGATGCGGCTATGGAAAGCCGTATTTTAGGACCGGACATGGAAAAAAGAGGATATTCAAAAGGCTTTACCGCAGCAATCCTGGCTATGGGCGGTCTGATCACATCGACGATCCCGCCGTCCTTAGGGCTGATCCTTTATGGTGTTACCGGTGAGGTATCTATTGGACGTCTGTTCCTGGCTGGTATGATACCTGGAATTTTAATGACAGCAGCCCTTATGATCTCTGTAGCGTTTATTTCCAAAAAGAGAGATTATAAGCCGGAGCATGAAAGCTTTCCGAGCATGGGCGAGGTCCTGAAAGGACTTGTGGAAAATATCTGGGCATTGCTTTTCCCGGTTATCCTGATTGTAGGTATACGTTTTGGTATCTTCACACCGTCAGAGGCAGGTGCATTTGCGGTTGTGTACGCCCTGTTTGTTGGCTTATTCATTTACCGCGAGCTTACTATCAGTAAGCTGATGGAATGCCTTTCCACCACTGCAGTAGACCTGGCAGTTATCATGTTCATCATTATCTGTTCCAATGCATTCGGTTATGCCATTGTAACAGGACAGCTGCCGCAGACACTGGCCCGCATGATTACAGCGGTATCCGATAACAAGTATGTGATCCTGCTGATCGTAATGTTATTTGTATTCTTTGTAGGAATGTTTATGGAAGCAACCGCAAATGTATTGCTGCTGACTCCGATCTTCCTGCCGATCATCACATCCTATGGTTTCGATCCGGTACATTTTGGCGTAATGTACATGATCCTGATCACAATGGGAGGTATGACCCCGCCGATTGGTGTAACCATGTACACGACATGTTCGATTCTTGGTTGTCCGATCGAGGTATATACAAAGGAATCTATTCCGTTTGTAGCATCCATTATTGTGTTGCTGATCCTTTTGGCAGCATTCCCGCAGCTGGTACTGTTCCTGCCGAATCTGGTATATGGCGCAGCATAAATATAAAGAAGAAGGAGATTTGACATGAGATTATCATTTGATGAGATCCAGAGTGAGATCAAACGCGTATTCATGAAATACGGTTTAACTGAAGAAAAAGCAGATATCTGTGCAAGAATCCACACAGAATCTACCTATGATGGTATTTATTCACACGGAACCAACCGTGTTGCCCGTTTTGTAGATTATATCCAAAAGGGCTGGGTTGATGTAAACGCAGATCCGGTTATCGAAAAAGATTGCGGTGCTGTAAAGGTCATCAACGGAAATATGGGACCTGGTATTTTAAATGCACTTTATTCTGCTGACCGGGCAATGGAGATGGCAGATCAGTATGGTATTGGTATGGTCGGCTTAAAGAACACCACCCACTGGATGCGCGGAGGCACATACGGACTGTATGTTGCGAGAAAAGGCTATGTGGGCATCATGTGGACCAACACAGAGGCATGCATGCCGCCGTGGGGCGCAAAGGAGTGCCGTCTTGGTAATAACCCGTTTGTAATGGCATGCCCGGGTCCGGATGGTGGTCCGGCTTTACAGCTGGATATGGCAATCAGCCAGTATGCTTATGGAAAACTTCAGGTAACCCGTCTGGCAGGCAAGAAGCTTCCGTTCCCTGGCGGATTTGATAAGGATGGCAATATTACCGACGATCCTGGCGCAATTGAAGAATCCATGCGTATTATGCCGATCGGCTACTGGAAAGGCTCCAGCTTCTCCTTTATGTTAGACATTCTTGGATCAATTCTTTCTGATGGTGTTGGTGCGGTTGATCTGGATGCTTCTAAGAAAGGCTCTTGCGGCGGCTGTTCTCAGGTAATGATCGTAATCGATCCGAAGAAGATCACAGATGGAGATAAAATGAGTGAGACGATCCGCCGTGCGATCGAGTACTTAAAGAGTGCAGAGCTGGCAGAGCACAGCAACGGCATTATGGCACCTGGTGAAGACTATGTACAGTTTAACAAAGAGCATGATGAAAAGGGAATTTTCGTAGATGATTCTGTTTGGGCAGAAATTAAAGCTCTGTAAAAAGTAAGAGTACTCCCGGAATGACAGACTTTCAGCAATGGGAGCATGGATATTCCGGGAGTATCGTTATTTAGGAGGGATATCATGATCGTTGATCATATCAAAAACCGCAGCCGCTATGAGCACTGTCATAAAAATATCGCAGCCGCTTTGCAGTTTATTGCAGAACATGCAGATGATCCGGAATTAAAAGATGGAAGCTATCCGGTCATTCCGGATGAAGTGATCGTCCATGTCCTTACAAAGGAAACCCATGGAAGGGATGAAGCTAAGATGGAAATCCATAAGAACTTTATGGATATCCATTATATCATAAAGGGCGCAGAAAGCTGTGCGGTAGCACCGCTTGCACCGGAGCAGGACATCGCTTATGATCCGAATACAGATAACGCATTCTGGGATTGTAAAGATAGCTACAGTGTTGTGATCGGGGAAGGCGAATTTTATGCAGTCTGGCCGATGGAGCCTCATTGCCCATTGTGCAATACCGCAGAGGCACCAGAAACGATCCGGAAGATTATATGCAAAGTGAAAGTTGATTAGAGGTAGAACAGATGAAAGCAGTAAAGATTGTAAAACCAAATGATCTGCAGATCATTGATATGGAAAAACCGGTTCTGGATGAAAAAAACAACGTGTTGGTAAAAATCCGTGCAGCAGGCATTTGCGGATCTGATGTAGGAATTTATCATGGAAAAAATGCAGCAGCTACTTATCCGAGAGTAATCGGCCATGAAATGGTCGGAGATGTAGTAGAGGTTGGTGAAAATGCCACAAAATTCAAAGTGGGTGACCGTGTGATCATTGACCAGGTGACTGCCTGCGGACATTGCTATGCCTGCCGTAAGGGAAGACCAAATGTCTGTGCAAACCTTAAGGTGCGCGGCGTTCATATCGATGGTGGTTACAGGGAATTTATGGCAGTTCCGGAAAGTGACTGTTACCGTCTCCCGGATAGTCTCTCCTATGAGGATGCGGTTATGATCGAGCCGACCACCATTGCAGTACAGGCCTGCAGCCGTGCACAGATCGAATTTGAGGATAATGTTTTGATCATCGGTGCCGGTGCACTTGGAAACAGCATTTTACGTATTGCTCGTTTATACCATCCGCAGAACATTATCGTGGCCGATATCGAAGACGGAAAGCTGGAAGAGGCGTTAAAGCATGGTGCTACTTATGTTGTAAACAGCCGTACCGAGGATCTGGTAGAGAGAGTCCATGAAATCACAGATGGTTATGGACCTACCGTAGTGATCGATGCAGCCTGCTTTAAGGGAAGCTTCTTGACTGCCTGCCGCTGTGCCGGAAATGCCGGAAGAGTGATCACCATGGGCTTTAGTGTGGATCCGGATGATATCAACCAGTTTGTCATCACCTCTAAGGAGCTGGATGTAAGAGGCAGCCGCCTGCAGAATCGCAGATTCCAGACTGTGATCGATTTGGTTGAAAAGGGACAGGTAGATCTGAAGGGAAGCATCAGCCATAGATTTTATTTCCAGGATGCACAGAAAGCGTTTGATTTTAACGATACCCATGACCCATCTATCAGAAAAATTGTTCTGACGTTTGACGAATAAAAAAGTGGAGGAATGAAATTATGCCTATGCAAATGGGGTTTCGCTGGTATGGCGAAGGGAATGATATGATTTCCCTTTCCGATATCCGACAGATTCCCGGTGTGACCAGCATTGTCTGGGCTTTGCACGATAAGCAGCCGGGAGAAGTGTGGGAAAAGGAAGAAATCCGTAAAGTACAGAAACAGCTGGAACCATACGGATTTAATATGGATGTAGTAGAATCTGTAAATGTACACGATGATATCAAGATTGGTCTGCCTACCAGAGACAAGTATATTGCCAATTATATCCAGACGATCCGTAATCTGGCTGAATTTGGCGTAAAAGTAATCTGTTACAATTTCATGCCGGTATTTGACTGGACAAGAACGGATCTTTACCATCCGGTAGGAGACGGATCCACTGCAATGTTTTATGAGACCAGTAAGATTCATGAAGATCCGAAAGAAATGGCGGATTACATTTTGAAGAATGCAAATGGTCTTACCTTCCCGGGCTGGGAACCGGAGCGTATGGCAAAGCTGGATGAGCTTTTTGAAAAATACCGTCTGGTTACTAAAGAAAAACTCTGGGAGAATCTGAAATATTTTCTGGAGGCTTTAATGCCAGTCTGCAAAGAAACCGGAATTGTGATGGCAATTCACCAGGATGATCCGCCGTGGGATATTTTCGGACTTCCGAGACTGCTCGTAGATGAAGAATCCATTGACCGCTTTTTAAAAATGGTGGATGATCCACATAACTGTCTCACCCTTTGTTCCGGAAGCTTAAGCTCCAATCCAAAGAACTGCGTGTCTGATATCGTGCGGAAGCATTGCGACCGCATTGCATTTGCGCACATCCGCAATGTGCATCATTTCCCAAATGGTGACTTCATCGAAGCAAGCCACCGTGATTGCGATGGGGAAACCGGTATTCTGGATATTGTGAAGGCATATCATGACTGCGGATTCGAAGGCTATATCCGTCCGGACCATGGCCGCCAGTTGTGGACAGAGGGACCTGGCAATGTACGTCCTGGCTATGGTCTTTATGACAGGGCACTGGGAATTATGTATATCTGGGGAATCTGGGATATGCTGGAAAAACAGAAAAATGAGCAGGAGGGGAAGTAATCATGAAGCTTTCTGAACTGAAACATGAGGTGACTTCCGAATGGAAGGAAAAGGGATATGAATTACCTTCCTTTGATGTAGAGGCAGTTAGAAAAAAAACATATGAAAATCCGACCTGGGTACATTTTGGTGCCGGAAATATCTTCCGGGCTTTCCCGGCTGCTGTATTGCAGAAAGCGCTGGATTCCGGCAAGTATGACCGCGGCGTGGTAGTTGCGGAAGGCTTTGACTATGAGATCATTGATAAAGCTTACCGTCCGTATGATAACCTGAGCCTCTTAGTTGTCCTTAAGTCCGATGGAACGATCCAGAAACAGGTAATTGCTTCCGTGACAGAAAGTCTGAAAGCGGACAAGTGCTTTGCTGATGACTGGAAACGGTTGGAGGATATTTTTGAAAACCTGTCCTTGCAGATGATCAGTTTCACGATTACAGAAAAAGGATATTCTGTTTCTGATGCAGATCTCGAAAAAGGACTGAACCCGGGCCTGATCATGGGCAAGGTAACCGTTTTATTGTATAAACGTTTCCAGGCTGGAAAATACCCAATTACGGTTCAGAGCATGGATAATTGCAGCCATAATGGAGATAAAGTAAAGCAGGCTGTGACTGCTTATGCCAAGAAGTGGGAAAGCATGGGTCTGGTTCCGGCTGAATTCCTGGAGTATGTGCAGGATGAGAGAAAGGTATCCTATCCGTGGAGCATGATCGACAAAATCACCCCACGCCCGGATGAAAAGGTGAAAAAGCTTCTGAAAGAGGACGGCTTCGAGGATTGGGAAACCATCATTACCGATAAGAAGACCTATACGGCTCCTTTTGTAAATGCAGAAGAGACTGAATATCTGGTTATTGAAGATAACTATACCAATGGGCGTCCGCCGATGGAGTTAGGCGGAGTGCTTTACACAGACCGGGAAACTGTAGATAAGGTAGAACGGATGAAGGTGTGCACCTGCCTGAATCCACTTCATACAGCAATGTCCATTTATGGATGCATGCTGGGCTATAGCCTGATTTCGGAAGAAATGAAGGACGAGGATATCCGCGGACTTATCACGAAGCTTGGATACATTGAGGCAATGCCGGTTGTGATCGATCCAGGAGTATTAAAGCCGGCGGACTTTATCAAAGCAGTTTTAGAGCAGCGTCTGCCGAACCCGTTCATGCCGGATGCACCACAGCGTATTGCTACCGATACTTCCCAGAAGCTGCCGATCCGTTTTGGTGAAACGATCAAGGGATACCAGAAGGCAGGCCTGAAAACAGATGATCTGGTGCTGTTATCGTTGGTATTAGCAGGATATTCCAGATATCTGAAAGGGATCGATGATGAAGGAAAGAGCTTTGAGCCTTCTCCGGATCCGCTGTTAGAGGAATTGCAGTTCATCGTTGCCGGATTAGAAGTAAAAGAGGGCGAACAGGACTTCTCCTGCTTAAGAAAATTATACAGCAGAACCGATGTATTTGGTGTGGATCTCTATGAAGCTGGTATGGGAGAGCGCATTGAAGCAATGGCAGCAGAATTGTATGGCGGTGTTGGCGCTGTCCGGAAAACACTGCATAAATATGTAGCAGGCAGATAAGGTGACGGCTATGAAATCTTTTATGGATGAAGAATTTCTTCTGTCAACAGAAGCGGCAAGAAAGCTTTATCATGAGTATGCTGAGATAATGCCAATCATAGATTACCATTGCCATCTGAGCCCGCAGGAAATCTACGAGAACAGAAAGTACGAAAATATCACTCAGGCATGGCTTGGTGGAGACCATTACAAATGGCGTCTGATGCGGGCAAACGGAGTGGAAGAAAAATACATTACAGGAGATGCCTCCGACAGGGAAAAATTCCAGAAGTGGGCGAAAACTCTGGAAAAGGCAATCGGAAATCCACTGTATCACTGGAGCCATTTGGAATTAAAACGATATTTTGGCTATGATGGCTATTTGAATGGATATACAGCTGAGACGGTGTGGAATTTATGTAATGAACAGCTTCAGGCAGATGGAAGACGGCCAAGGGATCTCATAAAAATGTCTCATGTCAGACTTTTGTGTACTACAGATGATCCAGTCGATACGCTTGAATGGCATCAGAAAATAGAAGCTGATCCATCGTTTGATGTGCGTGTGCTTCCGGCATGGCGTCCGGAAAAGGCCATGAATCTTACCGGACCGGATTATCTGGATTATCTAGAAAAACTGGAAACGGTAGCTGGAGTCAAGATTGACAGTTTTGACAGTCTGATCTGTGCATTGAAGATCCGAATGGATTTTTTCGAGGCAAACGGATGCCGGATTTCGGATCACAGTCTGGATTATGTTATGTACCAGCCTGCCACGGAAGAAGAAGTGGAAGCTATTTTTGCAAAGAGGCTGGCGGGAGAAAATATCACTGGACAGGAGAAAAAGCAGTTTGAGACAGCTTTTATGCTTAGGATGGGCAGGGAATACCATAAAAAAGATTGGGTAATGCAGCTGCATTATGGCGTAAAGCGGGATGTGAACATCCGGATCTATGATAAGCTAGGGATAAACGTAGGAACAGACTGTATCAGCAATTACGCGCCTGCCGCAGAAATGGCAGATTACCTAAATGCTTTGGCCCAGACAGGAGAGCTGCCGAAAACAGTCTTATACTCCTTAAATCCGTCTGACAATGCAACGATTGGGTCCATAATGGGATGCTTTCAGGACGATAGCGCATTCGGAAAAATACAGCAGGGGAGTGCATGGTGGTTCAATGACCATAAATCCGGAATGATAGAACAGATGACATCTCTTGCTAATTCTGGTGTGCTGGGCAATTTTATTGGAATGCTGACTGATTCCCGGAGTTTTCTTTCCTATACAAGGCATGAATACTTTAGAAGGATCATGTGTGACCTGATCGGAGGTTGGGTAGAGAATGGAGAATACCCGGCAGATTATGAGGTTTTGGAAAAGATTGTAAAAGGAATTTCATATTATAATGCTGTCAGGTACTTTGGTTTTGAAAAACAATTAAGATAAATCCTGACATTGTGCAGCAGAAAGCAAAAAAAGAAAACGCCTCACCGGTGGACAAAACACCGGTGGGGCGCTTTCTTTTGGTTGCAACCCTAATTTTTAAGGTTTTTTGAAAATAGCCATATCCGGAAAAGAAAACGCAGCGGGTGTGATAGAGTGTAATGCATCAAAGGATTTCGTAAATAGTTTGATTTGTGATTGGTTTTGCCTTGTTTTCTTTTACAGAACAGGACTCTTTTCATCCGTTCATAAGGTTAATGCAAAAGATCGTTGTTTTATTGCATGGTCAGGAAAAAAGTTTGAAATTTTTTGTGGAAGCGTGAAAAAGTAAGGAGCCGGTCTGAAAAGAGGCAGTCTGAAGGAACCAGGGGCTGTGAAAAATCCAGAACGTGCAAGGAATCATAATGCTGGGACTGTATGGGAGATAAGTGTACACTTATAAGCACAACGAATAATATATATAAGTAAAAACTATAAATACTAATAAGCAGAAAAAACACGCTATTCTTCGACGAAAAATTAACAAATCGAAACGCAACTGAATTCTGACAAATTCCAGCCTGATTCCGGCAGAATCCCATTATTGAACGCTATAGGAAACATGTCGAAATATTCATGTTTTTTTACAAAAACAAGCGGCGGTTTCACTCTGCTAACATCGTTCGCGAATTAACAAAAATTTCGGCCAAAAACTGTGAATCTGACATGTTTTCAAAGGAAAAAACGATTGTTATATTGTATACAATATGTAATTTTTGATTGTCGTAAACCGCGAATTATGTTATACTGACCATGATGGCAAAACGAGAGATTTTGTCGATAGCAAGTTGAAAATGTATAGAAAGAGGGTAAAGGAAAATGGGATTGGCTACATTTAAAGGCGGCGTTCATCCTTACGAGGGTAAAGAACTGTCCGAGAGCAAGCCGGTACAGGTCCTGATGCCGAAGGGAGATCTGGTATTCCCGATGTCCCAGGGAATCGGCGCACCGGCGAACCCGCTGGTAAAGAAGGGCGACAGAGTCCTGGCTGGTCAGATCATCGGTGAAGCAGGCGGATTCATTTCTGCAAATGTCATCTGCTCCGTATCCGGTACTGTTAAGGCTGTAGAGCCGAGACGTGTTGCCAGCGGCGGCATGGTAAATTCCGTTGTAGTGGAAAATGATGGACTGTATGAGGCAGTAGAAGGCATGGGCGCAGACCGTGACCCGTCCACTCTGTCCAAGCAGGAAATCCGCGATATCGTAAAAGCAGCTGGTATCGTAGGTATGGGCGGCGCTGGTTTCCCGACCAACGTAAAGCTGTCTCCGAAGAACGAAGATGCAATCGAGTACATTCTCATCAATGGTGCAGAGTGTGAGCCGTATCTGACTTCTGACTATCGCTGCATGATGGAGGATCCGGAAAAAATCATCGGCGGTCTGAAAGTTATCCTTCAGCTGTTTGACAAGGCAAAGGGCGTGATCGGCATTGAGAACAACAAGCCGGAAGCAATCAAAAAGCTGAAAGAGTTAGTAAAAGACGAGCCGCGTATCGAGGTATGCGAGCTTCTGACCAAGTACCCGCAGGGTGGTGAGCGTTCCTTAATCTACGCAATCACCGGCAGAAAAGTAAACTCCTCCATGCTTCCTGCAGATGCAGGCTGCATCGTGGACAACATTGGTACTGTGATCGCTATTTATGATGCAGTATGCAAGACCACTCCTCTGATCGAGCGTGTATTCACCGTAACCGGTGACGCGATCGCAGATCCGAGAAACTTCCGTATTAAGATCGGAACCAACACCCAGGAACTGATCGAGGCAGCAGGCGGCTTCAAGTCCGAGCCGGAGAAGGTTATTTCCGGTGGTCCTATGATGGGCTTTGCTATGTTTGATTTAGACGTTCCGGTCATCAAGACCAACGGTTCCGTCCTGTGTATGACCAAAGACCAGGTGGCAGCAAGCGTGGAGACTCCGTGTATCCGCTGCGGTAAGTGCGTAAGCGCATGCCCGAGCCACATTGTTCCGGTTATGATGATGAAAGCAGCATTAAAGGGCGACTGCGATACCTTTGAGAAACTCAATGGTATGGAGTGTATGGAGTGCGGAAGCTGTACCTTCGTATGTCCGGCTAAACGTCCTCTGACCCAGGCTTTCAAGGAAATGAGAAAAACGGTTGCAGCAAACCGCAGAAAAAAAGCACAGGGGGGAAAGTAAACCATGGCTAAATTATTTAACGTATCCTCATCCCCGCATGTGCGGAGCGAGGAAACAACCCGCAGCATCATGATGGACGTGGCAATTGCCATGCTGCCGGCCACCGCTTTCGGTGTCTTCCAGTTCGGCCTGCATGCCCTGCTCGTGATCATTGCTACCGTATTTGCCTGTGTAGTCAGCGAGTACGTATTTGAGAAAGTAACCAAGAGAACCGTAACCATCAGTGATTTCAGTGCCGTTGTAACCGGTATGATCCTGGCATTAAACTGTCCGTCTGAGATTCCGTTATGGATCCCGATGCTGGGCGGTGTGTTCGCGATCGTGATCGTAAAACAGATCTACGGCGGCCTTGGCCAGAACTTCATGAACCCGGCACTGGCAGCAAGATGCTTCCTGCTGATCTCCTTCGCAGGCAAGATGTCTGCCTTCACCCTGGATGGCGTAACCACCGCAACTCCTCTGAACGTGATGAAGACTGCATGGAAGGCCGGCGAGTCCAATCTGGGCGTAGACCTTATGGCTATGTTCATCGGTAAGATCCCGGGAACCATCGGTGAGGTTTCTGTGGTAGCCCTGTTAATCGGCGCTGCTTACCTGGTATTTAAGAAAGTCATTTCCCTGCGCATTCCGTTAACCTACATCGTAACGGTCGCAGTATTCGTATTCATCTTCGGCAGACAGGATCTGAACTTTGTTCTGGCTCATATCTTCGGCGGCGGACTGATCTTCGGTGCATTCTTCATGGCAACCGATTATGTAACCAGCCCGATCACCCCGAAGGGACAGATCGTATTTGGTATTCTGCTTGGCGTGCTGACCGGAACATTCCGTCTGTTCGGTGGTTCCGCAGAGGGTGTTTCCTACGCAATCATCATCAGCAACCTGATGGTTCCGCTGATTGAGCGCTATACCCTTCCGGTGGCATTTGGAAAGGAGGGCAAAAAGGCATGAGTAAAGGTGGATTTATGAAGGATGCCGTAATCCTGTGTGCCATTACCCTTGTGGCAGGTGCATGTCTGGGCGGCGTTTATGAAATGACAAAGGATCCGATCGCTGCAGCAAACCAGGCAGCGAAAGAGGCTGCTTACCGTACCGTATTCCCGGATGCGGCTGGTTTTGAGGCTGCAGACCTTGCAGACAAGCTTCCGGCAGCAAATGAGACTATCGCAACCCTCGGATATGGCAACGTGTCTGTGGATGAAGCCGTTGAGGCAACCGATGCTTCCGGTTCTGTTGCAGGCTACGTAGTTACCGCTACTTCCAATGACGGTTACGGCGGTGCTGTTACCGTTTCTGTAGGTATCCAGTCTGACGGTACTGTAAACGGTATCGAATTTCTGACCCTGGCTGAGACTGCCGGTCTTGGTATGAATGCTCAGAAGCCTGAGTGGAAAGGTCAGTTTGCAGGCAAGAAGGCAGATGTATTCTCCGTTACCAAAGACGGTGCATCTTCCGATGATCAGATCAACGCAATCAGTGGTGCGACCATCACTTCAAAAGCAGTCACTGGTGCGGTGAATGCGGCAGTTTATTTTGTAGATAACTGCCTGGCACAGTAGGAGGTAGGAAGTCATGAATAAATGTATCGAACGTTTATACAACGGTATTATTAAAGAAAACCCGACCTTCGTCCTGATGCTTGGTATGTGTCCGACCCTGGCAGTAACCACCACCGCGATCAACGGTATCGGTATGGGACTGTCCACCACGGCGGTTCTGGTTTTCTCTAACCTTATTATTTCCGCACTGCGGAAGATTATTCCGGATCGTGTACGTATTCCGGCATACATCGTAATCGTAGCATCCCTGGTTACCATCGTTCAGCTGCTTTTACAGGCATATGTACCGAGCCTGTACAGCGCACTGGGTATCTACATCCCGCTGATCGTTGTTAACTGTATCATCCTGGGCCGTGCAGAGGCATATGCAGCAAAGAACGGCCCGATCGAGTCCGCATTCGATGGTATCGGTATGGGTCTTGGTTTTACCGTAGGCTTAACCTGTATCGCAATCGTGCGTGAGCTCATCGGCAGCGGCGCATTCTTCGGTATGGAGATCATTCCGGAGGATTTCCACGTAACCATCATCGGCCTGGCACCGGGTGCATTCTTTGTACTGGCCTGCCTGACCGCTCTGCAGAACAAATTCAAAGCTCCGAGTGCAACTAACGGTTCCGTGCCGCAGTCCACACTGGCATGCGGCGGCAACTGCGCATCATGCAGCGGTTCTGCATGTTCCTCTAACCACTCTGTCCTGGAAGAGAAAAAGGCAGAAGAGCTGAAGAAGGCAGAAGAGGCCAAGAAGGCGGCAGCTGCAGCAGCTCTGGCTAAGAAGCAGGCAGCAGAGGCAGCTAAGGCAGCAGCCGAGGCTGAAAAGAAAGACGAATAGGAGGGACAGGTTAGATGAAAGAGTTAATTTTAATTATTGTCGGATCTGCTCTGGTTAACAACATCATCCTGAGCCAGTTCCAGGGCCTGTGTCCGTTCCTTGGTGTTTCCAAGAAGGTTGACACCTCCATTGGTATGGGTGCAGCCGTTATCTTCGTAATTACGCTGGCAAGTATTGCTACGAACCTTGTATACGCTCTGGTGCTGGTTCCGCTGCACTTAGAGTACTTACAGACGATTGCCTTCATTCTGGTAATTGCAGCACTGGTACAGTTCGTTGAGATGTTCTTAAAGAAGAGCATGCCGAGCCTGTATTCTGCGCTGGGTGTATTCCTTCCGCTGATTACGACCAACTGTGCAGTTCTGGGTTCTGCCCTGACCAACGTACAGAAGGGTTATAACTTCATTTTCAGTGTAGCAAACGGACTTGGTACTGCGGTTGGTTTCACCGTCGCAATCGTACTGCTGGCAAGTATTCGTGAGAGTATTGAAGACAATGATATCCCATACAATTTCCAGGGTTCTCCGATCGTTCTGATTACCTCTGGTCTGATGGCGATTGCCTTCATGGGCTTCTCCGGACTGATTTAATGGGAGGTAACAGAATATGACAGGTTTGCTTTTAGCGGCAGTTGTCATCGGTGCCATCGGTATCATTATCGGTGTGCTGCTGGGAATTGCCAGTGAGAAGTTTAAGGTTGAAGTTGACGAAAAAGAAATCCTGGTGCGTGCAGAACTTCCGGGCAACAACTGTGGTGGTTGTGGTTTCCCGGGATGTGACGGTCTGGCTGCAGCAATTGCTGCAGGCACCGCTCCGGTTAACGGATGTCCGGTCGGCGGCGCTCCGGTAGCAGATAAGATCGCTGCTATCATGGGTGTTGAGAGCGGCAGCTCTGAAAAGAAGGTAGCTTTCGTAAAATGTAAAGGTACCTGCGATAAGACCAATGTAAAGTACAACTACTATGGAATTACCGATTGTTCCATGGTAACCGTAGCTCCGGGCTCCGGCGAAAAGGCATGTGCTTACGGCTGTATGGGCTATGGCTCCTGCGTGAAGGCATGTCAGTTTGACGCGATCCACGTAGTAGACGGTGTTGCAGTCGTTGACAAAGAGAAGTGCGTAGCCTGCGGCAAGTGTGTGGCTACCTGCCCGAAGGGCCTGATCGAGCTTGTTCCTTACAAGGCAGAGCATCTTGTACAGTGCTCTTCCCACGACAAGGGACCGGCTGTCAAGAAAGTCTGCACCGCTGGCTGTATCGGATGTACCCTGTGTACCAAACAGTGTGAGTTCGATGCTATCCATATGGAGAATAACGTGGCAGTCATCGATTACGAGAAGTGCACCAACTGCGGCAAGTGCGCAGCAAAGTGCCCGGCAAAGGTAATCCAGTAAGCTGCGGCGAATACGAAACATGATTGATAGAAGCTGTTTTCATTGCATAGTATGCGGTGAGAGCAGCTTCTTTTTATTGGGAAAAAGTTATTTTCATTTATCAGAATTTCGCGAAAACGAATAGTAAATAATAAGAATTAGTGATAGAATATAATTATCGTTTTAAAGTTGCAAAACTTTTTATTAAAAGGAGGGATTTTATGAATCTGGAGAAGCTATTTCATCTCGAGGAGAACCACACAGATGTCAGGACGGAAGTAATGGCCGGTATAACCACATTTATGACCATGGCCTATATCCTGGCCGTTAACCCGAGCATCCTAAGCGCGTCCGGCATGGACAGTGGTGCGGTGTTCACGGCAACCGCCCTTGCGTCCGCAATTGCAACCCTGCTTATGGCAGCACTTTCCAACTATCCGTTCGTACTGGCACCCGGCATGGGACTGAATGCCTATTTTGCCTACACGGTAGTTCTCTCCATGGGCTATACCTGGGAGATGGCACTGGCAGCCGTATTTGTGGAAGGTATCATTTTCCTGGCACTGTCCATGACCAACGTGCGTGAGCAGATCTTCAACTCTATTCCGATGAACTTAAAGTATGCGGTATCCGCAGGTATCGGCCTGTTTATCGCGTTCATTGGTCTGCAGAATGCCCACATTGTAGTGGACAGCGCGACTCTGGTTGGAATGTACTCCTTCAAGGCATCCGTTGCAAACGGTATGTTCTCCAGCGAAGGCATCACCGTGCTGCTGGCACTCATCGGTGTTCTGATCACCGGCGTACTTTTAGTAAAAGGCGTAAAGGGCAACATTCTCTGGGGCATCCTGATCACCTGGGCACTTGGTATTGTATGCCAGCTGACCGGACTGTACCAGATCAATCCTGAGGCCGGATTTTACAGCCTGCTTCCGGATTTCTCCAACGGAATTTCCATTCCGAGCCTGGCACCGACCTTCATGAAGATGGACTTCAGCCGTGTGGCTTCACTGGATTTCCTGGTAGTCATGTTCGCGTTCCTGTTCGTAGATATGTTTGATACCCTGGGAACCCTCATCGGTGTGGCATCCAAGGCCAATATGCTGGATGCGCAGGGCCGCCTGCCGCGTATCCGCGGCGCGCTGCTTTCCGACTCTGTAGGTACCGCAGTCGGCGCAGTTCTTGGTACCTCCACCACTACCACCTTTGTAGAGAGTGCGTCTGGCGTGGCAGAAGGCGGAAGAACCGGTTTAACCGCAGTGGTAGCAGCAATCCTGTTCGCACTGTCCCTGTTCCTGTCTCCGATCTTCCTGGCTATCCCGTCCTTTGCAACGGCACCGGCCCTGATCGTGGTAGGATTTTTGATGCTGACCTCTATCCTCAAGGTAAACTTCGAGGATTACACCGAGGCAATCCCGGCCTATGTGGCAGTGATCGCAATGCCGTTCATGTACAGCATCTCCGAGGGTATCGCAATGGGAATCATCTCCTATGTAGTGATCAATCTGGTAACCGGAAAGGCAAAGGAGAAGAATATCACGCCGCTGATGTATGTGCTGGCGGTGCTGTTTGTACTCAAATATATTCTGCTGTAAATAAAAATTTGAAGAATAGTCACGAAAGGTCCGAAGCAGGCCGGGG
>NZ_QUFI01000031.1:0-29388 GCF_003478505.1 Clostridium sp. AF27-2AA
GGGGCAGGGGAGTTGAGGTGTCGAAGACACTTTTTCGTTTTCCGGGAGTTTGTAATAATTTTTTCAGAATCTTTCAATTTACGGCAATATTGCATCATAATGGTAAGGAATACGTAAGTTGACCGGACATCTTCCTTCGCTTATAATAAAATTACAAAAAGAAAAAGAATCTGCCGGATGAGGCATTGATTAGATATAGAGTGAGCAGTCTGACAGAACACGGATTCCAGAATGAAGAGAGTGAGGGATGAGCATGACAAAGAGAAGATTTGCAGTATGGGGACTGATTCTGGCGCTATGCACAGGCACAGCAGGCATGACTACCGCTTATGCGGCGGACAAAACAATTTCAAGTGTAAAATTACAGATTTACACGGACCTGGAGGTAGGAGACAAGATTGGAGATGCTTCCATTGACATTGACAGCACCACAGCGCCGGGCGGTGGTATTGCTATTTCCGGTTCCACGGAGCGTTACCAGATTAAGGAAGCAGAGTGGACCACCTCTTCTTCCAAAGAAGTAAGTGTGGGCTACCAGCCAGAGTTGAAAATCTGCCTGGAAGTAGCGGATTCTGATTGTGCATTCAAGGGAACCTACCGCTCCAGCAATGTAACCATCAAGGGTGCTGAATTCGTCAGCGCCAGCAAGAGCAGTGGCGACCTGGTCATCAAGGCAAAGTTAAAACCAATTAAGGGAACCTTCGAGGCACCGGAGGACGCATACTGGAAGGACAATGCCAAGGGAACTGCAAAATGGGAAGAACCGGATAACGGCGGAACCGGTCAGTATGAGGTAGAGCTTCGCAAGGGCTCCAGGAAGATTTATACGACTGAGACAACGGGCAAAACCTTCAACTTCTATCCGTACATGACGCAGGCTGGAACCTATACATTCCGTGTCCGCACCATTGCCAAGACATCCAAACAGGATGATTACGGCAAGAACAGTGAGTGGATAGAGTCAGATGAGATTTATCTTGCCAAGGAAGATGTCTCTGATGGAAGTGGCCGCAACGACAACAACACAAGCGGCAGTCCGAACGGCAACACCAATGCCGGCTGGAAAAAATATGACAATACCTGGTACTACTACTATCCGGATGGCAGTTATGTAAAGAACGGCTGGGTTGAGGTTGGCGGACGCTGGTATTTGTTTGACGCGAGCGGCAGAATGCTCACCGGCTGGCAGGAGCGGAATGGTCAGATGTATTATCTGGACGGAAGCGGTGCCATGATCACCGGATGGCTTTCCTGGAATGGCCGCTGGTGCTATATGAACGAGACTCAGGATGCTTATTACGGATGTCTGGTACGCGGCCACTGGCTTGGCAAAGACGGCAAGACCTACTATCTGGATAATATCGGTTACATGGTTGAGGGCTGGAATCAGGTAGACGGCAACTGGTATTATTTCTATCCGGGCCAGGGCAACAAGGCAGTGAATACTACCATTGATACGTTTTATGTGAATGATCAGGGTGTATGGGTTCACTAGAATTTTAAATCAGAGCGGATGTACGGAAAATCTTCTGGCAACGCAAACCTATAAAAAGATGCTTCGGAATCTGAAACCAGGGTTCCGAAGCATCTTTTTCTTTTGGAGAAGATGGCGTATAATGAAACGAGATGATTGCGCAGCAGAGCAAGGAGTAAGCTGACAGCAGAAGAAAGATGGAGGAATTTGGATATGGCAAACGGATTATCAGACAGAAAAGCGGATAAACAGGAACTGATGGAAATTACGGAAGAAGCGTATGAGGCGGCCTCACAGCTGCTTGCAGCTGCCCGTCCGAAGAAAGGTAGTATTTTTGTGGTTGGCTGTTCCACCAGTGAAGTGGCCGGGGAGCGGATCGGAAGCTTTTCCAGTCCGGAGCTTGGCCAGGCATTGTTCGACGGCATTTACCGTGCTGTAAAGGAAGCAGAGGTTTACCTGGCAGCCCAGTGCTGTGAACATTTAAACCGTGCCCTGATTCTGGAAGAGGAAGCAGCAGAGTGTTATGGATATGAACAGGTGAATGTAGTTCCGCAGCCAAAGGCGGGAGGTTCTTTTGCAACGGCGGCATATCACAGCTTTATGCATCCGGTGGCAGTGGAGCATATCCGGGCATCAGCCGGCATGGATATTGGGGATACCCTCATCGGCATGCATTTAAAAGAAGTTGCGGTTCCGGTGCGCATCGAAAAACGGCAGATTGGGGCAGCGCGGGTCATCTGCGCAAGAACCCGACTGAAGTTTACCGGCGGGGCAAGAGCTGTGTACGATGAGACCTTGCTGTAGACAGATTGCACATATCGAGGATCAATGTGGATGAGGTGCCTTTTTTTTCTTGACGCTGTGTATAATTTCGCTTAAAATGAGAAAACAGTGGAAAAAAGAAAGGAAGCAGTTTTTTATGGGAATCATAAAAGCTTCAAAGTTAATATACGATTATATCCGTCGGGATGAGGATGACCATGTAGAAGAGGTAAAGCGCGCCATCGACGATCTGACCCTGGATATCAAACAGGGAGATTTTGTGGCAATTCTGGGACACAACGGTTCCGGAAAGTCCACATTTGCCAAACAGATCAACGGCATTTTACTCCCAACGGACGGAACTGTCTGGATTTCCGGCATGAGCACCGCAGACGATGCCCATATCTGGGACATTCGCAAGACCGCCGGCATGGTGTTCCAGAACCCGGATAACCAGATCATCGGCAATATTGTAGAGGAAGATGTGGGATTTGGTCCGGAAAATCTGGGAGTACCTACGGATGAAATCTGGCGCAGGGTTGACCAGAGCCTGGAGGCAGTCGGTATGACGGCATACCGTCTGAAATCACCAAACAAGCTTTCTGGAGGCCAGAAACAGCGCGTAGCCATTGCCGGTGTTATGGCCATGCGTCCGCAGTGCATCATTCTGGACGAGCCAACAGCCATGCTGGATCCGAACGGCCGCAAGGAGGTTATTGCTACCCTGCATGAATTGAACCGCCAGGAGAAAATCACCGTTCTTCTGATTACTCACTATATGGAAGAAGTGATTGACGCAGACCGTGTTATTGTCATGGATGATGGAAAACTGGTGATGGACGGAACCCCGCGGGAAATTTTTTCCCGGGTAAAGGAACTCAAAGAATACCGTCTGGATGTACCGCAGGTGACAGAGCTTGCCTATGAGTTAAAGCAGGCCGGCCTGGATCTTCCGGATGGAATTCTTACGATGGATGAGCTGATGGATAGGCTTCTCCCGATGTTTCGTGAAAAATTTTCAGAGGTAAAATAAAAGGAGGAAGCTATGTCGATCAGGGCAGAGCATTTGAATCATATTTATGGCGAAGGAACAGCCTTTGAGCAGTATGCCTTAAAGGATGTCAGCTTCGAGATTGAAGATGGACAGTTTATCGGACTGATCGGTCATACCGGTTCCGGAAAGTCTACGCTGATCCAGCACTTGAATGGTCTGCTGCGGGCCAGCAGCGGAGCCATCTATTATAATGGAGAAAACATTTACCAGGACGGTTACGATATGAAGGCCCTGCGCAGCAAGGTGGGACTGGTGTTCCAGTATCCGGAGCATCAGCTGTTTGAGGTGGATGTCTTTTCTGATGTCTGCTTTGGACCGAAGAACCAGGGACTTTCCAAAGAGGAGGTGGAGGAGCGTGCAAGAGAAGCGCTGACCCAGGTTGGTCTGGATGAAAAACTCTGGCAGCAGTCTCCCTTTGAACTGTCTGGTGGTCAGAAGCGGCGCGTGGCCATTGCCGGTGTGCTGGCTATGCACCCGGAGGTACTGATTCTGGACGAGCCGACGGCCGGACTGGATCCGAAGGGCCGCGATGAGATTCTGGATGAGATTTCCGCGCTGCACCGGGATCGTCATATGACCATCATTCTGGTGTCTCACAGCATGGAGGATATTGCGCGTTATGCGGACCGGATCATGGTCATGAACCACGGAGAAAAGGTGTTTGACGCACCGCCGAAAGAGGTATTCCGCCATTACAAAGAGCTGGAGGCCATTGGGCTGGCAGCCCCGCAGATTACTTATATTGTGCAGGGCTTAAAGGAGCATGGCGTGCCGATCGCAGACGATATTACCACAGTGGCAGAGGCAAAGGACGCGATCCTGCAGCTGCTCGGGAAGGATGAAAGACCATGATTCGCGATATTACATTAGGACAATATTACCCGGTGGATTCTGTGCTGCACCGCATGGATCCGCGGACCAAGCTGTTTGGAACGCTGGTGTTCATCATTTCCCTGTTTTTTGCAAACAGCATTGCCTGCTATGTGGCGGCAACTCTGTTTCTGATTACGGCCATTTGTATGTCGAAGGTGCCGTTTTCCTTCATGGTAAGGGGATTAAAGGCAATCGTATTTCTGCTGCTGATCAGTGTGAGCTTCAACCTGTTTCTGACACCGGGAACGCCGGTGGTTCAGTTTGGCATTTTTAAAATTACGCATGAGGGCATCCGTACGGCCGGTTTTATGGCACTGCGCCTGATCTATCTGGTAATCGGTTCTTCGGTTATGACGCTGACGACCACACCCAATGAGCTGACAGATGGACTCGAAAAGAGTCTGGGCTTTTTGAATAAGGTCGGTGTGCCGGTTCATGAGGTTTCCATGATGATGTCCATTGCTTTGCGTTTTATTCCGATTCTGGTGGAAGAGACGGACAAGATCATGAAGGCACAGATGGCAAGAGGTGCCGATTTTGAGAGCGGCAACCTGATCCAGAAGGCGAAGAGCATGGTTCCGCTTCTGGTGCCGCTGTTTATTTCAGCCTTCCGCCGCGCGACCGATCTGGCTATGGCCATGGAAGCACGCTGTTACCATGGCGGTGAAGGCCGTACCAAGATGAAACCGCTCAAGTATGCGAAGCGTGATCATATGGGCTACCTGGTGTATGTGATTTATCTGGTAATCATGATTCTGCTTCGCGCGTAGCGTGATAAGATAACAATGAAATTGTGATTGCTTCCCGGAAGTTTCTGATGGGAAGCAATTTTTGACTTGTTTGCATCTGGCAGAGTGTTTGGCTGCATGACAGGAAAAAGCTGCCGGGCATTTGCTTCAGGAGGATAGAAATTATTGATGAAACGAGTAAGAATGGTGGTATCCTATGACGGCACCGCCTACCGCGGCTGGCAGCTCCAGCCGAATGGCGTGACCATAGAAGAAGTACTGAATCGGGAACTGACGGCGCTGTTAAAAGAACCCATTGCTGTGATTGGCGCAAGCCGTACGGATTCCGGGGTGCATGCCCGGGGGAATGTGGCAGTCTTTGACACGGAAAACCGCATGCCGGCAGATAAGATATGTTTTGCCTTAAACCAGCGGCTCCCGGAAGATATCCGGGTGCAGACCTCTGAAGAGGTAACGGCAGAATGGCATCCGAGAAAGGCAAATTGCACCAAGACCTACGAATATAAAGTGTTGAACCGGAAGATTTCGATGCCGTTAGAGAGACTGTATGCCCATTTCTGTTATTTTAATCTGGATCTGAATAAAATGAGAGAAGCTGCGGCATATCTGGTGGGAGAGCATGATTTTAAGAGCTTCTGCACGGTGCGGACCCAGGCAGAGGAGACGGTGCGGACTATCTACAGCCTGGATATCACAAAGCAGGATGATATGATAACCATCCGCATCAGCGGAAGCGGCTTCCTCTATAATATGGTGCGCATCATTGCGGGCACACTGCTGGAGGTGGGAATGGGGGCATATCCGCCGGAGCATATGGAAGAGATTCTGGATGCCAGGGACCGCCAGGCCGCAGGGCGCACAGCTCCGGCCAGGGGGCTGACTCTGGTGAGCATGGAATACCAGAAAGAACTGCCGGACTGGCATCACCGGGAGAATAAATACTGGGAGTATGATATTCTGCAGTCTCATATTAAAAACGAGAAGAACGCTTATTTTGTGATTACGCGCTGCGTGGATGAGGAGATGGATGGTATTTTAAGAAGAAATATTCACCATGCGTTCCAGAACGGGGCAGAGCGGGTTTATGTGACAGATCTGAGGCAGCCGGAACGTCTGAGAACTGATGATGTACATGGCCGGTATGTGTTCGGAAATGTGCAGGAAAATGTGGAAATCCAGTTTACCCGGGAAGAACTTGAAAAACTGAAACGGCTTGCGGAGACTGCGGATTCACAGCCGAAAAAGATTCTCAGGTGGGTAACCGCCCTCCCGGTTGTGGATAACGCTTCCGAAAATTAAAAAATCTGTGGAAAACCCTTCAAAAAGGCGTAAAATCAAGGAAAAAGCGCTTGACACAAGGAAACGCTTATTATATAATATACAACTGTGACGTTAGGTGGAAATGCTTAGGCCAAAGCCCCGGAATAGGCATTTTACTATACATTTCAAAACAATTGCGGTGATGAACCGTTAGAATCAGATAGTTTAACAGGAGGTTAACCAATGAAGAGTTTTATGGCTAGTCCAGCGACGATTGAGAGAAAATGGTATGTAGTAGATGCTGCCGGATGTACTTTAGGACGTTTGGCTTCAGAAGTAGCAAAAGTATTAAGAGGAAAGAATAAACCGATCTACACCCCGCACATCGACTGCGGTGATTATGTGATCGTTGTAAATGCAGATCAGATCAAAGTAACCGGTAAGAAGTTAGATCAGAAGATCTACTATCATCATTCCGATTACGTAGGTGGTATGAAAGAGACCACTCTGCGTGAGATGATGGCTAAGAAGCCGGAGCGCGTTATCGAGCTGGCTGTTAAGGGTATGCTTCCGAAGGGACCTTTAGGAAGAAGCATGATGACCAAGCTTCATGTATATGCAGGACCGGATCATGAGCAGGCAGCTCAGAAGCCGGAAGCTCTGGAAATCAAATTCTAAGGAAAGGTACTGAAAGGAGGAAGTTATCATGGCAAATAAATATTACGGAACAGGTAGAAGAAAAAAATCTATCGCAAGAGTATATCTGGTACCGGGTACCGGTAAAATCACCATCAACAAGAGAGACATCGATGAGTATCTTGGTCTTGAGACCTTAAAGGTAGTTGTTCGTCAGCCGTTAGTAGCAACCGAGACTGTTGACAAGTTCGACATTCTGGTTAACGTTCGCGGCGGCGGTTTCACCGGCCAGGCTGGTGCAATCCGTCACGGTATCTCCAGAGCACTGCTTCAGGCAGACGCTGAGTTCAGACCGGTTCTGAAGAAAGCAGGCTTCCTGACCAGAGATCCGCGTATGAAAGAGAGAAAGAAATACGGCCTCAAAGCCGCTCGTCGCGCACCTCAGTTCAGCAAGCGATAATCTACAGCTTAATAATGCTAAAAAAGCCCGGAAATACGCTATTTTCCGGGCTTTTTCTATGCCCAAAATTCTGTCTGGACTGTTCGGTTTTGATGGAATTTGAACGGAAATTTATGGGTTTATAGTGGTCAAATTACTGGTGGACAAGCCCATTTTGACCTCTTATGGGTTAAATTACTGGTGGACAATAGGAGCAAATGAAGTCCAATTTTGTCATCGACGGACGAACACATACTTGACCGATTTACATAGAGCCTTGGCTCATTCTTTGAAAACGAGAATGGGTCGAGGCTCTATTTTTTTTCGCCTGAAATCCGGCGAGACAAATTTGAGTAGGAGGTAACAGGTATGACGGATTTCAATCAGAAGACCCATGACACCGATGTGGGCAGTCATGGCGGACAGTCGAGGCAGATGATGGAGGTGTTTGAGAACCAGGAGTTTGGTTCGATCCGGTTGTTACAGGAAGCAGGCAAGACCTTCTTCTGTGCAAGCGACGTGGCGAAGGCGTTGGGGTATGTGAATCCCTACGCCGCAGTGAAACGCCATTGCAGAGGCCCCCTAACGAAACGCGAGGGGGTCGTTCAGAAGGTGAATCAGTATGGGGATGCTGGAGAGCAGGTCGTTGAAATCTCCTTTATCACGGAAGGCGATGTTTACCGGCTGATCGTTCACAGCAAGCTGCCATCGGCAGAACGGTTTGAACACTGGGTGTTTGATGAAGTTCTCCCTTCTATCCGCAAGCATGGAGTGTATATGAGCGATTCCATTTTGGATCAGGTGATTCAGCATCCGGAGGTCATCTACACCCTGGCACAGGAGCTTGTAGCCGAGAGGGAGCAGCTTGAGGGTATCCGCAAACAGCTGGATGCGGCACAGCCCAAGGCAGACTACTTCGACACCTTTGTGAACTCGGAGGATTGTACCTGCATCCGGAATTTCTGTAAGGAAATCGGAATCCCGGAGAAGACGGCAGTGGCTCTCTTACTGGATCATCGCTATCTGTACCGCAGTCCGAGTGGCTGGCTGATGCCTTTTGCAGACAAATCTGCAAGGGGCTATTTTATTGTCCGAGATTGCTACGGCAGAAGCGGAAAACTGGTGCAACAGACGAGAGTGACCTGCAAGGGAAAGAATCATCTCTTCAAGTTGTTTAAGAAATGGGGTGTGATCGAATGACGCTTTTTACAGAGGGACGCCTTCAGGCGTTTGAACGTATGATGCAGGATACCGGCAAATACCATCGCCGGGAGGACAGCGAAGATCGTCCGCGCAAATGTCCGAAGAAAAAAGCGGAGCCTGCGAAAAAGGATGGTGAGCACCATGCCGGTATTCAGGGTTGAGAAGAACAGCAATTACACAACGATGTGCAATTACCACCTGCGGGATCAGGGTCTCAGCCTGAAAGGGAAAGGACTTCTCTCCATGCTGCTCAGTTTGCCGGACACATGGAACTATTCGGTACGGGGGTTATCTTCGATTACGCCGGATGGCGTAGATGGAGTGCTTACGGCTCTGAAGGAGCTGGAGCGTCTTGGGTATCTGGAAAGGAACCAGCAGCGTGAGAGCAACGGTCGGATGGGCAGAGCGGAGTATGTGATTTATGAGATGCCGAGGAAAAAGCCGTGTTCGGAATCACCGTGTACGGAAAAGCCGTATACGGTAAATCCGGATACGGACACACCGGTTACGGAAAATCCTGCGCAATTAAGTACTAATAGAACAAGTACTGAAACAATCAATAAAAGAGAGAAGAAAGAAATCCAGCACCGGTATGGCTCATACGAAAATGTTCTTCTCTCTGACACGGAATACGGCAAGCTCCGGCAGGAGTTCCCAGGAGATTATCAGATGCGGGTGGAACGGCTCTCTGAGTATATGGCCTCCACCGGCAGGAGCTACAAAAATCACCTTGCCACAATCCGGAGTTGGGCAAGGAGAGAAAAGCCGAAGTATAACCCGGCAGACTACACATTTGAGGAAGGAGACAGCCTATGAGCGACATGGTGCCTGAAGTTTTGAATGCGGCGTTGGATTCGCTCTTTACGCCGAAAGAACCCGGAGAGCTGGAATACCAGGGCGATGACGGACTGTTGTATTGCAGAAACTGCCATACGCCGGTGCAGTGCAGGGTAAAGCTCTGGGGCAGAGACAAGATTGTTCCCTGCCTTTGCAGATGCCAGCAGGAAGCGATGGCGGAAAAGAAACGCCAGGATGAGCTGGTGGAGCGGCAGCGTAAAATCAGGCAGCTGAAAGCAACGGGAATTCAGGAAAAGCATCTTCTGGAATGGAATTTTGCCGTTGCAGAAGACAACAAGGATATCCAAATGGCAAAACGCTATGTGGAGCAGTGGAAAAAGGTCAAGGCTGAAAACCTTGGCCTTTTGTTATGGGGAGATGTCGGAACCGGAAAGTCCTTTGTGGCGGCATGTATTGCCAATGCGCTGCTGGAGCAGGGCATTCCGGTTTTGATGACGAACTTCTCCAAGATCCTGAACCAGATGGGTGCCATGTATTCGGAAGAGCGATACCGGTATATCGCTTCGTTTTCCAATTATTCTTTGCTGATTCTGGATGATCTGGGAATTGAGCGCAGCACCGAATATGCGCTGGAGCAGGTCTACGCTGTCATTGATGAGCGGTATAAGTCCGGGCTTCCGGTCATTATCACAACCAATCTGAAGATTGCTGAAATCCGCAATCCGCAGGATGTGGCATACGCCCGGATTTACAGCCGGATTTTGGAAATGTGTACGCCGGTGCGAATCAGCGGAGAGGACCGCAGAAAGAGCATTGGAAAAGAAAAACAGCAGGTCGTTAAGGAGGTACTTGATCTATGAAGTGCAAGGCAAAAAAGGCGTTTTTCGCAGGTAAGAATGACATCTATCACCGCTGGAAGGAGGTTAAGAAGCTGAATGGCAAAAGCAAAAACCAGTATTACAACAGAAAACCGCAGTGGCTCAGCTGCCGACGCTGCGGCTAAGGAGCAGCGGACGGAGATGTCGCTTTCTGACCTGCATCCCTTTGAGGGTCATCCCTTTAAGGTGCTGGACGATGAGCTGATGGAACAGACCGTGGAGAGCATCAAGCAGATAGGGGTGGTATCCCCGTTGATTGTCCGGCCTGACCCGGAAGGTGGATTTGAAATTCTTTCGGGACACCGCAGACTTCATGCAGCGCAGCTGGCAGGTTTGGAGACAGTGCCGGTCATCGTCAAGGAAATGGACGATGATGCGGCAATCATCTTTATGGTGGACAGCAACTTACAGCGGGAAAATATCCTTCCCAGCGAGAGAGCGTTTTCCTACAAGATGAAGCTGGAGGCGATGAAACATCAGGGACAACGCGGAGATTTAACTTCTGACCAAGTTGGTCAGAAGTCGTGGGCTGTAAACCAATTAGCTGATGATGCGAATGAAAGTAAAACGCAAGTTCAGCGGTTTATTCGCCTTACAAACCTGATTCCCGAAATTTTGGATATGGTGGATGAGAAGAAAATCGCCTTCAATCCGGCGGTAGAGCTGTCTTACCTGAAACCGTCCGAACAGAAGGAGTTTCTGGAGGCAATGGACTATGCACAGGCATCCCCATCCCTGTCGCAGGCACAGCGGCTGAAAAAGCTCTCGCAGGAGGGCGGCTGCACCTTGGATGCCATGTGTGAAGTGATGAATGAAATCAAAAAGGATGAGCTTGACCATGTAACGATTAAAAACGAGGTTCTACGGAAGTATTTCCCGAAATCCTATACGCCGAAGCAGATGCAGGACACGATTATCCGGCTGCTGGAAAAGTGGCAGCGAAGTAAACAACGAGATATGGAACGATAAGGAGATTTTTATGATGATGAACTTTAAGAAGAATCAGAACAACGCGGTGTGTAGCATGGACTGCAAGAACTGCCCGAACGGTGCATCGCAGCCGAATCCGATGGATGATCCCATGTTCGAGAAGTCCATTGCGATGCTTCATAACTGGGTGATGCTGGAGGCAATCCGTGAAGATCACCCGAAGGAGCGCATTGTGATGGTGATCCTGCCGGGAGCAGGCGGCGAACTTCTGACTGAGGATGGTAGTCGAGACATCTTTGAGGATGTTTACGATGAGATGGAGGCTGATCTGGTGGCAGATGGGGAACTACTTCTCCATTATGATAAGAGCGATGTGATCGAGACAGACAGAACCCGCTATCTGCTGGGAGCTGCGGAAGTTTCGGAAATCGACCAGAACGGCAACGAGTGCAGCGTCAATCTGTTTACGCTGGAACGCACCATCGACTATGTGAACGAAAATCTGACGGTGGTTTCCATTGGCGGCGAGTTGGTTCCGGCACTGCGCCTGATTTAAGGAGGTGCCCATGAAGAAATTTGATGTGGAGATTACAGAAACTCTCCAGAGAAAGGTTTCCGTGGAAGCTGCCTCACAAGAAGATGCGGAACGCATGGTGACGCAGGCTTGGAACAATCAGGACTATGTTCTGGATTCCGGCGATTTCACCGGTGTGGATTTCAAGACCGTGGGAGAACATGAATTGGCAGAGACCAGGACAATGGATGTGCTGCTGGTACAGCCCAATGCCTACCCGAAGAAAATCAGTGTTGGCACGGAGCTGGAAGATTTGCAGGCTATGGTCGGCGGGGATATTGAAGTAACCTATCCATTTGAGGATGAAGTAGCCATTATTCTGAACGAATCCGGTAAAATCAATGGATTGCCGCTGAACCGTGTGATTTACACCGAAGACGGGGATATGCAGGACATTTATGCCGGTGATTTTCTGGTGGTAGGGCTGACAGAGGATGACTTTGGTTCTCTGACTTCGGAGCAGATGCAGAAATTTGAGGAGCAGTTCCATCAGCCCCAGATGTTCGTTCGTATGGGGCGCAGCATCATGGCAATTCCGGTCCCAGATGACATGGTGAAGAAGATGGAGGAAAAGGCTGCAAAGCCCCAGGAAAAGAGCAAACCGGCACCGGACCGGGACAGTCTGTAAGGAAGGAGGCGGAGATTCATGCAGGAAGAAGTTGAAAATCGTACCGTCAATCTGGCAATCAGCACCACGAAACTGACCTTTCGCACCATTGTGAATGGCTATAATGCGTGGAAACGGCACCATCAGGCGAAGGTGGCTCAGAAAACATCGCAGCTGCCGGTTGGAAAGCAGAGCATCAAAGAACTGATCGGTCAGAATCAGGGAGTCAGCAGTATCCCCATTGAGAAAACGGATTTGAAAGGCTTTGAACAGGTGGCGCGGAAATATGGTGTGGATTATGCCATTACGAAAGACCAAAATGTGATGCCACCCAAGTACACGGTGTTCTTTAAGGCGAAAGATGCGGATGCACTGACTTCTGCTTTCGAGGAATTCACCAACCGCAAGCTGAAAGCAAAGGAAAAACCGAGTGTTCTGGAGCAGCTTAACAAGCTCAAAGAGCTGGTTGCTGCAATTCTTCCGGATAAGGTTCGCCACAAAAGTCAGGAGCGTGATCTATGAGTAATAAGACAAAAAAGCTGCTGATCCGGAACCTGCCATACTTCATTGCTGGTCTTGTATGTACCAATCTGGGAGAAGCATGGAGAATTGCCGAGGGCTCAGACATGTCTGAAAAGCTCCTCGGCTTTCTTTCTGCTTTGGGCTTGGCTTTTTCCAATCCGATGCCAAGTCTGCATCCGATGGATTTGCTGATTGGTGTGTGCTGCGGAGTGGGTCTACGGCTTGCTGTGTATCTGAAAGGAAAAAATGCCAAGAAATATCGCCATGGCATGGAGTATGGCTCTGCCCGGTGGGGTACGCAGAAAGACATCGAACCGTTTGAAGATCCAGTGTTTGCAAACAATGTGATTCTGACCCGGACGGAGCGGCTGATGATGGGCAATCGCCCGAAGAATCCGGCAAATGCGAGAAACAAAAACGTGCTGGTGGTGGGCGGCTCCGGCAGCGGCAAGACGAGATTTTGGCTTAAACCCAATCTTTTGCAGTGCCATAGTTCCTATGTGGTCACTGACCCGAAAGGCGATATCGTAATCGACTGCGGGCAAGCTCTTTTGAAGAACGGATACAGCATCCGGATTTTCAACACCATCAATTTTAGAAAGTCGATGCATTACAATCCCTTCTCGTATATTCACAGCGAAAAGGATATTTTGAAGCTGACCACAACCCTCATTGCCAACACCAAAGGAGACGGCAAGGCCGGTGACGAATTCTGGACGAAGGCGGAGACCCTGCTGTATTGTGCCTTGATCGGTTATATCCACTATGAGGCACCGCTGGAAGAGCAAAACTTTGCAACGCTGATTGAATTCCTGAATGCGATGGAAGTGCGCGAGGATGATGAAACCTTTCAGAATCCAGTGGATCAGATGTTTGAAGCTCTGAAAAAGAAGAAGCCAAATCACTTTGCTGTCCGCCAATATGCCAAGTTCAAGCTGGCGGCGGGCAAGACCTTAAAGTCGATTCTGGTGAGCTGCGGCGCACGTCTGGCTCCCTTCGATATTGAGGAAGTCCGTGATATCACCATGTACGATGAGCTGTCGCTGGATACGGTGGGAGATAAGAAAACGGCTCTGTTCCTCATTATGAGCGATACAGACCCGACTTTTAATTTCCTGATTTCGATGATCTATACACAGCTGTTTAACCTGCTGTGCGAGAAAGCGGATGATGTCTACGGCGGCAGATTGCCGGTGCATGTGCGCTGCCTGATTGATGAGTGTGCGAACATTGGTCAGATTCCGAATCTGGAAAAGCTGGTAGCCACCATCCGATCAAGAGAAATCTCGGCATGTCTGGTACTTCAGGCGCAGAGCCAGTTGAAGGCAATCTACAAGGACAATGCCGATACCATCATCGGCAATATGGATTCTCGTATTTTCCTTGGCGGTTCGGAGCCGACTACGCTAAAAGAGCTGAATCAGGCACTGGGGAAAGAAACGATTGATCTGTACAACACATCTGATACCAGAGGAAACAGTCCATCCTACGGCACCAATTACCAAAAGGTTGGGCATGACCTGGCTTCGGTGGATGAACTGGCTGTGTTGGATGGCGGAAAGTGTATTTTGCAGCTGCGCGGTGTCAGGCCGTTCAAGTCAGATAAATACGATCTGACCCAGCATCCAAACTACAAGCTCACTGCCGGTGCTGATAAGAAAAACACATTCAGCATCGAGGCGTTTCTTGACCATCGGCTGAAGCTCAAACCCGGTGATAAGTACGAAGTGGTTGACGCAGATCATGCCAAGTAAGTTTATTTCAGTGACGAAGATGTCATGGGTGCAGAATAAGAAGGGGCGGCGAGCTGCCGCCTCTTTACATAGCCAGGTTTCTGATTGGGATTGGAGACCTGGCTATATGTTTGCCCATTTGCAGGTGCACATGCAGATGGAAACCACTATTCATTCGCCCATAAGGGCGCAGCGTACAAGGAGGTAAACATTTATGGCATTTTTCAACAGCGCAGTAACTGTTCTTCAGACTCTCGTCATCGCACTGGGTGCCGGTCTCGGCATCTGGGGAGCCATCAACCTGCTGGAGGGTTACGGCAACGACAACCCCGGTGCCAATGCTCATATGCGGTAAAGAAGCAAAAGCAAACAGACAGCAATCACTGCTATTCCGAAGCAAGAGGAACATGGTAGAAATGTTCATAAGCCTATGCTATACTATAATTAGAATTTGAACAGCGGCGAACTGGCGAAATAATCGTCATGTCGCCGCTGTCTGTTATAATAAAAAAGTTGAAAATCTTTGTAAGATTTCTTCGTCTGCAAAGTCTTATTTGTGAAAGGAGGTGGTAGCATAGTGGAGTTCGAGCAAATTTACAATACCTATTTCAAAGCGGTATATCGCTATATATGGCAGCTTTCCGGTAATGAACACATAGCCGAGGAAATTACAGGCGAAACATTTTTTAAAGCAATGAAATCCATAAATAATTTTCGTGGCGAATGTGATATGCGTGTATGGCTTTGTCAAATTGCAAAGAATACCTATTTCTCATATCTGAAAAAGAATGGAAAAATAGAAAGCATTGACGAAGCAAAATTTCAGAATATTGCTAACCCGAATGATTTTATTGATGAGCAGGTTAATACTCAGGAAGAAGCAGCGCAATTACGGAAAATCTTACATAGTATATCTGAACCATATAAGGAAGTTTTCATGTGGCGTGTCTTTGGGGAATTATCATTTAATGAAATAGGTGACTTATACGGAAAAACTGATAACTGGGCTTGTGTTACCTACCATCGGGCAAGAAAAATGATACAAAGCAGATTGGAGGAAATTTAGTAATGAAAAAAGAGTGTAGCATCATTCGTGATATGTTGCCGTTGTATTTTGAAAATATGGTGAGCGAAGATACAGCAGAATTTGTAAAAAAGCACATCGAAAATTGTCCTGATTGTGCTGCTGAACTTAAAGCCATGAAATCGGGCAAAGAAATTAGCGAGACAGAACCCTCAAAAAGAGAAAGTGACGCAAAAGTGATAACAGCAGTAAAAAAGAAGATAGCAAAAAAAATTGTAAAAACTGTTGCTGTTGTGTGTTTGGCATTTGCGGGATTACTTAGTGCAGTATTGCTATATACAGGTATTGGTCATCCTGTTACCCGGGACAACATTTCACTTTCCACAAAAACTGAAAGTGGATATAATTATATTATTTTAGAAACTGAAGCAGGAAAATCACTATTCTTTGATTCAAAAACAGAAGATATTGTTAATGATAAAAATGAAATATGTGGACAGAAAATCACTCTATACAACTTGCAATATCATAACAATTTTTCACAAAAGAATAATCTTATAAGCTGGGGGAGTCCTACAAATACCAAAGCTAAATACATGGAATTGGTTGTTGAATTAGGAAATGATACATTACGAATATCTAATGCAGAGTAAAGACAATCACCTGTAAATAGCAAACCCAGCCGAGCCAGTCAACGGCAAGTGAATGGGCTTCGCCCACCGTTGACAGCCTCGACTGTCCTTGCTGGTGGGTAATCAAGGGGCGACAGCAAAAAAGTGCTGCCGCCCTTTCCCATAATCGAAGAAAGGGGGATTTTCCATGACTGAACAGGAAGCCTATCAAGAACATATCCGCTATACCCATGATACCTATTGCCGGATTGTTATTCGCCATGCATCCTTTGACGCTGCCCGTATGCTGGCAGCGAGGTGGAAACGGGAAATCTCCCTTGAATACTTGATTGAAGAAAAGTTTGTCCCACTAAGCACCATAGACGAGTATTTTCAAGTGCCGGACTATGGCGAAACTTATCTGTTTTCTGTCCGGGGGCAGACGATATTTTTAGATAGCTGCTCCCTTGCGGCTGCTCTTGCCCGGCTGCCGGAACAGACGCAGGAGGAAATCTTTTTATATTACTTCCAGCACTTGACGCAGAAAGAAATCGGAGAACAAAGCGGCTGGACACGCAGCACAATCGGGCGGCATATTCAGCTTGCCTTGAAGCGGCTGAAAGAGGAAATGGAGGTGCTGTCCCATGAGTAACCGACTTCTCACCTATGACACGATAATAAAGGCACATGAGGGCGACCCCATAGCGATACAGGCTGTCCTTGACCGCTACGCCGGATATATCCGCTACTTCTCCAAGATGAACGGCTATTATAACTCTGATATGGAGGACTACATCAGAATAAAGCTGATTGAAAGCCTGTTCAAGTTCCGGCTTGACCGATAACATAAAAACTGAATATCCCGCCGCCCCGCAGCGGCACACAAAGCAGTAAATCCGAAAAAGATTTGCTGCTTTTTTTACGCCCATTTTTGGCAAATCGGGAAAGTGTCGGTACTGGTATGTGAACAAGGAAATTTCCCGTTTTCTATCAAACAGCGGGCAAGACACCATTTCCGAAACGCCTTATTGTCGGGAAAGACCGAGCCGCCGGAAAAGTTCTTGCCGGAAAGTCCGTCATTTTTGCTATTTGCGGTGTTGTAGGGAGTAAGGGGGAGAATGCCAGCCCGCAGCCTTTTATAAAAAAGCTGGTATAGATTTCCCGAAAAAGTGACAGTAGCAAGTGAACGGCAGTCCGGCAGTTTCTTAGAGCAAGATTCTACCGCAGTACCAAAATTCGCTTTTCGCTCATTTTGCCCCTGCGGGAATCTTGTTGGGGAGTGCCTTCCCCAAACCCTGCTTATGCGGCTTGCGCCGCTTAAAAATCCCTCAAAATATTTTTTCGGATTTTTCAAAAACAGTTCCGCTTCACACCCCGTTTTTCTCCTATTAGTGAGAGGACACCACGCACAGAAAGGAGGTCAACCACCTATGAAACGATATAACATGCCCCACCGCAGCAGGGTAGTCAAGACCCGGCTGACCGATGAAGAATACGCCGACTTTACCGCCCGGCTTGCCCCTTATGGTATGAGCCAGTCCGAATTTATCCGGCAAGCCATTACACGGGCAACCATACGCCCCATTGTTACCGTTTCCCCGGTCAATGATGAATTGCTTGCCGCTGTCGGGAAGCTGACCGCCGAATACGGCAGGATCGGCGGCAACCTCAATCAGATTGCCCGGTATCTGAACGAATACGGCGTACCGTATAACGCCCTGTCCGGCGAAGTCCGAGCCGCCATTTCCGACCTTGCAGCCTTGAAGTTTGAAGTCTTGCAGAAAGTGGGTGAAGCTGTTGGCAACATTCAAACATATCAGCTCTAAAAATGCCGACTACGGAGCAGCGGAAGCCTACCTCACTTTTGAGCATGACGAGTTTACCATGAAACCCACCCTTGATGAAAACGGGCGGCTTGTTCCCCGTGAGGGCTACCGCCTTGCCACGCTGAACTGCGGCGAAGAAGATTTTGCTGTTGCCTGTCTGCGCTCCAATCTCCGCTATGGCAAGAACCAAAAACGGGAAGATGTGAAATCCCACCACTATATCATCAGCTTTGACCCACGGGACGGAACGGACAACGGTCTGACCGTTGATAAGGCGCAGTCGCTGGGCGAGGAATTTTGCAACGAGCATTTCCCCGGACACCAAGCCATTGTCTGCACCCACCCGGACGGGCACAATCACTCTGGCAACATTCATGTGCATATCGTCATAAACAGCTTGCGGATTGAAGCCGTCTCGCTTCTGCCCTACATGGACAGACCAGCGGACACGAAGGACGGCTGCAAGCACCGCTGCACAGACGCAGCTATGGAATATTTCAAGTCCGAAGTCATGGAGATGTGCCACCGGGAAAATCTGTATCAGATTGACCTTTTGCATGGCAGCAAGAACCGAGTGACCGAGCGTGAATACTGGGCGCAGAAGAAAGGGCAGCTTGCCCTTGATAAAGAGAACGCCGCCAGAGAAGCCACCGGACAGCCGACCAAGCCCACCAAGTTTGAAACGGACAAGGCGAAGCTGCGCCGGACGATACGGCAGGCACTTTCCCAAGCTGGCAGCTTTGACGAGTTTGCTTCCCTGCTTTTGCGGGAGGGCGTAACTGTCAAGGAGAGCCGGGGGCGGCTTTCCTACCTCACGCCGGACAGGACAAAGCCTATCACAGCCCGGAAGCTGGGGGACGATTTTGACAAGGCTGCTGTCCTTGCCCTGCTCACGCAGAACGCCCACAGAGCCGCCGAACAGACCACAGCCATACCCGAATACCCCCACACCCAAAAGGAACGCTTGCGAGAGGAAAAAACCGCAAAAACCGCCCCGGCAGACAACACCTTGCAGCGCATGGTTGACCGGGAAGCCAAGCGAGCTGAGGGCAAGGGCGTGGGCTATGACCGTTGGGCTTCCCTGCACAACCTCAAACAGATGGCGGCTACCCACAACTTCCTCATGGAGAACGAACTGCTTGACCTTGACAAGCTGGACGCAGCCGTGGAGAGCAGCCGGAAAGCTCTTTCCGAAGCAAGGGAAAGTCTGCGGGGCATTGAGCAGAGCATTTCCGACAAGAAAAGTCTGCGAAAGGTTGTCAACGATTACCGCCGCACCCGCCCCACCATTGACGCTCATAAAAAGCTGTCCGGCAGAAAAGCGGAGAACTACCGCCAGTCCCACGAAGCGGAATTTATCATCTATGAAGCTGCCCTGCGCCAGCTAAAGGTGCTTGCACCGGGAAAGAAGCTGCCCGCCACTTCCAAGCTGAATACGGAGATTGAAGCCCTCATTTCCGAGAAAAACGCAGCTTACAACACCTACCGCACCGCAAAAGCCGAGTATGAGCAGCTTGCCACCGCCAAACGGAACGCAGAGCAGATACTACACGGCACACCGAGCCGACAGAAAAAGCATGAACAGGAGCGTTAAAAACCGCCCCGAAATGATACCGAAACCATACAAAAGGCAGGGGGGTATGCCATACCCTATCCGCAATACCCCTGACCTTTCCAACGGGGCTTACAGGGCAGATTTTTCCCGAAAATGGCACCGGGAACATACAGATTTTGCCCCTGTCCCCTCATACCCGACCAAACCGAAGAAAGGAGCGTTTTTTCATGCCGAGAATGAGCAAGAAGCGGCGGCTGGAATGGGCGTTCTTCCTCAATGAGCGAAACCGCATTACTTTCAATGCCCTTTGCCGGGGCTGTACCCATGACTGCAAGCAGAGTTTTAGGGCTATCGTGGTACTCTGCCCCCGGTATTATTCAAAGAGATGGAAAGCCCGCCCCACAGATAAGGAGAACCAAGATTATGTCAGATAACCGCAAATATTATTACCTCAAACTGAAAGAAAGCTATTTTGACGATGACGCTATCGTGCTGCTGGAAAGTATGCAGGACGGTATGCTGTATTCCAATATCCTCTTGAAGCTGTACTTAAAATCGCTGAAATACGGCGGCACTTTGCAGCTTGACGAAAATATCCCCTACACCGCCCAAATGATAGCCACCATTACCCGCCAGCAGGTCGGCACAGTCGAGAGGGCTTTGCAAATCTTTATGAAACTGGGGCTTGTTGAACCGCTGGACAACGGGGCTTTGTATATGAGCAATATCGAGCTTTTCATCGGTCAGTCCTCTACCGAGGGGGAGCGTAAGCGCAGGGCAAGAATGAAGATTTCAGAGCAAAAACGGCTTAGTGGACAAGTGTCCGAAGCAAAAGCGGACATTTGTCCACCAGAGATAGAGATAAAGAAAGAGATAGATATAGAGATAGAAAAAGAGAGAGAGTTAAAACCGGGACGAGCCGCCCCCGCAGCTTACGGCAGATATAAAAATGTGATTTTGACAGATACAGAGCTTTCTGAACTGAAAGCAGAACTGCCCGACAAATGGGAGTATTACATTGACCGGCTATCCGGCTATATCGCTTCTACCGGGAGGAAATACAAGAACCATGCCGCCACTATCCGCAGATGGGCGGCTGACGATACCGCTAAAGCTGCCCCGAAAAAGGGCATACCCGATTACAGCTACAAGGAGGGAGAAAGTCTATGAAACCAGCTTTTGAAGATATGAGTTTACAGATACCAGCAGCCACCGCCGAGCCGGAGGACTACACAGGTGAGGACGGTCTACTCTACTGCGGCAAGTGCCGGACACCGAAAGAAGCCTATTTTCCGGCTGATAAGGTTGCCCTGTTCGGGCGTGACCGACACCCGGCAGAGTGTGACTGCCAGCGGGCGCAGCGCATGGAGCGTGAAGCCGCCGAACAGCAGAGAAAGCACCGGGACAAGGTAGAAGAACTGAAACGCCTGGGCTTTACCGACCCGGCTATGCGGGAATGGACTTTTGCCAATGACAACGGCAGAAACCCGCAGATGAAAACCGCCCGTTTCTATGTGGAGCATTGGGAGGACATGAAAGCCGGGAACATCGGCTATCTGCTCTGGGGCAGCGTCGGCACAGGCAAAAGCTACCTTGCCGGGTGCATTGCAAACGCCCTCATGGAGCAGGAAATCTCCGTAAAAATGACGAACTTCGCCGCTGTCCTCAATGACCTTGCCGCCACCTTTGAGGGCAGGAACGAATATATTTCCAAGCTCTGCCGCTATCCGCTGCTTATTCTTGATGATTTTGGAATGGAGCGTGGAACAGAGTACGGCTTAGAGCAGGTCTACAATGTGATTGACAGTCGTTACCGAAGCGAAAAGCCGCTGATCGTCACGACCAATCTAAGCCTTGACGAGCTGAACAATCCCCCGGACACAGCCCACAAGCGGATTTATGACCGGGTAACAGAGATGTGTACCCCTGTCTGCTGCTCCGGCGTGAATTTCCGCAGGGAAAAGGCACAGGAGAAAATGGAACGGCTGAAAAAGCTGATGAACGATTGAAAGGAGTTTGCCTATGACCGATAAAAAAGAGCATATCAAACACAGCATGAAAAGCACCGCACCCGCCGACTGCGTGACGGAAATCCGCATAGGGAACTCTGTTCTTGTGGTGTCCGGCTTTTTCAAGCAGAGTGCCACGGAAACCGCAGCCGACAAAATGGCTAAGGTGCTGGAAGCGGAAGCTGCTACACAAAAATCGGCAATATGACGGGCGGTAAAGAAGCATTTTTCACATTTTGCCGCTATACACGCCGCCCCGCCATGTGGTACAATCGAAGTACGGAATAGTGGGGCTGGCTGTCAGAAACGGAGGAAACCATGTTAAGACAGACAACCCAAAACCTTATTACCGCCCTTTATCCGAGATTATCCCATGAAGATGAATTGCAGGGGGAGAGCAACTCTATATCCAACCAAAAGCGCATTTTAGAAACCTACGCCAAGCAGAACGGCTTTACCAATCTCTGCTGGTACACGGACGATGGTTATAGTGGTGCGAACTTCCAAAGACCCGGGTTTCAAGCCATGCTTGCAGACATTGAAGCCGGAAAAGTCGGCACAGTCATAGTCAAGGATATGTCACGTTTAGGGCGAAATTATCTCCAAGTGGGAATGTACACAGAAATGCTTTTCCCACAGAAAGGCGTCCGCTTTATCGCTATCAATGACGGAGTGGACAGCGCAATGGGCGACAACGATTTTACCCCGCTGCGTAATCTTTTCAACGAATGGATGGTGAGAGATACGAGCAAAAAAATCAAGGCAGTTAAGAAAGCAAAAGGTCTAAGCGGAAAGCCTGTTACCAGCAAGCCCGTGTACGGCTACCTCATGGACGATGACGAGAATTTCATCATTGACGAGGAAGCCGCCCCGGTAGTCAAGCAGATTTACCAGCTTTGCCTTGCCGGAAACGGGCCTACCAAGATAGCCCGTATGCTGACCGAGCAGCAAATCCCCACGCCGGGGACGCTGGAATACCAGCGCACAGGCAGCACACGCCGCTACCACCCCGGCTATGAATGTAAGTGGGCGACCAATACTGTTGTTCATCTTCTGGAAAACCGGGAGTACACAGGCTGTCTTGTGAACTTCAAGACGGAAAAACCGTCCTACAAGATGAAGCACAGCATAGACAATCCCATTGAGAAACAGGCGATTTTCGAGAACCACCATGAGCCAATCATCGACTTGCAGACATGGGAACGGGTGCAGGAGTTACGCAAGCAGCGCAAACGCCCCAACCGCTACGATGATGTGGGCTTGTTCTCCGGCTTGCTGTTCTGCGCCGACTGCGGTCATGTGATGTACCAGCAGCGGTATCAGACCGACAAGAGAAAGCAGGATTGCTACATCTGCGGCAGCTATAAGAAGCGCACCGCCGACTGTACGGCGCACTTCATTCGCACCGACCTTTTGACGGCGGGTGTGCTGGACAATCTGCGGAAAGTGACCGCCTATGCACAGAAGCACGAAGCCCGGTTCGTGAAGCTGCTTATCCAGCAGAATGAAATGGGCGGCAAGCGGAAGCTGGCGGCGGCAGCCAAGCAGCTTGAACAGGTGCAGAGCCGCATTGCAGAACTTTCCCGCTACATCAAGCGTCTGTATGAGGACAATGTAAACGGGAAAATCAGTGATGAGCGTTTCATGGAAATGTCCGCAGACTACGAAGCCGAGCAGCGGGAACTGAAAGACAGAGCCGCCGCTTTGCAGGGCGAGCTGGACAAGGCACAGGAAGCTACGGTAAACGCTGAAAAGTTTATGAGCGTTGTCCGCAAGTACCTTTCTATCGAAGAACTGACACACACTCTTTTGCGTGAAATGGTGGAGAAAATCGTTGTTTATGAATGTGAGTATGACGAGAACGAAGTACGCCGCCAGCGCATTGATATTTATTACAGCTTTGTAGGCAAGATTGACTTGCCCGAAGAATAAAGCCCGACCTATCCGACACCCTGCGCAAGTGCCGGATAGGAACGGCAAAATTTTTTACACTTCTATTACTTCTTTATCACACATAAGCAAAGTCTCAGGGTATGAAACAGCTGATGGCTGGCGGCGGCGTGGCACTGATCGGCACGACTCTGGTGCCGCTGCTTTCTGGACTTTTTGGTTAAACAGAAAGCATACGAGGTTGGAATTCTGATGAGGGCGGCGGTGAGCCGCCCTTTTACATAGCCAGGTTTCTGATTGGAATTGGAGACCTGGCTATTTTTTTGCCCTTTTGTAGGTGCACATGCAGGGGGACATTCACTATTCATCATCCCGTAAGGGCGCATTGTACAAGGAGGTACACATTTATGGCATTTTTCAACAGCGCAGTAACCGTTCTTCAGACCCTCGTTATCGCACTGGGTGCCGGTCTCGGCATCTGGGGAGCAATCAACCTGCTGGAAGGCTACGGCAACGACAACCCTGGTGCCAAGTCTCAGGGTATGAAACAGTTCATGGCTAATTAAAGGGAACAAAAAAGAAAGGAAAACCAATCCAGACGGTATCAGCGGCAGGATACAAGAATAAATTGTGATTTCACAAGATTGGTGCTATAATAAGAGAAAAGTTCCTGCCGGGGCAGCCGCCCCGGTGGTATGGATAGAAAGGCAGGAAAACAATATGCACATCAGCTATAAACCACTCTGGCACACACTGTTAGAGCGTGATATGAGGAAAGAGGATTTAAGGCTTGCCGCTGGTATGACAACGAATATGATTGCCAACATGAGCAAAGAGGGAAAGCACATCAGCATGGATACATTAGCCCGTATCTGCGAAACGCTGAATTGTGAGATTACCGATGTGATTGAGTTAGTACCAGACGAGCCTGCTTCCACAGGAGGTAAGGAACATGAGAGAATTGAAACCAAGAATAACGGAAAACGGAATTGATTATATCCTTGTCGGAGGTTACTACATCCCGGACTTGAAACTGCCGGAGGAACACCGCCCTATCGGAAAGTACGGACGGATGCACCGGGAATATTTAAGGGAAGTCCACCCAGCCAGATTGAATACATTGATACTGACCGGAGAATTGTGGACATATCTTGCAGACCTGAACGAACAGGCACAGGAACGGTTAGACACTATCATGGAGCAGATGAAAGCCACCGAGGGCGTGACAGAGGAATTGAAGCGAACTCAACAAATGGAATGGGTGCAGCGTTGTAATAACATTCACAACCGGGCAGAAGAAATTGTTTTGCATGATATAATTTATTCATACGGGAGTAATTAAATCGGAGGTATATAAGATGATTGAAATTGTATTTGGTGAAAGTGCCTGTGGAAGTTTGAAAATTGCCCAAACTTACGGTAAGGGAAAGTATAGAGGAAGTGCAGTTTCGGTCTTTATGAGGCACGAAGATGGGAGTGTTCCATCTTCAGATGAAATGAAAGAAGCACAAATTCAAGCACAGGAACAAGAACATATTGCTTGGGAGAATGCTATTCCATTGGGAGGCAAGAGCAGTGATGTTTATTGTTTTGATATGGCTCTTAGTGTGGGAGATATTTCTGATAATGGAATTGGCGAACAGCGGAAAAATGTTCTCAAGAAAATGCTGTCTGTCTGGTTTGTAGAGGATTTAGACTATCAGGTTGAAGAAAAAATACAGAAAATTAAAACTACATTGTCTTCGGTTATTGAACGATATGTAGCTGGGGAAGAAGTTCGTATTTGGTATAGCTATAATCCGGATGAACTTTGCGGTATGTACTGGCTTATGAAACAACTTCGACCATTAAACTGTCAGACAACAATTTATTTGGTTAAGTTACCTGCCTGGGAATATGGAAAAGAAAATACTATGACATCCAAAATAGCATGGGGTGAGGTTTCTCCTGGCGAATGGGGAAAATATATAACTCTACAAGAAAAAGCTAAGCCTGTATTTCTTTCAGCTTGTGCTATGAAATGGAATCAACTTCAAAATGAAAATGCACCTTTGCGTGCAATGCTAAATGGTAAATTGCAAAGTGTTTCAGAAGATATATATGATAGTTTCATTCTTCGTGAAATTGCGGAACAGCCAGAGCAATTCAAAATGGCTATTGTTATAGGTAATGTTTTAGGAAAATATCAACTTGGAATTAGTGATGTATGGATTTCTAATCGCATTGATAAAATGCTTGAAGATGGTGTGTTGGAAATTATACAGGACGCACCAAAGGGAGAAACAAATTATCGCCGGATATTAAGAAAACGAATGAAATAATAACCACAGCAAGAACGAGACCATCCCATATTTTGTGTAAACCTCCAAGGTGGTGTATAATAGAAGCACCACAGTGGAGGTTTTATTATGGCAAGAAAGAAACGCACACCGGAAGAAAATGCCCGCAGGGAAAAGATCAGAGAGCTGTTGCGGATGGCGAACATCGGCAGCATGGACGACATCCAGAGCCTGTTCAAAGAGACGATTGCCGAGTTCATGGAAAACGGCCTTGATGCTGAGCTGGACGACGAACTGGGCTACAGCAGGTACGACTATAAAAATAAGGACACGGACAACAGCCGGAACGGGCACAGCAGCAAAACGCTGCGCACCAGCTTCGGTGATGTGGAGATATCCGTGCCCCGGGATCGTAAGGGGGAATTTGAGCCTCAGGTGCTGAAGAAAAACCAGACCAGCATCAGTCAGGACATTGAGGAGAAGATCCTGTCCATGTACGCCAAGGGCATGACCACGTCGGATATAGAGACCCATATTCAGGAGATCTACGGCGTAGAGGTATCTGACACGACCGTAAGCCGCATCACGGACAAGATTCTCCCTATCGCAAAAGAATGGCAGCAGCGGCCGTTGGAGAGCGTCTACGCGGTGGTTTTCATGGATGCCATCCACTACCATGTCCGCAGCGAAGGGCAGATCGTGAAGAAGGCAGTCTATATCGCCATCGGTATTGATCTAGACGGCAGGAAAGATGTTCTGGGCATGTGGGTCGGTGAAAATGAAAGCGCCAAATACTGGGCAACGGTACTCAACAGCCTGAAAAACCGCGGAATTGAGGACATTTTTATCGCCTGCACAGATAATTTGACCGGGTTTTCCACTGCCATTGAAGCCGTATTTCCTAAAACGGAAATCCAGAACTGTATTATCCATCAGCTCCGAAATTCCAGCAAATATGTATCCTACAAGGACATAAAGGCACTCATGGCAGATTTGAAGGCAGTCTACGCCGCAGTCGATGAGGCTGCTGCGCTGGACGCTCTGGACACCTTTTCTGAACGCTGGGACAAAAAATACCCGAAGATCGCTCCGTCCTGGCGGGAGAATTGGCCCAACCTGAGTACCTATTTCAAATATCCCCAGGAGGTGCGCCGCCTGATCTATACGACCAACGCAATTGAGGGCTTTAACCGGCAGCTTCGGAAAGTGACCAAGGCAAAATCGGTATTCCCTACGGATGACAGTCTGCTGAAGATGCTGTATCTGGCCATGATGGATATTACGAAGAAGTGGACCGGAAGGCGGCAGGACTGGAGCGTAATTCACGCACAGTTAGCGGTGTTCTTTGCCGACCGCATGCCGGACTGACCGGCTGCAACCGGAATGTCAAGAGTCGAGATGAACGGAGGCTGACACCTCTGCCCTTGACATCCCCTCGAAGCGCTGTTATTTTTGTAGAAAAGGCGGCAGCAGCTTGCGCCGCTCCCGCCTTAAAATATTTTTGCTCTATTTTGCACCACAATTTAGCGTTTACACAAAATTTGGGATTGACCCGCAAGAACCGCTGCTACATGGAAGGCACCCCAACCATGCAACAGCGGTTTTTTTTACCGTTTTTTCCTCTGGCTGATAGGCGTTCCCATTTTCTTTGATTTTTTGAGAATCCGAATCAGCCAGCGAAATTCTTCGTCTGACAGATTTTTATAGTTGATACCGAGCTGCTTGCAGTAAAGGACAACCAGCTTTTCATCCCGGCTGCCCTTGAAATTTTCGACTGCTTCGAGATTTTCTTTCAATTCATCGGCAACGGTGGTCTGGGGCGCACTCTCACTGTCCTTTTTGTGGGCTTCCCGAATATCCCGGATAATCAGGTTGAGGTCATCCAGAACCATGTGACTGAAATACTCATCATCACTGATATGGGCGGCTTGCAGCACTTTCAAATGCGGGTCATCTTCGCCTGGGCGATACCGTTCAATGATTTCATGCCGGACGGTATCGACAAGTGCATTGAGGTTTTGAATCTGCATGGTAGCAATCCCGTCCACATAAATCTCAATGTCTGCAAGAAACTTGATGAAATCTTTATGTGTAGCAAGCTCACAGAGCAGACGGTTGTTAATCCGACCGCTTTTCAGCAGTGCCACCATCTCATCATTCAAATGCAGCTCCGTCAATGGTGTGTTGATCTGCTCCCTGTTCTCTGTCCGGCACAGTAGATAATCAACAGAGACCCCATAGAAGTCTGCCAGCGTGATAAGGTTGCCATGATTGATTTCCTTAAAATCCTCTTTTTCATAACTTCCAAGAGCTGATTTGGAAATGCCTGTCAGCTTTGATAGTTCTTCCAGATTTAAGCCTTTGTCCTTGCGGAGTTCCCAAAGGCGTTCCTGTATGCTTGTTGCTCCTTTCATGGGCGCACGCTCCTTTCCAATGGTTTCATTGCTGCCGCTTATCTGGATTATATCACACTTTCCGCAATCGTGGAAATTTCTGATTTTTACCCCTAATTCCTACTTTGTGGACATACGGCACAGGGCACAAAAATGTTCTATGATACAGGTAGTTCATCGATGGATTATTCCAATCGAATGACCAGCCTGTGTGGGATATGCTTCCCTGGCGATGTAGCGCCATGACTTTTGGCAGGGATATGGAGGAACCCTGACCAAAACGAGCGTACCAAAGGGAGCGATACGCCGCTGTGAGATTCAGGGGAGGAACGACACCGGGGAGAACTGGCGAACTGACACCGAAATGATACCGAAACACGACAATGTGATAGGGGGATAGTCTACCCTATCGCTGATACTTCGGGAGATTTTAAGCGGCTCTATGACCGCAATTTTGCCGAAAATCGCCCCGAAACCATACACGAAAACGGGAGGAAGCGCAATATGCCGAGAATGAGCAAAAAGAGGAAGCTTGAGCTTTCCTTTTACCTCAATGACCGGGGGCGTGTCACTTACAACGAATTGTGCCGGAAATGCCAGCATGGGTGCAAGCAGAGCTTCCGGGCGGTTGTGATTGACTGCCCCCGTTATTTATCCAAACGAGCAAAGAAAAAGGAGGAATACACCGAATGAATTTTGAATTTATGACGATAGACACACCCTTGCCACCCTGTATGCCATTCCCCAGAGCGTTGACAGGGTTTCCAGTCAGCAGCACCGCAAAGGTCATGTACTGCCGGATGCTGGACGCTATGCTCTCCAAAGGACAGGAGGACGAAAACGGAATCCTGTTTGTCTGCTTCCCTGTCACAGCCATTGCCGCAGTCTTGTCCCGCAGCCCCATGACGGTCAAGCGTTCTTTGAATGAACTGGAAACCGCCGGACTTATCATGCGGGTGCGTCAGGGCGTTGGAGAGCCGAACAGGATTTATGTGCTGATACCGGGAAAGGAGGACGCTGCCCTTGCCTGATACCTCAAAGCTGGAAAAACTCAATCGGGAGTTGGAGAAAAGCGAAAAGAAACTGCGGAAAGCCATCAATGATGAAAAGGCATTGCAGCACCAGTTAAAGCAGCTTACCCGAAAGGAACGGACGCACCGGCTCTGTACTCGTGGCGGTATGCTGGAAAGTTTTCTGCAAGAGCCGGAACGCCTGACAGATGATGATGTCATGCTGTTGTTGAAACTCATTTTTCACAGGCAGGACACGCAGGAACTATTGAAAAAACTGCTGGAACGGGAGAAGCCGG
>NZ_QUFI01000031.1:29398-30933 GCF_003478505.1 Clostridium sp. AF27-2AA
TTGAAAAAACTGCTGGAACGGGAGAAGCCGGAAACCCCTTAGTTTACTAAGGGCGCAATTATACACCACCCAAAGGTTGGTGCATTGCGTTCTCCGAAGGCTCCTCGCCGGAGGGCTGTAATTTTCCGCAGTCATGGTCTGCTCCAAATCATACAGGGGACGCTACGCTTCCCCTGCGCTGGCTGCCGCCAGCTACCCTTTTGTGTACTTGCCATCTGGGGACACCTTGCGTTGCAAGCTGTTCCCAGCCGACAAGTTTCATAAAATATGCTATCTTTTCGATAGCCAATGAAGTATAATGAAGATGACAACAAATCGGCATTTGTAAAGGAGGATTTACAATGAAGAAAATTGGATTAGGTATTGCGATACTACTCTTTGCCATTATAATTTCTCTTTGCTCATCAGGAATGGGGCTGCTCGTTATCGGAATTGGGATTGTAGGATTGATTTTTTCAATCATAGGATTTATAGAACGCAAGTAAAATAACTTCCAGTTTGTCAGCTTCACATCGGGTCAACTTGCCCCGAACTTTTACAATTAAATACCCGCCGCCCTCACAGCGGCACACCGAGCAGGAAATCTGAAAAAGGTCTCCTGCTTTTTTTCTGCCAAAATGAGGTGGTAAAACGCCACCCCATCCACCAATTACCGAAAGGAGGGACACGAAATGCCCTGCCCACACAACGAAATCACGATTGTTCAGCGCAGCCAGCGACAGTCTGCGGTTGCCGCCGCTGCTTACCAAAGCGGCGAAAAGCTGTTCTGTGAATACGACCAGCAAGTGAAGCACTACCCGGAAAAGCGTGGTATTGTCCACAATGAAATTCTGCTCCCGGCAAACGCCCCACGGTCGTATGCAGACCGCAATACCTTATGGAACGCCGCCGAAGCGGTGGAAAAGCAATGGAACTCCCAGCTTGCAAGGCGGTGGGTGCTTACCATTCCAAGAGAGATACCACCCGACCAGTATGCTGTCCTTGTCCGGGAGTTTTGTGAGCAGCAGTTTGTTTCCAAAGGCATGATTGCTGATTTTGCAATCCATGACCCCCATCCGCCGGGACACAATCCCCACGCCCATGTCATGCTCACTATGAGGGCAATGGACGAACATGGAAAATGGCTTCCCAAGAGCCGCAAGGTTTATGACCTTGACGAAAACGGGGAACGGATAAAACTTCCGTCCGGCAGATGGAAAAGCCACAAGGAGGATACGGTGGATTGGAACGACCAGAAGTATTGCGAAATCTGGCGGCATGAATGGGAGGTCATCCAGAACCGCTATCTGGAAGCCAATGACCGTCCGGAGCGTGTGGACTTGCGTTCTTATGCCAGACAGGGGCTTGATATTATCCCCACTGTCCATGAGGGGGCTGCTGTCCGGCAGATGGAAAAGCGTGGTATCCAGACGAATATCGGAAACCTGAACCGGGAAATCAGAGCCGCCAACAGTCTGATGAAGTCCATCCGACAGCTTATCCAAAACCTCAAAGGCTGGATTACCGAGCTGGGAGAAAAACGGAAAGAGCTGCTT
>NZ_QUFI01000032.1 GCF_003478505.1 Clostridium sp. AF27-2AA
GCCCGGACTCTTTATTAGTTCCGTCTCAATATTGTTATTTTGCGATTCGTTTGGCTTGTTTTACTGTGGCTTCGAAGAGGGTGCGGATTGCGTATACCACGGTCTGGTCGATGAGGAATCCGCAGACCAGGGAGGTGGCGATTACGAAAAGGATGGTTCCGGTAAAGGTCAGGGGATGCCGCCAGGTGATGTCGAGGTTCAGGGTGTAGATGGCGAGGTGGTAGAGCACCCACCAGTGCAGGAGCAGGATGGTGAAGCTGTGTTTGCCGAGCATGGTGATGAGCGGGCTGAAACGGTGTGTCTGCTCCGGTTTTTTGTGCAGAGCCAGGGCGAAGATGCCGCAGGCCATGAAGATGGAAAGTGGTGCCATGTGCACATAATAGTTGACATAACTCTGCCAGTATACATAAGGGTTTACGGACAGCACTACCTTCAGGAAGGACAGGGCTGCGAGGATCCAGATCCACCGGTCGTATTTCCGGGTCTCGGGGCGGGATACCCAGTAGCCGATCATGGCAATGCCGATCCACTGGGCGAAGAAGGGCAGCAGGTCGGTGGTCATAAGGGTGTAGGTTTTCAGGAACATACACACAAGAACGACGGCAGAGAGACTGGTCAGCGCCCGGTAAGGCATTGCTTCAAACATATACTGGAGAAATGGCACGGCCACATAGATGGAGAGGGTCATGTAGACCAGCCACAAAAAAGGGCAATCATCCTGGATGGAGCCGGACAGGATGCGGTGGAAGGCTTCTCTGAGTGTGTCAGCACATACCGGATTCAGCCGTCCGTTCTGCCACATGTAAAAGAAAAAGTAGATGACTGAGGTCAGCACCACCTTGGAGAAACGCCGTTCATAGAAGGAAGCGATGCCTCCTTTTGTGCCTCTTCCGAACAGCAGGGCACCGGTCAGCATGAGAAAGCAGGTGTTTCCCAGATAGAGGCAGGTGTGCAGGATGGCAGCCGGTTTCAGAAGCAGCGGTGGGATTTCCAGCAGTAAGGCCCGGGTTTCGTCAGTGATCTCCATGGATAGCTCCGGCATGGCAATACCAAGGCAGTGGAGCAGGATGACACAGAACACCGCAAAGAGACGGATATAGTCATAACGGATATCGTAGGACGGATTGCTGTTTGTAAAGCCAAGGGTGTCTGCCAGGGAAAATGGACGCTTTACATGCAGGAAAAACGCAAGAACCACCAGTGTTTCCAGAAACAGGATCTGCTTCGGATTGATGGATCCGTAGGCTTTTCTGGCACACCAGATCAGAAGTGCGGAAGCGCATATCGATATCAAAAGCCAGAACAGGAAGCTGGCATAGAGACAGGAATGTTTCTTATCATTCATAAAGACTCCTTATAAAAGAAACCCGGAACACCAGCCGCGAAGCGGCCGTTCCGGGCTTCTTTTGTTTTAAGTTATTTACTGATTCTGGAACTTGGCAAGGATACGTGCGGTTTCTGCATTGATCATATCCTGCGTTACGTTCGGGTCAGTCGGATCCCAGGTCTGCTCAAACGGGATCTCATATGCGATGGTTGGGCGTTCGAACGGTCCTGCAACGGAAGAGTTGTAAACCTGAACGGTGGTTCCCAGGGCGCAGTGATCGTAAACCCATTTGGCATCGCCGCTTACCAGGCGGATGCAGCCTGCGGAACGGGCAATCCCCATGTTGTTGTAGGTGCTGGCCCATACGGTCATCGGGTTTGCCGCATCGTAGATGATGGAGTGGATCAGGATCGGAAGTCCTGCGCCAAGGCGGGTTGCGTACTGGGTGTAAACATCATGGATCATCAGTCTCCAGCGGTATTTCTCCGGAGTCTTGAAGGTACCAACCGGGGTGTCATCACCGACGGAGGTCAGGAAGGACTTTACCGGGATGATATAGTCGTTGCCGCCATCCTGTGCGTAGATGGTCATGCAGTTTAATTCTTTGTTGATCTTGATGAGGTACGGGCCGTCACTGCCAAGCAGGGACTCCACATCACTCCACATCCTGCCGTCTTCTCCGAAGTAGTATTTCAGGCCGTCAATGTACTGCCAGCCGGTTACCGGAACGGAATCCTTGAAGTAGTAACGGTCATTGCCAATCCAGCCCCAGCCGGTGTAGCTATCACCGTTGCCGTGGATGTAGCGCATCTGGCCGTCTACATACTGGATGCCGTCTGCGTGGGCAGATACCAGTGCATTGGAAGCGTTTAAGCCGGATGCGGTATTCTTTGCGAAGAATGCAAGGCGGAAACCGGTTAAATGGAGGCCGGTGTTCATGGTGCCGACGGTCTCGCCGTTTTTGCCCCAGCCGGTCTCGGTGCCATCGCTTAACTGTGCGCAGTAGTAAATGTCGTACTGGTCGTTAACCGGGCCTGCGAAGCGGTACTGGATCGCTTCAACCGGATACCAGGCATTGCCATCGAAGGAAGTCTGCTGGCCGCCTACAGCCCAGCCGGTCCAGCCAGTGGTGGAGTTATAGGTGCGATAGCGCACATCACCGAAAATGTTCTCCAGATAGGTACAGATCGCGGTAAAACCGCCGGCCTCGGAGGAAATCTGCTGGTCGTTTAAGTATGCGCCGGACCAGTTCTTGCTGTCATTGGATAGGATCGCAGTGGTCAGACGCGGCTGGCGTAACGGAACGGAGAGTGGGCCGGTATGGTTGGCCTCGGCTTCTGCCTCGGCAGCGGCCTGTTCAGATTCCAGCTGGTTTGCCTGATCCTGGGTCAGCGCGTTGTCCTGACCGCTGGTGACATCCTGGGAACTCTCAGCAGAGGCGCTGGTTTCCGGTGCGGAAGTGGATGCCTGAGTCTGGGATGTGTTGGAACCCGGGGCTTCCGTGGAATAGGTGTGGCCATTCAGGGTGTTTTCTGTGGAAGCTGCGGTGCTTCCCGGGCCGCCTGTCTCAGCGTTCTTTTTTGTAGTGTCAATAACGCCGCTTGTTGCTGCTGTGGCCTCTGTATCCGCAAAAGCGCTGGTTACAGATCCGGCCATCATCATGCCGGCCATCAGCAGTACAAGTCCTGCTTTTGTATGTTTACGCATGGTTATAAAACCTCCTGAAAATAATAAATATAATCAATCAATGCTAATCTATCATAAATAAGGTAAAAAAACCATATCTGATTTACAATTTATTGGCAATCATGTAAAATAAAAGAGGTTGTAAATAATTTCGTAATAGAATTGTCATAGAAATGGGAAGAAAAGGAAACATGATGGAGCAGAAGGGAAAAATGGAAATGGAAGATGGAATGCAGGAACGAGTATCAGAAACAGAATACAAAAATTCCAGCATTATGGTCAGCATCTGCTGCATCACATATAATCAGGCATCTTATATCCGGGATGCACTGGAGGGCTTTGTAAACCAGAAGACGGATTTTGCCTATGAGGTTCTGATTCACGATGATGCCTCCAACGATGGAACGGCGGACATCATCCGGGAGTACGCAGACCGTTATCCGGACCTGATCTTTCCGATTTTGCAGACCGAAAACCAGTATTCGAAGGGTCTCACCAATGTCAGCGGCACCTTCAATTTCCCGCGGGCCAGAGGAAAATATATCGCCATGTGCGAGGGAGATGATTACTGGACGGATGATCGGAAGCTACAGAAGCAGGTGGATTATCTGGAAGCGAATCCAGGCTGTTCTCTTTGCTTTCACAGCGCAAAGGTTGAGATACAGGGAAAGGCTTTGACCGAGCATGCCATGCGTCCCTACAAGGGCAGCCGCATGGTCTCCCCGGAGGAGATTATTGACAAGACATCTGGTTACCCGACGGCATCCCTGATGTTTTACCGGGAGATGGTGGCAGATTTGCCGGATTTTTATAACAATGCCCCCATCGCGGATATTCCGCTGCAGCTCCTTTCCGCGAACCGGGGCTGGGCCTGGTATATGGATGAGCCCATGTGTGTATACAGGCTTGGGGGCGCGGCTTCCTGGACTACGCTTATGAAGCAGGGAGACTATGAGAAAAAACAGCAGGATTACGCAGAGGCTATGACGGTTATGTACCGTGGGTTTGATACCTTTAGCGGCGGCCGGTTTCACAATACGGTGGAGCATGCCATTCATCGGCTTAAATTTTTAACCCAGGTAAATACGAAACATTACGAAACGGTATTAAATAAGGAAAACCGGGAATTCTACCGGGAACTGAATGCAAGAACCCGGTTTTTTATCCGGTTTGAGACTTCGGCACCGAAGCTGTATGGCTGGCTGCAGAAGCAGTTTCACAGGGGATAAGCGCTCTGGCTGGAACGACAGAACAAGCAGGTCTGGCGGCAGTGAATGACTGTGAACAGAAATCTGCAAAGAAACACAGAACGGGATTTGAAAGAGATTGTTTATGAGTGAAACAGGAATGAAAAACAAGGTGGCGAGCGGACTGTTCTGGAAGCTTCTGGAAAACGGAGGTGCCCAGGGCATCCAGTTTGTGATCGCGATCCTTTTAGCCAGGCTGTTAACTCCGGCGGAGTACGGCGTGGTGGGGATCATCATGATTTTTATCACCATTGCAAATGTATTTGTCCAGAGCGGCTTTTCCACGGCTCTGGTGCAGAAAAAGCAGGCTGACGAGGTGGATTTCTCATCGGTCTGCTATTTTGAACTTGCGGCATCGGTTGTATTTTACGCACTGCTGTATCTGGTGGCACCGGTCATTGCGGAGTTTTATGCCATTCCGGTGTTAAAGCCCATTGTGCGGGTGCTTGGCATTGTGCTGTTCCCGGGGGCAGTCATCTCGGTGCAAACGGCTTATGTGTCCAGGAGCATGGAGTTTCGCGGGCTGTTTTTCTCCACGCTGGCGGCTTCGGCAATCTCCGGTGTCATCAGCATTTTTATGGCGTACCGGGGTCTGGGCGTGTGGGCCATGGTGGGGCAGCAGATCAGCTACTACATCAGTTTGATGGTCGTACTGTTTCTCACGGTTTCCTGGAAGCCGGGGCTGTGCTTTGATTTTGACCGGATTCAGACCATGTTCGCCTTTGGCTGGAAGCTTCTTTGTGCTTCCCTGCTGGATACGGTATTTAACAATCTGTATGGACTTTTGATCGGAAAGATATATAATGAAGAGTTGTTGGGCAGCTACAACCGCGGAGAGCAGTTTCCAAAACTGATCGCCACCAACCTGGGCGCAGCTATTCAGGCAGTACTGCTTCCGGCCTTTTCTGCCTGTCAGGATGACAGGGACAAGGTGCGGGAGATGGTGCGCCGGGCCATCCGCTTAAGCTCCTTTGCGGTGATCCCGATGCTTATGGGGCTGTTTGCGGTGGCGGATACGCTGGTGCTGGCCCTGCTTGGAGAAAAATGGCTGATCTGCGTGCCATTTCTTCGCATTATGTGTGTTTCCTACTGCTTCTGGCCGATTCATATCACGAATCTGCAGGCCATCAACGCGGTAGGACGCAGTGACATTTTCTTAAAACTGGAGCTGGTGAAGAAGGCTTTGAGCATTCTGGCCCTGCTCATTGGCATGCAGTTTAATGTGTTTATCATGGTGTGCATCAAGGCATTTCAGGATTTCGTGTGTACCTTTGTCAACGCGGCACCGAATAAAAAGCTGCTTGGCTATGATATTGTCCATCAGTGGATGGATGTGGCACCGCCAGCGGCATTGTCCATCGTGATGTGCGGGGCTGTTATGGTCTTTGGCGCATGGCTTCCGGCTATGTCGGTATGGCTGAAACTGGGACTGCAGATTGTCTGTGGTGCTGCGGTATACATTGTGCTGGCGGCGGCCTTCCGTCTGGAAAGCTTTTGTTTTCTGGCGGGAATGGTGAAGGAACGGCTGAAAACCTCCAACACAGAGGAGAATTAGGTTATGAAAAAAACAGTGATCATTACGGCCATCGGGTCGTTTTCTGCCCAGAACGTGATCTCTGCCTGCCACGCGGCAGGCATGCGGGTTGTGGGCTGCGATATTTACCCGGCAGAGTGGGTGGTGAATTCCCAGGATGTGGATGCGTTCTACAAAGCACCTTATGCCACAGACCGGGAACAGTACCGGAATTTTATCAAAGAACTTTGTGAAAAAGAACAGGCCAGCGTACTGATGCCGCTGACCGATGTGGAGATTGATGTGCTCCAGCAGTGGAGAACGGAGCTGGTGGAAGATTTTAAAGAGCTGGGCGCGGAGGTATGGATTTCCGATGCTTTGGCGATTGCGCTTTGCCGGAATAAGGAGAAGATGGAGATGTTCTTAAGAGAGAGGGGACTCTGTCAGACGATTCCAGGAGTACGGCTTTGGGATTTAGAGAAAAAACCGGAGAAGAAACCAGGTCTTCGATATCCGCTGGTGGCCAAGCCATTCGACGGCCGGAGCAGCCAGGGCTTACACATCCTGGAGTCGGAAGCAGACCTGGAATTTCTTCTTCACACCTGCAATGAGGAGCAGAAAAAGCAGTATCTGGTGCAGCCAAAGATCGGGGGCCATGTCATTACAGTAGATGTGGTGAGAAATCCGGAAAGTGGTCAGGTCTTCTGCCTGCCGAGACGGGAACTTCTGCGTACCTTAAACGGCGCGGGAACTTCTGTCTGTGTATTCCGGAATGAGAAACTGGAACAGCAGTGCCGGAACATTGCTAAGGCCGTGGGCATCCGGGGCTGTGTGAATATGGAATTTATTGAGGCAGACCGGGACGCAGGGGCGTATTATTTCCTGGAGTGCAATCCGCGCTTTGCGGGCGGCGTGGCATTTTCCGGCGCTGCAGGCTATGATATGGCCGAGGCCCATATCCGCTGCTTTACCGGTGAAAAGCTGGATGAGATGTCCGTGACCGGTGAACAGTATATCGCAAGGCGGTACACGGAGTACCATATGAAGGAGAAAAACTGATGATAAAACGACATGAAGAGCCGGTTATGGTGACCCGTTCATCCCTGCCGCCTCTGGAAGAATATGTGGAAATGTTAAAGCCCATCTGGGACAGCGCCTGGCTGACCAACATGGGCGAATACCATGAAACCTTAAAGGAAAAACTGAAAACATATTTGAAAACACCGAATCTGGAGCTGTTTGTGAATGGTCATATGGCGCTGGAGCTGACGCTGCAGGCTATGAAGCTGACGGGCGAGGTCATCACGACCCCGTTCAGCTTTGCCTCCACCACCCATGCCATCGTGCGCAACGGCCTGACTCCGGTATTCTGCGATATCAATGAGGAAGACTATACCATCGACGTGGACAAACTGGAGAGCCTGATCACGGAGAAGACTTCCGCCATTGTTCCGGTCCATGTATACGGCAATCCCTGCGACGTGAAGCGCATTCAGGAGATTGCGGACCGCCATGGCTTAAAGGTCATCTACGACGCGGCCCACACCTTTGGCGAGGAGATTGATGGAACCGGAATCGGCCAGTTCGGTGACGCCTCTATGTTCAGCTTCCATGCCACCAAGGTATTTCACAGCATTGAGGGCGGCGCGGTTGCTTTTCATGATCCAAAATTAAAGGATCTGCTGTACCAGCTCAAAAACTTCGGCATCACCGGATATGAGCAGGTAGAATATGTGGGCGCCAACGGAAAGATGAATGAGTTCCAGGCGGCCATGGGTCTTTGCAACCTGCGTCATGTGGATGCGGACATCGCAAAGCGAAAGGTCTTGACGGAGCGTTACCGGGAGCGCCTGGGCGGTGTGAAGGGAATCCGTCTTTGTAAGGAAAAGGAAGGCGTGCGCTACAATTACGCTTACATGCCGGTGGTGTTTGAAGGCTACGGGGCAGACCGGGATGAGATCTTTGCGGCATTGAAAGAATACAACATTTATGCGCGCAAGTATTTCTACCCGTGTATCAACGACTACGCATGTTACCGGGAGCAATTCTCTTCGGACGATACACCGGTGGCGAAGCGGATTGCCTCGGAGGTGCTGACGCTGCCGTTATACCCGGATCTCTCCCTGGAAACGGTGGATGAGATCTGCGATATCATACTGAAATGTGGAGAAAAGACAAGATGAACAAGGTGCTGATCGTAATTCCTGCCTACAATGAGGAAGCGAACATCGAGCATGTGGTGCGGGAACTGGAAGAGAAGTATCCGCAGTTTGACTATATTGTGGTCAACGATGGATCCAGAGACCGGACGGCGGCTATCTGCAGAGAACAGGGCTTCAGCCTGTTAGATCTTCCGGTGAATCTGGGGCTTGCGGGCTGCTTTCAGGCAGGCATGAAATACGCCTACTATAAAGGATATGAATATGCCATTCAGTTTGACGGTGACGGACAGCACCGCCCGGAATTCATCGAACCCATGAGAAAAAAGATGGAAGAAGGGTATGAGATCGTCATTGGAAGCCGCTTTGTGAACGCGAAAAAGGACTGGTCCATGCGTATGGTGGGAAGCCGTCTCATTGAAGCGGCTATCCGTCTGACAACCGGTGTGACAGTCAACGATCCAACCTCCGGCATGCGGATGTTCAACCGGGAGATGATCAGGGAATTTGCCCTGAATTTAAACTATGGGCCGGAACCAGATACGGTGTCTTACCTGTTAAAACAGGGAGCCAAGATCGCGGAGGTGCCGGTGCATATCGCGGAGCGGGCCGGCGGTGAGAGCTACTTAAAGCCGATGGTGGCGGTGCGGTATATGGCGCGGATGCTTCTGTCAATTTTACTGATACAAAACTTCAGGAATGGTTCAGCCATGCGCCGTGACAGACAAAAATAGACGGTACAAACAAGAAGACGGCATGGCTGAACAGGAATAATCAGAAAACATATGAACAACGGAGTATAACGAACTATGAAACACTGGACGCGCCTTCTCATGCGGACAAGGCTGAGCCTGGATAAAGAAAATATGATCTGGAACATGAGCGGAAGCTTCTTCTATGCCTTTGCCAGCATGGTGCTTTCCTTTCTGGTGCTGCGCATTGCGGGAGAGGAGCAGGGCGGCATTTTTTCCTTCGGTTTCAGCACCGTGGGGCAGCAGATGTTCCTTCTGGCCTACTTCGGCATCCGCCCGTTCCACATTACGGACGGTGCGGAGCAGTACCGGTTTGGCGATTACCTGCATCACCGGTATGTAACCTGTCTGCTGGCTCTGCTTCTGGGCGCGGGATATCTGGCGTTCATCGGCTATTCCTGGCAGAAAGCACAGATTATTTTCCTGCTGATTGCCTACAAGGTGATCGATGGATTTGCTGATGTGTATGAGTCGGAATTTCAGCGGCAGGGATGCCTGTACTTAACCGGACGGTCCAACACCTTCCGTACGATCCTTTCAGTGGGGGTGTTTCTGGTTACCCTGGTTTCCGGGGCGGGACTTTTTACCGCCTGTGTGGCAGCGGTGCTGGGGCAGATGGCCGGTGTGCTTCTGTTTGATATTGTAGTATTAAAGGAACTGAAGCAGGTGGATTACGACTGGAGCGCGAAACAGGGCGTTTCCCTGACAGCCTCATCCATTCTGCTGTTTGTTTCCGTGTTTTTGGATTTTTATATTTTTTCAGCAGCGAAGTATGCCATTGACGCCCATCTGGGGGATGCGGCCAGCGGTTATTTTAACGTAATCTTCATGCCGACTTCCGTCATTAACCTGGCGGCGGGCTTTGTCATCCGTCCGTTCCTGACCTATCTGACAGACTGCTGGAATGAGCGCCGCTTCCAGGATTTCAAAAAGAAGCTGCTCACGATCATGGCAGTGATCGGCGGGCTGACGGTGCTGGCTGTGGGCGGGACCGTAGTATTTGGCAGACCGGTGCTGGCGCTTCTGGAATGGCTCCTTGGCGCGTCTTACAGCGGAAAGCTGACGGCGCTCTGGCCGGCCTTCATTATGATCGTGCTGGGCGGCGGCTTCTATGCGGTACTGAATCTTTATTATTACGCTCTGGTCATTTTACGGAAACAGAAGCTGATCTTCGGCATTTACGTGGTGCTGACGGTGCTCGCGGTCATTCTGGCACCGAAGTTTACCGTGGCTTTGGGAATATTCGGCGCAGCCCTTGCCTATCTCATCTTAATGGTCGTGATGGCAGCAGGCTTTGTTGGAGGGGCGTGGATTGAAATACAACAAGAAATACGGGAGGTGCGTCATGACGGTTGATGTTTTGATTCCGGTATACAAGCCGGACCGGCGGTTCGCCAGACTGCTTCAGATGTTAAAAAAGCAGACGGTCGTACCGGACCGGATCATCATTATGAATACGGAAAAAGCCTACTGGAATGCGGAAGGCTACCGGGATATTCCGGGAATGGAGGTCCATCATCTGACGAAGGAAGAGTTTGACCACGGCGGCACCCGCAATCTGGCGGCGTGGTATTCGGAGTCGGATATCATGATCTTTATGACGGATGATGCAGTGCCCCAGGATGAGCATCTGATCGAGAATCTGTTAAAGGGTCTGGATCAGAAGGGACCGGAGGGCGAGACGGTGGCGGTGGCTTATGCAAAGCAGCTTCCGGCAAAGGACTGCCATACCATTGAGCGCTACACCCGCTCCTTTAACTACCCGGATACGTCCATGATCAAGACGAAAAAAAATCTGGAAACCATGGGAATCAAGACCTACTTTGCGTCCAATGTCTGCTGCGCGTATCGCAAAGACATTTTCCGCAAGCTGGAAGGGTTTGTGAACAGTACCATTTTTAATGAGGACATGATCTATGCGGCCACGGCCATGGAGGCCGGTTACGCGGTGGCTTATGTGCCGGACGCGAAGGTCATTCATTCTCATAACTTAACGCCCATGCAGCAGTTTCACCGCAACTTTGACCTGGCGGTATCCCAGGCGGAACACCCGGAGATCTTTGCGGATCTGAAATCCGAGGGTGAGGGCATTCGTCTGGTGAAGCAGACGGCAAAATATCTGCTGACGCATCTGCGCGGATATCTGATCCCGGAGCTGGTGGTTAGCAGCGGCTGCAAATATCTGGGTTACAAACTGGGAAGACAATATGAAAAACTTCCGAGGAAGATGATCCTCTGGTGCAGCATGAGCCCGCTTTACTGGGAAAAGAAATGGAGAAGAAAATCATGATGACCACAACCTTACGAATCGCGCTGATCCTGGTGTCCCTTGGCACTTTTGCCATGATCATGCGCAAGATCCGCCAGTCCCGGATGCAGATCGAGAGCGCCATCTTCTGGATTGTGCTGGCTCTGGTACTGGTGGTATACAGTGTATTTCCGAAGGTGGCCGATGCCTGCGCAGGCCTTCTTGGAATCTATGCGACAACCAACTTTTTGTTTCTGTTCGCAATCTTTGTGCTGATCCTGAAGGTGTTCTTTATGAGCATCCACATTTCCCAGCTGGAAAGTAAGATCAAGGAACTGGTTCAGGTGATGGCTCTTGAGGAGAAAAAGTATGAAGAAGAGAAGCGCTAGCCCGGGTCTGATTGCCGGAATCCTCTGCCTGGCTGCTGCCGCGGCCTGGCACAGCCTGGATATGCGGGCCGGAATCCATGAGACCGGCGCTTCCTGGCAGATGGGACAGTACTTATTTTTAACCATACTGGTAGTGGCGCTGACCACGCTCTGCGGCTATTTCCTGGTGGAAAAACAGATTCCCTGTTCTCTGTCAAAGCTGACTGTGCTGATGGCTGGAGGGCTTGGCATCCTGTATCTCTTTGTTCTGCCGCCCCTCTCCGCGCCGGATGAGATCAGCCACTACGTCAGTGCTTACCGCCTTTCCTCCCAGATGACCGGGCAGCCCCAGCGTGACCGGTACGGCCGGGTGCTTCTGCGGGCTCAGGACGCCTGGGTGGAAGATCTGGACGGAGATTTCGTGTATGAGCCGGATGAAGATGGAAACCTGCAGGTGACGGCCAAGAGCCGGGAACAGGCAGTGAAACTGGGGGAAACGATGGAAGAATCCACCTACGAGCTGTTTCATACTCTTGGCCTCAACGGGCAGTACGCGCCGGAGCGCACGGCTCAGATTCAGACCATGGGAGCTTATGTCAGCTCCACCTATCCGCCGGTTACCACCACGCCCCTTGCCTATGTGCCCCAGGCCATCGGTATCAGTGTGGCAAGACTCCTGGGACTGAATACCGTGTGCCTGCTCTATTTTGGACGGTTCTGCAACCTGATCTTTTTCGTGATCATGCTTTATCTGTCTATGAAACGGATCCCCTTTGGAAAGGAAGTACTTCTCGGCGTAGCGGTGCTTCCCATGACACTGCACCTGGCAGCATCCTTTTCCTATGATGTGATGATCTTAAGCTGCATGTTTTTATTAACAGCAGTCTGTCTGGATCTGGCTTATGAAAAAGAACAGGTACGGGTGCGGGATATTGTGCTGCTGGCAGTTCTGGCTGCGGTGGCCGGGCCCTGTAAGATGGTCTATGCGCCGATGCTGGGCCTGTGCCTGCTGATTCCCATGCGGAAATTCGGCAAGGTGCGAAACTGGTTTATCAGTGCCTTTGCGGTGGGAACGGCCTGGGCTATGGCCATGTATCTGGTAAACAGCCAGGTCATTGCCACCTATGCGGCGGCAACAGAAGCCGACAGCTATGTAGAGTGGGCGGGAGAGGCAGGCTTCAGCATGAGCCTTCTCATCCACAATCCCGTTCTTCTGGTGCGGATGTTTTACCAGACTCTGCTCTGGAATGCCAAAGACATGCACATCACCATGATCGGCGGCTGGCTGGGCAACCTGGATCAGGTGCTGGATGTGCCGTACCTGGCGGTCTGGGCCTTTACCCTGTGCCTGATTGGCCTGGCACTGAAAATTCCGGGGGAACAGATTCGTATGAACATGCGACAGAGAGTCTGGACCGGATTTTTATGCGCGGCCTGCGGGGGCCTTACCATGCTGTCCATGCTGATTGCCTGGACTCCGGTAAGCTCCCGGGTAATCCTGGGTGTGCAGGGACGGTATTTCCTGCCATTTCTGCCGGTACTCCTGCTGGCTCTGAAAAATCGGACGGTGGTTTTGACAAAGGATAAAAACCGTAGTATATTGTATCTGATGTGCTGTCTGAATGGCTACGCCCTGGTGCGCTTGTTCAGCATCGTGTGCATCCGGCTTTAAAACTTAGAGAATGAAAAGTGAGGAAGAAAACAATGGGAAAGATCAAAGTGACATCCTGCGACATAGAGGGACTTTATGTGATCGAGCCGACCGTATTCAAGGATGAGCGCGGTTACTTTGTAGAGACTTACAACCAGAACGATTTTAAAGAGGCTGGTCTGAATATGGTATTTGTACAGGATAACCAGTCCATGTCTGTAAAGGGCGTACTGCGCGGCCTGCATTTCCAGAAACAGTATCCGCAGGGCAAGCTGGTGCGTGCCATCCGCGGTGCCGTATTTGATGTGGCAGTAGACCTGCGTGCCAATTCCAAAACCTATGGCAAGTGGTTTGGCGTGGAGCTGACTGCGGAGAACAAGAAGCAGTTCTATATTCCGGAGGGCTTTGCTCACGGCTTTTTAGTTTTGTCTGATGAGGCAGAGTTTGCTTATAAGTGCACCGATTTTTATCATCCGGGCGATGAGGGCGGCCTGGCTTACAACGATCCGGAGATCGGCATTGACTGGCCGTTCGAGGAAGGCGTAGAGCTGATCATCTCTGAGAAAGATAAAAAGTGGAGTGGTCTGAAGGACACTTTCAAATTTAATGAGGAAAAATAAGGTATGAATTATGTAATTTCTCTGATGAAGGAAATCGTCAGGAAACGAAAACTCATCTGGAATCTGGCTAAGGCTGATTTCCGGAAACGCTTTGTCGGCTCCTATTTTGGCATTGTCTGGATGCTGGTGCAGCCGATTGTTACGGTACTCATCTACTTCTTCATCTTCCAGGTGGGATTTAAGAGTGTGCCGCCGGTTCCGGGGGTTCCCTATGTGCTGTGGCTGATTCCGGGCATTGTGCCGTGGTTTTTCTACAGCGAGGCCTTAAACTGTGTGACCGGATGTCTGCAGGAGTACAGCTATCTGGTGAAAAAGGTGGTATTCCAGGTAGAAATCCTGCCCATCATCAAGCTGATTTCCTGTATGCTGGTGCATGCGTTCTTTGCGGGGATCATGCTGGCGGTGTTCTTATGCTACGGACGCCTGCCGATGGCCACCTGGATCCAGATTCTGTATTACAGCTTTGCGGCGGCCATGCTGGCGCTGGCATTTGGCTATCTGACCTGCGCGGTGAATGTCTTCTTCAAAGACATGGCGCAGATTGTGAGCATCTGCCTGCAGTTTGGCATGTGGCTGACCCCGATCATGTACCAGGAGACCATGTTCGCGGACAAGGCTCCATGGTTTGTGACAATCTTAAAACTGAATCCGTTCTACTATGTAGTAGCCGGATACCGGGACAGCATGCTGACCGGAAACTGGTTCTGGGAACGGCCGAAGCTTGGCATCTATTTCTGGGTGGTGACCCTGGTGATCGGCCTTGTGGGGCTTCGGGTATTTAAGCGGCTGCGTCCGCATTTTTCCGACGTATTGTAACAGGCATGGACGGCTGACCGGCCTGATGAAATGTATGACAGACGAGGGGGAATCATATGACCGAGTTAGAATTTCGCAACAAAGTCACATGGTTCTCTTTTGCGCTCAGTCTTCTGGTGATCTGGGTCCATTCCTATAACGCCGAGCTGTTTTTGGGATATCAGGCGGCTACAGGCATGGTCTATGTGCTGGAACACCGTATTGGCGAGTGGTTTGGCCAGATTGCGGTACCGGGATTTTTCGTGATCTCCGGTTACCAGTTCTACCGGGATTTTGACTGGGGAAAGCTAAAGGGCAAATGGCAGCGGCGTGTGAAAAGCCTGCTGGTTCCCTATATTGTCTGGAATTTTCTGTATTATCTCAGCTATGTGACCGCCAGCCGTATTCCGGCGGTGCGTGATGTGGTTGGAAAAGGCGTGGTGGAATTTTCTCTTGCATCCGCAGTGGATGCCGTGATCGGCCACACCTACAACAATGTATTCTGGTATCTGTACCAGCTTTTATGGCTGGTGGTTCTGGCTCCGGTTCTTTATCCGCTATTAAAATGGATGTGGAGCGGACTTTTGCTTCTGGCCTTTTTCTGGGTTCTGGTGCGGCTGGATATAAGCGGGCTGCCGGTAAACCCGGATGCGCTGATCTATTATAGTAGCGGGGCTATGGCGGCCCTTCACTTCCGGAAAACGGTGGAGGCAGCGGAAAGCCGGAAACGGTGCGTGTTTGGACTTTTCTGTCTGGGGGTGGCCGCGGTTATCTATTATGTCGGGCTCTGGCAGGCCCATATTCCGTCCTTTGTCCTGTGCCGGTTGTGCGCGGTGACAGGATTCTGGCTTGTGCTTCCGGGAAAACGTCTTCCAGAGGCAAAAGATTTTATGAAACATAATTTTTTCCTCTATGCGGTGCATTTTGCCTTTGTGCGGCTGATCAATAAGGCCGCGGCAATGCTGACCGCGTCTGCTGTGCCGGAATGGTATGGCCCGTTTGGCCTGTTTCTGGTCATGCCGGTGCTTGTGCTTCTGATAAGCACCCTGATCGGGAAATTCCTGCGGCGGTATCTGCCGGGCTTGTGGAATCTGCTGACAGGAGGAAGATGACAGGACAAGGGTGCAGCCGCCAGGCAGAGCAGGAAAATTGCGGGAAAACAGAATTGGAGAGTTTGATAGAAAATGAAAGGAGAAGGACAATGATCAAAAATATCGTATTTGATATGGGCAAGGTTCTTCTGGATTATGAATCTATGCGGGCGTGCCGTCATTTCCTTGAAAATGAAGACGATCAGAAGCTGGTCTGCAGCGCGGTGTTTGATTCTCACGAATGGATCTTGCTGGATATGGGGCTCATCTCAGAAGAAGAAGGGCTTGCGAAGATGTGCGCCCGTCTGCCGGAGCGGCTGCAGGAAGCCGCAAAGCAGTGCTTCGCGCACTGGCCGGAATACTGCATGTGGAAGATTGACGCCATGGAGACTCTGGTGCGGGAATTAAGGGCAAAGGGATATGGTCTTTATATCTGTTCCAACGCATCGATTCGTCTGCCATCGGTCTGCATGGATGTGATTCCGGCAGCGGAATGCTTTGATGGCATGCTTTTTTCCGCAGAAATCAAATATTTAAAGCCACAAAAGGAAATGTATGAGCATCTGTTCCGCCGGTTTGGATTAAAGCCGGAGGAGTGCTATTTTATTGATGACCTGCCGATGAACATTGAGGGGGCGAAAGCCTGCGGCATGGATGGCCACTGCTTCGCAGATGGCAGCGTAGAGAACTTAAGAAAGGATTTAGAGAAGGTATTATCATGAGCAAAGCAAATTTAAACTTTGACAAGACCAACGAGGAGTTACTGGCGTTCCTGGATCACAGCCCGAGCGCGTTCCACGCAGCCGCAAATATGTGTGGGATGTTAAAAGAGGCTGGTTACACCCGCCTGTATGAGGGGGAAAAGTGGAATCTGGAGGCAGGATGCGGCTACTATGTAACCAGAAATGATTCTGCCCTGATCGCGTTTTCCATTCCGAAAAAAGACTTTACCGGTTTCCAGATCATGGCAAGCCATAGCGATTCTCCGGTATTCAAGATCAAGGCTAACGCCGAGATTGAGGTGGAAAACCAGTATGTGAAGCTGAATGTGGAGAAATACGGCGGCATGATCTGCTCTACCTGGCTGGACCGTCCGCTTTCCGTGGCAGGACGCGTGATCGTGCGCACCGCTGACGGCATTGCCACAAAGCTGGTGAATGTAGACCGCGACCTGATGATCATCCCGAACCTGGCTATCCACATGAACCGTCAGGTAAATGATGGCTACGCGTTCAATCCGCAGAAGGATATGCTTCCGCTGTTCTGTGAGGCGGCAGAGAAACAGGTAAAAGGCTGCTTCCTGGAGCTGATTGCGAAAGAGGCTGGCGTAAAGGCAGAGGATATTCTGGACACCGACCTGTTCTTATATAACCGCATGACCGGTAGCCTTCTGGGTGCGGATGGCGAGTTCCTGGCAAGCCCGCACTTAGATGACCTGCAGTGCGCCTTCTCTTCCCTGAAGGGCTTTCTGGCTGCAGAGCCGAAGGACAGCGTAGCGGTTCACTGTGTATACGATAACGAGGAAGTGGGCAGCGGAACCAAGCAGGGCGCGGAATCCACCTTCTTAAAGGATGTCCTGCACCGCATCAATACCGGCATGGGACGCACGGAGGAGGAATATCTGACCGCGCTGGCATCCAGCTTCATGGTATCCGCGGACAACGCCCATGCCATCCATCCGAACCAGCCGGACAAGGCAGATCCGACGAACCGCCCGTACTTAAACCAGGGCATCGTGATCAAGTACAGCGCAAACCAGAAGTACTGCACCGATGCTGTTTCCGCTGCGGTATTTAAGACCATCTGCGAGAAGGCGGAGATTCCGTACCAGGTATTCTTAAACCGTTCCGACATTCTGGGCGGATCCACCCTGGGTAACATTTCCGGTACCCAGGTAGCGCTGAACACTGTAGATATCGGACTGCCGCAGCTGGCTATGCATTCCAGCTATGAGACCGCGGGAAGCCGTGACACGGCATACCTCATCGAGGCTGCCAGAGTGCTTTTCTCCGGAAGCTTTGCCGGAAAAGGCGACGGAAATTATACCATTGCTTAATTAAAAAAATCATATATATAAAAAGGAGTTTCTATCATGACAAAGATCAGAACAAGATATGCACCGAGCCCAACCGGCCGTATGCATGTAGGCAACTTAAGAACTGCGCTGTACGCATACCTGATTGCAAAGCATGAGGACGGCGACTTCCTTCTGCGTATCGAGGATACCGACCAGGAGCGTTATGTAGAGGGCGCTACTGAGATCATCTACCGCACCCTGGAAGAGACCGGACTGATTCACGATGAAGGCCCGGACAAAGACGGCGGCTGCGGCCCGTACGTGCAGAGTGAGCGCCAGAAAGCTGGCATTTACCTGGAGTACGCAAAGAAGCTGGTAGAAAAAGGCGAGGCTTATTACTGCTTCTGCACCCAGGAGCGTTTAAACTCTTTAAAGAAGACCGTAAACGGTGAGGAGATCATGACCTATGACAAGCACTGTCTCCACTTAAGCAAGGAAGAGGTAGAGGCAAACCTGGCAGCAGGCATGCCGTATGTCATCCGTCAGAACAACCCGACTGAGGGAACTACTACCTTCCACGACGAGATTTACGGAGACATCACCGTAGATAATTCTGAGTTAGACGATATGGTCCTCATCAAATCCGATGGCTATCCGACCTACAACTTCGCAAACGTAGTGGATGACCATTTAATGGGCATCACCCATGTGGTACGCGGCAACGAGTATCTGTCGTCTTCTCCGAAGTACAACCGTCTGTATGACGCGTTCGGCTGGGAAGTTCCGGTTTACGTACACTGCCCGCTGATCACCGATGAGTTCCACAAGAAGCTGTCCAAGAGAAGTGGTCACTCCTCCTTCGAGGATCTGATCGACCAGGGCTTCGTATCCGAGGCAGTTGTCAACTATGTGGCACTGCTGGGCTGGTCCCCGACCGATAACCAGGAGATCTTCTCCTTAGAGGAACTGGTAAAGGCATTTGATTACCACAACATCAGCAAGTCTCCGGCTGTATTTGATATCACCAAGTTAAAATGGATGAACGGCGAGTACTTAAAGGCAATGGATGCAGACCGTTTCTATGAGCTGGCAGAGCCCTACTTAAAGGCTGCTATCACCAAAGACCTGGATCTGAAGAAAATCGCAGGTATGGTAAAGACCCGTATCGAGATCTTCCCGGATATCGCAGCCCAGGTAGACTTCTTCCAGGAGCTGCCGGAGTATGATGTGGCAATGTACACCCATAAGAAGATGAAGACCAACTCCGAGAACTCCCTGGAGGTATTAAACGATGTGCTGCCGATCCTGGAAGCACAGGAAGACTTCACCAACGACGCTCTTTACGCTGCATTATCCGCATACGTATCCGAGAAAGGCTACAAGACCGGTTTTGTAATGTGGCCGATCCGTACCGCGGTATCTGGCAAGCAGATGACTCCGGCTGGCGCAACCGAGATCATGGAAGTGCTGGGCAAGGAAGAGTCTCTGGCCCGGATCCGCAAGGGTATTGAGATGCTGAGCGCAGTGAACGCGTAAAAAGTTGTACACGGTATCCGCGTCGGATGCTTTCGTGAGGAAGACATCTCATGCGGATTGAAGGAAGAAAGGAACCGCATACATGGCGTTTCATGAATCACAGCTGCAGGCAATCCATCATCAGGAAGGTCCGATGATGGTGCTTGCAGGACCGGGATCCGGCAAAACCACCGTCATTACCCACCGGGTGAAATATCTGGTGGAGCAGTGCGGTGTGGAGCCGGGCAGTATCCTGGTGATTACATTTACAAAAGCCGCTGCGCAGGAAATGCGGCAGCGATTTGAAAAGCTGACGGAGGGGCGCAGGCTCCCCGTCAGCTTTGGTACGTTTCACGCGGTGTTTTTCGCGATCTTAAAGCGGGCCTACCGCTATGACGCGTCGAATATCGCCCAGGATGAGCAGCGTACCCGGATTATCCGGGAACTGGTGGACAAGCTTCAGATGGATGTGGAGGATGAGGCGGAATTTACATCCCAGATCCTTTCCGAGATCAGCCTGGTAAAAGGCGAGATGATGAACCTGGATTACTACTATTCCAAGAACTGCTCGGAAGAACTGTTCAAAAAGCTGTACCAGGGCTACGAGAAGGCCATGGTGGACAAAGGACTTCTGGATTTCGATGACATGCTGGTACTCTGTTACGAGCTGTTCACCCAGCGCAAGGACATCCTGGCGGCGTGGCAGAATAAGTACCAGTACATCCTGATCGATGAATTTCAGGACATCAACCGGGTACAATATGAGATAGTCCGGATGCTGGCAGCGCCCCGGAACAATCTGTTTATTGTGGGCGATGATGACCAGTCCATCTACCGGTTTCGCGGCGCGAAGCCGGAGATCATGCTGGGCTTTGAGAAAGACTATCCCCGGGCAAAACAGACGCTTTTGGGGATAAACTACCGCTCCACCTCGAATATTGTGGATGACGCAGGAAAACTGATCCGCCACAACAAGACCCGGTTTGACAAAGAAATCCGGGCGGCAAGAGGCGCAGGAAAGCCGGTGACCACCTCTGGTTTTGCCGATGCCCAGACCGAGACCCGCATGATCGTCAAGGAAATTCAGGATTATGTGCGGATGGGCTATTCCTATTCGGACATTGCGGTGCTTTATCGCACCAATATGGAGCCGCGCCTTCTTATGGAACGGCTCATGGAGTACAACATCCCATTCCAGATGCGGGATGCACTGCCAAACATCTACGAACACTGGATCACCCAGGATCTTCTGACCTACATCCGCATGGCGGCGGATCCGCTGGCGGAAAAACACCAGGCAAAGCGGGCCGATGCCCTGCGCATCATCAACCGGCCAAAACGCTACATCAGCCGGGAGGCACTGGACGGGCAGATCATCTCCTGGGACAGCGTGAAATCCTGGTATAAGGCGAAAAACTGGATGGTGGAGCGGATCGAGGATCTGGAATATGATCTGAAAATTCTAAAGAAGCTGGCACCGGTGGCGGCGGTGAACTATATTCGCAAGGCCATCGGCTATGACGAATATCTGAAGGATTACGCGCAGTACCGGCGCATGAAGCCGGAGGAACTGTTTGAACTGGCGGACCAGATCCAGGAGAGCGCGTCAGGCTACAAGACGATGGATGCCTGGCTTCTTCATATGGAAGAATACGGGGAGCAGTTAAAGCAGCAGGCCCAGAACCGGGGTGAGCGGGACTTAGACTGTGTGGCTCTCATGACCATGCACAGCTCCAAGGGCCTGGAATTTCCAATCGTCTACCTCATGGATGCCAACGAGCGGGTGACTCCTCATCATAAGGCTGTGCTGGAAGCAGATCTGGAGGAAGAGCGGCGGATGTTTTATGTGGCCATGACCCGGGCCAAAGACCGGCTCCACGTGTATTATACGAAAGAGCGGTACGGAAAGCCTCAGGAACGGTCACGGTTTATTGATGAATACCTATATCCTGATGGCGCACCGCCCGGGGAGTTCAGGCCTGGGCCGCAGCAGAATGGAGCTGCGGGAAGCTATAACAGAAAGGCGGTGCGGTGATGGAGAAAAACAGACAGGGTCTGCTTCACATTTATTGCGGTGACGGCAAGGGAAAAACCTCTGCAGCCGTGGGAATGGCGGTCCGTGCAGCAGGCTGTGGCATGAAAGTCCTGGTGATACGTTTTCTGAAGACCGAAAACTCCGGGGAAGTGGAAGTGCTCCGAAGCATTCCCGGCATTACCGTACCTCCCTGTGAGCGTACCTTCGGCTTTGTGTTTCGCATGACCGAAGAACAGAAGCAGGAAGCCGCCCTCTATTATCAGAGCCGGTTTGAGGCTGCGGCAAAAAAAGCTGTGCAGGGACAGTACGACCTGCTGATCCTGGATGAGATTCTGGCCTCCTGCAATTATGGTATGGTGCGGGAGACGTCGGTTGTAGAATTTCTGCAGAACAGGCCTGAAAAGCTGGAGGTTGTGCTGACCGGGCGGAATCCGTCAGAGACATTTCTGGAACTGGCAGACTATGTATCTGAAATCTGTATGCGCAGGCACCCTTATGAGAAAGGAATTCCGGCCCGCAGGGGAATCGAATTTTAGTTATTGCTTTTGCGGCAGCTATCTGATAAAGTGGAGAGGTAATATGTTTACCAGACGAAACCATTAAAAACCAATTTTAAAAGTGAGGTACATTTTTATGGCAAAGAACCAGAACGAAGAGATGGATTTAGAGCAGGAGGAGATGACGGTTACCCTGACCTTAGATGACGGCAGCGAGGTAGAGTGCGTTGTGCTCACCATCTTTGAGGCAGGCGACCGTGACTATATCGCACTGCTCCCGACCGAGGGTGCAGAGGCAGACGAGGGCGAGGTATACTTATACCGCTACGAGGAAGACGCAGACGGCAATCCGAGCCTGGACAACATTGAGGACGATGACGAGTACGAGGTAGTTGCAGACGCATTCGATGAGCTTCTGGACGACCAGGAGTTTGATGAGATCGTAGGAGAAGACGAGCTCGACTAAAAATTTAAATCATGTTCATGAAAGGTCCGAAGCAGGCCGGGGCGGTATCCCGCTGCGCAAAATAGAAGTGCCGTGTTCGGACGATGTGGCTGACAGCCGTTTGCTGACAGTCGGACTGACCGTCCGCCTCCCGAAAACGTCAGTCGCTAGCCGGACACATTGCACTTCTATTTATGCTGCGCAGGATACCACCCCGTCCTGCTTCTGCTTTCCTGGCTATTCTACTACAATAAAAGACACAATCGGAGCGGTACTGATAAAGCTGAAATTTCAGGCTTTTATCAATATCGTTCTGGCTGTGTCTATCTTTTCTTAGTGAGGCCAATACAGTAGAAGCCGGTTATCCCGGGATTCCGCGGAGCATAAATATGGGTATACGTGTCCGGCTATGCAGAGACTGCTGTTTGAGGTAGGCGGACATCTTGTCCAACTATCCGCAAACATCTGTCAGCTGCATCGTCCGAACACAATATCCATATTTTGCGCAGCGGTATGCCGGAATAACCGGCTTCGGACCTATATTGGTATTACTTTCAAATTGTTATTCCCCTGTAAAAAGTTTCATAAAATGTAAAAAATGTCAGAAGACGGCAGGATGAGTCAGAATGCTGTCTGCATATTTACTTCCGGCTGACGGTTTGTTATGCTCTATTTATCATTAAAATGATTTTGCGCGCAAATATAATGAAATGGAGGGTAAAATGAAAACATTTATACAAAAGCTGGGAAAATCTTTGATGGGGCCATTATCCATTATTGTAGCAGCCGGTTTATTATTAGGACTTGCATCAACACTGCAGAATCCGAATGTATTTGGTAATGTACTTCAGGATGTAGCGTTTGTAAACAATTTTGTCAGTCTTGTAAATGCGCTGGCAGGCGCCTTGTTTGGTCTTCTTCCGATTCTGTTCTGTATGTCTGTGGCACAGGGTATGTCAAGGGAAGACCGTGAAGTGGCAACATTTGCATCCATCATTGGCTTTGCACTGTTTCATACCACAATCCGCTTCTTCTTAAGCCTGAAAGGAATTACAGCAGATACAGTCAGCATTGACTATCTGATGGGACAGGGGTATTCCTTGCTGGAGGCAACACAGCAGAACGCGGCCTATGACACGGTTATGGGTATCTTTACCTACCGTATGAGCATCTTTGGCGGTATCATTGTTGGTCTCTGGACCGCAATGATCCACAACCGTTTCCATGAGACACAGCTTCCGGTAGCATTCAGCTTCTTCAGCGGCAAGCGTTTCGTTCCGATCATGATGGTTGTGACGATTCCGTTCTTAGGCCTGCTTATGTTCTTTGTATGGCCGGTATTTAACGTAATCATCAATGGTTTCGGTCATCTTCTTGCATCTGCGGGAGCATTTGGCACATTTATTTACGGATTCCTGGAGCGTCTGCTGATCCCGACCGGACTGCATCACATTTTGAACCAGCTGATCCGTTTCACTCCGATCGGAGGAACCGCAGAGATCGACGGCCAGCAGGTATCCGGCGCACTGAATATCTTCAATACTCTGCTGATGCAGCAGAATCCGGATATGGATGTTATGCGTCAGGCAACCCGTTTCCTGACACAGGGAACTCATCCGTTCATGGTATTTGGTCTTCCGGCAGCATGCTACGCAATGTATAAAACTGCATATCCGCAGAATCGTGAAAAAGCAAAAGGTATTTTACTGGCAGCTGGCCTGACCAGTTTCTTTACCGGCATCACCGAGCCGATTGAGTTTTCCTTTATCTTTATTTCGCCGCTTTTATGGGTCTTCCATGCATTTATGGCAGGTACGTCTTTCCTGATCAACACCTTCCTGGGTGTCTGCATCGGTAACGCAGGCGGCGGCCTGGTTGACCTCATGCTGTTTGGTGTGCTTCGCGGACCGCAGACCAAATGGATCCTGAATGTGGCAGTAGGACTGGTTTACGCGGTGATCTACTACAATGTATTTAAGTGGGCGATTGTGAAGTTTAATATCAAGACTCCGGGCCGCGAGGACGAGTCGGATGCAGTGGACTATAATGAAGAGATTACCGAACTTGGCGCTGCAATCATGGAAGCACTTGGCGGAAAAGAAAATATTGTTGAGATCGATAACTGTATTTCCCGTCTCAGACTGATTCTGAAGGATTCCGCGAAAGTCAATGAAAAGGCATTAAAGGCAACCGGTTCACTTGGACTGATCCGCATCAATGAGGAGAATGTCCAGGTTGTATACGGCGCAAAGGTTGAGAAGGCAGCAGCAGAACTGAAGCGTGCTGTGAAAAAAGCAGGGGGCAGTGCGGCAGAAAAGCACGCAGGCTTTGAGGCTCCGGTAGCAGGAACCCTGATTCCGATCACGGAAGTGAAAGACACCGCATTTTCCCAGAAGATGGTAGGGGATGGATTTGCCATCATTCCGGAAAGTGATACCGTATACGCACCGTGGAGCGGAACAGTTGCAGCCTGCTTTGAAACAAATCATGCAGTCGGCATCGTAACAGAAAACGGAGATGAAGTGCTGATCCATATTGGCATTGACACCGTGAAGCTGAAAGGGGAAGGCTTTAAGGCCTTTGTAAAACAGGGACAGAAAGTAAAACAGGGAGAAAAGCTGATTACATTTGACCGGGAACTGATCCAGTCAAAAGGATTTGATCCAGTGGTAATCCTGATCTTCCCGAATAAAGCTGTGAATGTAAATGCAGCACATCAGAATCTTAAGGAACATCAGGGAATTGATGTAAAAATCAACTAAAAGCCATACAGGGAGAAGAGAAAATATGAAAACAAATAAGGCGAGAATACAGCATGACCTGGAGGTACTGGCAACCTATACTTCCACACCGGGACATGGTGTGACACGGTCTTCTTATTCCAAAGAAGATAAGATGGCCAAGGAATATCTCAAGGAAGAAATGAAAAAACTGGGGCTTCAGATTTATGAGGACGGATTTGGAACGCTGTTCGGAAGAAAAGAGGGAAAGCTAAAAGACGCGCCGGTTGTCATGTTTGGATCCCACTATGATTCCGTGGTAAACGGAGGCGCTTTTGACGGTGCGGCAGGCAGTGTTGCAGCACTGGAAACGATGAGGGTGCTCCATGAATGCGGATATGAAAATGATTATCCGCTGGAGCTGATCCTGATGAATGCAGAGGAGGGGGCCACCTTTGGCCCCTGCACCGGAGTTTCCAATTCACGCGCGATGGTGGGCACCATGACGATGGGAGAGCTGGAGACGGTGAAGAACCGCTTTGGACAGACAAAGCTGGAGGCCATGAAGGAGTACGGACTGGTTCCGGATCTGGAATCTGCAAAGCGTGCGCCTGAATCCATCAAAAATTTTGTGGAAATGCATGTGGAACAGGGACCGGTTCTGGACCGCGAAAATATGGAGATCGGCCTGATCAAATACTTGGCCGGAATCGGACGCTATACGATCCGTTTCCACGGGCAGACTGCGGATTCTACCGCTCCGATGGACAACCGGAAGGATGCACTGGTTGCAGCAGCCCGTTTTATCACCATGTTTGATGAGCAGATCAGGGCTCTTGGACCGGATGTGACCGGTATGGTGGGCAAGCTGGATATCACGCCGAACTCCAATCAGTTTGTACCGGAGTTGGTGGAAGGAAAGATTGAGATTCGCACATTCTCCAAAGAATGCATTGAGAAGACGGATTTCAAACATATGATTCAGGAGCTTCTGGACCAGGTTGCAAAGCAGTATGGCATTACCTGTGATCTGGAAGAAATTCGGCGGATCAATTATCCGAATCCGACGGGGCCGAGTGTTATGTGCTGGGAAAATGTAAAGAAAATGGAAACCATCTGTGATGAGCTGGGTTACAGCCACTGCATCATCAACAATGGAACCGGACATGATTCCATGATCATGACAGACTTCGCGGATACGAATATGATCTACGTTCCAAGCCGGAATGGCGGCGTTTCACACTGTCCGGAGGAATGGAGTGAATACGAAGATGTGAAGAAAGGCGCTGATGTTCTGCTGAATCTGATCATGGAACTGGGCAAAGAGGAAGAAAAATGAGAGAAGCTGGACAGATTTGCTATGGAACCGTGACACCTCCTGAACCGGATTGTACCGGAGTCCCGGTTCTGATCAGCGATGAGGTCATGGAGAAGCGCTGCGCGGCAGTGATGGCACGCATGGAAGAAGAAAACCTGGATTCCCTGGTGGTTTACGGGGATCTGGAACATGGGCAGAATTTTGCCTATCTTACTGGATTCCTTCCAAGATTTGAGGAGGCGCTGCTGGTTTTGAACAGAAACGGGCATCATACCATGCTGATGGGCAATGAAAACCTGAATAAAGTATCCTGCGCCAGGATCAAAGCCCAGGCTGTTCATGTTCCGTTTTTTTCCCTGCCCAATCAGCCGATGATCGGCGAATGCAGTCTCACGGACTGTTTTCAGAAGGCCGGACTGAAAAGCGGAAGCCGGATCGGAATTGCCGGATGGAAGCATTTTACCAGCCGGATTCTGGATAACCGGCAGTTGTTTGATGTGCCGTTCTATATTGTGGAGGCAGTTCGGGAAATCGCGGGAACGGATGGAACCGTGGGGAATGCAGCAGATGTTTTTATTGGAAATAAGGGTGTGCGATGCATCAATACAGCCAATGAACTGGCCCATTATGAGTTTGGCGCGGCGCTGGCTTCAGACTGCATATTAAAAGCAATGGATCATCTGGACATTGGAGTAAAGGAAACAGAACTCGGGGCAGACCTGCAGGCGCTGGGTCAGAAAAACAGTGTAGTGACCATTGCCGCGGCAGGAAAACGATTTGAGAAAGCAAACCTTTATCCTATGGACAAAGAAGTGAAGCCGGGGGATCCCATCAGCCTGACAGTCGGATATCGCGGAGGACTTTCCTCCCGCTGCGGTTATGCGGTTCGCAGTGCACAGGAACTGCCGGAAGAGTCGAGGGATTATCTGGAACAGGTAGTAAAGCCATATTATCATGCGATGGTGGTCTGGCTGGAGGAAATACGCTGCGGAATGAGCGGCGGGGAACTGTATGACCTGATTGAGCAGGTGCTGCCGAAAGAGAAATACCGTTGGTCACTTTGTCCGGGACATCTGACGGCAGATGAAGAATGGATGTCCTCTCCGGTTTATGAGGCGAGTGAGGAAATCCTGGAAAGCGGAATGATGCTGCAGACGGATATCATTCCATCGGTTCCCGGCTATGCGGGAACCAGCGCGGAAAGTACAATCGCGCTGGCAGATGAATCCCTGCGCATGGAAATCCAGAAAGAAGAGCCGGAACTCTGGGCACGGATTGAGAAACGCAGAAACTATCTGGAACAGGTACTGGGAATCCAGCTGCATCCGGACGTACTGCCGATGTGTTCCACAGTCGCGTATCTGCGCCCGTTCCTGTTAGAAAAGGGCAAGGCTATGCATGTGAAGAATCTTCCGGCTGATTCAGATAATTGATATACTGATCGTACAGCAGGTGAAGAACCAGGTGCAGGGTCAGATAGGAAGAACGGTTGATGTTCATCTCCTTATTGACAGCTGTACTTTGGTAATAGAGATTGTAGGCAGAAATCTCAGCCAGCTCATTGTTGGACATGGTTGTGACAGAAACCAGCGGAATCTTCATGAGACTGAGATTCAGCAGGGTCTCGCGGTATTTTTCGATATTGCCGGACCAGGATGCAACAAATAAAAGGTCATCCGGCCGCATGTACTTTTTAACGATTTTCAACTCGGTGTGAGTCGGAATAATCACGATATTTTTATTTACATTCAAGAAACAACGGGCCAGTTCCTGGAGCATCAGGCGCTGGCCCTGTCCTGTTCCATAGGCATAAATCCGGCTGGACTGTTCGATCAGCCGGCAGATATCCAGAACCTGACTGTTCTGGAGGAAGAGTTTCGTTGTCTGCGAGATATCCTGATTCAGAATCTCAATCAGGTTCAGAACTTCTGCATTCTCTGCGGAATCAGAACGCAGAAAATATTTGAATTCGCTGTAGCCGCTGAAGTTCAGCTTTTGCGCTGTGCGAAGGATGGTTGCAGTGGAAACACTGCAATGTCTGGCCAGATCCGCAATATTCATTTTTTTGCATGATTCCAGATTGGCCTGAACAAACTGCAGAATATGTTGGTCCACTGTATTCAGTTTTTCATAGTTTTCGTTGATGACTCGATCAAGCTGAATTCCCATAATATTCCCCCGTCTTCGTAATATGAAAGATTATAACACAGAATACCAGGAATTGAAAGAAAATCGTCAGATAATCGCCCGGCAAATTCGTTGACAAATGCCATTGGAAAAAGGTATCATAAGCTATAGCAGTAAGAGTGTTCTGACGGAAAAAGGAGAATGATCGTTATGAAGAAAAATATGTTTAAGGTTATGGCGCTGAGCCTGGCGATGGCTACGTTATCTACCACTGCGGCTTTTGCGGCAGGCTGGGGCAAGGTTGGCAGTGAGTGGTATTATTACCAGGAGGACGGAACCGTGGCAAGAAATACCTGGATCAACACTCTGGTCAGCAACGATGAATCCGGCGAACTTACCTATCAGGTAGGCAATAAGGATTTTGCGACCGAAGAGGGCAAGACCATCGCTGCGTCCTACTGGGTACAGGGAAATGGCACTATGGCTGCCAGCTGCTGGGTAGCAGACGGAGATGCATGGTATCGTGTGGATGCAAAGGGTCTGATCCTGAAAGACCAGGTTTATAATGAGAACAAGGATATGTACTATCTGGGCAAGGATGGCAGAATGGTGACCAATTCCTGGTATCAGAATGAGGAAGGCAAGTGGTATTACTTTGCCGAGAATGGCAAGGCAGTTAAAAACGGCTGGAAGACCATTGATGACGCAGAGTATTACTTCTTAAAGAGCGGCACTATGGCAACGGATGTAAATATTCCGGGCGGCGGACATGTCGGAGCAGACGGAAAGCGTGACCGCTAAAGAAAGGACAGATGCGTCAATTACCCACCACTTAGCCTAACGGCTTGAAGTGGGGGCTTGTAAAAGCCTGATTGAC
>NZ_QUFI01000033.1 GCF_003478505.1 Clostridium sp. AF27-2AA
TATGCCGGGATTACCGGCTTCGGACCTTTATTGCTATTGCTCTTAAATTTTTATTCCTCAAAGGTGATGATTTTTCCCGGATTCAATATCAGCTTCTCATCAAACGCCAGCTTGATGGACTGATACAGCTTATACATCCGGTCTCCCACGAACGGCTTTAAGTATTCAAGACGTCCGTTTCCGATTCCGTGTTCGCCGGACAGCTGGCCGCCGAACTGCTTGGATACGCCGTAGAGTTCGGTGAGGCAGGCTCTGGTTCCTTTGATCCAGTCTTCGTCGCTCATGGAGGCGTCACGCAGCATCTCGGTGTGGATGTTTCCGTCGCCAGCATGGCCGCAGGGCTCTACACGGATGCCGTACTTGGCTCCGATGCCCTTTGCCAGGCGTACATACTCCGCGATCTTTGCCCGCGGTACAACCACATCGCACTCCTCCTGTGCTACGCTCTCGGCCTTCATGCCCTCGAGAATTGCTCCACGCACAGACCATACGGACGCGATACGTTCCGGCGTGTCGGCAATGTAAACGTCGATGGCTCCGGCTTCCAGGGCCGCATCGGATGCCTCGGTGCAGGCGGATAAGAGTTCCTGCTCACTGCCCGCGTCGTACATAACGATCAGCACGGCATCGCCCTCTTTTACCGGAAGCAGCTTGTGAAGGTTGCGCTCCACGATGTCGATCAGTTCCCGCTCCAAAAACTCAATGGCGGTTGGAACGGCTGCCATCTGCAGAAGGCGCGGCACCATGTCGATGCAGCTTTCCAGGTTTTCAAAAGGCATCACCAGGGTGCGGGTAAACTTCGGTGCCGGCATCAGCTTTAAGGTTACTTCCGTGAGGATGCACAGGGTTCCCTCAGAACCAATCACCAGATCCTTGATATCGTAACCAGTGGTGTTCTTTACCACATTGGAAGAGAACTGGACAATCTCTCCATCCGGCAGCACCGCCTCGATGCAGCGGACGAAGTCCCGGGTCAGTCCATAGCGGACCGCACGCATGCCGCCTGCATTGGTGATGACATTGCCGCCGATGGACGCGGTCTTTTCGCCCGGATCCGGCGGATAGAACAGGCCCTCTGCCGCTGCAGCTGCTGCCACCTCGGTCAGAAGCATGCCCGGCTGCACCGTGATAGTCATGTTGGCCTTATCCAGGCAGACCATCTTATTCATTTTCATGACGGACAGCAGGATGCCGCCGTACTTACAGTTTGCGCCTCCCGCAAGGCCGGTACCGGCTCCGCGGACAACCACCGGTATATTCTGCTCCCAGGCATATTTCATGATCCTGCTGACTTCCTGTTTATCCAGCACTTCCACGTAGAGCTCCGGCGGGAACACGCCGTACTCCGGCATCTCATCATGGTAATATTCTCTCGCGATCTCGTCACCGACCCAGACACGCTCCGGCGCGGTCACTCCGCGGAGGTAAGCGAAATCCTCTTCGGTCATTTTTTTGTATGGAAACGGCATATCACTCACCGTCCTTTCTGTTTTTTACATCGTTTAAAAACTCCGGCAGCACAGCATACAGATCATCCTTGATAGCGATATCCGCAATATTAAAGATCGGTGCCTCAGGGTCATTGTTGACTGCGACAATACATTCCGCACTGTTCATGCAGGCGGTAAACTGAATTGCGCCGGATACACCAAAGGTCAGGATCAGCTTCGGCTTTACGGTGCGTCCGGACAGACCAATCTGGTGGGCGGTATCTCCGTATCCATCCTCAACCATGGGACGGGTAAAGCACAGCTGGCCGCCCAGAAGCTCTGCCAGCTCCTGTAACTGATCCAGCGCTTTTCCTGCGCCGCGTCCTGCAACCACCAGTACATCTTCCTCCTCAATGGAGCGTACATGCTCCAGTACTTTCGCGGAAAGTACCTCGATGCGGGAACGAACCATATCCTCTGATACATTGCAGATGGTAACTTTACCAGACGGTTTCTCCACCTTTTCCGCCCGGTCCATGACTTTATAGCGGACCGTAGCAAACTGCGGACGGGATTCGCTGATGACGATCTGGGCCATGATGTTTCCGCCGAATGCCGGACGTATCTGCACCAGATCGGTGTTGGATTTCATTTCCAGTTTCGTGCAGTCTGCGGTCAGGCCAGTGTGGAAGCGGGTAGAAAGACGCGGTGCCAGGGAACGTCCCAGAGAAGTTCCGCCAACCAGAACCACCGACGGACGCAGTTTGGAGATGCAGTCTGCCACAGCATCCGCATAGCAGTCTGCCTTGAATCCGGCGAAGCCCTCATGCCCATAAACAAACACTTCGTCTACGCCGTATGGCAGAAGTTCTTTGGCATTCTCCGCAGTTCCGTTAGTTCCTACCATGACCGCATAGACCTTGTAGCCCACTTTTTTTGCCAGCTTTCTTGCTTCCCCGATCAGCTCAAAAACCACAGGATGCACCTTGCCGCGCTCCTGCTCCGCATAGACCAGGATGCCATTCCAGGTACTCTTGTCCTCTCCGCCAGCCTTCTGCTCAAAATAAAGTGCCTTGCTCTGGCACTGTCTCACACAGACACCACACATCCGGCAGTTTTCATTTAACGTGATTCCCGTTTTCTCCATGGTGATGGCACCAAACGGGCATTTATCGATACAGGCTCCGCAAAGGGTGCAGAGCTCCGGATCAAATCGCAATAACTTCATAGTCGTTTCCTCCGATCAGATATATTTTCGCTCTGCCAGCAGCTTTGCCAGCTGGTCTGCCTTTTCTGCTGCCGTTCCCGCCAGTACCACACTGGCTGCCCCTGCCTCCGGCGCAAAGATGCGCTCAACCCGGGTCGGAGAGCCGACTGCACCAAAACGGGTCAGATCCGGTCTTGGAAGATCATCAAAGGTTACCACGCGCACCGGTCGGTCTTTCGTCTCTTTGCTCAGACGCCAGGATGGAAGTCTCGGAACGCAAATATCCTTGTCCACAGTAACCAGGCAAGGATAATGCATCCGGGAAATCTGGGTCACGCTTCCAAAATCCTGTTTTAACGTAATCTGCTCTTCATCTGCCTCCTCAATGGCAGATACCCAGGCGCAGTGCGGAATATGTAAATGCTCAGCAATGGCCGGTCCAATCTGGGCCGTATCGCCATCTGTGGTCTGGCGTCCGCAGAGAATCAGATCTGCGCCGCCCAGCATCTCAATTCCCTGAGATAAGGCATAGGAAGTTGCCAGCACATCGGAACCGGCAAACTTGCGGTCACTTAAAATGACGCCCTCATCAGCCCCCATGCTGTAGGCATCCCGGATCATGCTCTCAGCCTGGCCCGGTCCCATGGTCAGCACCGTAACGGTGCCTCCGGTTTTTTCGCGGATCTGCAGCGCGCACTCCAGCGCGTAGAGATCATATGGATTGGTGCGCTGTCCCGCGCTTCCCCTCTTAAGATTGCCGGTCTCTGGGTCAATGTCAACCTTGGAGCTTGCCGGAACCTGTTTCATACACACAATAATCTTCATGCTACACAGCCTTTCCTATCTTAACGTTTGTTTCGACCTTATCTGGTCATATTCTTTCGGATGATGCTTCCTATTGCGAAACATTTTCATCAGCTGGTTTTCAGTATAACACTCCAACGCGTTAAAGTCGAGATGTATACAGTGTTATGTTTAAAAATGCCAGAAGCCCCGGCTTTCGCCAGGGCTCCAATTCAACTCTTATTCCATTTCACTTCTTCTCAGAATATCGTACGGGCTGACTTCACTTCCAAGGTCCACCCATAAGATCTGCTTCGGATGCGGCGCGCTCTCCATAGCATTGCCATCCTCATCGGTGATGCCTTTCACGGTAACCAGGACATTGCGGCCGTCCGGCTTCATGATCTCGATCTGCTCACCCACAGAGAACTTGTTCTTCTGCTCAATGCGGCAGCAGCCATCCTCCCGTACTTCTTCTACCGTGCCGAGATAGGTGTAGTTCTTGACGTAGGTGTTGCTGTCGTAGATCTGGCTGTCGGTGGTCGGCTTTCCGAAGTAAAAACCGGTGGTAAATTCCCGATAGGTGCATTTGCCAATTTCCGCTTTGTACCATTCCATATTTTTCTGGTACAGGGCCGGATCCTTCTTGTAATCATCGATGGCCTTGCGATACGTGCGGGCCACGGTTGCCACATAGAGTGCGGTCTTCATGCGACCCTCGATCTTGAAGCTGTCGATACCGGCATCGATCAGCTCCGGAATGTGCTCGATCATGCACAGATCCTTGGAGTTGAAAATGTAGGTGCCGCGCTCATTCTCGTAAACCGGCATATACTCACCCGGTCTGGTCTCCTCCACAACCGAGTATTTCCAACGGCACGGATGGGTGCAGGCACCCTGGTTGGCATCTCTTCCCACCAGGAAATTGCTCAGCAGGCAGCGGCCGGAATAGGAAATGCACATAGCTCCGTGAATGAAGCTCTCAATCTGCATATCCTCCGGAATGTGGGCACGGATCTCCTTGATTTCCTTTAAGGAAAGCTCTCTCGCAGATACCACACGCTTTGCGCCAAGCTGGTGCCAGAACAGATAGGTTCCGTAGTTGGTGTTGTTGGCCTGGGTGCTGACATGCAGCTCCATATCCGGCAGTACACGCTTTGCGATGGCGAACACACCCGGATCCGAAATGATGAGGGCGTCCGGGCAGATGTCCTTTAACTCCTCAAAATACTGCTCCACACCGGTCAGATCATCGTTGTGCGCCAGAATGTTGGCGGTAATGTAGACCTTGACGCCCCGCTCATGGGCAAAGGCAATGCCCTCTTTGATCTCTTCGTTGGTAAAATTCTTTGCTTTGGCTCTGAGACCGAAGGCCTCACCGCCCAGATATACGGCATCGGCACCGTAGATGACTGCTGTTTTCAGCACATCCAGGCTGCCTGCCGGGATTAATAATTCTGTGTCTCTCATACTATTTTTCCTATTTCAGTTTTTTACCGTTTCACACTCAGCGCCACGCCATCTCCGATCGGCACCACGCTGGTCTGAAACTCCGGCATATGGGTCAGGGTGTACAGATACTCCCGCATTCTCGCGTGAATGGTACGGTTGCGGCGCTCCACCGCAAAGCGGGATTCAATAATGTCTCCGTCCTGCAGCACATTGTCGGAAAACAATACGCCTCCTGTGGATAACAGCCGGAGAATATCCGGCAGCCAGTGAATATACTGTCCCTTGGCCGCGTCCATAAAGATAAAATCAAAGGAGCCATCCAGTTCCTTTAAGATTTCCCCAGCATCCCCCTCCAGCAGGGTAATGCGGTCAGAAAGCCCCGCCTCCTCAAAGTGACGGCGTGCCACTGGAATGCGCGGCTCATATTTTTCAATGGTGATGATATCCGTTCCCTCCGGCATGACCTGCGCCATCAGAAGGGCAGAATAGCCCACAGCGGTTCCTACCTCCAGAATGCGCTTTGGCTGCTTTGCCGCTACCATGGCCTGCAGAAAATTGGCCGTTTCTTTCCGGATGATAGGCACACGTCCGGTTCTCGCCGTTTTCGCGATCTGGTCACAGAACGCGCCGTGCCCCTGATCCAGGGAATGGATATACTGGGTGATCCGGTCCTGATCCATCATGATGCCGTGTCCTCCCCTTCTTCGATCTTCTCATTCAGAACCTGAAGCATCTTTTTCGATGACATGGAGGTATTTAACGTGTAGGTTCCCGGATGAATCTCATAATCGTAGAACTTCATCTGGACCCGCATGGCAAGTTCATTGTCGATGAGTCCGCCTTTTTTCAGTTCGTGAATTGTTTCAGAATCCTTCTGTCCGTCCTGAATCGTAACCACAATGTCGCGGCCCGGTGCCTGCTCCACGGAGCTTTCATAAAACAGGGAATGACCGAAGGCATAGCCTCTTGTGACACCCTCTGCAAGTAGAAGGATCACAAGGGCATACAGGATCAGCTTTCCCGAAATTCCGATGACCGTTCCGGTCACCCTGTTGATGTCTCTGGTGATATGGCTCATCTTTAGCCTATTCAACCTCCATAATGATCGGCAGAATCATCGGATTCCGCTTCATACGTTTCCACATAAAATCACTTAAGCTGTCGCGGATCATGTTCTTTAACTTGCCCCAGTCAGTCACATGACGGCTCAGACAGTCTGCAACTGCGTCATCTACTACGCGTTTTGCTTCGTCCATGAGATCCTCAGACTCTCTTACATAAACAAAGCCGCGGGATACGATATCCGGTCCGGCCAGAAGCTGGTTGCTGTAACGCTCCAGGGTCAGGACTACAATGATGATACCGTTCTGTGCCAGGTTCTGGCGGTCACGCAGTACAATGTTTCCGACATCGCCCACACCAAGTCCGTCTACCAGAATACCGCCATGCTGCACATGATCCACAACCTTGCAGGAATCCTCACAGATTTCCACAACATCACCAGAAGACATGATGAGCACGTTCTCCTTCGGCACACCGATAGCCGTTGCAATGGAACGATTTGCCACCAGGTGACGGTACTCACCGTGTACCGGAAGCGCGAACTTCGGATGCAGCAGGGAGTAGATCAGCTTGATCTCCTCCTGGCAGGCATGGCCGGATACATGGGTATCTTCGGTGATCACCTCAACGCCGCGCATAGCCAGTTCGTTGATAACCTTGGCTACCTGCTTCTCATTACCCGGAATCGGAGTAGAACTCATAATGACAACATCGTTCGGCTTAATGGATACCTTGCGGTGCATGCCGGATGCCATACGGGACAGAGCCGCCATGGACTCACCCTGGCTTCCCGTAGTGATGAGCACGGTCTGCTCATCCGGATAGTTCTTTAACTGATCGATCTCGATGAGGGTGCCATCGGAAATGTTGATGTAGCCAAGCTCGTTGGCCGTACCGATGACATTGACCATGCTTCGGCCCTCTACCACAACCTTGCGTCCGTATTTTTCAGCGGTAAAGATGATCTGCTGTACACGGTCTACGTTGGATGCGAAGGTTGCTACGATAATACGATTGTTCTTATGCTCCGCAAAGATGGCATCGAAGGTTTTTCCAACCGTACGCTCGGAAGCAGTAAAGCCTTTGCGGATGGCGTTTGTACTATCACTGAGAAGCGCCAGAACACCCTTTCTTCCCAGCTCAGCAAAACGCGCCAGATCAAAGGCATCACCGAATACCGGGGTGTAATCAACCTTGAAGTCTCCGGTATGCACGATGATGCCGGCCGGAGTAAACAGAGCCAGCGCTGCGGAATCTGCAATGCTGTGGTTGGTCTTGATGAATTCCACACGGAAACAGCCCAGATTCACAGACTGACCATGTTTTACCACTTTGCGCTTGGTGCTCTTCATTAAGTTATGCTCTTTTAACTTATTCTCAATGAGAGCAATGGTCAGCTTGGTGCCATACACCGGAACATTGATCTTCTGTAAAATGTAAGGCAGCGCACCAATATGATCCTCATGTCCGTGGGTGATGACAAAACCTTTGACCTTGTCGATGTTGCGCTCCAGATAAGTAACATCCGGGATGACCAGGTCGATACCCAGCATATCATCCGTCGGAAATGCAAGACCGCAGTCTACCACTACAATGGTGTCCTCATACTCAAATGCGGTAATGTTCATACCGATCTGCTCCAGACCGCCTAACGGGATGATGCGTACCTTCGGCTTGGAACTGGTATCTGCAAGCACATTCTTTGCTTTGGAAACTCTGACCGGTTTCTCACTCTTTACCGGGCGCTCTGCTCTCGCAGGTTTCTCTGTTCTGGCCGCGCGCTCTGGCTTTGCCGGTTTTTCTGCTTTTTCGCCGCGGGCTGCACGCTCGCCTCTTGCCGGTCTTTCCGCCTTTTCCGTTCTGGCTGCCGCGCTGCGGCTTGCCCTTGTAGTTCTCGGCTTTCTTTCCTCCTGCGTTTTCTCATTCTCAGAAGGATCTGCGTCTTCCTCACGTTTCGGAGCTGTATTTCTCGGTCTTCTCGAACCTCTGCTGCGGGTATTTCTCACCGGGCGCTCGTTCTTTTCTTCCTGTGTTTCATCCGAAGCTGCTTTGCCGCCCTCATCTGCGGCACTGGCTGTATTCTGCGCTTTTTCCACGTTCTGCTTTGCTTCCGCCGGTACATTCACGCTCTGCGCCGCCTCCTTCTTGCGGGAAACAAACTCTGCAAGCTCTGCCAGCACGGACTTTTCTTCCTGCTGCGGTGCCTGAGCGTATCCGTCAGCCGGTTTGTCATTCTGATTGTTCTGATTCTCCATGCTCAATATTTTCCTCCAAGTCTATTTTCATAAAAGCTTATTTCTGAAGCTCTACTTCCATATCTTCCATCAGTTCCGTGAAAATCTTAAAAAGATAATCCATCTCATCATCGTTCTCTACAAATTCATATACGGCGTCGCTGTCCTCTGCTTTGGAAACATCCTTTAAAATGTAACACTCGCCGTCTTCCTCTTCTTCGGAATCAGTCACTAAAAGGTAGTTCATTCCATTGATACGGGTCTCCTCCAGGACATAAAAATCCACAGATTCCCCAGTATCGGTCTGCAGGGTAATTTTTTCTTCCATCACGGTCTCTCTCCTGTTTTTTTACTTAAGGGAGCCCAGATAAGACTGTAAGATCAGGGTGGCCGCGATCTTGTCGATCACCTTTTTCCGGTCTTCTCTGCGTACTCCGCTTTCGATCAGAATCTCATTTGCTTCAATAGTTGTCAGACGCTCGTCCCACAGAACAACCGGCAGACCGGTTCTGCGTACCAGCATATTGCGAAATTCTTCTGTTTTCAGCGCACGTTCCCCAATTGAATCATCCATATTCTTAGGATATCCCAAAACGATGGTTTCAACCTGGTATTCTTCCACCAGGGCCTCAATCCGGGCAAGGGTCTTGCGCAGCTTATTCTCTTCCTTCCGGGTAATCGTCTCCACGCCCTGAGCCGTCATGCCCAGCGGATCGCAGACTGCTACCCCTACTGTTTTGGATCCATAGTCCAGTCCTAAAATTCTCATAAAATTTTCCTATCATACACAAAACTGCCAGCCTCTCCGGACGGATATGGCTGGCAAGCATCTTTTGTTATATCTGGCACAAGCTTTTATTTTAATCTGGCATCAATGTAAACAGACATCAGTTCTTCCAGAATTTCATCACGCTCGACTTTCATGATCAGGCTTCTGGCACCTTTATGGCTGGTGATATAGGTTGGATCTCCGGACATAATATAACCTACGATCTGGTTTACCGGATTATAACCTTTTTCCGTCAGCGCCACATACACCTGTTCCAAAACCTGGCTGACATCCATTTTGTTCTCCTGTACTGCTTTAAAAAACTGTGTGTTATGAATTTCGCCCATGTTCTTCACGTCCTTTAACTATTCTTTTATATTCTATACTACTTTCCATGATTCGTCAAGTAAGAGGACTTCATTGCTGCTGTTTTCAGCAGCAACGGATTTTGCCGATGCTTCGCATTCCAAATCGGCAAAATCTGCTGTCACCACGATAACATACGGAATTTTCAGTTCAGAAAATTCCTACTATCCAGTAACAACACTTCGTCGTTTAATGCCTCTTTCAGGATGCCTTCGGTCATTTTATTTTTCAGATTATCTGCATATGGAACCACAGCTTTTACATATTCCATAGTATGGCCGATCATGTACGCACGGCCTCCGATCTCGGTTTTTTCTTCCAGAAGCACCGTTTTTTTCTTGCCAGAAAAGCTCTCACGGTATGCCTTTGACATCTGTTTTTCCAGTTTCAAAAGTATCTCGCTGCGGACACTCTTCACCTGCTCCGGAATCTGATCCGGCATGCGGTCCGCGCGGGTTCCGGCACGTCTGGAATACTTGAAAATGTGCATCTCGTAGAAGCCGATCCGCTCTAAAAATGCCTTTGTCTCTTCAAACTCTTCCTCAGTCTCACCCGGGAAGCCCACAATGACATCGGTGGTGATTGCCGGATTGTCAAAGTATCTGCGCAGGATCTCACAGCCTGCAGCGTACTCCTCTGTGGTGTAATGGCGGTTCATGCGCTTTAAGGTCTTATCGCAGCCGCTCTGTAAGGACAGATGGAAATGCGGACAGAACTTCGGCATAGAAGCCAGTGCCTGCGCAAATTCTTCGGTGATGATGCGCGGTTCCAGAGAGCCAAGGCGGATGCGGCGGATTCCCTCCACCTCATGCACCTGTTTTATCAGGCTTAACAGGTTTTCTTTCTTTTCCTCTTCCTTAAAATCCACGCCATAAGAGCTTAAGTGGATGCCGGTCAGGACCACCTCCTGATAGCCCGCGGCTGCCAGCTCCCGCACCTCGGCTACAACCTCATCCGGTCTGCGGCTGCGGACGCGTCCGCGGGTGTATGGGATAATGCAGTAGCTGCAGAACTGGTTGCAGCCATCCTGAATCTTCAAAAAGGCTCGGGTATGATCCGCAATCTTGTGGATGGAAAGGCGCTCATACTCATGAGTCTCGCTGATTTCGATCACATGGCTGCTGTCACTCTTATCTTTGAAATATTCTTCCAGGATCGGAAGCAGATCCTGCTTTTTATTGTTTCCGATGATGACATCTACTGCCAGATCCGCCTTCAGCTCCTCTGCTGCCGCCTGGACATAGCAGCCAGCCGCAACCACCACGGCATCCGGATTCTGCTTCTTAGCCCGGTGCAGCATCTGTCTGGACTTGCGGTCCGCGATATTGGTTACGGAACAGGTGTTGATAATGTAGACATCGGCCTTTTCGTGGAAGGGCACGATCTCGTATCCGGCTTCTTCCAGAAGCTGCTGCATGGCCTCCGTTTCATAGGAATTTACCTTGCAGCCCAGATTGTGCAATGCTGCCGTTCTCATATAATTCTCCTTTATTGTCCTAACAAATATTTAACCTGATTTCATGGAAACTCCCTATTGACTTTCCCCCGATATGTTTGTAAAATTTATCATAAGGCGAAAGAAGATTTTATCCCTACGCCAAGATTAAAAAGGTAACCATTTAAGGAGGTTTCTCACATGAAAACAGTTCGTATTTCTTTAAATTCTATTGATAAAGTGAAGTCTTTCGTAAACGACTTAACCAAGTTTGATGTCGACTTTGATCTGGTATCCGGCAGATATGTCATCGACGCAAAGTCCATCATGGGCATCTTCAGCCTGGATCTTTCCAAGCCGATCGACTTAAACATCCATGCTGAGGCTGGTATCGATGAGATTCTGGAGACCCTGTCCCCGTACATCATCAAATAATTCCGCTTACGTGATTTTTAAAAGGATACTCCGACCGGAGTATCCTTATTTTTTTGCTTGAAAACTTAATCGCACCAGATGACTTCCTCTGTCTCCAGCGCAGCCCGTACCATCTCATCAATCTTCTCTTCCAGTTTAGTCTCTGATTTGTGAATGATATTTAAGTTCGGCTTCGTTACCGGATGCTTGGCCACAAAGATGGTACAGCAGTCCTCGAACGGCTGAATGGAGGTTTCAAAGGTTCCGATTTTCTCGGAAATATCAATGATTTCCTGCTTATCAAAGCCGATCAGCGGACGGAATACCGGCATGGTGCAGACCTCGTTGGTTGCAGCCAGGGACTGAACCGTCTGGGATGCCACCTGACCGATGCTCTCGCCGGTGATGAGGGCCAGGGAATCACTCTTCTTTGCAATCTCCTCTGCGATCTTCATCATGTAGCGGCGCATGATAATGGTCAGTTCCTCATGCGGGCACTGCTCGTAAATATAAAGCTGAATGTCGGTAAAGTTTACCACATGCAGCGGAATCGGGCCGGAATAACGTGCTACCAGCTTGGCCAGGTCTACCACCTTCTGCTTTGCGCGGTCGCTGGTGTATGGCGGAGCATGGAAGTAAACTGCATCGATCTTCACACCGCGCTTTGCGATCATATAGCCTGCCACCGGGCTGTCGATACCGCCGGACAAAAGCAGGGTTGCCTTTCCGTTGGTGCCCACCGGCATACCGCCCGGTCCCGGGATCATCAGGGAGTAAATATTAACGACCTTGCGGATCTCTACATGCACCAGAACATCCGGATGATGCACATCTACAGAGGTCTCCGGGAATGCGTTTAGGATCACCTCACCAAAATCACAGTTCATCTGCTCGGAACGGACCGGATAATTCTTGTCCGCGCGTCTGGAATCTACCTTGAAGGTAAAATGCTTGTCCGGATAAGCCTGATCAATGTAGTCCACAACAACCTTCTTTAAATTCTCATAATCCTTGTCCTCAAGCTGCAGCATCGGACAGATCCACGCAATACCGAATACCTTTTTTAAGGCTTCGATCACTTCATCGTAATCGTACTCACTAAGAGCCTGAACGTAGATACGGCCGGACTCCTTGGATGCAATGAAAGAACCTTCTACCTTTTTGAGCGCGTTCTTGATCTGCTTGATCAGGGCATCCTCAAAAAGGTAACGGTTTTTACCCTTGGTACCGATCTCTGCGTACTTAATCAAAAATGACTGGTATACCATACTTTTATCCTTTCTTAGTTATCCTCTCTGGTAACGGCGCAAGACCGGAACCAGCTCCTTTAATACATCAATGGTGTAATCTACTTCTTCTTTCGTGTTGAACATGCCAAAGCTCATGCGGATGGTGGAGTCCAGAAGTTTCTGTGCCACACCGATACCCTTTAAGGTTCCGCTGATACCCGGATGGTTGGAAGAACATGCGGAACCGGAAGAAACATAAACACCTTTGTCTTCCAGCGCATGCAGAAGCACCTCGCTGCGCACGCCCTCAAAGCTGACGCTCACAATCTGCGGCGCGCTCGCCTCGCCCTTTTTGCTGTTGATGACCGTTCCCTCGATTTCGCCCAGACGGTCGGTCATATAGTCTTTGAGCTCAATGAGCTTCTGTACCTTTTCCGCATGGTTCGTGTACATCTCCTTTGCGGCAGCGCCAAAGCCTGCCACGCCCGGAACATTCTCAGTGCCGGAACGCATGCCTGCCTGCTGGCCGCCTCCGTAGATGAGCGGTTTGATCTTCACGCCATTGCGGATGTATAAGAATCCGACACCCTTCGGTCCGTGGATCTTATGGCTGCTGACGGAAAGCAGGTCAATGCCCTGTTTTTTCGGGCGAATCACATACTTGCCATAGGCCTGAATGGCATCCACATGATACAGGGTGGACGGATTCTTTGCCTTAATAATCTTTGAGATTTCCTCCACCGGCTCCACAGCTCCCACCTCATTGTTCACATACATGGTGGAAACCAGAATGGTATCCGGGCGAATGGCCTCCTCCAGCTCCTTCAGGCTGATGTGGCCATCATGGTCAACCGGAAGAATGGTCACTTCAAAGCCCAGTTCCTCCAGCACCCCCAGCGGATTGTATACAGACGGATGCTCGATGGAGGTACTGATGATGTGCTTTCCGGCTCTCTGGTTCGCCCAGGCTGCGCCGATCAGTGCCATGTTGTTGGACTCGGAACCGCCGGAAGTAAACAGGATTTCCTTCTCCTGCACCTTCATGGTATCCGCGATAATTTTCCGTGCATCGCGGATGTACTGCTCTGCCTCCATGCCCTTGCGGTGCTTGGCAGCCGGATTGCCATAGTCCTCTGTCATTGTTTTTACCACGATGTCCTTCACGCTGTCCAGGACCTTGGTGGTAGCTGAATTATCAAAATATGCTTCCATTGCATAATACTCCTATTATATTTACTGTTCTAACTGGAACATCAGGATGGAAAGCATAGTCATGCCCGCGGTCTCAGTCCGCAGGATGCGCCGTCCCAGAGTGATGGGATGGATGCCTTCCGTCATGGCTGCTTCCACTTCCTCTACATCAAAGCCGCCCTCCGGACCGATAAAGATGCCCACACGCATACCGGGCTTTACCTGATCCAGAATGGCTTTCGTCTCTTTCATGCCCTCTGCCAGCTCATAGGGGATCAGATTGACATCAAATCCTTTTGCATAGGCAAAGGCCTCCTTCATGGTCAGCACACTGTGCACCTGGGGAATCATCATGCGTCCGGACTGCTTGGCTGCGCTCTCCGCAATGGCGTTCCAGCGCTTCAGCCTGGATTCCTCCTTTTTCCGGTCCAGCTTCACCACTGCACGGCGGGTAGCCACCGGAATAACCTCATGCACTCCCAGCTCCACAGCCTTCTGAATAATAAGTTCCATCTTGTCGCTCTTGGGAAGGCCCTGAAACAGGTACAATTCTGCCGGAAGCTCACTTAAGTTGGTATCCTCCGTCAGGATTTTTGCCCGGATCTCCTCTTCTTCAATGGCTTCCAGCTCACAGATATAGCTGCGGGATATACCGTCGCGGATTCCCACCTGCTCTCCTGGCTTCATGCGCAGGACATTACGGATATGATTCACATCCTGACCGGTGATCACGGCATAGCCATCCATGATCTGTGCCGGTGTTACAAAAAAATGATACACGCTGCTGCTCCTTATTTTCTGCGGGCGGTAATGGATACCCAGTCGCCCTGGTAGGTAGTTTCCACGATTTCAAGCTCCGGATTGGCATTCATGGCATCCTTGACATCCTGCTCCTTGGTGTTGATGATGCCAGAGGTGATGAACATGCCGCCGTGCTTGATGTGTTTGCAGATTTCTCCCTGCAGCATAATGATGACCGGAGCCAGAATGTTGGCTGCCGCAATGTCATAACACTCGTAACCAGCCTGGTCCTGAATAGCCTGATCATCGATGATGTTGCCCTGAACCACATGGAAACGGTCTGCCGGAATGTTGTTGGATTCCAGGTTCTCGCCCACAGCCACGATAGCGTTCTCATCCAGGTCTGTGCCGAACACACTCTTTGCGCCCAGCTTTAAGGCCGCAATACCCAGAATACCGCTTCCGGTTCCCACATCAATGATCTCAGAATCGGCGTTCACATATTTGCGCAGCTGGCGGATGCACAGCTGGGTGGTTTCATGCATACCGGTACCAAACGCGGTACCCGGGTCAATCTGAATAAGCAGCTTGTCCTTATGCTCCTCCGGGATGGTCTCCCAGGTTGGCTTGATAAGGATATCATCTACGGTAAACGGTTTGAAATACTGTTTCCAGTTGTTGATCCAGTCCTTGTCCTCAGTCTCTGAAACGCTTAAGCTGCGCTCACCCACATTCACAAATTCCGCGATCTCATCGAGTCCTGCGTTCACCTGATGGATGATGTTCTCCAGATTGCTTAAATCCTCCACATAAAAGCTTACCTTTGCGGTGCCGTCATCCGGCGGAAGCTCTGGGAGGATGTCGATGAACATACCCTTGGTGTCTGCGTCAGACAGCGGTACATTGTCCTCGATCTCAATACCCTCGATACCGATCTCGTCCAGCATGCTGCTGATCAGATCAACAGCTTCCGTGGTGGTCTTTAAGGTAAATTTGGTCCACTTCATAGAAATTCTCCTTTTTCATATATACATTATGATCAGATTCCCATTAAAATCTTGATGAATAAAATAGCCAGCACAATGAGGATGACCGGACGGACTATCTTCTGTCCATTGCTTACCACCAGGCCGGAACCAATGTAATTTCCTGCAATGCAGAACGCGGCTGCAGCCAGTCCCAGGCCGTAATACGCGGTTCCATTGAGCAGAAAGTTCGTCAGGGCCATGACGTTGGAGGTCAGATTCAGTACCTTGGTCATAGCCGATGCCTCATACACATTCAGATGCGCAGCTCCGGTCAGGACCAGAAGATAAAAGGCTCCGGTTCCCGGTCCGTAAAAACCGTCATACATACCAATCACCAGAGCTGCCGTTATACAGATGAGCAGTACCGCCTTATTCGACAGCTTTTTCTGTTCGGTCTCTGCACCCATGTTCTTATTCCGCAGCACATAAAATGCCACGATTGGAAGCACTACCATCATCATATGCTTGATCACGGTATCACTCACCATAAGAGAAAGACTGGATCCAATGTAGGAACCCACAATGGCTGCCAGGCAGGCGCACAGCACCGTCCAGATCAGTTGCTTGTCTTTGAGATATCCGTGCTTCAGATACCGCCATGTGGCGATGCTGGTTCCCAGTGTAGATGATATTTTATTCGTACCCAGGGCATAATGCGCCGGAACTCCGGCAATGATGTAGGCCGGAAGGGAAATCAGACCGCCTCCGCCTGCAATGGAATCAACAAATCCCGCCAGAAACACAAGCGGGCATACAATCAGATACTGTAACATAACATTCTCTTTTCTCTCGTAAATTGGCAAAATGCCACGGATACCAATATATCATAGAATCCGCGGCATTACAAGTTATCAATATGCTGTATTTTTATATCAGATCACGTTTCCGGACTTTTCCGCTCTCATTTTTCGGAAGCGCTTCCAGAAACAGGATTCCCTGCGGGATCTCACTGGCAGAAAGTACTTGAATCAGATGATTCCGGATCTTTCGTTTCATTTCCTGCTTCTGCAGCGGTCTTTCAGCTTCCGGTCCGGTTCCGGCTGTCGGCATATCCAACACCACCCAGGCCATCAGTGTATCATGGCCGCCCCGGGATGACGCTTTCACCGCAGCCTCCTTCACACCAGGCACGTCCAGCATGGCATTTTCCACCCTCACGGATGAAATCTTTCTTCCATTAATATTGCAGATATCATCTCTGCGGCCGTCAAAGTAAAGATTTCCCGCTTCATCCCAGTGACCATAATCCCCCACAAAGGTATCCGTGCCTGCCCCCACCACTCCGTATGGCGTTGTTACATGAATCCTGCCATCCTTCAGGCAGATGTCAACATCCGGGAACTTTCTGCCGATCAGGGTTTTATCTTCCCCCATATCCCGGCCATGAACATAGCTTACATAGTTCAGCTCACTTGCGCCGTAATACAGGATCAGATCCGCATGCGGGAAGATACGCTGAACTGCCAGTGCTTCCGCGCCGCCAAAGCTCTGGGAGCCGCTCAGGATCAGCCGGATATGCCTGTTTGTCTGTTTTTCCGGTTCCCGCTCCCGCTCATACACCTGCTTTAGTGCCCGCAGCTTTGCCGGGATCAGATAGATTCCATCTGCCCGGTATGCTTCCAGCTGCTGCTTCCAGAGTCTCGGATCAAACAGGTCGCAGGCAATCACTGCGGCCCCTGCTGAAAGCTGTGCCAGATACAGATTCAGATTCCCGGTAAATGCCAGGCTTCCCTGTGCAAACAGACGGCTTTCTCCGCTTATGCCAAAAATCCGGTTCTGGGTTTCAAAATATCCATACCAGCTCTCAAAGGTACGGAACAAAAGCTTCCCGCTCCCAGTGGTGCCAGATGTCATAACGGCCATGCAGGCTTCATCCGGAATTTTTATCTCAAAAAAAGCATCCGGCACCGTTGTGTCGTTTGGAACAATAAGCGGCACTGCCCCGGTTCCCTGACAGGCCAGAAATGCCACAAGCTGCTCCAGAATGGAGGATTCCCGGATCACAGCAAGCTGCTGTTTTCTATTTTCCAGATGGAGCTGCTTTTGTTTTTCCAATGCCAGGTCCGCCAGATTTCCATAGGTATAAACACGGTCAGAAAAGAGCAGGGCCTCCCGGTCCCGCTCCACTGACTGAATCATTTCCAGATAATTTGTCAACATTTTCTTTCCCTTCTTCCCAGACTGTCCCCTGGCTTTATATCCGCTCCACCAGAATTGCGCTTCCAATGCCTCCGGCCGCCGCCACGGAACAAATACCATACTGTCCGCTGCAGGATTCCAGGGATTTCAAAAGATGCAGGAGCAGCAGCGCTCCGGAAGCTCCATAAGGATGTCCATAGGCCAGCGCACCGCCAAACCGGTTATAGCGTTCTCTCGTTCCCGGGAAGGCCCGCTCAAACAGCACATCAATCACCGCAAAGGCTTCATTTACCTCAAAAGCATCGATCTGTCCGTATGTAAGCCCAGTCTTTTTCAACAGCTTTTCCACTGCCAGAACCGCGGTTTTCGGACTCATGAGCGGGTCACCGCCCACAGCAGTCCCGAAACGCAGCACCGCCGCCGGAGTCAGGTTATGACGTTTTCCATACTCCTCGGAACAAAGCGCCACAAAGGCCGCGCCGTCATGCATCAGACAGGCATTGGCTGCGTGGATCACACAGCCGCCCGGCAGAAGATGCGGAAGGCGGTCCATGAGCTTCTGGCTCATGGAGGCACGGATGCCTTCATCCTTCCGACTTCCCGCCACCGATACCTGAATGTCCGATAAAAGGCCCTTCTGCACGGTCCTTGCTGCCCGATGGTGGCTCTCCAGCACCCAGAAATCCTGTTCTTCTTTTGTCACGTGCTCCGATATTGCGGTGCGCTCTGCTCCTTCCAGCATGACCTGCTCGCCCTGCTGCCCCGGTATAAACTGCGCCACCGTCCACACCTTGTCCTTCTCGTAGTTCGGATGGTTCGGATTCCACATCCGGAGCGGCTGGGTGGATGAGCTTTCCATACCGCCTGCAAGCACCAGATCCGCCAGACCGCTCTCGATCTTTGCTGCTGCCTGGGTGACTGCCTCCAGGGCGGAACCACACTGCAGATCCAGGCTTACCGCCGGAATCTCCTGCTCAAGACCCGCGGTCAGCGCGGCCAGGCGGGTCATGTTTCCTCCCCCACCCACTGCATTTCCTCCGATGATAAAATCAATATCACACTCTGCAAGCTGGTATTTTTCAATGACAGCCCTGAGCACCTCCGCTCCCAGAACCTCTGCCGGCACATTCCGGTACATCCGGTCCTTCACACCGATAAAGCTTCGCATTCCTCCAAGGATCCAAACCTTTTCCATGCACATTCTCCCTGTTTACATACTTAAAACTGCGGCACAACACGGCGCAGGATCTTTGCAATACCGGCTGCCACAAAACACTTTACAACATCCAGCGGAATAAACGGAAGCACTGCCTGCACCATAATGGCCTGCCACGGCTGTTTTGTCACTGCCTTCATCTGAACTGCTCCAAACAGGTAGATGACCGGAATTCCCGCAAAGACCAGAAATGCAGTCTGTGCCTTTAAATTCTTTACCTTCCGGCAGAACAGGGAAGTAAGAATAGCCGCCGCTGCAAAGCCGTAACGATATCCGCCGGTCGGTCCCAGAAGTTTTCCGAGAGATCCGCCGATTCCCAGAACATTTAAGAGAATCCAGCTTGTCATGATAGCCACGATCTGGAGCGGCGCAAACAGCAGGCCGACCAGATTGACCACCAGAGTCTGAGCCGTGATGCTGGCGGTTGAAAATGGGAGCGGAATCTTTATGTATGTAGAAACGATCAGCATGGTCGTCATCAGCGCCATGGTGGTGATTCCAAATGTCGTCCAGATTGTTTCTTTCTTTGCCATTGTTCCGGCTGTTATGTTCATAATTGTTTTCCTCCTTCGTCCTTCCCCTGCAGCTTCATCTGCAGGATGCGTCCCCGGTCTGTGAAAAGCTCCACAGTCCGGCTTTGTTCTCCTGTTTTCTTTTCGACCAGCTCTGCCGGTTCCTGGCATCGGAGAGGCAGGTAAAACCGGACCGATGCCTCAATGCAGTCCCCATATCCTTCCAGGATGCGGTTCACCATGAGAAATCCGGGAACCACGGCTGCTTTGCCCTGGTGGATGGGGTTTTCATCTTCAGAAGCGTGCAGATACATGCTTATTTCCTCTGATGTTGGCAGGAATGCTTCGCCGGTTTTCTGAGGAAATTCTGCTTTCATGAGCTGCTGGTTCTCCGCTGCTGTCCGGCCGTCCCCCGGTTCTGTATCCAGCTTCTGCTTTCCGGCAGCCTCATCAGCTGCTTTCTCTGTCCCACTCTTCATTTTGGGAAACGCACGAACAAGCATCACACGAAGCTGGTCACCCGTTAGCGGATTTGTGATCTCCACCTCCGCAAGCCGCCGGTCCGAGCGCAGCACATCAAGATGACAGCTCTGCTGCAAAGGCCCAGGTGCTTCTGCAGGCTTTTCTTCTCCTCCAAAGGAAAAACGGCATTTCCCGATCATCCATCCCCGGTATCCGTGCAATTCAGAAAGTGTTTTTTCCAGCATCATAAGCCGCTCCTGTCTCATGGCCTCTGTCCCCTTCCTGTATGTTTCCTGTTAAAAACGATCACAGTATAGCAACCCGCAGTCAAATTGTCAACTTTAAATATTTTCATGGTTAACATTTACATCTCTTCTTTTTCAGGAAATACCGCTTCATGAATTGCTTCTGAGATGGTATAGCTTAAGGTTCGGATCCGCTCATCCATATCCGGCAGTGTTACATAAAGGCTTCCAAACTCCGGTGCCAGAAGTTCCCGGATCAAAAGATACTGCTCCTCCGGACCCAGACCCTCCATATAGGTTCCAAGTCCGCGTGTAGCCCGGTTCTTTTTCAATGTTCCGGTCATGGCATCTACCGTATCATAGACAATAGCCGCCGCCCCTACCACCGTTGGTACTCCGACTGCCAGCACCGGAATGCCAAGGCTTTCCTTTGTCAGGCTCTGCCTGTGGTTTCCAACACCGGATCCCGGACGAATCCCGGTATCGGTGAGCTGGATGGTAGTTCCAAGCCTTCGGATGCTTCGGGCCGCCAGGGCATCCACCACAATCAGAAAATCCGGCCTTGTCTCCTGTATGATTCCCTTCAGAATTTCTGCTGTCTCCATGCCGGTCTGAGCCATGACACCGGGCGCAATGCCACTCAAAACCGGGAAATTGTGCTTTTTGCAAAATTCATTTCCGTATTCTCCCTGCAGATGCCGGGTCATCTGCAGGTTGCTCAGCACCTTCGGTCCCAAAGCATCTGGCGTCACATCCTGGTTTCCCAGGCCTACTGCCAGAATGTTCCGTTCCGTCTCCCGTTTCCCGGTCATCTGCCGGATCAGGGTACGCAGATGTCCCGCCAGCTCTGCCGATACCTCTTCATGGTAACTTTTATCCTTTTTCGCCAGGGCATCCGCCTCCAGAGTCAGGTAAGTCCCCACTGGTTTCCCCATAGTTTCAGCACCATGCTCATCCAGAATTTTTACTTCCGTCATACGGATATCTGAATGGCACTCCCGCCATTTCCGCAGGGAAACACCGGAGATTTCCCCTCCATCTCCCGGGAACCGCTCCTGCTCCTCCACGGCAAGATCCGTGCGGACCTCGAAATCCGGATAATTCCCAGCTGCCTGTTTCTTCTGCTCTGTTTCTTTATTTCTTTTCATTCTGCACTACCTCTTTTCCATATCTGCATACGGCTCATTCTTTTCCGGGGTATGTCCTTTTCCCGCTTATTCTGTGCCTGCCGCATTCCACCTTGCCAACACGATTTTCCTTATTTTTTCGCAAAAAGAAGCAATTTATGTATTGACATTTTGTGCCGGATTAGTTAGAATGCAATAGTATGTTTACATTGAACTGTCCGTGTCCAGACTTTGATGCAAACCAAAGACTATAAATCATAATTTGTTTAATTGGAGGTGCCCAGATTGGCTAACATTAAATCTGCTAAAAAGAGAATCTTAGTAAACGAGACCAAGGCTGCAAGAAACAAAGCTATCCGTTCTAAAGTGAAAACTGCTTGCAAGAAGGTAGAGGCTGCTGTAACCGCTGCTGATAAGGCTGCTGCACAGACCGCTTTAGTTGCTGCTATTTCCGAGATCGATAAGGCTTGCACCAAGGGTGTATACCACAAGAATACCGCTTCCAGAAAGGTTTCCCGCCTCTCTAAAGCTGTAAACGCAATGGCTTAATCATAAGACTGGAATATTATAAATGATATAAAAAGCTTCGGTTCCTGGGTGTGTGGAGCCGGAGCTTTTTTGTATGATAGAAATGACAGTAAATTGTTTTCTGCCATAAATTAAGGGCGCGCCGCCGGCACGCCCTTTTTGTTTTACTCTTATACATTGAAACGGAACAGGATCACATCGCCATCTTTGACAACATAATCTTTTCCCTCCAGGCCCACCAGACCTTTCTCTTTTGCTTTTGCGTAAGTACCGCAGTCTAACAGATCCTGGTAATTTACGACCTCGGCACGAATAAAGCCGCGCTCAAAATCGGAATGGATCTTACCGGCTGCCTGCGGAGCCTTGGTGCCGACCTTGATGGTCCATGCACGGGTCTCGTCCTCACCGGAGGTCAGGTAGCTGATCAGGCCCAGGAGACGGTAGCTTGCCGCGATCAACTTGTCCAGACCGGACTCACTGAGACCAAGTGCGTCTAAGTACTCCTGCTTCTCATCATCATCCAGCTCTGCGATCTCCTGCTCGATCTGGGCGCAGATGACAAATACCTCACAGTTGTTCTCTGCAGCATATTTGCGGACTGCAGCAACATGCGGATTGGAATCACCATCATCAGCCAGATCATCCTCGCCTACGTTTGCAGCGAAAATAACCGGCTTGCAGGTTAACAGATTCAGGGAATTTACAAAAGTCATCACATCTTCATCGTCATTCTCGTAGGCGGAAGCCAGCTTGCCATCCTCCAGGATTGCCTTCAGTTCCTTTAAGACCTCAACCTCTTTTGCCAGAGACTTGTCGTTAAATGCAGACTTGGATGTCTTGGCAATCCGGCGCTCCAGAATCTCGATATCAGAGAAGATCAGCTCCAGGTTGATGGTTTCAATGTCACGGATCGGATCTACACTGCCCTCTACGTGGATTACGTTCGGGTCCTCGAAGCAGCGAACTACATGAACAATGGCATCTACCTCACGGATGTTAGCCAGAAACTGGTTGCCCAGACCTTCACCCTTGGAAGCGCCCTTTACCAGGCCTGCAATGTCTACGAACTCAATGACCGCCGGGGTTACCTTTTTGGAATGGTACAGATCCCCAAGCAGCTTCAGACGGTTATCCGGAACTGCAACCACACCCACATTCGGGTCAATAGTACAGAACGGATAGTTGGCAGACTCAGCGCCTGCCTTGGTCAGGGAGTTGAACAGGGTACTCTTGCCGACGTTCGGCAGACCCACGATACCTAATTTCATTTTTTCTATTTCCTCCTATAAATCCTTTGATTTCAAGGGATTTCAGCATACTTATTTTTGCAAGTAGGCCATTTCGTGGGCCATTACATTGCCATAAGTGCTTCTGCTACCAAGTCCATTTCTTTTTTCTTTTCTTCCTCGGTAGTATGAACATATAAGTTCATCGTAATTCCAATATTCGAATGGCCCAGTAACATCTGAAGTATTTTCGGTTTCATTCCTGCTTCAATACATCTGGTAGCAAACGTATGTCTCAAGATATGCATCGAAAATCTTGGAATTTTTGCTTTGTCACAGATTTTAAACAGCGCTGTGTCATATGTACTGTTCTTGACTGGTGTCCCTTTTCGGCACAGAAACACAAATTCTTCCCATTCTGTTGAAATTTCTGAAATCCTCTTATTCTTTTCTTTTTGTTTTTTCAGTATAGTAACCGCTTCTTCTGTTAAAGGTATCGTACGGTAACCTGATTTACTCTTTGGTTCTCCGATACGCCACTCCTTTACACTGTAACGATATTCCATACTTCTGCGAATCTGAATTGTTTTGGATATAAAATCGACATCTTCACATTTCACTCCTACCAATTCGCCTGTTCGCAATCCGGTTTGTAGTATAAAACGATACTGATTTTCATAGCTTTGACCTTCTGCATATTGTAAAAATGTTTTTTGTATGTCAATTGTAGATGTACGATATTCCTGATCTGCCATATTATAAAATATTTTCTGACAATGAAGTGGTTTCACGTCTGATAGTTGCATCTCCCCAATTACCGGTTTAATATTTTTAATATATCTCTCCGTATAATTACGAACAGTATTTGAACGGACTGTTTTCTTTTTTATCCCAATCCAATATTCAAACCATGATCGACCAACATATCTGATGGCATTGAAATATCACTATGTTCATCCACATAAGTCGCATCAGCAATCCATGCTCTGCACTCTTGCAGCTTTTTGAATCGTTTATGTTTTCTCTTTCCAAACCGATCTACAAATCTGGCTGAGTATAATCCCGTACTTTCCTGAGATATTCCCTTGCCAAGTTCTTTGCTTTTTAAATCTTTTCTTATATTTCAGCTCCTCTCATAAGAAGCCCTAATACAGCACCTTGTATTATACCATAGCATCTTATTTTTGTGAATATTCATTTTCATCTCCTGCACATGAATTCATACAATAATAGGCCCAAATGGGCACTTTTCCCATTTGAGCCTTCCTTGCTAATGAATCTATACACTTCAGCAATAACCTGATTTTTTCAAAATACTCTTTGTACGTTATAACTCTTCCATCTTTTTCGCAGAAAAAATGACACACACAAAAGAATATGCCGGAGAATGCAAAAGCATTAACACTAACTTCTGTCTTTTAGTAAACAACAGCTTCCCCGTCTTCCAACATATCATAGTTAGAAACACCGTACGCTGTTAATTGGCCACGCATCGTAAAGCGTGTAACTGATGCATGAGCAACATTATCCATATGTGTCAGATAAAGCTTCGCCTCTGGTGCTGCCAGCGAAACATTCCATACATCCTCAGCACCCATAATCAGACGGCCATTTTCCTTTGTTTCAGCAGCACAACAATTCAAGGCTATAACCTCTGGCTTAAACGTATTGATTGCCTTCTGTACTCCGTAATACCATACTGTATCACCAGCAAGATAAAACGTTTTCTCTGTCTCAGCAGAAAACATGACGCCCATAGCCTCACCACAATTCTTATAAGTACCATGTTGCGCCGGAATCCTGGTTATTTTTGCATTACCCACCTTCAATCCGGTCAGTGGAAGCACGGTAATTCTAGAAAATCCGGACTTTTCCAGTACAGCGGCATCTTCTTCATTTTGACAATAGATCTGGATTTTTTTATCCAGAGGAGCACCTACAGTACCATCGATAGGCGAAATATCAATATGATCCGGATGTAAATGTGTCACAATGACTGCGTCAACGTCTTCCATGATCTGTTCAACCGGAAACGGAAGATCATAGAATGGCATGGGCTGGTTTTCTTTCACCGGATCAGGAATATGATAAGGCATTCCTGGTATATCCACAAAAGACAGCGTGTGCTTTGGTGCCAGCCATGGATCGATCAAAAACGTTGTTCCTGCATATTCCAAACGATTAGTTGCATTGCGAATTTGTGTTAGTTTCATATGAGTATCTCCTCTTCTATTTTTGTTATACAGTTTCATCAGAAATATCCACAAATTATTTTAAACGTGGTCGATACCACTGACGATACCGCTCTTTCAGCATTATCTGCTCAGCAATGCAATTTTGCAATTGTGACTGGTCCATTTGAACAAACACAGTTTCAAGCTGATCCATTGTTTTACAGCAGATACAGTGTAATAATGAATCAGCAGCATCCATTGGCAAATAAAAGGTACATAACCTTTGCTGATCTCGACGGACAAACCATTGTCAGCAAAGGTCGTGCCTATTTATGCTTCAGAAATATGATTGACAAATATGTTCTCGGATTAAACCGCAAAATCCATATTCTTGTTGAAACTACGGATGAGTCTGTAATCCGCGATTTATTGATAAAAAACAACGCAATTTATCTCGGCTATGATTATATGAATACATTATGGTCGCATCCCGAGATTATAAGTCGACCTTTGGTTGATTCCGGTCATGAAGGCAACACAATCTATCTGCTCTCAAACTCCCAGCTACGCATGACTGAGGTTAACCGCTGCTTTCGTGAATTCCTACTGGCATGGATTGCTTCTTAGAGGAAAAGAATACAAATAGAGCGTATAGTTAATTTCTGCTTAACGATTTCTTTTTCCTGTATTTTCTGAACCTCGGATTTCCTCATGATAGAAATAATCCACGATCACCGGATGTCCCTGCTGGACTCTGCCATAAGGCATTTCATTATCCACAAAAGGACAATCATACTTCTTAGCCATTTCCTCAGCTTTTACTTCAAGTGCTTCAAAGTAGCTGCGGTTATGCTTGTTATAAATTTCATCGTAAAGCGATACAAGATCAGGATATTTTCCAGCGATATAATCCATAATTATCTTTTTGAAACCGCCTCGAAGATTGAGATTTTCGAGCCAGAACAGATCGCACTGATCCTTTACCCGCTCAAAGATTGCTTCAAAATCCGTGATACCGGGGAATACCGGGGATACGAAACAGACTGTACGGATGCCTGCTTCATATACCTGCTTCATAGCAGCAATACGACGCTCAATGCTCGAAGCCGAATCCATGTCGTTCTTGAAATTTTCATCCAGTGTGTTGATCGACCATGAAACGGTTACTCGTCCAAGCTCCTTCAGCAGATCAATATCTCGCACCACAAGATCAGACTTTGTGCAGATCAGAATGTCTGCGCCACTGCCGATTAACTGCTCCAGAAGTTTTCTGGTATTCCCGAATTGCTCCTCCTGTGGATTGTAGCCATCCGTCACAGAACCGATGACCACACGCTGTCCGGCATATTTCTTCGGATTCTTAAGTTTCGGCCAATGCTTTACATCAAGGAAAGTGCCCCATTCCTCCTTGTGTCCGGTAAAGCGCTTCATAAAAGAAGCATAGCAATACTTGCAGGCATGTGTACAGCCTACATAGGGATTGACCGAGTAACCACCTACAGGCAGACTGGACTTGGTCATGATGTTCTTTGTTTCCACCTCACTAATGAGGATTCCATTGATTACTTCTGCCATGCTCTCTGTACCTCCAACACTTTATTGAATTCTTCCGGCATTTCCTGAATCATATTTTCATCCCCTATGATAGGGACAAGGTCTTCTTTCATAAACACCGGGATGCCAAGTGCGTGTGCCTGGTCCGTCAGAGACCATGCCCACTCCGGCTTCGTATGAACCTTCCTGCTCTGAGCTCCGGTCATGGTGCCGACAACAATCCAGTTGATTCCAGAAAGGTCAACTGAACCGGGATCGTCGAATAACGGTTCAAAGGTAACATGGTAGTGTTTTGCCCTGACATTTTCCCGAAGCGCGTCAATACGCCACAGTTCTGTTTTTCTCGTCACCGTAACGCCAAACCATGCATTTCCCAGATCGGTATCAAACTCCAGCAGATCAGGTCGCTTGGTAAGGAACAGGAACTGATGCTGCGGATTTTCACGGATCTTTGCAAATACCTCGTCTCTCCATTCCGACTTCCAGCCGGAGAAATCGCTCATACCAGTAAGAAGAAAGTTCTGCGGACGTTTCTTTTGCATCATCTTGAGCTTACCCGGAAAGAATTCAGGGTCAGTGAAGTCATCAATCATATGCCAGCGTTTCGCATTGTTGCGGGCATAGCAATATGCACACCCCACTGTACAGCCGATGACGATATTCATATTTTGAATCTGATCTTTGATACAAATACTCATAACTTCTGCCACTCCTCAAGATTCTTTCTGATACGGTCGAGGCATTCCTCAAACTGGGTAATTTCTTCCTCTGAAAAACCTTTGTAGTAAATACTGCCCATCTCATCAGATACAGAATCGTACTCGTCCTTTAAGGCATGTGCTTTCTCAGTCAGAAACAGAAGTGTTTTCCTTTTGTCCGTTTCAGACTGAATGCGTCTTATCAGCCCTTGATTTTCCATTCTTTCCAGCATCGTAGTGAGAGAAGTTATCGCTAATCCACATTTGATTGAGAGTGACCTGATCGGAATTCCATCCTCCTGCCACAGCACATAAAGAATACGCCCCTGGGCTCCATTGAACGCATCAATATTCTTTTCACTGAGAATCTTCTCAAAAATACGGTCTCCAAGTTGTTTTATTTTGGTTACAAGAAATCCGCCATTCATTTCCACACAAAAGCTCCTATATAGTAGTTATTTGAAATAATACTATATAGGAGCTTTATTGTCAACATTCTATATGTCTAAATATCGATAAATCCCAGATTTCTATGTTGTTCAAATTCCAAATAAATCAGCATCAATAAAAATCAATCTTATTTCTGGCGACTGGCTTAGAATTTCTCCATTTCCTAAACTTCTTCGGGTGAGGATATGGATTATTTTCTAAATGATGATGAATCTGATTCCTTTCTGCAATATCAAAAAAAGAGAACACTTTCATGCTCTCTTTCTATCTATTCCTGCTCTTCATTTTCCTCTCTCTCATACTGCATGATATCTTCCACCCTACAGCCCAAAATCTCGCATAGCATCTCAATCGTATGCGTGGATACATACGCGTTTTTCTTTAGTCGGTTAATCTGTCCGGAGCTGACACCATAATTCTTGATCAGCCGGTACTGGGAAACACCACGCGTTTTCATGGTCTCCCAAAGCGGATCATAATTTATCATGTCCGTCCCCCCTGATTTCCAAATCCCGTAGCCGCCATATCTGCAGCCACAGTCTTATTTCATTAAATCAGTTTGTCCGACATCTGTATATTATCCATAATTGGACATGTATATGCATTTCTATGTAAAATTTCAATATTGAGACAGAACCCACTGCAGGTCCGAAGCCGGTAATCCCGGCATACCGCTGCGCAAAA
>NZ_QUFI01000034.1 GCF_003478505.1 Clostridium sp. AF27-2AA
AACTTCGCCGTGGGAGACGTAACAGGAAAACCAGGTATCGTTAGGCAAAATTTAATAACCGGAGACTTGGAAATGGCTGGTTACCACCTTCAATCCGACAAAAGATCGGGACACATCTTACCGTTGTAGAAAATATTTGTAAGATGCTTCCGATAAGCCGGATAATGGTTGAGACAGCTTCCTTTGATATCCAGAAGATCAAGAACACGGATATCCAGGGAGCGGAATATCAGCAAGGTGACCAGCTTGGATTCTGGAATATCAGGGAATATGTGTTATTCCGTGATAACCATACATGTCAGTGCTGTAAGGGTAAGTCCAAGGATAAGATCCTGAACGTACATCATATTGAAAGTCGTAAGACTGGTGGTAATGCACCGAACAATCTGATCACGCTTTGTGAGATCTGTCATACTGGTTATCATAAAGGTGCCGTACAGCTACCGAAGACCGTCAAACGCGGTATGCGATTTAAGGATGCTGCATTTATGGGAATTATGCGATGGGCTTTCTACGAAGCACTAAAGCAACAGTACGAACCTGTTGCTTTAGTGCATAACACATACGGATATATCACGAAACATACGCGAATTGAGCATAACTTACCAAAAGAGCACTATGTTGACGCAAGGTGTATCAGCGGAAATCCGGATGCATTTCCAAGCGGTGAGTATTACTATCAGAAAAAAGTTCGTTGTCATAACCGCCAGATTCACAAATTGACAATTCTGAAAGGTGGAATACGGAAACAGAATCAAGCCACATATCTGGTAAAAGGTTATCGGTTATTCGATAAAGTCTCATATCAGGGAAAAGGATATTTCGTTTTCGGACGACGGCAAAGCGGATTTTTTGATATACGGACATTATCTGGAGAGAAAGTAAACAAAGGTAGTTTGAGTTGTAAAAAATTAAAGTTCATTGCAACGAGAACGTATTATTTAACAGAAAGGAGAGCCGTCTAACGACGGGCGCATTCCTCCCACGACCTAAGAGGTCGGGGTATTCTGCGCTGTTTTATGATGAAATTTGTGGATCTGCTGATCATGAGCCTGAAAAATTTAAGCAGAAGAAAGCTGAGGACCGCGCTGACGGTCCTTGGTGTTGTGATCGGTACGGCATCCATCGTGGTCATGGTTTCTCTCGGCATTGGCTTAAGTGAACTGAACCGGGAGCTGATCTCTTCCTTTGGAAGCCTGACAGAGATTAACGTGGAGAATCCTTACAACGGAGACAACTCCAAAGATCCGCTGTATCTGACCGATGATGTGGTAAAGCAGATGAAGCGTCTTCCTTATGTCACGGATGTGTATCCGATGCTGCAGGTGAATGTGCTGCTGCAGCAGGGAAAATATTCTACAAACCTGACCTTAAACGGAGCACCCTATGAGTATCTGAAGAAAATCCCGCTGGGACAGGGGGCGCTTTCCGAACCATCGAACAAGGAAATGAAGCTGATCTACGGCAATGCCATCATCCAGTGGTTCCAGGATTCCAAAGGAAATAACACATACTGGGAAACCGGGCAGCTTCCGGACATAGACTTCATGGGAAAGCCGATGTTTGTGATCTTTGATACAGACGCCTACTACCAGTCCCAGGGCGGCGGGGAGGATGCCCCGAAGCCGCCGAAGAAGTACCTGCTGAAGACCGATGGCGTGGTAGAGGGCGGTGTCGATGATTATAACGGCTATGCCTACAGCGTGTATACAAGACTGGATCTTTTGGAGACCCAGCTGCGCCGTGTTTTCAAAAAAAAGGCCATTCCGGGGCAGCCTACCAACAAGAAGGGCAAGCCCTATCACTATTTTATTTATAATTCCTGCATCGTCAGTGTGGATGATGTGGAGCACGTGGAGGAGGTTCAGAAAAAGCTCACCGACATGGGCTTTCAGGCCTCCAGCAATGCCGACTGGATGAAACAGTCGGAACAGCAGTCCAGCATGATCCAGGCTGTGCTTGGCGGTATCGGTGCCGTATCCCTGTTTGTAGCGGCCATCGGAATTGCTAACACCATGATGATGTCGATCTATGAGCGCACCAAAGAAATCGGTATCATCAAGGTGCTGGGCTGTGACATGAAGGTGATCCGCAACATGTTTTTACTGGAATCCGGCTTTATCGGCTTTATGGGAGGTGTCGTGGGCCTTGCTTTCAGTGAGGCGGTGTCCTTTGCCATCAACCACCTGCTGAACATCGGTCAGAGCATGACCGGAATGAGCGGAAACATTTCCCGGATCCCATTATGGCTGGCAGCAGCGTCACTGGCCTTTGCCGTGTTCATCGGCATGGCGGCCGGTTTCTTCCCGGCGCTCAGGGCCATGAAGCTGAGCCCGCTGGCGGCCATCCGGAACGAATAAAAGACTGAAAAAAATACTTGCATTTTCCATCTGAATCCGTTATCCTGTATACAGAGCGTGTGACTGGCGGAAAAGGTGGGAAACCACAGGGGAGCACGCAGAATTTCGATTGCCGGCCGCCTGGGCACCATGTTTTTGTGGTACTCAGGCGGCTTTTTTCAGATCATGACTACCCGGACGGACTGCAAAACGTGGAAACAGAGAAAACCATCAAACATTCATTCATAGGAGGAATCAACCATGAAACAGTTATCCCTGCAGGAAGAGTTACAGGCAAACGCATACCCGGGAAGAGGTATCGTCATCGGAAAAACACCGGACGGAACCAGGGCGGTGACTGCCTACTTCATCATGGGACGCAGCGAGAACAGCCGCAACCGTGTTTTTGTGGAAGATGGGGAAGGCATCCGCACCCAGGCATTTGATCCAGGCAAGCTGTCTGACCCGAGTCTCATCATCTATGCTCCGGTGCGTGTACTGGGCAACAAAACGATTGTGACCAACGGTGACCAGACCGATACCATCTACGAGGGCATGGACAAACAGCTCACCTTCGAGCAGTCTCTCAGAAGCCGCGAGTTCGAGCCGGACGCACCGAACTACACACCCCGGATCTCCGGTGTCCTTCATATTGAAAACGGACGTTACAATTACGCAATGTCCATCTTAAAGAGCAACAACGGCAACCCGGATGCCTGCAACCGCTATACCTTTGCTTACGAAAATCCGGTGGCTGGTGAGGGACATTTCATCCATACCTACATGCACGACGGCAATCCGCTTCCGAGCTTTGAGGGTGAGCCGAAATTAGTCGGTATCCAGGATGATATGGACGCATTTACCGACATGCTGTGGAATAGCTTAAACCCGGATAACAAGGTTTCTCTGTTTGTGCGTTATATTGATATCGCAACCGGCGCATACGAGACAAAAATCGTGAATAAAAACAAATAAGGGAAAAGGAGATACGAAGATGAACGAGATGGAATTAAAATACGGCTGTAACCCGAATCAGAAACCGGCAAGAGTATTCATGCATAACGACAAAGACCTTCCGTTCCAGGTCTTAAGCGGAAGACCAGGCTATATCAACCTGCTGGACGCCTTCAATGGCTGGCAGCTGGTAAGAGAACTGAAAAAAGCTACGGGACTTCCGGCAGCAGCCTCTTTTAAGCATGTATCCCCGGCCGGCGCAGCAGTAGGACTGCCGCTTTCCGAGACTCTGGCAAAGATCTACTGGGTAGATGACATGGGAGAGCTTTCGCCGTTAGCCAGTGCTTATGCAAGAGCCCGCGGCGCGGACCGCATGTCTTCCTTCGGAGATTTCATTTCCCTGTCCGATGTCTGCGATGCTTCCACCGCAAAGCTTATCAAGCGTGAGGTATCTGACGGTGTCATTGCGCCGGGATACGAGCCGGAGGCACTGGAAATTTTAAAAGAGAAGAAAAAAGGCAATTACTGCGTGATCCAGATCGACCCGGATTACGAGCCGGAGCCGATCGAGCGCAAGCAGGTGTTCGGCGTGGTATTTGAGCAGGGCAGAAACAACCTGGATATCAACAAAGACATGCTGAACAACGTAGTAACTGAGAATAAGGAAATCCCGGATCAGGCAAAGATCGATCTTGTCATTTCTCTCATTACCTTAAAGTACACCCAGTCCAACTCCGTCTGCTACGCAAAGGACGGTCAGGCCATCGGCATCGGCGCAGGACAGCAGTCCCGCGTACACTGCACCAGACTGGCAGGCCAGAAGGCAGACAACTGGTTTTTACGCCAGGCTCCTCAGGTGCTGAACCTGCAGTTTGTGGACGGCATCAAGCGTGCTGACCGCGATAACGCCATTGACGTTTACATCGGTGACGAGTACATGGATGTGCTGGCGGATGGCGTATGGGAGAAGACCTTTAAGGTTAAACCGCCGGTATTCACTAAGGAGGAGAAGCGTGCATGGCTGGATCAGATGACCGACGTGGCACTGGGCTCTGACGCGTTCTTCCCGTTCGGTGACAATATCGAGCGTGCACATAAGAGCGGCGTGAAATATATTGCGCAGCCGGGCGGATCCGTTCGCGACGACAACGTGATCGAGACCTGCAACAAATACAACATGGCGATGGCCTTCACCGGCATCCGCCTGTTCCATCACTAAGATTTGGAGGATGATATCATGTTTATTACCTGTTTGGACCTGGAAGGAGTATTAGTACCGGAAATCTGGATCGCATTCGCTGAGGCCAGCGGCATCCCGGAGTTAAAGCGCACCACCCGCGATGAGCCGGACTACGACAAGCTGATGAAATGGCGTCTCGGAATTTTAAAGGAGCACGGACTTGGCTTGAAGGAGATCCAGGAAACCATCGAGAAGATCGACCCGATGCCGGGGGCGAGAGCGTTCTTAGATGAGCTCCGGGAGCTGGGACAGGTAATCATCATCAGCGATACCTTCACCCAGTTCGCAAAGCCGCTCATGAAAAAGCTGGGCTGGCCAACCATTTTCTGCAACGAGCTGGAAGTAGCAGAGGACGGCGAGATCACCGGATTCAGAATGCGCATTGAGCAGTCTAAGCTCAGTACCGTCAAGGCACTGCAGTCCATCGGCTTTGAGACTATTGCCAGCGGCGACAGCTACAATGACCTTGGCATGATCCGCGCCAGCAAGGCCGGCTTCCTCTTTAAGAGCACCGATCAGATCAAGAACGACAATCCGGATCTTCCGGCGTACGAGACCTATGAAGAGCTGCTGGCAGCGATCAAGGCAGCAGTATAAACCGGAGCACAGAGATACATACTATCATAAAAATAGAAAGGGCAGATTCCTGAATATGCAGGGATCTGCCTTTTGTGCCTGGCGGATTTGAAAGACGATATCTGATTTACAGGAATTGTTTTTTATGACAGGGCTGTATTTGAATTCAGCCTGGGAGCTTTTGTTTTATCTGATCTTAAGCTGTCTGCTTGGACTCGGGTTTGCGGCACTGCGCAGATCGCAGCGGCTTCCCTTTGGCTCTATCGATGAGACAGTCCGCACGGATGACAGCTATCTGATCGTCTATGCCCCCGGGACAGGAGCTGTCCGGGCTTACCAAAGATCCCCAAAAACGTGAGAGGTTTTATGGGGAAGCAGTCGGATATTATGCAGGAGCCTCTCTGACTGAGCCGGAAAAGAAAGATCCGGAGCAGGTGGAAATGAAGGTTACCGTTCATAATGAAGAAGTTCTATATGTGGAAGTAGAGATTCCGTCAGGTGTGAATGGATTAAAGCTGTGGGTCGAGGGTGCGGCGAGCGGAGCAAAGGGCTGGATCGATTTAAACAGCTTTACGCAGGATGAGCGTGTACTGATGAAGGGAGCCGGCAGTGTCTGTGATGTGATCCTGGATGATATTTCCATTCAGGGCGCGCGATGTGCGGATTTGAGAGGTGATATGAGATCGGATCATGGTGGAAATGACATTGCGCTGATCCTGGGAGAGGATATCCGTATTTACGCGGAAGCAGTGACCGAAAGCGGCAATACGGCAGCCGGTCCGGTGTGTCAGACAAACAGCCTGTTTCAGAAAGTCGCTAACGGCAAAATCGTGATTTCCAATATCCGGCATCTGGAAAATCCGAACAGGCGGGTTTCGGATTTCCATCCGGCAGCAAATGAGCAGAAGCTGGGACTGAATTCTCCGGCAGAACAGCCGGGCGCATATGTGATATCGCAAAGCGAAGATATGTCCTGGCGGGCTTACCGGAATGCCGTCGTGCGTGAAATACACAGCAGCCATGCGCCGGCAATACAGGCGGCTGATAACATCTCTGTTTACTACAAAATATACAGGAAACAGGGAGAGGTTCTGACAGAGGAGTGGACCGGGACAGCTCCGGGCTGTTATGCGCCGCTGGAGCCGGAATTTGATCTGGTCTATGAGGGAAATGGCAAAAAGATCAGTGAGCTTGTCGTAAATACACCGGGGGCAGGCGGCTGCTTTGGAACCGTGTCGAAGAATCGTTATTTTAAAAATCGGCGAAAACCCGGACGATTTCAAATATTACGGAAACAGCAATCTGGGAGATATCCTGGAATTAAGAGAGAATCTGGACAACAGCGCCATCAAATGGAAATGGGATTATAAGGGTTCCGTTCCCGGAGGAGATCACCGCTTTGCCATCAGCAAAGCAAATGTGATCCCGGCTCCCTCGGATCCCGGCAGCATTACGGTAAACAGCTATTTCGGGGAGCTTCACGAGCATACCGCAGAGGAAACCAGTCTTATGCCAAAGCAGCAGAAGCAGACCCGCTGACAGGCGGAGCAAGTATTACAGGCCAGCGGCCGGTGGGAGGTCTGGTAGGTAAGGCTGATAAAGATTCAGATGTGCAGCTGACCGATTGCTATTTTGCGGGAAAACTGCTTGGGGCATCCGAAAACAGTGACGGAAATCAGTCAGCGGGAACTCTGCCCGGAGCTTCCGATAACGATGGTCCTGTTACAACCTATCCATGTGACCCTGCTTTACAGGGCCGGACTTATCCATACAAGCTCTGGACCACCGAAAACGGCGTAAAGACCTATCGCGGTGACTGGATCCAGTAACCGGTAAGCGCAAAATGGGTGAAACAAAAAGAAACAAAAAGAAAAGTATATGAAAATATGAAACATAAAAACGGAAAAAATAGAACCGACTGCCGGGAAACGGAACAGACCGCAGGAAAAGCGAAGGTCTGAAGTATGAAAAAACGCGGTAAAAAGGTGTACAATATCTGCAAAAAGAAAAAAACAGCCGGATGCGCCAGGTTGGCATATACCTTGCTTATTATATGATCAGAACATAAATGCAAAAAAATAACAGTGCATTTAAGGAAAAAGGAGGGTATTTGATATGGCAACAAAACCAGTGATTGGTGTACTTCTTGGAGATGCTGCGGGGGTAGGACCGGAGCTTGTAGCAAAATGTGCGGCAGCAGGATTTTATGATGAATACTGCAGACCGGTAGTGATTGGAGATCTCAGAGTGCTGGAGCGTGCTCTGGATGTGATTGGCGCGAAGGATAAAGTAGCACTGCAGGTGATTTCCGATGTTGACGAGGCGGACTGGAGCAAGGGACTTCCGGTACTTGACCAGAAAAATCTGGATCCGGCACAGGTTCCGTTTGGCACAAAAACGGTGGAAAGCGGAAAAGCATGTCTGGATATGCTGAAGCTTGGTGTTGAGTTATGGAAGGCGGGCAAGATTGGCGGTTATGTATTCGGACCGTTAAATAAAGCCGGAATGCATGACGCCGGACTGACCTTAGAGAGTGAGCATCATTATCTTGCAAAGCTTCTGGGACACACAGATCCATTTGGCGAAATCAATGTTACCAACGGTCTTTATACGACCAGAACCACGAGCCACATTCCGATTTCCCAGGTAAGCGCGGACTTAAGCGAGAATGATGGACTTCGCATTAAGCGGGCAATCCGTCTTTCCTATAAGACCCTGACCGGAGCAGGAATTGAGAATCCGAGGATCGGTGTTGCTGCGCTGAATCCGCATTGCGGTGAGAATGGGGACTGCGGACGTGAGGAAATTGATGTCATCCGTCCGGCTATCGAGTGGGCACAGAAGGAAGGCATCAATGCTACCGGCCCATATCCGTCTGATATCGTGTTCCACAAGGCTCTGCTTAAGAAAGAGTTTGACGGCGTGGTTACCATGTATCATGATCAGGGCCAGATCGCGCTGAAACTGATTGGTTTCGAGGGCGGTATTACCGTTGCAGGAGGCTTCCCGATCCCGATCGTTACCTGCGGTCACGGAACTGCTTACGATATTGCAGGTAAAGGTGTGGTGACAACGGCATCGTTTGAGAATGCTGTAAAACAGTGTGCTACTATGGCAGCTGTTGCAGCAAAATAACAAAGCCATCCAGTATAAATTTTGTATTGCATATAGGAAGGGGACTCCGAAAGGGGTCCTTTTTCTTTGTTTCAATGAAACGATGCGCACTAAAATGAAACAACATGAAACATAATAAAGGGAATGGAAACATAATTGAGAAAAAAGCAACATATCAGGACATAGTGATGAGCGAAAAAGAAGAAACAGAGTGCCAAATTGGACAAAATCACGATGAAATTTGACGCTTTGAACAATGTTTTACAAAAAACAGCCCAAAAACAGCAACATGGCACAAGCCTTGCTTTCTATATGCTTATCAGGACATCCGGAGCAGGATGTGAGTAAGAGGAGGTAGAACAAGGTGAAAAGGTTTGGTTCAAAACAGCTGATCCCGATCGCAATGGCACTGATGGGAGTGGTGTTTGTAGTGGTTGGATTTACGCAGCTGGAGTTCTGGGACAAGGAACCGAAAGCGGGATTTTTCCCCAGCATCATTGCTGTGGTCATGGTGATTTCCAGTGTGGCCGCATTCTTCCAGACACTGAAAGAGGAGGATAAACCACAGTACAACAAAAATGAGCTTCTGGTTATCGCAGGCGGCGCAGGTGTGATCGCGGGAAGCTTTATCATTGGCATGATCCCGATGATCTTTCTGTATGTGCTCTTCTGGCTTCTGGTGATTGAGAAGGGAACTCCGATCCTGCACATCATCATCATTGAAGCGATCGTGGCAGTCATTGTGCTGGGGGTTTTTGCCGGATGGCTGCAGGTTCAGTTCCCGTGGGGACTGTTTGAAAACTTTATGTAGGGAGGAAACAGAATATGCAAAACTTTTCCATGCTGATCCAGGGCTTTGGCACAGCACTGACTCCGATGAACATTGGAGTATGTATGCTTGGCGCAGTTCTTGGACTGATTGTTGGCGCAATGCCAGGTATTGGTTCTCTGGCCGGTGTTGCACTGCTGTTGCCGCTGACATACAAGTTTAATCCGGCAACGGCGATCATCATGCTGGGCGCCCTGTACTATTCCAATATGTACGGCGGAAGCTTCAGCGCAATTCTTTTAAACATCCCGGGAGATTCCCCGGCGGTATGCACCACTCTGGACGGTTATCCGATGGCAACAAAGAGAAAGAGACCCGGACAGGCGCTTTTAACCGCAAACATGGCCTCCTGCATCGGCGGCACCATCGGCATGTTTATCCTGACCTTTATGGGACCCGGCCTTGCAAACCTGGGACTGAAATTTGGTCCGTCCGAGATGACAGCGATTCTGCTGATCGCCATGACATCCATCAGCTGGCTGGTCGGAGAAAATCCGATTAAGGGCGTAGTCATTACCTGTTTTGGTATTCTGCTTGCAAGCATGGGCATGGATACCCTGTCCGGCGCTCCGCGTTATGAGTTTGGAAGCATGCATCTGCTTGGCGGAATTCCGTTTACTCCGTTTGTCATTGGTGCGGTTGGCTTTGCGCAGGTCATTAAGCTGATCAATGACCGTGATTCCGACAATGAGAAGCGTGCAGGTTCCGCGAAACACGAGATGAAGCTTTCCATCCGCGGTTCCATGCTGACCGGTCATGACTTTAAAAGACTGCTTCCGCCGGCACTCCGTTCTGGATTTCTGGGAACCTTTATCGGTGTTCTTCCGGGAGCGGGTGCAACCACAGGATCCTTCATGGGCTATGCTGTCCAGAAAAAGTTTAAGAGTGAGGAGCCTCTTGGTACCGGCGCGATTGAGGGTATTGCGGCAGCAGAGGCAGCAAACAACGCAGCGGCGGCAGGCGCCTTTGCACCGCTTCTGGCACTGGGAATCCCGGGATCCGGTACCGGCGCTGTTTTATTAGGCGGTCTGATGATGTGGGGCTTATCTCCGGGCCCGCTCCTGTTTGAGAATGAGCCGGAGTTCTGCTGGGGCCTGATCGCGTCCCTGTATCTGGCAAACGTTTTCACCTTACTGGTTGCGATCTGTATTATTCCGTTCCTGATCCAGATCCTGTCTGTACCGGTAAAATACATGATCCCGATCATCACGGTAGTCTGCATCGTAGGCTCCTACAGCACCAGCAATTCCATGTATGGTGTCATTGTAATGTTCCTGTCCGGCATTGTGGGATATCTTTTAAACAAGAACAATTTCCCGTCAGCCCCGATGCTGTTATCCTTTGTACTGGCACCGCTTCTGGAGAACAATATGCGTAAGGCATTTATGCTTTCCGGCGGAAGCCTAAGCATTTTCTTTACAAGACCGATCACCTGTGTGCTGATGATCATTTTCTTTGCGATTATTCTTGCTTCAGCCATGCGCCCGGTTCTGGCCAAAAAGAAAGGTGCGGCAGCCTGAAAAAACAAAAACTGTGAAAATAATAAATGGAGGGTTTATATTTATGAAAAAGAGACTTTTAGCAGGTATCATGGCAGGCGTTATGGCAGCATCCGTACTGGTGACCGGCTGCGGCGGAAGCAAGGATGTGAAGGATGGAACCTTTACTCCGACTAAAACAATCCAGTGGATGTGTACATCCAGCGCCGGCGGCGGATCGGATATTTTTACCCGTAAGATCAGCGATATTATGACTGCCCAGAATCTTGTCAATGGCCAGACTATCGTAGTGACCAACAAGACAGACGGTTCCGGTGAGGTAGGACGTAATGAAGTGGCAGGTCTGAAAAAGAATGCGGATTATCAGCTTCTGACCTTCAACAGCGGCGATCTGATGCCGATGGTGACCAATACCAAGAACCGTTCCTCTAATTTCCGTATTCTTGCGGTTATGGCAGTGGACAAGCAGCTTTTATTCAAGGGAAAAGACGCAAAATACGATACCTTTGCAGATGTCATTGACGCAGTAAAGGCAGGCAATAAGGTAGTGATCGGAGGCTCAAAGGGTGATGATATTGCTACCTATCAGGCATTGATCGCAGAACTGGGAGTATCCGAAGACCTGCTGACTTACATTACCTATGATTCTACCGGTGACGCGATCACAGCGGCATTAGGCGGACATGTGGAGTTTGTGATCGCAAAACCTGCAGCAGCCTCTGAATATGTCGAGGCCGGTTCCCTGATCCCGATCCTGGCACTGGCGAATGAGCGTTATACCGGCAATCTGGCAGATGCTCCGACCTTAAGTGAGGTGGGAGATTACAACAATGTAGAGGTTCCGGTATGGCGTGGTGTTGCAGCTCCGGCAGCCATGAGTGATGAGGCTGCAGCTTACTGGAGCGAGGTACTCGGAAGCGTATCCGAGACGGATGCATGGAAGAATGAGTACATTGACGCAAATAAGCTGATCGCAGACTACATGGATACCACAGCAGCAACGGAATACGTGACCAAGTATGAGGCTGACTATATGGCTGAAAATGGATTAAAGTAACACGGGCTTTGGAAAATACTGATCAAAAATGGGGAATGCGCCATTTCGCGCATTCCCCATTTTTGTGTGAAAGATCATGGAAGAAGAATGTGATATTTTTTCATTTTCCGCCACAAGGTGCTTTTGTCTATTCCGAGAAATTTAGCAGTTTTTGTGCGGCTGTTGTGGAAGGTATAGAGCGCCTTCAGAATTTCTTCCCGCTCATCGTAAAGGGAATAGACCGGTGCGTCCCCGGGCGTTGACCGGTCCGTTTTTTTCGGCCCGTTTGGAGTGAGGGCGGCAGCTGCATCCGGAAGGACCTTCAGGATATCTGCAGGTGTGGCAAGCGGATTCTGGGTCAGTATGGAGAGTCTCTGACAGAAATTTCGCATTTCACGGATATTTCCGGGCCAGGGATACTGCGTGATCAGGCTGGCTCCTTCTTCGGAAAGCCCTGTCAGGATGCAGCCGGTGCGCTCGTGCTCATAGGAAATCAGCTGACTCAGAAGAAAGAGCGCATCCTGCTCCCGGTTTCGCAGCGGCGGGAGGTTCAGCTCCAGAACATCCAGTCGGTAAAGCAGATCCTGGCGGAACCTGCCGTTAGCCACTTCCTCTTTCAGGTTTTTGTTGGTGGCAGAGATAACGCGCACATCAACCGGAATGACGGTATCACTTCCGAGACGCACAACCTCGCGCTCCTGCAGAACACGCAGCAGACGGCTCTGGAGGTTTGGAGAGACATCTCCGATTTCATCTAAGAAGATAGTGCCTTTGTGTGCCAGCTCGAAGAAGCCCATTTTTCCGCCTTTGGAAGCGCCGGTAAAAGCGCCTTCTACATAGCCGAACAGTTCGCTTTCCAGAAGGTTTTCCGGGAGTGCCGAGCAGTTGATCGCCACAAAGGGATGGTTTTTGCGGGGACTGGAGTTGTGGATGCTTTGCGCAAAGAGCTCTTTTCCGGTTCCGGTTTCTCCGTAGATCAGGATATTTGAGTCGGAATAGCTGTAGGTCATGGCATCGGAGATCACGGAATCCATGATCCTGCTTTTGTGCAGGATATTGGAAAACTGATATTTTGCCTGAAAGCTCGAATGACGCAGCTTTTTTCGTACCTGGAGCTCATCTGCCTGGATGCGGCTTGTATCCTGAAAGGTCAGAACACAGCCGGAGTTTCCGTTATTATCCGGTGCCGGAACGCAGTTTACCATCAGGTGGTAGGAGGCATAGATGTGCAGCTCGGAAAGAAGCTTTTTTCCGTTTCTGGTAACCTCCTCCAACGGGAGATTTGGGAAAAAATCCAGGATGCTGCGTCCGGTAAGGAGCGCGTGGCCGGAGTCCAGGATAGAATAGCAGTATTTATTCGCGAATGTGATGATACCGTCCTGATCTGTGGATAGGATGCCCTGAAAGGAATAGTTCATGATATTGGCCATCTGGGCACTGCGCATTTTTTCTCTTAAGTCAATTTCGGCTGCGGATTTTGCCTCGTCGATCGCATTGTTGATGGCTTCCTGGCCGGATTCGATCATGACAGCCGGAAGACCGCTTTTTTTGGCCAGCTCAACGCCTGTATAGTTGCCAACCAGGGCGTCACATCCATCGGAAATCGCCTGCCGGATGGCGTCAGCAAGCAGGGGTTCGGAATTGACCGGGTAGGTAGAGAGCTTCATGTCAGGAAATGCATCCCGGATGCTTTCAATACCGTAGATCATGTTAAAGGCTCCGATCACCGCAATGTGAGACAGCCCAGGAGACATGCGGCGCGCTTTCAGGACGGCAGCAATGACATCATAGCCGCCGACCTTCAGCTCTGCGCAGATGTAGCCGCGCTGCTTCATGGTCAGGGCAGAGAAGCCGCGGGCGATCACGACATCGGCGTTCAAATCCTGAAGCGGATTATTATAGAAATCCTGTACAATTTCGTATTCAAGCTCATCACAGTCAGGACGTTCCTGGAAAACCTGCTTAATGAGAGGGACGATCTGGGGATAGGGAGCATAAAAAATCATGTGGATCATAGAAAACCTCCATTTGTACATGAAAATTATTGTCTGATGATGATTATAGAGGAATTTGCACGCAAAAGAAAGTAAAAATTGCAAAAAATTGCAAAATGATTTTTGATAAGATATAAATTGCAATTAGATGAAATGATATGCAATCTTAAAACGGGTGAAGTTGGAAAAATATAGAATGCAGCAGAGATAATGCGAAAAGAATCAATTGTGATAATGCATTGAAACAGAGATTGATATTTGTGCAAAATACATAAAAAGGGATGTAAAAAACAGAAAAAAAGAAAAAATCTGCGTGAAAAGGAAAAATAGGCATAAGGTTTGCTCTATAGTATGTCAGAACTGGTTCAGAAACAAAAAAACATAGTAGGATTTGTATGGAGGGTACAGGTTATGATTGGTAATGTCAGAATACTCGGAACAATGAAAAAATTTCCGGCAGGCGCAATGGTAATCCCGCTGCTGCTTGGATGCACGGTAAACACATTTTTCCCGGAAGCTTTAAAAATCGGAGGCTTCACAACGGGACTTTTCAAGAATGGAATCCCAACCCTGATCGGTTTGTATCTGTTCTGCAGCGGCGCAACGATTGATGTAAAAGCAGCAGGAGAGACGGTATACAAGGGCGTGTTTCTGACAGCCCTGAAGTTCTTTGGCGGCTTTGGTATCGGACTTCTTCTGAATGCAATTTTTGGAGAAGCCGGATTTCTGGGCTTGCTTCCGCTGGCAGTCATTGGCGCAGTAACCAATTCCAATGGTGTTATTTATGCAACTCTTGCCGGTGAGTATGGCGATGAGTCTGACGTAGGAGCAACCGCGATCCTGACTTTAAATGACGGCCCGTTTTTCACGATGATTGCGCTTGGAACAGCAGGGATCGGAAAATTCCCGATCACCGCGATCATGGCAAGCATTATCCCGCTGATCATTGGTTTTATTATCGGTAACCTGGATCATGAGTGGAGAGAAACTCTTTCCACTGCGATGGCACTTCTCCCACCGTTCAATGGTTTCTGTCTTGGAGCAGGCATGAGCTTTTTCACCATTGCAGGCGCCGGCTTTTCCGGTATCCTTCTCGGACTGCTGACAGTTGCGGTAACCGGTATTCTTACGTTTATCATTTACAGCCTGATCCGAAGAAAAGCAGATCCGATGGGAGCAGCGATCGGTACGGTGGCAGGCGTTGCCGCAACAACACCGGCAGCGATTGCAGATGCAGATCCGTCCTTTGCTCCGCAGGTTGAGACTGCAAGTGCGCAGATTGCGGCAGCAACCATTGTGACAGCGATCGTGACACCGCTTCTGGTGGCATTTCTGGCACGGTGGTCCAGACAATTCAACGAAAAGCATGGCCTTGGCAATGCAAAACAGCAGAAGACCGGAGTAAAAGCCATGATGGCTGAGACAGAATAAAGCAGGGGGAAACAGATATGAGCGATATTATTTTAAAAGCTGACCGTGTTCTGGTTGGCGAGGATCTGAATTTAAAAGAGCACATGGCAGTGATCGTCCGTGATGGAAAAATAGAGGAGATCGTACCGCAGGCGGAGTGTCCTGCGGTAGAAGGTGCGGAGGTGATCGATTTAAAGAATACGACCCTCATGCCCGGCATGATCGAGTGCCATAACCATCTTTCTATTGACGCCACGATCCCGGAGCATCTGGAGCTTCTGGCATGGAGTACAGAATGTGAGCTGACCCTGATCGCTCTGGATGGGTTCCGGAAAGATCTGATGAGCGGAGTCACAACAGCACGCTGCATGGGAGACCGTTTTTATATTGATGTAACACTGAAAAAGCTGATTGAACAGGGAAAGGTGGCAGGACCGAAGCTTCTCGCAGCAGGCATTGGCATGAAGGGAAGCCACGGTGCCGGATATATCGGAAGCCCGCACTGCGGACCTGAGGAGATCCGGAAAACTGCCCGCGAAAATTTAAAGAAGGGTGTCGATTTGTTAAAGCTGTTTATCACTCCGGGCGTTCCGGATCCGGAGAGCGAGTTTGTGCCGAGCTTTTTAAGTCTGGAGGAGATTGCCATGGCAGTCAGTGAGGCGGCAAGAAAGAACCTTCCGGTTGCTGCACACTGTATCGGCGGTCAGGGCCTAAAAGACTGTATCGACGGCGGGGTACAGGTCATTGAGCATATGTATATGTGCACCCCGCAGGATGCGGAATGGCTGGCAAATTCCAAATGTATTGTTGATTTTACTTCCGGTATTTTCCTGGATCCGACGCGCGAGGAAACCCTGTCGGCAAACAATGCATACCGGGTTCGCAAAAACCGGCCGCGCGTCCGGGAAAGACTGAAGCTTCTGATGAGTACCGGTGTTCCGTATGTTCTGGGAACCGATGCTTACCATGGTTATCTGTACCGCGAGGTTGGATATGCGGTAGAGCTCGGTTCAGATATTGTGACCGCATTAAAGGGTGTTACCTCCAATGCCGCGAAGGTCTGCGGACTGGGAGACCGGATCGGAAGCTTAAAGAAAGGCTATGCTGCAGATATCATTGCAGTGGATGGAAATCCGCTGACGGATGTGGAGTGCCTGGCAAACGTACCGTTTGTAATGCAGGATGGTAACGTTGTGAAACGAAAGTGAAACATTTACGACTAGAATTAAGAAACAAAATGAAAAATATAGCGAAACAAAATGAAACATAATTCCTGAAAAAACGAAAAAGGGACAGAAAAATGCACCGGCAAGACCTGGCACATGTTTTGCTTTATATACTGGTATCAGGAAGTCAGAGAAAAGGAGTGAGGGTATGAAGTTATGTTATCAGGTTGCCACACCGGATGTTGCGATCGCAGATTCGGTTACGGCATATCAGGGACCTCTGGAGAAAAGCTTTTCGGATCTTGCAAAGCTTGGTTATCAGGGAGTGGAGCTGATGACGTTAAATCCGTCAGAGCTTGACTGGGAGTTTGTAAAATGTGAGGCAGAAAAAAACGGCTTGAAGGTGGTTCTGGTCTGCACCGGTGAAATCTTCGGCCAGCTGGGACTCAGCTATACAAACCCGGATCCGGAGAACCGGAAAGAGGCAATTCGCAGAAGTAAGGAGATCATCGACTTTGCTGCTTATCTGGGAGCAAATATCAACATCGGGCGTATCCGCGGACAGTACTGCAAGGAGCTGACAAAAGCGCAGACAGAGGAGCTGGCGGTTGCCGCGTTCCGGGAACTGGCCGATTACGCGGCACCGAAGGGTGTAAAGATCGCATTGGAAACAGTTACCATCATGCAGACGAATTTTATCAATACCTGCGCGGAGGGCGCAGACATGGTGGATCGGGTAAACCGGCCGAATTTTCGCCTGATGCTGGATGTGTTTCACTTAAATCTGGAAGAGAAGGATCTGTTTGAGGCTATCCGCCGATACAGCTCCTATAACATCCATGTCCATCTGGCTGACAATAACCGCCGCTATCCAGGCCAGTGCGGACTGGATTTTGAAAAAATCATTTCTACCTTCCGGGAATGCGGATATGATGGCGCATTTACCACGGAAATATTCCAGCTGCCAAGCATGGAAGGCGCGGCAAAGGGTGCGGCTGAGTATCTGATCCCGATCATGAAGAAGGTTTACGGACAGGAGGAAGCATGAAAAGTATTGCACTGATCCATACCGTAAAGACGGTAGCGAATTCCTTTGAACAGAAACTGAAGGATTATGTGGGGGAACCGGTCAAGATCCATAATCTCTGGGACGATTTCCTGGCGAATAATCCGAATGAGATCGGGGAGTTTACCATAGAAAACCGCTGCCGCCTGTATAACGATATCAAGTCTGCAGAGATGACGGGAGCCGATATGATCGTGGTGACCTGTTCTACACTGACACCGGTAGTCAATATGATCCGGCCCTTTGTGAGGGTGCCTCTGATCGCCATTGACGATGCGATGGGAAGGAAGGCAGTAACCTGCGGAGAACGGATCCTGGTTCTTGCGACGGCAGGAAGCACGGAGGGGCCTATGCGGGAAAAGCTGAATGCGGAAGCAGCAAAGCTTGGAAAAAGCATTCAGATTGATTTTCAGGCAAACGCGGAAGCGTTTCAGGCTATGAAGGCAGTACAGATGGAACGTCACGATGCGATCCTGTTAGATATGGCGAAAAATATTTCCGGATATGACTGTGTGGTGCTGGCTCAGGCATCCATGGCACATCTGGATCAGAAAATAGAAGCAATCTGTAAGATCCCTGTTCTGTCAAGTCCCGGACTTTGCATGGAGCAGGTGAAGGAAACATTAAAAACGATATAAAAATAGAAAAGGAGACTACTGACATGACCAACGAAAAGAAACAGGAGTTGGATGCTCTTTGCCTGAAATTCAGACGTACCCTGATAGAAATCTTACATGAGAGACAGACCGGACATCCGGGCGGATCTCTTTCCGTATGCGAGATCCTTACAAACCTTTATTTTAACGACGCAAATATCTCTCCGGAGAATATCAATGACAGAAGCCGTGATAAGATCGTGCTCTGCAAGGGACATGCTGCTCCGATGCTTTATCTGGAGCTGGCAGAAAAAGGCTTTTTCCCGATGGAAGAGATGCACAGCCTCCGTCAGATCAACAGCCGTCTGCAGGGACATCCGTGTTCTAAAGAAACTCCCGGAGTTGAGGCATCTACCGGTCCTCTCGGAGCCGGTTATCCTTTCGCGTTAGGCATGGCACTTTCCGATATGCATGATGGTGTAGACGCTTACACCTATGCGATCCTTGGAGATGGTGAGATCAACGAGGGCGTGGTATGGGAGACCTGCATGAATGCCTCCAAGTTTAAAGCAGACCGTCTGATCTCTATTCTGGACTGGAATGGTGTACAGCTGGACGGAACTACCGAGCAGATCATGCCGATGGGTGACATCGAACTGAAGTTTAAGGCATTTGGCTATAATACCATTGTCTGTGACGGACATAATGTGGCAGCCCTCAGCGCAGCGATCGAGACCGCGAAATCGGTTAAGGGTGTTCCGAGCATCATTCTGGCAAAGACTGTGAAGGGCAAGGGCATTTCCTTTATGGAGGGCAAGAACACCTGGCATGGTGCTCCGGTTAAGGATGCCGATTATGAAGCAGCAATGAAAGAACTGGGAGGTGTACAGTAATGGCAAAGGCAATTCGTGATGTATATGGAGAGACACTGAAAAAATACGGCGCGATGAATGAGAATATCGTAGTTCTGGATGCAGATGTATCCGGCTCCACAAAATCGGCCGTGTTCGGAAAGGAGTATCCGGACCGTTTCTATAACTGCGGAATCAGTGAGTATGCGATGATGGGCATGGCAGCAGGCATGGCCAAAAACGGCAAGATCCCGTTTGTCAATACCTTTGCGGTATTTTTAACCACACTGGGGTCTCTGGCAGCAAGAACCTTTATGTCCTACTCCGGACTGCCGATCAAGATGATGGGTGGTTACGGCGGCTTATCCGATGCCTTTGACGGTGCGACCCATCATGCTCTGGAGGACATTGCCATGATGCGTACACTTCCGGGGGTAAATGTTATGGTAGCTTCCGATGCGCAGATTACCGACTGGATGGTCAAAACCGCTATTGAAGTCAATGAGCCGATGTACATCCGTCTTTCGAGAGACGCGGCTCCGGACTGCCATCCGGAGAATGCGAAGTTTGAAATGGGCAAAGGTATGGTGGTAAGAGAAGGAACCGATGTAACCATCATTGCCTGCGGTCTGATGGTAAGTACCGCAATTACGGCTGCAAAAGCTCTGGAGCAGGAGGGCATCAGCGTGAGAGTTGTGGATATGTACTGCATCAAACCGATTGACGCAGAGCTGATCGAGAAATGCGCGAAAGAAACCGGCGCGATCGTAACAGCGGAGGAGCACAGCGTGATCGGCGGTCTTGGCGGAGCAGTCAGCGAGGTTCTGGCAAAATCCGGATGCCTGGTACCGGTCGAGATGGTCGGCATGCAGGATCGTCACGGTGAATCCGGTCCTTACAGTGAGCTGTTAAAGAAATACGGCCTGGATGCGGAAGCAGTTGCGGCAGCTGCAAAAAAGGCAGCAGCAAGAAAATAGGCGGCCGCGTCAGGCAGATTCCATCGGAAAGGAACAAAAAAATTATGGAAAAGTCCATGAAACGGTACATGAAGGTCGGTACGATCCTTCATGTATCCTACAAAGAGGTTGGTTTCGGGGAGGGACCGATCCTGGAATGTTTAAAAAAGATTGTGACGGACCCGTATTTTGAAGCGGTGGAAGTGGCACACATGAAGGATCCGGTTGTGCGCAAAAGAGCGGCAGAGATGATTGTTGCTGCGCATATGACCACTGCTTACGGCGGTCAGGGACTGATGCTGGGAGCTGGCTTAAACATCAATGACTTAAACGAAGAGGGACGACAGAAGGCCCTGGCTTCCCTGAAAATGGGGATCGATGAGGCATATGAGATCGGGGCACAGGACTTTGCGTTTCTGGCAGGCCGCTACGAGGCAGAGACAATGGAAGAATCCTTCCAGGCACTTCTTGCTTCCACCAGAGAGCTTTGCGAGTACGCGAAAGCTAAGGGAAACATGCCGGTTCTCTGCGAGGTGTTTGATTATGATATCGCAAAGAAATCTCTGATCGGTCCGGTTGACCGGGTAAAACGCTACGCAGAGACGATCTGTGCGGAGTATGACAATTTTGGCCTGATGGTGGATCTGAGCCATATTCCGATGATCCATGAAACCATTGAGGAGAATCTGCTTCCGGTCCGCAGATTTATCCGCCACGCCCACATGGGCAATACGGTGATCAGGAGTCCGGAATGCCCGGCTTACGGGGATGAGCACCCGAGGTTTGGCTTCCCGAACAGTGAAAATGATGTAAAAGAACTGGCCGATTATCTGAGGCTGCTGATGGAGATCGGATTCATCAGTGAAAAGAATCGTCCGATCGTAAGCTTTGAGGTAAAACCCTTTGAAGAAGAGGATCCCGATATCTGCCTGGCAAATGCAAAACGAACACTTGACCTGGCGTGGGAACTTGTATAAAGTTAGAATTGCATAACAATAAAATGAATCAGAGCAGGAGGAAAAGAACATGAGAGAGTCTATTCATAAATATTTTCAGGTAGGTACCATCCGCTGGATGTCCTTTCCGAACAGAAGTGTAGTAGATCAGGTAAAGCGGATCGCGGTAGATGATTACTTTGATGCGATCGAGGTGACCAAATGTGCCGATGACGCAGAGCGCGAAGAGGTGAAAAAAATCCTGGAGCAGTCTCATTTAAAGGTCTGCTATGGCGCACAGCCGAGACTTCTCGGACCGAAGCTGAATCCGAACGACATCGATGAGGAGGGCAGAAAAAAAGCTGAGGCTACCCTGATCGAGGCAGTGGATGAGGCAGAATACCTTGGCGCAAAGGGAATCGCATTCCTGGCAGGAAAATGGGAAGAGGAAACCAAGGATCAGGCTTACGCACAGCTGTTAAAAACTACCCGCAATGTCTGTGACTACGCAGCGAAGAAGGGCATGAACGTAGAGCTGGAGGTCTTTGATTTCGATATGGACAAGGCAGCCCTGATCGGACCGGCTCCCTATGCGGCACAGTTTGCGGCAGACATGAGAATGACCCATAACAATTTCGGATTATTGGTAGATCTGTCTCATTTCCCGACTACCTATGAGACCTCAAAATTTGTGATCCGGACCTTAAGACCTTACATCACTCACCTTCATTTCGGAAATGCAGTCGTAGAAGAGGGCTGCCCGATGTATGGTGACAAGCATCCGCGTCTGGGCTATCCGAACAGCGCCAACGATGTGGAGCAGCTGACCGATTATCTGCAGGTACTTAAGGAAGAGGGCTTCTTCAACGCGAAGGATCCGATGGTACTGTCCATGGAGGTTACCCTGGCTCCGGGTGAGGACGATGAAATCATTCTGGCAAATACCAAACGCTGCTTAAACCGCGCATGGGCACTGGTAGAAGACTAAGAAATACCGAAAAACGAGAAAAGGAGAACGGAATCATGAAGATTGTAGTATTAGATGGCTATACCGAAAATCCTGGTGATATCAGCTGGGGGCCGATTGAAGCTCTTGGCGAGGTTACCGTATATGACAGAACTGCTTACGAGGAGTCCCCGCTGATCGCGGAGGGCATCGGTGACGCAGATGTGATCGTGATCAACAAGACACCGATCAGTAAAGAAACCATGGACAAGTGCCCGAACTTAAAGGCGATTGCAGTTCTGGCTACCGGCTACAATGTAGTAGATTATGAGTACGCAAAGGCAAAGGGCATTCCGGTTATGAATGTTCCGGTATATGGAACGGATAATGTCAGCCAGTTTGCTGTCAGCCTTTTGCTTGAGGTATGCTCCCATATCGGACATCACAGCGATTCTGTATATGCCGGTGAGTGGGCAGAGAATGCAGACTGGTGCTACTGGCATTATCCGATGATCGAAGTATCCGGAAAGACCGCAGGCATCATCGGACTTGGCCGTATCGGTGTGAATACCGCAAAAATCTTAAAGGCCATGAACGTGAATGTGATCGCTTATGACGCATTCCAGAGCGAGGCAGGAAAAGCGGTTGCGGAGTATGTGGAATTAGATGAGCTGCTTGCAAAGTCTGACTTTATCTTCCTGCATTGCCCGCTGTTCCCATCTACTCAGGGAATTATCGGAAAAGAGAATATCGCGAAGATGAAGGATGGAGTCATCATCATCAATAACAGCCGCGGACCGCTGATCGTTGAGCAGGATCTTTACGACGCATTAGAGAATGGAAAAGTGGCAGCCGCAGCTGTGGATGTTGTTTCCACGGAGCCGATCAAAAAAGACAACGTTCTGTTAAAAGCGAAAAACTGCATCATCACCCCTCATATTTCCTGGGCAACCAAGGAGGCACGTGAACGCATCATGAACACAACTGCAGAGAATATCAAGTCCGTGATCGACGGTGTTCCGCAGAATGTAGTGAATAAGTAACAGAAAAACAAGACGATTTTCATAATTTTTCTGCAAAATTGAATGGGCTATGGTATACTTTACCATAGCCCATTCAAGGAAAAGGGGCAGATGAAACTGTCTTGGAAAAAGGAGAAAATCTCGGACATGGTAAAGATAAGGGTTTTTATACCGCATCTGGAGCTGAAAGAAATCTTTGAAGATGTGGTGAAGAAACTGCCGCAGTACGAAACAATTCAGATAGAACAGCAGTATGTATTCGGAACACCGGATGATCTGGCCAAATATGGCGATGCTGATGTGCTGGTCGCGCGGGGCATGACGTATGAGGTGCTGAAAAATCTGTTTCCGGACAAGCATGTGATCGAAGTGCATGTCAGCAGTTTTGATATTTTTGACGCGTTGGTAGAGTGCAGAAAACAGAATGCCGGAAAAATCGCACTCTGCCTGCATAACCGGAAATTCAAATCCATGGAGGAGCTGGAGGAGCTTTGCGGTGCGTCCATCACGATTTATGATACTCCGAATGAGGCTTCCACGGAAGCCGCAGTCCATCAGGCCATGGAGGACGGCGCGGATATTTTTGTCGGTGCGGGAACCATGTGCGGAATCTGTGACCGGCTGGGATTAAAGCGTGTCCATATCCATACGAATGAAGAAGCGGTGGAGGTGGCCATGAAGGAAGCGCTCAATGCAGCGCGGACAATCCGGCAGGAGCGTGCCAAGAGTGATATCATTGAGGCCATGCTCAATCACAGTGAAGAAGGCGTGCTCGCGATTAGCGACAGAGGACGGATTCTGGCGATCAATAATCAGGCATACCGTATTTTTCAGATTTCTACCATCGACTCGCTTGTTGGCAGTCCGGCAGCAGAGCTGGAGCAGGCAGATGACTGGGAAAATCTTCTGCATGAAAATCAGGCGCGCGAGCGCATCCTGAAGATCAAAGGCAAGGATTACTATGTGCAGTACAAACACCTGAGTGAAGAAGCGGCCGAGACCGGAGCTTTGGTTTTTATCCGGAATACCGATCGGATCATGGAAGAGGAACGAAAAATCCGGAAGGGACTTGCAGAAAAAGGACTGACAGCCAAGTATTCCTTTTCAGATATTCTTGGAAAAAGCAAGGCAATTCGTGAGAATATCCATATGGCACAGCGTTACAGCCGGGTTAATTCCAATGTTCTGATCGTGGGAGAAACCGGTACCGGAAAAGAATTATTCGCGCACAGTATTCATCAGGCATCAAGCCGCAGTGATCAGCCGTTTGTTGCGTTAAACTGTGCCGCACTCCCGGAAAATCTGCTGGAAAGCGAACTGTTCGGGTATGAGGCAGGCGCTTTCTCGGGCGCGGCCAAAGGCGGTAAGATCGGTCTGTTTGAGCTGGCACACCGGGGAACCATTTTTTTGGATGAGATTGGAGAAATTCCGATCACTTTGCAGGCCAAGCTTTTGCGTGTGCTGCAGGAAAAGGAAATCCGCCGCATCGGCAGCACCAGTGTGCATCCGATCGATGTCCGTGTTGTTTCTGCAACCAATATTAATATAGAAGAAAAGATCCGAAACGGACAGTTCCGTTCTGATCTGTATTATCGTTTGAACCTTCTTGATATCAGTATTCCACCGCTCAGAGAGCGCCGGGAAGATGTTCAGGAACTGGTTGATTTTTACCTGACCAGATTTGCGTGCGAAATGGGAAAACGGATCCCGACTGTAACATCGGAGGCTGCTCAGCTTTTGATGCAGTATGACTGGCCGGGAAACGTGCGGGAGCTGCGCAATGTCTGTGAACGCCTGATCGTTTTGAATGACAGCGATTTTGTCAGTGCCGGGCTTTTAAGACAATTGAAAATTTTTCGCGAGAGCAAAGCGCGGGAGCCGGTTATTCTTCCGGAGGAACAGATGGAAGATACGGTCTACAGCCGCTTAAAGCCGAAGAAAAAGAAAAAGGAGCTGGCGGAGGAGCTTGGTGTCAGCCGCACGACTCTGTGGCGTATGGCAAAACGCCAGAGCGCGCTGGAGCAAAAGCAGCGGGAGCAGGAGATCAGCAAGAGAAGGAGCGAATGATTAGATGGAACTGAATTACGGAATGTCTCTGGAACAGAAGCAGCAGTTATCTCAGAATCAGATACAGTCCCTGGAGTTGCTGGCCATGGACAGTGTAGAACTGAGTGAATTTTTGCAGGACGAATACCTGGAAAATCCTCTCTTGGATTACTCGGAGGAGCATGCGATGCCGGGCGGCAGGGAGGATATCGGACAGACTTATGAACAGCCGCCGGTATTGGAACAGAATTACGACGATACTGCGGAGGAAGAAGACCGAAGAAGAAAAGATATTCCAATGCCGGAGACAGAAAGCATCAAAAACTATATTCTGGATCAGCTGCCGGATGGAGCATGCAGCCGGAAACTGGCAGAGTTTATGACAGACTGTCTGGATGATAACGGCTTTTTTACAATACCGACTGAGGAAGTGGCGCAGAAAACCGGAGTGCCGGAGGCGGAAGTTTCCTGGACTCTGAAGGTGCTGCAGGAACTGGAGCCCTATGGGATTTTCGCACCGGACCTGAAACACAGCCTGTTAAAACAGCTGGAGATGCAGGGACTAAATAATGCTCCGGTCAGTCAGGTGGTGAAGGAACACCTGCAGGATGTGGCAGATGGAAAGATCAGTGTCATTTCCCGGGCGCTGAAGCTCTCAACCGCAGAAGTACGCAAATGCATAGATCAGATCGCAAAGCTGAATCCGAGACCCCTGGGAGAGTTTGGAGGAAAACGCAACGATTATGTGGTTCCGGATATTATTTTCCGGAAAGATGACGGAAAATGGGAAATTGAACTCAATGATGGATGGGTGGAGGATTATCATATCAATGATTATTATCTGAAAATGATGAAGGAATCCACAGACGCTCAGCTTGGGGCTTATTTTCAGAAAAAACTGGAGCGCATCCGTTTTGTGATGAACAGTATTGCACAGAGACGCAGGACAATTCTTCAAATATCAGAGCAGATTCTGAATGTACAGGAGCATTTTCTGGATGGAACCGGATTCTTAAAACCCATGACGATGACGGATGTGGCAGAAAGCCTTGGAATTCATACTTCTACGGTGAGCCGGGCCATCAAGGGAAAGTATATCCAGTATCCGTGCGGAACCATATTGATGAAGCATCTGTTTACGGCATCGGTTTCAGCAGCAGAAGGAAGCGATGCGGTCGGAACCATGCAGATCAAGGAACTGATGAAGGAGCTGATCCGCAACGAAGATAAGAATAAGCCTTACAGCGATCAGAAGCTTTCATCGCTTTTGAAAGAGCGCGGCATTGAAATTTCAAGACGTGCTGTGGCAAAATACCGGGAAGAAATTGGAATTCGAGGAAGCTTTGACCGGAAAGCATTTTAAAGAAAAAGGAGAATAAGATTATGAAATTTTTTGTTGATACCGCAAATGTTGAGGAAATCCGCAAGGCAAATGATATGGGAATTATCTGTGGAGTAACCACCAACCCGTCGCTGATCGCAAAAGAGGGCCGTGATTTCAACCAGGTTATCGCAGAGATCGCTTCTATTGTGGACGGACCGATCAGTGGCGAGGTAAAGGCTACTACCACCGATGCAGAGGGCATGATCAAAGAAGGCCGCGATATTGCAGCCATCCATCCGAATATGGTAGTAAAGATCCCGATGACCGTAGAGGGCTTAAAGGCTGTTAAGGTTCTGCACGCAGAGGGCATTAAGACCAACGTAACTCTGATCTTTTCCGCAGCACAGGCTCTGTTGGCTGCAAGAGCAGGAGCAACCTACGTTTCCCCGTTCCTGGGCAGACTGGACGACATCTCCATGCCGGGTATTGATCTGATCAACGAGATCACCGAGATCTTTATGATGCACGACATCCAGACCGAGATCATCGCGGCGAGCATCCGCAACCCGATCCATGTCATTGACTGTGCAAAGGCTGGTGCTGATATCGCTACGGTTCCGTACAAGGTATTAGAGCAGATGACCAGGCACCCGCTGACCGACCAGGGCATTGCAAAATTCCAGGCAGATTACAAGGCTGTATTCGGCGAGTAAAAATCAGGGAATAAAACAAATACAGGGGTGGGCCGATTGTGCGTCCACCCCTGTACTGACTTCAGTCTGGTTTCGACAGAAAAAATAAAAAAGAAAAAAGTGAAAAAAGTTGTTGACAGATAGAAAACGCTGTGATAGTATATAACACGTTGCTGCTGACGCGGCAACAACATGAACCTTGAAAATGAAAGATTGAACAGTGTTTAAAACCCTGAAAATTCTAATAAAAAAGAGTCCTGGTTGGACATCTTTGAAATGAGATTTCAGAACAAAAACAAACCAAACAACAGTAGAACGGTTTAAACAATTAGCTAGTGGTTAATTTTTGAATCGGGACAAACGAATTAGAGGTAT
>NZ_QUFI01000035.1:0-13805 GCF_003478505.1 Clostridium sp. AF27-2AA
CGTCCGAACACAGCACTTATATTTTGCGCAGCGGGATACCATCCCAGCCTGCTTCGGACCTTTCGTGACTATTTTTAAATTGTTATTTGCCACGGAGTGTGCTATATTTTAGGTACATTATGGTCTGGTGCCGGAAGCCGGTGCCGGGATACGTCTGAGAATTTGGAGAGGGAACGAAAATGAAAGATACAACATTAGTCATTATGGCAGCCGGAATCGGGAGCCGGTTTGGCGGCGGTATCAAGCAGCTGGCGCCAGTAGGCCCCGGCGGTGAGATCATCATGGATTATTCCATTCATGATGCCCTGGCAGCCGGATTCAACAAGATCATCTTCATTATCCGTAAAGATCTGGAGCAGGATTTCCGGGAAATCATTGGAAACCGCATTGAGAAGATTGCCAATGTGGAGTATGCGTTCCAGGAGCTGGACGCGCTGCCTGAGGGGTATCACGTAACCGAAGGAAGAAAAAAACCCTGGGGAACCGGTCAGGCTGTTCTCACCGTGAAGAATATGGTGCATGAGCCGTTTCTGGTCATCAACGCGGATGACTATTATGGCCGGGAAGGTTTTTTCAAGATTCACGATTATATGGTGAATGAGATGAATACCGATGGAGATCCGTATGATATGTGCATGGGCGGATTCATTCTGGAGAACACCTTAAGTGAGAATGGTACTGTAACCCGCGGCGTCTGCGACGTGAACCCGGATGGTACCTTAAAGGATGTAACGGAGACCTATGACATTGAGCGCAGGGGCAATGGCATTTTCGCAAATGATGAGCAGGGAAACCCGGTTATTGTGGACGCAAAACAGTATGTTTCCATGAATATGTGGGGACTTCCGCCAAAATTCCTGGATGCATTAGATGAGGGGTTCCCGAAATTCCTTGACGGTATCAAAGAGGGTGATATAAAGGCAGAGTATCTGCTTCCGAAGATCATTGACCAGCAGATCAAGGCGGGAAAGGCCAGAGTAAAGGTTTTGGAAACCCGCGATAAGTGGTTTGGCGTGACCTATAAAGAGGACAAGGACGCGGTGGTTGCTTCCATCCGCAGACTGATTGAGGCAGGCGTTTATAAGGAGAGATTATATGACTAAACTGATTTCCTGGAATGTGAACGGCCTGCGTGCCTGTGTGGGAAAGAATTTTCTGGACTTCTTCCATGAGGCAGATGCCGATGTATTCTGTCTGCAGGAGACGAAGCTGCAGGCCGGTCAGATTGACCTGGATCTTCCGGGGTATCATCAGTACTGGAATTACGCGGAAAAAAAGGGCTATTCCGGAACGGCGCTTTTTACAAAAGAAGAGCCGCTTTCTGTAGCTTACGGAATTGGCGTGGAGGAGCATGATCACGAAGGAAGAGTCATAACCGCGGAGTTCCCTGAATATTATGTAATTACGTGCTATACGCCAAATTCCCAGAATGAGCTTGCCAGACTGGATTACCGTATGGAGTGGGAGGATGCGTGGCGTGCTTATTTAAAAGGCCTGGACGAAAAGAAGCCAGTTATTTTCTGCGGTGACTTTAATGTGGCGCATCAGGAGATTGACCTGAAGAATCCGAAGACGAACCGCAGCAATGCCGGTTTTACGGATCAGGAACGAAATAAGTTTACAGAGCTTCTGAAAAGCGGATTTACGGATACCTGGCGCTATTTTTATCCGGAGCAGGAGGGCATCTATTCCTGGTGGTCCTATCGATTCAAGGCCAGGGAGAAGAATGCCGGGTGGCGTATTGACTATTTTTGTGTATCAGACTGCTTAAAGGACCGGCTGGAGTCAGCAAAGATTCACACGGAGGTGTTTGGATCAGATCACTGTCCGGTAGAGCTGTGCCTGAAATAGCGAATAAAAACAGAAAGGATCCAGAGAAATATTTCGGTTACTACCGTGCCGTGCATGAACGGCAATAAGTTTCGCTGGATGGAACACGCTGCGGACCGTATGCGGGCCGTAACGGGAAAGGTGGGCAGAATTGGAACAGTATCAGATTGATATAAATGACAGCAAAGTGTATCCAATGGGCCTCACACAGACAGATGGGGGGATCCATGTATCAGTCGTGGCTGCAGCGAAGGCTTGCAGCCTGCTTTTATTTGAGAAACAGGAAGGTAAAAACGGAAAAGAAGCAAGATTTCGGGAAATCCGGAATCTCCCATTCCCGGAGAAAGCAAAGACCGGACATATCTGGTCTATGACGGTAAACGGAACATTTGATACGCTTTACTATGCGTTTGAGGCAGACGGGAAGCGCTTCTCTGATCCGTATGGCCGTTCCTTTGCCGGGCGGGAGCGCTGGGGAAGGTTAAGTCAGGCGAAGCGGCTTTTACTGTCGCCGGTCATGGAGCCGGAGTTTGACTGGCAGGGCGACCAGCCGTTACACATCCCCTATGAGGACTGCATTGTGTACCGGGCCCATGTGCGGGGGCTGACAAAGCATGTCTCCTCTGGCACGGAGCACCGTGGAACCTTCCGGGGGATTGTGGACAAGATCCCTTATCTGAAAGAACTGGGGATTACCACGCTGGAGCTTTTACCGGTGGTGGAATTCCAGGAGGTCATGATGCCGGAGAATGTAGAGAGCAATCCCTATGGAAGCAGTGAGCCGACCGGACGCCTGAATTACTGGGGCTACACGAAAGCCGGGATGTTTGCGCCAAAAGCATCCTATGCGGATCCGGGCATGAGTCCGGTGACGGAATTTAAATATATGGTGAGGGAACTGCACCGGGCCGGACTGGAGGTGGTGCCGGAGCTTTATTTTTCCGGAAAGGAAGTTCCGGAGTTTGTTCTGGAGACGGTGCGCTTCTGGGTTCGGGAATATCATGTGGATGGAATCCATTTAACCGGGTACGCGCCTGTGGATCTGCTGGCAAAAGATCCATATCTGGCAGATACCAAGCTCTGGGCAATTTCCTGGGATGCGCCGAAACCGTCTGCCGGGGAGAAAAAACATCTGGGTGAATATAATGACGGCTTTCTCATCGACATGCGCCGCGCCTTAAAGGGCGATGAGGAGCAGATGAGCAGTCTGATCTACCGCAACCGCCGCAATCCCGCGGAGACAGGCGTGTTAAACTTTATGGCAGGTACCAATGGTTTCACCATGATGGACATGGTTTCCTATGACCAGAAGCACAATGAAGCCAACGGGGAAAATAACCGGGACGGAAGTGACTACAATTATTCCTGGAACTGTGGCGTGGAAGGTCCGGTCCGCAAGAAGAAGGTTCTGGAGCTGCGGGCAAGACAGCTGCGCAATGCCATGCTTATGCTCTTTTTGAGCCAGGGAACGCCGGTACTTCTGGCGGGAGATGAATTTGGCAATTCCCAGAATGGTAACAATAATGCTTACTGTCAGGACAATGAGACCTCCTGGTTGAACTGGAATCTTAACAAATGGGATCAGGATCTTCTGGCCTTTGTGAAGCATCTGATCGCGTTCCGCAGGGCGCATCCGGTTTTCCATATGGAGCAGGAGCCGCGGGTGATGGACTATCTGGCCTGTGGACATCCGGATATTTCCTATCATGGCGTGAACGCATGGCAGCCGGAGTTTGAGAATTTCCGCCGCCAGATAGGGATTCTTTACTGTGGAACTTACGCGAAGAAGCCGGACGGGCAGAATGATGACTTTTTCTTTGTGATCTTCAATATGCACTGGGAACCACACGGTTTTGCACTTCCAAACCTGCCGAAGGATCTGGAGTGGACACTGTCCTTTGATACCAGTGACAGCGCGGCGGGAGGCTTTTACGAAGAGGGTCAGGAACGCCGGGTTTTGAACCAGAAGAACTGCATGGTTCCGCCCCGCTCTGTTCTAGTGTTTAAGGCAAAGAAAAAGGCGAAAAACCTTGACAAAGCATAGCAAAACAGATATAAATGAAAGGGCAAAATGAATTACGACAAAACGGCTCTTCCGGCCGTTATCGCATTTAGGAGGAATTAATAATGAACAAGACAGAATTAGTAGCAGCAGTAGCTGAGCAGGCAGGCCTTTCCAAGAAGGACGCAGAGGCAGCAGTAAAGGCATTTACCGATGTAGTTGCAGAGGCTCTGAAGGCAGGCGATAAAATCCAGTTAGTAGGTTTCGGTACTTTTGAGGTATCTGAGAGAGCAGCAAGAGAGGGACGCAACCCGAGAACCGGCGAGACCATGACCATCGAGGCTTCCAAGACTCCGAAGTTCAAAGCTGGTAAGGCATTAAAGGATCTTGTAAACGCTTAATTTATGAGATTAGATAAATATCTGAAAGTATCCCGTTTAATTAAGCGAAGAACTGTCGCGAATGAAGCCTGCGATGCCGGAAGGGTCCTGGTCAATGACCGCCCCGCCAAAGCTTCGGTGAACGTGAAGGCAGGGGACATCATTGAGATTCAGTTTGGTACTTCTTCCGTGAAAGTGGAGGTTCTTGATGTGCAGGAAACCGTTCGCAAGGACGATGCAAAGGAGCTCTACCGCTACCTCTGATTCTATTATCATTACTTTCATAAACATGAAAACCTTCCCATATACTAAACCATGAGTTTAGGCGGGGAGGTTTTTTTGTGGAAGAAAGATCCGGAATCCGCGCCCATGCCTGCAGGCTGGAGAATCGTAACGCGGCAAGCCTGACAGGGGTGCGGGAAGTGGTATCCTTTGACGAAAACCAGGTGGTGATGGATACGGACATGGGTCTTCTGACTATCAAGGGAAAAGATCTCCATGTCAGCCGCCTTACTGTGGAAAAGGGAGAGATGGAGGTAGAAGGACAGATAGACAGCCTGACTTACTCTTCCAATGAGGCATACCGGAAAGCCGGACAGTCCATTCTGGCCCGGCTCTTTGGCTGATGGCTGCGGTATGCCGGGAGGCGCGGCTTCTGCTTCAGAGCATTTCAGTGGGCGCGGTTCTTATGATGGTGTACGATCTCATCCGGCTGTTCCGGTCTCTGGTGCCTCACAGGAGTCTGGCGGTAGGACTGGAGGATTTCTGCTACTGGATCTGGGCCGGCTTTTTCACCTTTTTGTTTCTGTACCGTGAGAATGACGGAGCACTGCGTTTTTATATTATCGGATCCATTTTTGTATCCATGCTTTTTTATGACAGGATCATCAGCAGAAATTTGCAAAAGCTCTTGAAATTGATTCTTCGATGCATTAGAATGAAATTACACAGGTAACATAACATCGAATTAGAAAGTCAGGGTAACAAAAAGCTGGTGAGAAACATGAAAACGCGGGGAACAGGGCGCAAAAAACGCAGAGAGGGTCTGGGCAACCGACTGGCCATTATCGGAATTACCATAGTGGTTTTAAGTCTGGCGGTGGTCGTGAATGTGAAGAATACCTCCATGGAGAAGAAGCTCATGGAGTACCAGGCCAAAGAAGAATCGCTGATCCGTCAGGTGGAAAACGAACAGAAACGGGCCGCAGAGCTGGAAGAACGCAGGGTCTATGTGCAGACCAAGCAGTACATAGAGGAAGTGGCCAAGCAGAAGCTGGGACTGGTCAAACCAGACGAGATTTTGCTGAAACCAAGACCAAAAGACAACTAGAACAGACGAGACTAAAAATAACAGACATAGGATCCTTTCCTGCCGCATATATTGTGGTTCAGGAGGGGATTTTTTGTGTGGAAGCGAAAACGGCGCCGGGATATGGCTGATGTGAATATTTATACGGCAGAGAGACTAAGTGAGATGGCCCGGTCGCTGGGGGTCCTGGCCCGGGCATGCAATGACCGGATGGAGGAGGAGCGGGGACTGACCAGGGAGGATGCCCTGGCGGCCATGCAGACGGCAGCGGCCGTAGTGTGCGGGCAGTGCAGCCGGTGCAATCTGTACAGCGACGCGGATAAGGATGGAAGTTATTATCTGTATTATCTGCTCCGCTCCTTTGAGCAGAAGGGCAGGGTGGAATATGAGGACATGCCCCGGCTGTTTCTGGAAACGTGCCGGAATAAAGAGGCGTATCTGACACAGCTCAACCGGAATCTGGGGCGGGCAACCATGAATCTGGAGTGGAAAAACCGTTTTCTGGAGAGCCGGGATACGGTTATGGTGCAGTTTCGGGAACTGGCTGTGATGCTGGAAGAGTTTGCCAGTCAGATGGGCCAGGCTGCGGATATTACGGAGGAAAAAGAAGAAGCAGTGCGGCGGATCTTCCGCCTTCATCAGATTGCGGTAGACAATATGCTGCTTCTGGAGCATGAGAACCGTTACCGGGAGGCGTATGTGACACTACATGCTCTGGGAGGTCGCTGTATGACGGCAAAAGAGGCCGCTGCGCTGTTTGGACAGGCAGCGGGCGGAAAGGGCTGGTACGCGCCGCCGGACACCCGGGCGCTTATCACAAGGCAGCCTGGAGTTGTGCGGTTTCTGGAACCGGGAGAATACCGGATGATGTATGGGGTTGCCCGCATGTCAAAGAATGGAAGCGGGATTTCCGGGGATAATTATACCTATTCCGGGAGTCTTCCAGGTCAGGTGATCATGAGCCTTTCAGATGGCATGGGAAGCGGAGAGACAGCGGCCCAGGAGAGCCGGAAGGTGATCGAGCTTTTGCAGCAGCTTCTGGAGACAGGGTTTTCCGCCCGTTCTGCCCTGAAAATGGTGAATACAATTCTTTTATTAACCGGGGTGGAACAGCATCCGGCCACGCTGGATCTGTGCTGTGTGGACCTTTGCAGCGGTGTGCTGGAGGCCATGAAGATGGGAGCGGTGGCAACCTTTGTGCTCAGTGACGGGCAGGCAGAGATACTGGACGCTGGAAATCTGCCTGCTGGCGTGATTTCCCAGGCAGAGCCGGTGCTCCTTTCCCGCAAACTCTGGGATGATGACCGGGTCATTATGATGACGGATGGCGTTCTGGAGGCCTGCCCGGGACTTGAGAAGGAGCGCAGCCTGAAAGAGTATCTGGAGTCCATGCCGATGAAGACCCCGCAGGACATGGCAGAGCGGATTTTGCGGTTTGCCTGTCAGAACGGAGGCATGAATGATGATATGACCGTACTGGTGGCAGGAATCTGGAAACGGTAGCAGCGGAGCCGAATATGGGACGGAAAAGGTGGTGCCGGCTGCGCGCCTGGAGACAATAACGAGAAAATCGCAGCTTGCACATGAACGGAATTACGGGTATAGTTGAAGTGTTAATGGAAAAAGAATCGTATACAGGAAAGATAAGATGTTGAATAAAGTGAGAGATTATATCAGGGAGCAGGGCATGATTACCCAGGGGGACGCAGTGATCGTGGCGCTTTCTGGCGGGGCAGATTCCGTGTGCCTGCTGACGGTGCTGAAACAGCTGGATTTTGCGCTCCGAGCGGTTCATGTCCACCATGGCATCCGCGGAGCCGAGGCAGACCGGGACGAGGCATTTGTACAGGCTTTGTGTGAAAGCCTTTCTGTTCCGCTGTATGTGGCCCACTGTCAGGTTCCGGCCTACGCGGCGGAGCATGGCCTTTCCGAGGAGGAAGCGGGGCGGATCCTGCGGTATCAGATACTGGAGGAAGAAGCAGAAAAATGGGAGCGGGAGTTTTCTGATGGCAGCCGGGTGAAACTGGCTCTGGCTCATCACCGGGATGATAACGCGGAGACCATTCTGCACCATCTTCTGCGGGGCAGCGGACTTACCGGACTTGCCGGGATCCGGCCGGTGCAGGGACGGCGTGTCCGTCCTTTACTCTGTGTGGGCCGGGATGAAATCAGGGAATATCTGACGGCAGAGCATATGGACTGGTGTGAGGACAGCACCAACCAGTCGGCAGATTATACCAGGAACCGCATCCGCAGCCAGGTGCTTCCGCTTTTAAAGGAGACTGTGAATGAGCAGGCAGAGGAGCATATTCTCCAGGCCGGGCAGATTATCGGACAGGCAGATGAATATCTGCGTCAGCGGGCGGCGGAAATCTGGAGAGTGGCAGTCAGCAGGCAGCAGGAAAGCCGGGATTCTGAATCTGGCGCAAGGAGGAACATTGCGGACGAAATGCCAGAACGTGTGATAATTCCCCTTGCGGTCTTTGCGGCTCAGCCGGAGATTCTGAAGATGTATCTCATTCGGCATATGCTGGACCAGCTGAAACCAGGCTGGAAGGACATCACCAGCCGCCATTTCACAGCCATCGCAAAACTGGCTGGGAAACCGGTGGGAAGCCGTGTAGACCTGCCGGGCGGACTTATGGCACGGACCGGATATGAGACTCTGGAAATTGCGGGAAAGGCGGAACAGAAGCCGGTTCTGGACCGTGAAACCGGCGGCTGGGGCGGGAACACCGTGCCTCAGACAGCTCCAAAGCTTCATATGACGGTTTTTTCTCGTCAAAAAGACCAGGAAATTCCCAAAAACCAGTATACGAAATGGTTTGACTATGATAAAATTAAAGGTACGCTGTCTGTGAGAACCAGACGGACGGGAGATTACCTGATCCTGCCGTCCGGAGGGAGCAAGACCATTGCCCGTTACATGATCGATGAGAAAATCCCGAAAGAAAAAAGGGAGAAGATTCTGCTTCTGGCAGAAGGCAGTCATGTGTTGTGGGTAGTGGGCTTTCGGATCAGCGAATACTATAAAATAGAAGAACATACAGAAAACATATTGCAGGTAACCTGCGACGGAGGAAAAGATTATGGCAGATAAGATCAGAGTATTGTTGCCGGAAGAAGACGTAAACAAGCGAATCAGTGAAGTAGCAGAGCAGATCAGCAAAGATTATGAGGGAAAACAGATCCACCTGATCTGTATCTTAAAGGGTGGAGTATTTTTTACCTGTGAGCTGGCAAAACGTATCACAGTTCCGGTCACCATGGATTTCATGTCTGTTTCCAGCTACGGAGATGACACCAAGTCCAGCGGCGTAGTCCGCATCGTCAAGGATCTGGATGAATCCCTGGCAGACAAGGAGGTCCTGATCGTGGAGGATATCATCGATTCCGGCCGCACCCTTGCATACCTGATCGAGGTCTTAAAGCAGCGTGGGCCGAAGAGCATTCACCTGTGCACCCTGCTTGACAAGCCGGAGCGCCGTGTGAAGAAGCAGGTTAAAGTAGATTATACCTGTTTCACCATTCCGGATGAGTTTGTAGTAGGCTACGGCCTGGACTACGCCCAGAAATACCGCAACCTTCCGTACATCGGAGTGGTTGAGGTTGACCAGTAAGGAGGCCGATGAGTGAAACAGCAAAGTGGTTTTCGGGGCGGCTGGCTGCTTTTTCCGCTGCTCCTGATCGTACTGGCTCTGGCGTTTATGCCGGGCAGAAAACAGAACGAGCTGAGTTATCAGCAGTTCAAACAGGTACTGGAAAGCGGGGATGTGGGTTCCCTGGTCATTTACCAGAATGAGCAGACACCGACCGGTGAGGTGCGTCTTGCCAACCGCGCGGGTGAGGTTTATGTAACCTATGTGTCCGATGTAAACCAGATTCAGCAGATGCTTCAGGATATGGACATCGACTACAGCATGAACGATGTTCCCCAGACCAGCTACTGGATGAGCATCCTTCTTCCAGTGGCTGTCTCTGTAGGCGCGGTCGTTCTGATGCTGATCATCATGAATATGAGAGCCGGTGCCGGCGGCGGGACCAATGCCAAGATGATGAACTTTGGCAAGAGCCGCGCCCGCATGACCAACACCAGCAATGTCACCTTTAAAAATGTGGCAGGTCTTCAGGAGGAAAAGGAAGATCTGGAGGAGATGGTGGACTTCCTGAGAAATCCGCAGAAGTATACCAGCGTGGGAGCGAGAATTCCGAAGGGCGTTATTTTAGTGGGCCCTCCTGGAACGGGTAAGACGCTGCTTGCCAAGGCAGTAGCCGGTGAGGCAGGCGTTCCGTTTTTCTCCATCTCCGGTTCTGATTTCGTAGAGATGTTCGTCGGCGTGGGTGCGTCCCGCGTCCGTGATTTATTTGAGGATGCCAAGAAGGCAGCGCCGTGTATTGTTTTTATCGATGAGATCGATGCGGTAGCCCGCAGACGAGGCACCGGCATGGGCGGCGGCCACGATGAGCGTGAGCAGACCTTAAACCAGCTTCTCGTTGAGATGGATGGCTTTGGTGTGAATGAGGGTATCATCGTCATGGCTGCGACCAACCGTGTAGATATCCTGGATCCGGCTATCCTGCGTCCGGGCCGTTTTGACCGTAAGGTAGCAGTAGGCCGTCCGGATGTGAAAGGCCGTGTGGAAATCCTCCAGGTGCACTCCAAAGAGAAGCCGTTAGGTGAGGATGTAGATCTGGCCCGCGTGGCTAAAACCACCTCCGGCTTCACCGGAGCAGATCTGGAAAACCTGATGAACGAGGCCGCAATTCTCGCAGCAAAGGAGAACCGCAGCTACATTCGCCAGTCTGATATTGACCGTGCGTTTGTCAAGGTCGGCATCGGCGCAGAGAAGAAGAGCCGTGTCATCTCTGAGAAAGAAAAGAAGATCACCGCCTACCATGAGTCCGGTCATGCGATCCTGTTCCATGTACTGCCGGATGTGGGGCCGGTTCATACCGTATCCATCATCCCGACCGGTGTCGGGGCAGCAGGCTACACCATGCCGCTTCCGGGTGAGGATGAGATGTTCAACACCAAGGGCAGGATGCTGCAGGATATTATGGTATCTCTTGGCGGACGTATCGCGGAGGAGATCATCTTCGGTGATGTGACGACCGGCGCTTCCCAGGATATCAAGCATGCCAGCAAGATCGCGCGTGCTATGGTGACCCAGTACGGCATGTCTGAGAAGGTTGGCATGATCGACTACGGCAGTGATGATGATGAGGTCTTTATCGGCCGTGATTTCGGCCATGTGCGCGCTTACAGCGATGAAGTAACCGCATCCATTGATGCTGAGGTAAAGCGCATCATTGATGAGTGCTATGAGAAAGCAAAGAATATCATCCTGGAGCACCGGGATGTGCTGGAAAGCTGTACCGCCCTGCTGATCGAGAAAGAAAAAATCGGTCAGGAAGAGTTTGAAGCGCTGTTCCAGAAATAAATGGAGTTGAAAACTATACAAACTGCACAAAAAAAGTTTTGAAATTTGTTCATGTTTGTTAACACTTATTGGTTGGGCCGTGCTATTATAATAGGCGTAAACCCCCCAATACATTATATAGTTTTTGCTACACCCCATAAGAAACGAAATACCTTCTCCTGAAAGAGCCAGCTACCCCGCTGGCTCTTTCGCTGTTTTGAGATACTATACCAAAACAGCGGATTTTCAGTTCAAAAATTCCTACTTGAATTACTTAAACATGTTGTAATCGACATGAGAATCATTTAAAATAAATTTATATGATTCCATCAGATTCGTCAGAGCGTATAAGAAAAAGTTACTGTTGGCTTAACATGCGAATGGGGCTGGCGGATCTGGGCAGGAAGGAGCAGGGGTTATTATGTTTGATGAGCATCAGGAAAATGAAATAAACCGGCAGGCATTGTTTTCGGATGAGACGCAGGATTACCGATACCCGGAGGAACCGGACGCCGGTGAGACAGTAACTCTCTGGTTTCGCACAGCAAAAAATGATGTCGATCGGGTTTTTTATATTGAGGAAGATAAGAATATACAGGCGGAGATGAGGAAGGTATCTTCTGACGGCCTGTTTGACTATTACGAGTATCGCATGAAGGCGGACAGTCAGCCTCAGCGCTATTATTTCCAGGTGGTGAAGGGCAGCGCAGTCTGCTATTTTAACCGTCTGGGCGCAACCATGGATATTCAGAGTTGCTACGCATTTCGCATTACGCCGGGGTTTCATACGCCGGAGTGGGCAAAGGGCGCGGTCATGTACCAGATCTTTGTGGATCGCTTCTGCAACGGTGACCAGAGCAACGATGTGACGGAATGCGAGTATGTCTATATTGGGCGTCCGGTACATCAGGTAACTGACTGGAGCACCAATCCGTCTACCATGGATGTGGGCTGCTTCTACGGCGGTGATCTTCAGGGCGTGTGGGACAAGCTGGATTACCTGCAGTATCTGGGAGTTGAGGTGATCTATTTCAACCCGCTGTTTGTCTCGCCGTCCAATCACAAGTACGACAGTCAGGATTATGACCACATCGATCCGCATTATGGCGTGATCGTCAAAGATGGCGGTGAGCCGGTGGCAGTAAACGCGGTGAACAATGACCATGCGACCAGATATCAGATACGCAGTGCTGACCCGGAGAACCTGGCAGCCAGCGATGCGTTTTTTGCCCGTTTTATGGAAGAAGTTCACAAGCGCGGTATGCGGGTTATCATCGATGGGGTGTTCAACCACTGCGGCTCCTTTAATAAATGGCTGGATCGAGAGAAAATCTACAGCCATCAGGGAAGCTATGAGCCAGGTGCTTATGAAAGTGAGGAAAGCCCGTACCGCAGCTTCTTTAAGTTTTACAATGAGGACGCATGGCCGGATAACGGAACCTATGACGGCTGGTGGGGGCATGACACGCTGCCGAAGCTAAACTATGAGGATTCGCCAAAGCTGTTTGAGTACATTATGAAGATTGCCGGGAAATGGGTGTCTGCCCCGTATGGAGTGGATGGCTGGCGTCTGGATGTGGCTGCAGACCTGGGCCACAGCAGCGAGTACAATCATAAATTCTGGCAGGAATTCCGCAGGCATGTCAAGGAGGCAAACCCGGAGGCGATGATCCTGGCAGAGCATTACGGAGATCCAAGCAGCTGGCTGGCGGGGGATCAGTGGGATACGGTCATGAACTATGATGCCTTCATGGAGCCGCTGACCTGGTTTCTGACTGGTATGGAGAAGCACAGCGATGAGTACAACGGTGCTCTTTACGGTGACGGTGTGAGCTTTTTCCGCTCCATGTATTACCACATGAGCCGTATGCAGACCCAGTCAGTCCTGGTGGCCATGAATCAGCTTTCCAACCATGACCACAGCCGTTTCCTGACCCGTACCAACCAGATCGTGGGAAGAATCGGAACAGCCGGGGCCAAGATGGCAGAGTTTGGCGTCAATTACGGAATCTTCCGCGAAGCCATCATGGTACAGATGACCTGGCCGGGGGCACCGACCTTATATTATGGTGACGAAGCAGGAGTCTGCGGCTGGACTGACCCGGATAATCGCCGGACTTATCCGTGGGGTTTTGAGGATTTTGAGCTGATCGAGTACCACCGTTACCTCATCGATCTGCATAAGAAGCTTCCGGCCCTGCGCCGTGGCTCCTTAAAACAGCTTCTGGCAGACCGCCAGCTCATCGCCTACGGCCGTATGAGCGGGGCAAACAAGTGCGCAGTCATCATCAACAACCGTGGTGATGGCAGAAGCGTCAGAGTGCCGGTGTGGGAGCTTGGCATCACCGATGAGGATGTCATCACCCGGGTAATGCTGTCTGATGAAAAGGGCTATAATGCCGGACGCATTAATTATCATGCCGACCATGGCTGGCTGACGCTGGATGTACCGGCCCACAGCGGCGTGCTGCTGTCGAGCGGGGTACTGGTGTAGATGATATAGACGGAAATAAAAAATCAGGGCTGTCGCAACCGGTCTTTTGACGCATTGCGGCAGCCTGAACATTGCAAGAATATTGCAGGAATATAAAAAAACTTCTTGCATTTTGATTATTGGTATGATAATATAACTTTTGCTTGTCGAAGCTAGTATGGATGGGTTCCCGAGTGGCCAAAGGGGGCAGACTGTAAATCTGTTAGCTGTGCTTTCGGTGGTTCGAATCCACCTCCATCCACTTCCTGAAAAGGATATGCCGCAGTGGCGGAACTGGCAGACGCACAGGACTTAAAATCCTGCGGGACTAATCTCCCGTGCCGGTTCGATTCCGGCCTGCGGCATTCATAGTTTCAGGTATTCACAGTTA
>NZ_QUFI01000035.1:13815-26727 GCF_003478505.1 Clostridium sp. AF27-2AA
CGGCATTCATAGTTTCAGGTATTCACAGTTACGATAAGACAGGCCTTGGTAGCTCAGTTGGTAGAGCAGAGGACTGAAAATCCTCGTGTCACTGGTTCGATTCCGGTCCAAGGCACTTGGATATGACAATTGTTCTTATTCACCGGCTTTTCATGAATTTCAAAAAACTTTAAAAAGTGCTTGCAATTTAGGAAAACCTGTGATAAGATATGAAATGTCCGAGAGACAACAATTTAATATGCGCGAGTGGCTCAGTTGGTGGAGTACGACCTTGCCAAGGTCGGGGTCGCGGGTTCGAGTCCCGTCTCGCGCTCTCAATGATACGAAAAAGGATATCCGAGGTGGATATCCTTTTTTTGTGCGTTCAAGCCCGGCCTGGCGGAAGCATAGAGGTCTCCGTTCCACTCCGGTTGTCGCAAAGCGAACATCCACTGGATGTTCTGCGACGTCTCGCACTCTCAAAACAAGAAACAAGGCTTTACTTTTTCGCGAAACTTTCCTAATATAGTTAAAGACAAGAAGAAAAACAGAGGCATAGCCATGAAGTTTATTTATACAAGGATCAAAGATGAGATCCGCATTGACAAAATTGAGGATCCGGAGGCGGTCATTTATGTGCCGGAGCAGTTTGAGGATTGTCCGGTGATGGAGCTGGGTTCTTATGTGCTGGCGCACAGTGCGGTGGAGGAGATCCACCTTCCACCCTATGTGAGAAAGATCGGCGCATATGGTTTTTATGAATGTGAGCAGCTGAAACGGATTTACTGCTACAGCCGGGTGCTGGATCTGGGCGCCGGGCTGTTTGCCGGGGTTCCGGTTGTGGAGTATCTGGATATTACAGAGTTCCCGGGGGAGCGCTCCTGCTTAAAGGAGATGCTGGCAGAGCTTCGTCAGACTCTGCGGGTGCAGCTTCACCAGATGCCGGCTGCAGCATCAGAAGCAGCAGAGGCACGTCTGATTTTTCCGGAATACTACGAGGATTCTGTGGAGAATACACCGGCCCGCATTGTTTCTATTGAGACCCACGGCTGCGGGCATCGTTACCGCTACTGTTTTGCGGGACGGGTGTTCCAGTACCGGGGGTACGATGAGCTTTTTCCGCATGTGCAGGTTCAGGAGCAGGAAGAACTGGTGACGGAGCTGGCGCTGGGGCGTCTGATGTATCCGCGGGAACTGTCAGAGAAGTTTCGGGAGCATTATCTGGATTATGTAAGAGAGCATTGGGAAACAGCCGGAAAGCTGCTGATCCAGGCAGACCGGCTGCAGAGAAACCGAGTGAGCAATCTGGAGCCGGGAAAGCTGCCGTGGCTGGTGGATGAAGTGCTGGATGCGGCGCGTCAGGATGCTGCTGCCGGAGACGGGCAGAACATGTCAGGCGCAGATGAATCTGTGAAGGAGCTGGGCGAGCCGGAGAATAGGAACCAGATTAGCGCAAATCTTGCGGATCAGCTTGGCGGGCTGATAAACCTTGCCCAGGAGGAGGGTGACACCGAGATGGTGAGCTGGCTCATGGAGCGAAGACATCGTCTGCAGACTGCAGAAGCGAAGCCGGTGGCAGAGGCTGCTCAGGCTACAGGGGAAATCCAGCCTGCAGTCGGCAGTACGGAAGCATCCGGGGAGCCGCAGCGTCCGAAACGAAAACGCCGCTTTGAATTATAGAAGGAGAGTGCAGACAGAAATGATCGATCCAACCAGACACAGACAGTTAGAAGAACTGAATATGGTGGAACTTTGCACCCGGATCTTCCGGAATTCCAGAAATGAGCTGTATCTGAATATGCGTTATCTGGACCTCTCCTTAAGTTCTCTTGGCTTTGAGGCAGATCCGGGCTGCCGCGGCGTGGGGACAGACGGGTTTGTGATCTATTATCATCCGGACTATGTCTGTGACCTGTACAAACGGGGGCGGGTGCATGTGAACCGGGCATATCTGCATATGGTGCTGCACTGCCTGTTCTGCCACATGGACACCCGCGGAAAGCGGGAGCCGGAGCTGTGGAATCTGGCCTGTGATATTGCGGTGGAGTCCATTCTGGATGATATGTATGTGAAGTGTATCCGTGTGGCACCGACACCATTTCGGCGGGACTGGTACGGGCGGCTCCGAGGAAAACTGACGGTATTAAATGCCGAGGGCATCTACCGCATCTTAAAAGAGGAACATCTGGAACCGCGGAGGCTGGAACGCCTTGAGGCGGAATTTCTGGTGGATGACCACAGTTACTGGGATCTGCCGGAGGATTCCCCGAAAACGCCCATAGTGCGACAGACCCAGTGGAGCAACAACCGGGAAAAGGTGCAGACCGAGATGGAGACCATGGGAAATCAGCAGGATGAGGAAAGCAAGAGCATGCTGGAGCAGGTTCAGGTGGAAAACCGGGAACGCTATGATTACCGCAGATTTCTTCAGCGGTTTTCGGTGCTTCGGGAGGAGATGCAGATAGACCCGGATTCCTTCGACTATATTTTTTATACCTACGGCCTTTCTCTTTACGGCAACATGCCGTTAGTGGAGCCGCTGGAATCCAAAGAAGTGAGCCGGATTGAGGATTTTGTGGTGGTGATTGACACGTCCATGTCCTGCTCTGGGGATCTGGTACGGCGGTTCCTGGAGGAGACCTACGATGTGCTCTGCCAGTCGGACAGCTATTTTAAGAAGACTAACATCCACATCATCCAGTGTGATGAGCAGGTGCAGCAGGACCGTCTGATCACAAACCGTGAGGAGATGGAAGCCTACATGCGTGACTTTACCATCATCGGTCAGGGCGGCACGGATTTCCGTCCGGCTTTTGAGTATGTGAACGGGATGATCCGGCAGGGGGCATTTCACCGTCTGAAGGGCCTGTTGTATTTTACCGATGGTGAGGGTATCTATCCGGTGAAGCGGCCGGTGTATGACACTGCTTTTGTGTTTTTAAAGGATCAGTATACGGATATTTCGGTTCCGGCCTGGGCCATGAAGCTCATCATGGAACCGGAGCAGCTTACAGAGGGAGACAAATAATATTATGAACATCAAACGTGCAAAACAGGAAATCAAGGATACGGTGGCCGCGTATCTGGCAAAGGATGAGTTTGGGGCTTACGAGATCCCGTCCATCCGCCAGCGCCCTATGCTGCTGATCGGACCGCCCGGAATCGGCAAAACTCAGATCATGGAGCAGGTGGCGCAGGAGTGCCGGATCGGCCTGGTGGCCTACACCATCACCCATCACACAAGACAGAGCGCGGTGGGTCTGCCTTTTATTGAGCATAAAATGTACGGCGGCAAAGAATACGCCGTGACGGAATACACCATGAGTGAGATCGTGGCATCGGTCTATGACCGGATCGAGAAGAGCGGTCTGCCAGAAGGCATTCTGTTTATCGATGAGATCAACTGCGTGTCAGAGACGCTGGCCCCGACCATGCTGCAGTTTTTGCAGGGTAAGGCATTTGGTAATCACAAAATCCCGGAGGGATGGATCATCGTGGCAGCAGGAAATCCGCCGGAGTATAACAAGTCCGTGCGGGAGTTTGACATCGTGACCATGGACCGTATCCGCCGGATCGATGTGGAGCCGGATCTTCCGGTCTGGAAAGAGTACGCGAAGACTGCAGGCGTCCATCCATCCATTCTCTCTTATCTAAATGTCCGCCCGCAGAATTTCTGCCAGATTGAGACGACTGTGGATGGCAAGCGGTTTGTGACGCCCCGTGGCTGGGAGGATCTTTCCGAGCTTATCTGGATTTATGAGAAGCAGGAGCGGAAGATGGACCGGGAGCTGGTGGGCGAGTATATCCAGTTTCCGAAGATTGCGAAGGATTTTGCCAATTATCTGGAGCTGTACTATAAGTACCGGGATGATTACCAGGTGGAGCAGGTGCTGGAGGGGCATATTTCCGAGGCGGCCGTGGATAAGCTGCAGCGGGCATCCTTTGACGAGCGCATCAGCGTGGTGAGCCTGCTGTTATCCGGCCTGAATGAGAAATTCCGGAATGTCATCCGCATGGAAGAGCTGATGAGCCTGCGGATGGAGCAGATGAAGAAGCTGCAGAGCGGGGATGCTGCGGCAGTAAAGTCTGGCGCAGCGGCCGCAGGTGCGGAGCTGTCAGTGCCGGAAACTGCCGCGACAGGTGCGCATGAGCAGGCAGATGCCAATGCCGGAACCGGCAGTGCCCTTGCAGACGTTCTGTCTGCTCTTGCAGAGAGCTTTCATGCCGAGTGGTCCCGGCTTCTGGATAACAGCCTCTTATCCCGCGCTCAGCTTCGCACCTGCCGTGCGGTAAGCGCAAAGCTGGAAGAAGATCTGATGGAGCTTAGAAAGAGCGGCATCACGGACTGGAACGAGGGTTTTGCGCTTTTGCGGGAGCGTTTCAGCGCGGACAGCGACCGTTATGAGGAGCTGTTTGATGAGGCCGGGGAAGCCCTGGAGCATGCCTTTGACTTTATGGAGGCAGCCTTTGCGGGAAGCCAGGAGCTGGTTCTGTTTGTGACAGAGCTGAATACAGGGGCTTACAGCGTTCATTTTCTGCAGGACTATGAGTGTGAGCGGTATTACCAGTACAACCGCGACCTCCTGTTCTCCCGGGAGGAGGAAGAAATCGAAGAACTGCTGAAGAAGAGGGGGTAACAAAATATGATGTTTTTGACAAAGCTGATGCTGCTGACAGCATCGCAGACCGATGCGGACCTCTCCACCGTGCTGGAAGAAACCAAGGCGGTGGCAGAGGAGGTGCATGAGGATCTGCAGAATTTGAAACCCAACGTGATCCTGGACACCTTAAAAAGCTGGCTGCCGGGGCTTATGAGCTTCGGCTACCGCCTGGCTATCGCGATTCTGATCCTGGTGATCGGAAACCGGATCGTTCATGTGGTGCGCAGGTTCTTACAAAAAACCTTCGAGCGCATGAACATGGATCCGAGTGTCAGCCGGTTCCTGATTTCTGTTGCGGACGCCTGCATTTACGCGCTGGCTATTTTCATTGCTGCAGATAAGCTTGGAATTCCGTCGGCCTCTATCATCGCGCTGCTTGGTTCGGCAGGACTGGCTGTGGGCCTGTCCCTGCAGGGCAGTCTGGCAAATGTGGCAGGCGGCATCCTGCTCATGCTGCTGCGGCCGTTTGGTGTCCATGATTATATTGTGAGTGACGGCTACGAGGGCACAGTACAGAGCATTGGTCTGGCATATACTACCATCATTACGGTAGACAATAAAAAGATCACCATTCCAAACGGTCAGATTTCCAACAGCACGGTTGTAAATGTAACAGCACAGGAGAAGCGCCGCGTGGATCTGGTGGTTGGCATTGGCTACAGCTCCGACATGAAGAAAGCCAAAGAGCTGATCCGCTGTGTATATGAGAATCATCCGCTGGTGCTGGCCGAGGACGGTATCACCGTATACGTGAACGAGCTGGCCGACAGCGCTGTCATGATCGGCGGCCGGGGCTGGACGAAGACGGAAAACTACTGGCAGGTGCGCTGGGATGTTCTGGAGGGGATCAAGGAAGCCTTTGATGCAAACGGCATCGAGATCCCGTTCAACCAGATGGATATTAATATCCGCCATACCAGCTAAAAAGCAGAAAAATTTAAAAAGAAATTATTCAAAGAACAGCTTTAAGTCATCCTCCACAGTTCCGATTCCGGCAATGCCGAAGTTTTCCACCAGTACCTTCGCTACATTTGGGGATAAGAAGGCTGGAAGGGTCGGTCCCAGGTGGATATTTTTCACGCCGAGGTATAAGAGGGCCAGCAGGACAATGACGGCTTTCTGTTCATACCACGCGATATTGTAGACGATCGGCAGGTCATTGATGTCATCCAGTCCGAAGACTTCCTTTAATTTCAGTGCGATGACAGCCAGGGAATAGGAGTCGTTGCACTGTCCGGCATCGAGAACTCGCGGGATGCCGCCGATGTCACCAAGGTCCAGCTTGTTGTATTTGTATTTTGCGCAGCCTGCGGTGAGGATGACGGCATCCTTCGGCAGAGCCTTTGCAAAGTCGGTGTAGTAGTTTCTGGATTTTGCGCGGCCGTCACAGCCGGCCATGACCACAAATTTTTTGATGGCACCGGATTTTACCGCGTCCACAATGGAGTCAGCCAGAGCCAGCACCTGGTTGTGGGCAAAACCACCGAGGATCTCGCCCCGCTCAATTTCAGCCGGAGCGGCGCAGTGCTTGGCCTGCTCAATGATCTCAGAAAAATCTTTCTTTTCGCCAATCTCACCGGCGATGTGTTTACAGCCTGGGTATCCGGCTGCGCCGGTGGTGTAGAGGCGGTCTTTATAGCTGTCCTTCGGCGGGACGATGCAGTTGGTAGTCATGAGGATCGGTCCGTTGAAGCTTTCAAATTCTTCTTTCTGTTTCCACCATGCGTTTCCATAGTTTCCGATAAAGTTTGGATATTTTTTGAAGGCCGGGTAGTAGTGGGCCGGGAGCATCTCAGAGTGAGTGTAGACATCCACTCCGGTGCCCTGGGTTTGTTCTAACAGCATTTCCAGATCACGGAGATCATGGCCGGAAACCAGGATGCCCGGACGGGTGCCGACACCGATGTTCACGCGGGTCATCTCCGGATGTCCGTAAGCGCCGGTGTTGGCGGCATCTAACAGTGCCATGCCCTCCACGCCGTATTTTCCGGTCTCCAGAGTTAAGTTTACATAATCTTCAACAGTCAGGGAGTCATCCAGGGTAGCAGCCAGGGCGCGCTGTAAGAAGGCGTCCAGTTCTGCGTTGTCTTTCAGTAAAGCATTCGCGTGTTTGCTGTAGGCAGACAGTCCCTTCAAACCGTAGGTGATCATTTCCCGCAGACTGCGGATGTCCTCGTTTTTAGTAGAGAGAACCCCTACCAGGGCAGCTTTAACCGGAAACTCGCTTTCCGGACCGTTCCAGAGAGCGGCAGCCGGAAGTACAGAAGTGTCTGGGCACTGACTTAAGAGCTGTTCTTTGGTATCCAGAGTTTCGCGGATGCGTGCCACGATCATTTCCTTATCAAAGTTAGCATTGGTGATGGTGGTGAACAGGTTCACGGTGATGAGATGATTGGTTTCCGCACTGATCTCCTGTCCCAGGCTGCGCAGATGTGTGGTGACAGCGGAAATGCCGCGGGTCACATAGACTAACAGATCCTGCATGGCAGCCACATCCGGTGTTTTTCCGCAGACACCGGAGTTCGTGCATCCGGTACATCCTGCCGTTTCCTGACACTGGTAACAAAACATATTCTGACTCATAAATAAAATCCTCCTTGCTGGATAAACAATATTAATAACGGTATGGCAGCAGTATACGACAGAAAAACCAGAATGAATGTTGTTTAAACAACAAAATTGCACTATAATAGCTCTAAAATGCTGGTAACTTTTGGGACAAGGAGGACATGCAGATGTGTACAGCAGCAGTTTATAAGACAAAAGACTTTTACTTCGGACGGAATCTGGATTATGAATTTCCATACGGGGAGGAGGTGACCATTACTCCTCGGAATTATCCGTTTTCGTTTCGGTTTCAGGGAGAAATGAAGCAGCATTACGCCATGATCGGCATGGCCCATGTGGCAGATGATTATCCTCTTTATTATGATGCCATCAATGAAAAGGGGCTTGGCATGGCCGGGCTGAACTTTGTGGGAAATGCGGTGTACGGAGAACCGGTTTTTGAGAAAGAAGAAGGAATTGAGAAGGATAACGTGGCACAGTTTGAGCTGCCGCTCTGGCTTCTGGGCCAGTGTGCCTCGGTAAAAGAAGCGCGGGTATTGCTTTCCAGGATCAACATCACCAATACCCCATTCAATGAAAAGTATCCGGTGTCCCAGCTTCATTGGATGATCGCGGACCGGGAGGAGACCATTGTGGTGGAGGCGGTGGCAGACGGACTTCACGTATACGACAATCCGGTGGGAGTCCTTGCTAATAATCCCCCTTTTCCACAGCAGATGTTTCATTTAAATGATTACCGCAGTCTGTCTCCGAGACAGCCGGAGAACAGCTTTGTGCCGGGACTGGAACTTACGGCTTACAGCCGCGGCATGGGAGCCATGGGACTGCCGGGAGATCTTTCCTCCGCGTCCCGTTTTGTCCGGGCTGCCTTTGTGCGGGGAAATTCCATCTCCGGAGATTCTGAGGCAGAAAGCGTGAGCCAGTTCTTTCATATCCTGCATTCCGTAGAGCAGCAGAGAGGTTGCTGCGATGTGGGCGGCGGAAAGTATGAAATCACCATCTACACCTCCTGCTGTAATGCAGACAGGGGAATTTACTATTACACCACATACGGGAACCATCAGATCACCGCTGTGGATATGCATGCGGAGGATTTAGAAAGCGAAGAGCTTGTGAGATATCCGCTGAGGGATACAGAGCAGATTTGCTGGCAGAACAGGAGCAGATAATAGATTCGCTTATTACCTCGTTTGTATCGTGGCAGAATCGCGATACGATTCTGCCACGAAAACAGGAATTAACGAATAGCCGTCTCGGTTCTTTGACGGATGACCGGTCCAATGGTCAGGGCAATGACCATCTTGACCAGATCTCCCGGGATAAAGGGGATCACACATACGGCAAGTGCTGCAGATACTGTATATCCGGCCTGCATGCAAAACCATGCCGTGCCAAATACATAACAGACAGCGGTACCAAGGATCATTCCCAGAAGCTGAATCCAGCGTTTCCGAAAGTGATCAATGATGATTCCGGCGATGATCGCCATGGGAATAAATCCAATAATATAGCCACCGGTAGGTCCTGCCAGTTTGCCGATTCCACCGCTAAATCCAGAGAAGACAGGAAGACCTGCCAGTCCGATCAGCAGATAGAGACAATAGCTGATGGTGCCTCGTTTCCAGTTTAGCAGATAGAGAGACAGATAGATGGCGAGGTTCGTGAGAGAAATCGGCACCGGTCCAATGGGGATGGAGAGTGGTGCAAGGATACAGGTAACTGCGGCCATAAAGGCGGTGGTTACCATTGCATAGGTGTGGGTCGAGCGGGAAGTGCTGGTATTTTCCTGAATCATGGCGATCCTCCTTTTGTGATTGATGGATAGTGTTGGTAAGGATAGTATAAGAAATCAATCGGATTCGATTTCGTAGGTAAAGCCTGCAGCTTCAATGGCCTGAATGGTATCCCTGATGCCCTGGCCGCCTGCGGTCAGATAACCGGAAGCAAAGATGGAATCGACGACGCGAAGCAGCATGTTCTCTTCGCCTTTAAAATAAACCTCCCGTCCTGCAGCACAGCGGATATCTGCTTTCGGAACCAGAAGCCGGGCCAGGCAGAGCACCTTCATGCAGTAGGCAGTGGAAAGAACGGACATATCAGCATGCTCCAGAGGGGTACCCGGAATCGGAAGCAGGAAATTGATGGGGAGGGCTTCCGGCTGGATTTCCCGAAGCTCCATCAGCATATCAACGACATCTTCCCTGGATTCTCCCATGCCGATGATGCCGCCGCTGCAGATCTCATAGCCAAGACCCTGGAGCATGCGGATATTGGCCACGCGCTGGTCGAAGGTGTGGGTGGAGCAGATGTTCGGATAGTAATTCCGGCTGCTGTTTAAGTTATGGTTGATGCGGTCCAGACCGGCATCCTTTAAGACCTTCGCCTGATGCTCAGTCAGAAAACCGATGGAGCAGCAGAGATGGGTTCCGTCTGCTTTCATTTTGCGGATTTTTTCTGCCAGAACCTCGATTTCTGCGTCTGTGAACTTCATTCCGCTGAGTCCGATGCAGTGACGGGACAGATGATGCTCGTTTACAAAGTCATTATCTTCATATAATTTTTCATCCGCTACCCATTTATATTTGTCGATATCGGCTTTGGAGCGGCAGGACTGGGCACAGTAGGCACAGTCCTGGGAGCAGTTGCCGCTGCGGGCATTTGTGAGAATGTGAATGCTCACATGATTTCCTTTGTATTTTCTCCGGAATGTCTCAGCAAAGGAAACAAGCTCCTCTAAGGATTCATCCGGGGTATTTAGAATTGCAAGGGCATCTTCCCGGGAAAGCTGTGGATCTGCAGAAGTGTCAGGAGTTATATTCATAAGAAATCCTCTCTTTCTGATGGTTGGAATTTAAATCTTTTCCTAAAATAGCACGGGAAGGGCCGATTGTCAACTAAAAAAATAAAACGGTTAACAATCGGCGCGGCGAAGAAAACACAAATTCTTCACAAAATAATTAGCACTCACCTATTGACAGTGCTAACAACATATGATATAGTACAGTCAATGTTATAGAAGTAATATAACAGACATGCAAAAAGATAACGTTGCACTGAATGAATGGAGGCGTGACTTATGAATATAAACAAATTTACGCAGAAATCCATGGAGGCCGTTCAGAACTGTGAGAAGCTTGCCTACGAATATGGCAACCAGCAGATTGAGCAGGAGCACCTGTTCTACAGCCTGCTGACTCTGGACGACAGCCTGATTTTAAAACTGTTAACCAAGATGGGTATCAGCAAAGAGCTGATTACCAATGAGGCCCAGCAGAAGCTGGCTGGACTGCCAAAGGTGAGCGGCTCTAGCCAGGTTTACATCAGCAATGACTTAAACAAAGTCCTCATCAATGCTGAGGATGAGTCTAAGGCCATGGGAGATGAATATGTTTCTGTTGAGCATATTTTCCTGTCCATGTTAAAATACGCAGACCGTACCATGAAGGAGCTGTTCCGCCAGTATGGCATTACCCGGGACACCTTTCTGCAGGCCCTGTCTACCGTGCGCGGCAACCAGAGAGTTGTCAGTGACAATCCGGAAGCTACCTATGATACTCTGGAAAAATATGGCTATGATCTGGTAGAGCGTGCAAAGGATCAGAAGCTGGATCCGGTCATTGGCCGTGACAGTGAGATCCGTAACGTGATTCAGATCCTGTCCAGAAAGACCAAGAACAACCCGGTTCTCATTGGTGAGCCTGGTGTTGGTAAGACGGCTGTTGTTGAGGGACTGGCTCAGCGTATTGTCCGCGGAGATGTGCCGGAGGGCTTAAAGAACCGTAAGCTGTTCGCGCTGGATATGGGTGCGCTGGTTGCAGGTGCCAAGTACCGCGGCGAGTTTGAAGAGCGGTTAAAAGCCGTTCTGGAAGAAGTGAAAAAGAGCGAAGGACAGATCATTCTGTTCATCGATGAGCTGCATACCATCGTGGGAGCCGGCAAGACCGAGGGCTCCATGGATGCAGGCAACTTGTTAAAGCCGATGCTGGCCAGAGGTGAGCTGCACTGTATCGGTGCAACCACACTGGATGAGTACCGCAAATACATTGAGAAGGATGCGGCTCTGGAGCGTCGTTTCCAGCCGGTTCTGGTAGACCAGCCGACTGTGGAAGATACCATTTCCATCCTGCGAGGCATCAAGGAACGCTACGAAGTATTCCATGGTGTTAAGATTACCGACTCTGCCCTGGTGGCAGCAGCCGTGCTTTCCGACCGTTACATCACAGACCGGTTTCTGCCGGATAAGGCCATTGACCTGGTGGATGAGGCATGTGCCCTCATTAAAACGGAGCTGGATTCCATGCCTGCTGAGCTGGATGAACTGTCCAGAAGAATTATGCAGCTGGAGATTGAGGAGACTGCATTAAAGAAAGAGACCGACCACTTAAGTCAGGAGCGTCTGGCTGACCTACAGAAAAATCTGGCAGAGCTGCATGACGAGTTTGCCAGCAAGAAGGCACAGTGGGAGAATGAAAAGAATTCCGTTTCCCATCTTTCCGCTCTCCGCGAGGAGATTGAGCAGGTGAACCGCGATATTGCCACTGCCCAGCAGCAGTATGATCTGAATAAGGCCGCTGAGCTTCAGTACGGCAAGCTGCCGCAGCTGCAGAAACAGCTGGAAGCAGAGGAAGAAAAAGTAAAGAATCAGGATCTGAGCCTGGTGCATGAAAGTGTCACCGAGGATGAGATCGCAAGAATCATTTCCCGCTGGACCGGTATTCCGGTAAGCAAGTTAAATGAGAGCGAGCGCAGCAAGATCCTGCATCTGGATACGGTCCTGCATAAACGGGTCGTAGGCCAGGATGAGGGTGTGGAGAAGGTAACCGAAGCAATCCTTCGTTCCAAGGCCGGCATCAAGGATCCGACCAAACCGATCGGTTCTTTCCTGTTCCTTGGACCGACTGGTGTTGGTAAGACTGAGCTGGCAAAGGCTCTGGCCGAGGCTCTGTTCGATGACGAGAACAACATGGTCCGTATCGATATGAGTGAGTACATGGAGAAGCATTCTGTAGCCCGCCTGATCGGAGCACCTCCGGGATATGTCGGCTACGATGAGGGCGGTCAGCTGACTGAGGCAGTCCGCCGGAAACCGTACTCCGTTGTCCTCTTCGATGAGGTAGAGAAAGCACATCCGGATGTATTCAATGTTCTGCTTCAGGTTCTGGATGACGGCCGTATCACGGATTCCACCGGTAAGACAGTAGACTTCAAGAACACCATCCTCATTATGACCTCCAACATCGGTTCCCAGTATCTGCTGGATGGCATCGATGAGAACGGTAGCATCAAGCCAGAGGCGGAGGCTATGGTCATGCAGGATCTGCGTGCACATTTCCGTCCGGAGTTCTTAAACCGTCTGGACGAGACCATTCTCTTTAAGCCGTTAACAAAGGATAACATCAGCCACATTGTGGACCTAATGGTAGCCGATGTGAACCGCCGCCTGGAAGACCGCGAACTGAAGGTAGAACTCACAGATAACGCCAAAACCTTTGTCACCGACCACGGCTACGACCCGGCCTACGGCGCACGTCCGCTGAGAAGATATCTCCAGAAGAACGTAGAGACCCTGGCAGCAAGGATCATCCTGGAAGGCAATATCAGCGAAGGCCAGACCATCGTCATTGATACCGATGAAAAAGGCGAGAAGCTGATCGCATACGTGGAATAAAAATTTAGGGTTAAAACCAATAAAGGTCCGAAGCCG
>NZ_QUFI01000036.1 GCF_003478505.1 Clostridium sp. AF27-2AA
GAAGACGATAGCTAGTTACCCAGAATTTAAGCGCTTACAATATAAATACCTAAAGTGAGGTTGAAAGATCTTACTTTAGATATTTATATAGTATACTCAGATCGGGAATCTAGATATAATAGAAAATGTGGGAGATAGGAGTAGCGCAATGAGCAAAGAAAGAATACGTTCAATTGATAGTTTGAAGGGAATTGCGTGTATAGTAATTGCATTTTTATGGCATTATTTAAATATGCAATCAAGAAATGAGGGCATGCCATTTGAGCCGATTTTTGGATATTTTTATAATGTAGGGCAGTATTTTGTGGAATTGTTTTTTTTGCTTTCAGGCTTTGTTATGGCGTATTGCTATAAAGAAAAAATTGATGCTGGAATGGATTTGTTTTCGTATATGAAAAAACGTTATAAACATTTATATCCACTTTTTTTTTCAACACTGATGTTTATGATGTTTATGCAGATTTTCTATAATTCAATAACAGGCGATTATTATATTTATCGAGTTTCTATTTGGCATTTGGTTTTGAATTTATTGTGTATTCAAACAGGGTGGTTAACGACAGATCAATCTTTTAATGGGCCAGCATGGTGCATAAGCGTAGAAATTTTTTTGTATTTGCTTTATTATATTACGACGAAATTTTCAAAAAGGGATAAAGATAAATATCGCATTCTAAACGTTATTATTTTTATTATATCATTAAGTATACTCTATTCAGGTGGGATAGATAAACCTCTTTTAAATTCATTTATGTTAAGAGGAGTGGTTTGCTTTTATAGTGGTGTTATTGTATGTGAGTTAAATGAATGCTTAGATAATTCTCAAAAAAATAAGTATGCAATGAGTTTATTTTTGGGACTCATCATTTTTAGGTTTGCAATTCATTTTTCAAGTTATTCATTTTGGGATCAGGAACGAAACGGGCAATTTATGTTGATTATACTAGAATGGCCTATTGTTGTTTTTTCAGCAATAAATAATAAACTTTTTAGAAAAATTTTAGAATTTAAACCGTTAGAATATTTAGGAAAAATATCTATGGATATTTTTTTATGGCATATTCCAGTTCAAATATCTTTCAAAACTATAAATGCGCTTCTTGATTTAAATATTGATTTTGGATCTAGAAGGATATGGCTTACATATGTCATAGCTGTATGTAGCATTGCTGCTTTATCAAATGTATTATCAAAATATAGAAATCAACAGAACTATTTCCGGCGTTTTATAATTACGCTATTTGTATGCGCTTGTATAGTATTAATAACTGAGAAAACCGGTATTCGATATAAAGCTATATTAGATAACAGTCTTTTATATTCAAGTTCAAATAGTGTAGTTGAATTGGAAAAAGGAGTTAGTTTGAGGGAACAATTTTGTGTAAAAAAACAGACTAATTTAGAAAAATTACAATTCTATACAATTACTTGGCACAGGAAATTTTTAGAAAATCAGTATATATATATATCAATTATCAATCTGGATACAGGAGAAAATATTTATTTTGAGGAGAAACCACTGTCAGCTTTTAGAGACGGAGATATATATAATTGTACAATTGATAAGAATGTTATTTTAATGCCTAATACTAAGTATTGCATAGAGATGAAAACGAATTCTGAAGAAGAACAAGAAAGTATTGCTTTAATGTTAAATGAAAATTCAAACAGTAGTGATAAGTTGTTTGTTGGTGATACACTGGTGGATAATAAGCATATTGCGTTAAAGTTATGGTCTCGAGAAACAAAGCTAAATTTTGCAAATAATAAATAAGTGCTGTTTGCTATGTAATTTATAAATGTAAAATTTTATAATTGCTTGGAGCTCATGGACGTTGAATGATACTTGCTTAATTAAAAAAATGAGTTGATTTTTTGGGAAAATATTTTTACTTAATGAAAAATATACTTTGTTTAATTCAAAATAATTGTTGTCAACATAGATTTCATGCTATAGTTTTTGTATAAGTATAGGTTTAGAATTAAGGCAAATATTTGAGGAGTAGAGTATGAATAACATTACATTAGTAGTTTTGGCCGCGGGAATAGGTAGTCGATTTGGTGGAGGAATCAAGCAGTTAGAACCAGTTGGACCTAATGGTGAAATTATTATGGATTATTCCATTCATGATGCATTGGAGGCAGGTTGCAATAAGGTTGTATTTATTATTCGTCGTGATATTGAACAGGATTTTAAAAATATTATTGGGAAAAGAATCGAAAAATTAGTTCCGGTAGAATATGTGTATCAGTCAGTGAATGAATTGCCTGCTAATAAAGAGAATATCTGGAACAGAACAAAACCTTGGGGAACAGGACAGGCAGTATTATGTGTTAAGAATGTAGTGAAAGAACCATTTATTGTTATTAATGCGGATGACTACTATGGAAAAGATGCATTTCAGAATTTGTATCAGTATATGACCCAAAAGATGAATCCAGAAAGTCAAATATATGATATATGTATGGCAGGTTTTATTCTGGAAAATACATTAAGTGATAATGGCGGAGTAACAAGAGGAATTTGCGAAGTTGATGCTAAGAATCACTTACAGAGAGTAAAAGAAACTTATGAAATACAGTGTACGGACAATGGATTATCGGCTTGTGATGAGAGCAATTGTATAGTGGAAGTAAAACCAGAGCAATACGTCTCCATGAATATGTGGGGATTACCACCAAGATTTTTAGATATGTTGGAGGGAGGATTTACAGAATTTTTGAATGGTTTGGAAGGAAGCGAGGCAACAAAAAAAGAATACTTACTTCCTAAAATTATTGATCAATTGCTCGCGGAGAAAAAGGCACAGGTAACATTGTTAGAAACAAAAGATAAATGGTTTGGAGTTACTTATAAAGAGGACAAACCGGTTGTCGTAGAGGCAATCAGAAAATTGATTAATCAGGGCTTCTACAAAGAAAAATTATTTGGTTAAGGAGAGCATGTGCAATGTATGATTATTTAGTAGTAGGCGCAGGCCTTTACGGGGCTGTATTTGCGCATGAGGCAAAGAAACACGGAAAATCAGTATTGGTAATAGATAAACGTTCCAATATCGCAGGAAATGTTTACACAGAAGATATAGAAAAAATTCATGTACATAAATACGGTGCACATATTTTCCATACCAATAATCGTCAGGTATGGGAGTATGTAAATCAGTTTGCTGAATTTAACCGTTTTACAAATTCTCCAGTGGCGAATTATCATGGCGAGTTATATTCGCTGCCATTCAATATGTATACGTTCAATAAAATGTGGGGAGTTGTGACTCCGGAAGAGGCTTTTACAAAGATTGAGGAACAGAAAAAGGCTGCTGGTATTACAGAACCGAAGAATCTGGAAGAGCAGGCTATTAGTTTGATTGGTACTGATATTTATGAAAAACTGGTAAAAGGCTATACAGAAAAGCAGTGGGGCAGACCATGTTCTGAGCTTCCGGCATTTATTATAAAACGCCTTCCGGTTCGTCTGACTTTTGATAATAATTATTTTAACGCATTATATCAGGGCATCCCTATGGGCGGATATACTAAGATGGTCGTGAATATGCTTGCAGGTATTGAAGTAAAACTTGGAGTAGATTATCTTGCGGAAAAAGAAGTTTATGACAAAATGGCAGCTAAGGTGATTTACACAGGTGCGATTGATGCGTATTTTGATTTTAAGTTAGGTGCATTGGAGTATCGTTCGGTCCGTTTCGAAACAGAACTTTTGGACAAGCCAAATTTCCAGGGAAATGCTGCCGTAAACTATACGGATGCAAAAACCCCTTGGACTCGAATTATTGAGCATAAATGGTTTGAGTTTGGAAAAGATGATGAGGGAAATGAGATCCCTAAAACAGTCATTAGCCGGGAATATAGCTCAGAATGGAAACCAGGAGATGAGCCATATTATCCGGTCAATGATGAGAAGAACGGAAAACTTTATGCTGAATATAAGAAACTTGCAGAAGCTGAGCAGAAAGTTGTGTTTGGTGGTCGGCTTGGTGAGTATAAATATTATGATATGGATGCCGTAATTGCATCAGCATTGGATATGTGTAAAAAGGAGTTAATGTAAATCAATACCATCCAAAACATCGGCTGTCGGTAATTAATCAGAAAGAAACTTTCTATAATAAGACCGGCAACTGCACACAGGGCTGCTTTCGGGCAGCCCTTTATATTGTTCCAAATCCACCTCAATAGAATGCAGGTAGGAAGGATTCCATAGCAGAACAAAACGCTGAACAGGCAGCAGTGAATCTCATTAACCTGGCTGGCCAGGGTAAAGCGTGCAAAGCCGCCTTCTCCTGCTCCAAAGAGCAGATATTGCGGGTAAAGAACAAGCTTTTCCATACCGCGGTCCAGAATGAGTCCGGTGAGGCCGCCATGTGAGATTTTCCACAGCTTCTCTTGAATTCGGGAGGTCATGGTATAATCAAGATTCTTAACATCAAAGTTGTCAGCAGGCCATATTTTAATGAGAAAGATGCCAAGGAAGATTGCAGCCAGTACCATGACAGTTCCCCATAATTTTTTAGAAATATGGTAATGTGTAACCGTACGATACAGAACATATAATATAGCAAGGCTGGTAAAACTTAGAAAACCGAGCAGAATACCAGTAGATTTTGTTGCCAGAAGAACAGGAACAGTCAGGAGATAAAACACGGGAAATGTTTTATCTTTGGCTGTACAGGAATAAAGATAAGCAAACAATATCATGAGAAACAGGAAGAATGCCAGCTGGTTTGGATCATTAAAAGTTCCCATATAGCGGAGTGCACCCCAGTATTCATGAAAAAGGCGTCCGTGTCCAGAAAGGTAAACGAGGAGTTGGGTAATAATGTTTAGCTTAACAATGTAGTTTAATTGACGAAGAAATTTAGCCCCAAATAGATTACACAGTTCACGGAAGGTCCAGATAGCGCACACATTATAAAGCCAGAACAGAGAGTATTTGAAAAACTCTTTGTTCTGGTTCAGAATTCCATAGATACTGTTAATAACAATGACAAATCCAAGAAAAAGGTAAAGCAGAATATCCTGTTTTAACGTAGGGCGAAAACTTTTATCCCGGATCCGGTTGTGCAGTAGAAGTAGGCAGCAGAGCATAAGGCTGATATCTGCAAGACCGATGCTGCCGGATGGAAAGATGTAAAATTGTTTTAAGAATACAAAAAGTAAAAACAGGGTAATGACCATAATGTTCCTCTTTCTTATATTAGGATAGTAGTCGTTGATAAATTGGTTGCATAATGCCGGAAACAGCCTGGATAGAAAATTTGTTGCTTCGCAGGACATTTTGCTGTCCAAGTTGTTTTAACTCCGGGACAGCATTCAGTAGCGTCTGAAGTGCCTGCGCGTAGCCATCTGTATTGTCTGCTTGTTTAATCATGATGCCTCCGGCGCATTGTTTTTGATCAGGCAGTTCTTTAAGGACTGGTCCCATCAGATCCCGGCTTCCGCGAATATCGGAGCAGACGACAGGAAGTCCGCTTGCCATGGCTTCCAGGAGCGACATGGGAAGTCCCTCCTGATAGGAGGGAAAGAGGAAAATGTCTGCAATTTGCAGAATTTCTAGCATATCTTCCCGGTAGCCTAGAAAGGTTACCTTATGTTCCATGTGAAGTGTTCGGACAAGCTCATGAAGATATTCATTTAATTTTCCGTGTCCACAGATGACGTAGTGAACCGGATAGTGTTCCGGAAGCTTTGCGATTGCGCGGATAGCGGTTTCGTGATTTTTTCGTTTGATCATTTCTCCGGATGACAAAATGATGAGTTGACCAGCAGGCAGCCCAAGGTTGTCTTTTTTTTGTCGGATTTCTGTATCACTGAAATGCGGAATCCGTGCCAGATCAATGCCGACGCCTGGAATATAGTCTACATGTTTTGCATGAAAGCTTTTTCTGGCACGCTCATAGTCTTCCTGGTTGATACAGATCTGCTGATCGGTAAAACGGGAGAGAAAACGTTCCATGGGATAGTAGCAGAGCCAGTTTATGAGTGGTGCGCCCTGGAAAAAATGAAATCCATGTGCAGTATATGCGACAGGGCCGGTGTGGGTAGCGTGGGCAGCTAATCGCGCCATAACACCCCCCATGGGGGTATGACAGTGAACCAGATCAAAGTGCTCCTGCTGCATGAGCTGGCAGAGCTGCCGGTATACCGTCAGATTTTGTGTTTTGAACGGGCTGCGCACAAAATCAATCTGATGGCGGACAATCCCGGTTCCATCGAGCCGGTGATTGTCATTGCCATAGGATGGAGTCTTATAGTTAGCCGCATAATGGACTTCGTATCCCATGTTTTGCAAAATATGTACGTTATTTAACTCGAATTGTGGCACAAAACCACTGACGGTTGTTACGAGAAGTACTTTTTTCATGATTAATCATTTGACCTTATGAACAGTATATTTTTTTACAGTTGCAATTCCCATGCTGAGTGTAATCCACAGGAACGGAGTTATGATAGGCAGGTTCAAATTGACAAAGGCCTGGAAGCCGTAGCAGATGACTGCAAATAAACATCCGATTGCGTATGGAACGGCAGTGGATTCGGTTGTGAGAGCCTTTAACACGTAGCGTGCCATATGCTGACAGCTGTTGATCAGGAAAATCAGGTAAGCAATCAGGGCAATGGGACCAATCGTCAGGAGATACTGCAGATATTCGTTGTGTGCAGTATCGAAGATCTGGCCGGTGGCCGCGATCATTTCTTTAAAAGCGCTTCTGGTTGTAAGGATGCCAAACGTATCAGGACCGAATCCAAACAATTTGTGAGAAAGCGGGAAATGACTGAATAATTCCAGCGATCTTCTCCAGATAAAACCGCGGCTGGTGCCCCACTGGTCATTAAATACCAGATAGGTGCTAAGACTTCCATAGCGTGCGCCATGTCCAAGAATGTTGGCATCAATCAGGAGAAGAAATACGGCCAGGAAGCCGAGTGCGACCAGGATTTTCCATGCCTTAAGAAAAAGGGTTTCGGTGGAGAGGCTGGTGTGCTCCTTTTTCGTGAAAAAGTACCAAATGATGCCACTGATGATCCATAAACCAATCACAAGGAGAGGGAGACCTGGCAGGTTGACCAGAACCTTAAACAGGCTTTCTGGGCCACTGACTTTATCCGGAATGGTCTGGCAGATAAGGTCAATGCATTGGATTACGGTTGCAAATGTAGCAAGGGTAATGAAATAGCGGATAATACCAGTTTTTTTGCGAAATACGATCAGAGGAAGGAATGCAAATAAGGCTCCAAGTGCCAGATATGCATTATCGCTGCTTCCGAGAATGATTGCAAAAAAGGATATTACCATGCAAAAATAATACCAGATGCTGCTCCGCAGATTTTGGGCAGTAGTAAACATTGCGGTTGTCAGTCCCATAAACACGGAAACATAGGCGGTATAGCTGTTGATATTACCGATTGTGGATACGAAAATGACGAACTGATCCTGTTTCATATGGGTGCGGAAATGTAGCAGGTCCATATAGAACGAATCGGAAATGCCAAGCAGGCAGACGGCCAGGCTGGATACAAGGAAACACTGGAACATCCAGGTATTCATGCGCCAGAAGTGGCTGACGATAAAATAAAGTACAACATACAGTGTAATCAGGAAAAGCCCACTGTAGCGGCCTTCATTCCCCCAGAAAGATTCATAGAGGTATTCAGACTGCAGCGTTGATATAACAGAAGTCAGCCAGAAAATAAAAACGGCCATATCCGCAATGGAAAAAGTAGATTTCCAGCGGTTGGGTTTTAATTTACCAAAAAGTTCTTTTGCATGTGCACCCTGAAATTCTTTCATATCAATGAAAAGCATGATGAGCCCGGCCAATAAAAGTACGCCAAGCATAATAAGTACTGTCAGGTAAAAGCACATGTACTTGGTTTCGAGAATGTCGAAATAGGAATTATGAACGATAAGTGGAAATACGGTTACCAAAACCAAAAGAAAAAAGCTGATGATGCTATTGGTAACCGAAGAACAGGTTTCGGAGAAACCGTCCTTCAGTGGTGTTACTATATTTTTTGTCATGTTGCCTCCTTTAGAATCGTAATGATATTCTATTATTATAAGGGGTTTTACAATTGAAAACAACGGGAAAATCTTGTCTGTTTTCAGAATTACGTTTTTCTGACATTTGTATGAGGAAAGCGTCAGAGAATCTTCATATTTTAGGTAGTTGTGAAGAACCTTGTTTTATGATATGCTTTTCTATGTCAAAGGAAGGCAGCTGTAATCGTGGGGCTGCTTCTGAAATATGCAGGAATAGTTCTTTTCGGAGATGAACAGAACTTAAAAAATGAGAACAATAGTGGAGGTAAACTAATATGAGAAAGAAAGCACTTGTTATTGCCGCTGCAGCAGCACTAATGACTCTGTCTACTGGCATCACAGCATTTGCAGCTGGTTGGGTAAAAGAAGACACTACCTACGGAGTAAAGTGGAAATATGTATATGACAATGGAGACTGGCCATCTGGTAACTGGTTCACCGATCCGGACACACAGCTGGTTTATCATCTCGATCCGGACGGATATCGTATGACTGATACAACAGTAGAGGGCTTCTGGCTGGATTCTGATGGTGTCCGTCAGGAAAAAACAGAGGAGCAGATTGAGCGTGAGGCCAGAGAGAAAGCTCAGAAAGCTGCAAAACCGAACCCGGGCAAGAAAGTGGCTGCAGACAAAGTTGCAGGTATTGAGGCAAAAGAAAAGAAAGCAGCAAGCAGCACAACTCGTTCTGCATATATTTCCGAGTTAAAGACTATCATCAATACCATTTCCAGAGAATTAAATGCTGCCCGCACCGATAAGAACTCCGTTCAGCTGCTGACCACCGAGAATAACCTGGAAGTAGCACGTTATTTCCGTACCACATCTGGCGTAGACTTTTATCATTTCAGCATGTGGACCAGCAAGAAGGACAAAGCTCAGACGGTAGACTTCATGTACATGTACGATGCAGCTCCGGAAGCTGATTGTGAGTTATACAATACTGTATACGAGCAGACCGTAGTATCAATACTTGGTGAGACCGAGGGTAAAAAGCTGACCGACTACGTACAGAGCCAGCGTGAACAGGGCGTGACCAAACTCGACAGCACCGGTACTACCGACACCGGCAACAGCTATACCATGAAGTACAGAAATAACCGTATCGACATCAGTGTAACCTGTAGCGAGGTCGTTCCGCAGGAGACCGAGGGAACAGAGACTGCAGCAGAAGCAAACTAAGTTTGTATTAATTGCCAGTCAGGCGTAATTTGATGAGAATGAAGGGTGAAAAGCTTATAAATCAGGCTTTTCGCCCTTTCTTTATATATGATATAATGGTAGGAAAATCGGTATTTGCCTTGGTGTAATTACAGAGGCTATGACTCAGCAGGCCTTGCCGTCCGTGACGGCGAATTACCGGTTCAGGTGGTAAAAGCCAAAGGCCGGTTAAAAGTACTGGATGAGAAGACAGATGGCGGTGCCGCTTTATATGGAACCTGCGGCATTGGTCATACCCGCTGGGCAACCCACGGAGAACCTTCCGAGAACAATGCGCATCCGCATATTTCCGACGATGGAAATGTGACTGGTGTACATAATGGTATCATTGAAAATTACCAGGAATTAAAAGATAAACTGGTGCGCAAAGGTTATACCTTTTATTCTTCTACGGATACAGAGGTAGCCATTAAGCTGATTGATTATTATTACAAGAAGTATGAGGGAACTCCGGTGGATGCCATTAATCATGCGATGGTACGTATTCGTGGCTCGTATGCCCTTGCGGTAATGTTCCAGGCTTATCCAGGTGAAATTTATGTAGCCCGCAAAGACAGCCCGATGATCCTTGGTGTGGAGAATGGCGCTTCCTATATCGCATCCGATGTTCCGGCTATCCTGAAATACACAAGAAACGTGTATTATATCGGCAATCTGGAGATGGCCCGTGTCCGCAAAGGCGAGATCACCTTTTACAATCTGGACGGAGAAGAAATCCAGAAAGAGAAAAAGCATATTGAGTGGGATGCGGAAGCAGCGGAAAAGGGCGGTTACGAGCATTTCATGATGAAAGAGATCCACGAGCAGCCGAAAGCCGTTGCAGACACGTTAAACTCTGTTTTAAAGAACGATGCCATCGATTTGACAGAAGTAGGCCTGACGGATGCAGATATAGAGCATATCAGCCAGATTTACATTGTGGCCTGTGGCTCTGCCTATCATGTGGGAATGGCAGCCCAGTATGTGATGGAAGATCTGGCCCGCATTCCGGTGCGTGTGGAACTGGCATCCGAGTTCCGTTATCGCAGACCGATTCTGGATAAAAATGCCCTGGCAATCATCGTCAGTCAGTCTGGTGAGACCGCCGACAGTCTTGCAGCCCTTCGGGAAGCAAAAGAACACGGTGTGCGCACCCTGGGAATTGTCAATGTGGTAGGTTCCTCGATCGCCCGGGAGGCAGATAATGTCTTTTATACCCTGGCTGGTCCGGAAATCTCTGTGGCAACAACGAAGGCCTACAGCACCCAGCTTATTGCAGCTTACACGCTGGCAATTCAGTTTGCAAAGGTTCGTGGCGAAATTACAGACGAGCAGTACGCGGCATATATCAAAGAACTCCAGATCATCCTGGATAAGATCCGCAAGATTCTGGAGGACAAGGAGCGGATCCAGTGGTTTGCGGCAAAGCAGGCAAACGCGAAAGATGTATTCTTCATCGGCCGCGGCATCGATTATGCCATTTGCCTGGAAGGCAGTCTCAAGATGAAAGAAATCAGCTACATCCATTCCGAAGCTTATGCAGCCGGCGAACTCAAACACGGAACCATTTCCCTGATTGAAGACGGTACTCTGGTCATTGGCGTGCTCACTCAGCCAGCTCTCTACGAAAAGACCGTCAGCAACATGGTAGAGTGCAAGAGCCGCGGCGCGTATCTGATGGGACTTACCACCTATGGAAACTATAACATGGAGGACACCGCAGACTTCGTGACCTATATTCCGAAGACAGATCCGCATTTTGCAACATCACTGGCAGTGATTCCGCTGCAGCTGATGGGCTATTATGTGTCTGTAGCAAAGGGATTGGATGTGGATAAGCCGAGAAATCTGGCGAAGTCGGTGACGGTGGAGTAATAGACTCTGATACAATGGAATAACCAAAGTCAGGAGCGTACAAAAGCATGAAGAATATAACCTTAGTAATTATGGCAGCCGGTATCGGCAGCCGCTTTGGAGGCGGTATCAAGCAGTTAGAACCAGTAGGACCAAACGGTGAGATCATCATGGACTATTCCATTCACGATGCGCTGGAGGCCGGCTGCAACAAAGTCGTATTTATCATCCGCCGTGACATCGAAAAAGATTTTAAAGAGATCATCGGCAGAAGAATTGAAAAACTGGTGCCGGTGGAATATGTATATCAGTCCGTGGATGAATTACCGGCAGGAAAGAAAAATATCTGGAACCGCACCAAACCCTGGGGAACCGGTCAGGCAGTCCTCTGCGTTAAAGATGTAGTAAAAGAGCCATTCATGGTAATCAACGCAGACGACTATTACGGCAAAGAAGCCTTTCAAAAGCTGTATCACTATATGACCACGCAGATGGATGCTTCAAAGCCCGTATTTGACATTTGCATGGCCGGTTTCATCCTTTCCAACACCTTAAGCGAGAATGGTGGTGTAACACGCGGAATCTGCGAAGTAGATTCCCAGAACCATTTGCAGCGTGTCATCGAAACCTATGACATCCAGAAAAGGGATGGCATGATATCCGCGCGCAACGAAGAAAAGCAGAAAATCACCTTACAGCCAGACCAGCACGTATCCATGAACATGTGGGGCCTCCCACCGCAGTTCCTGGATGTGCTGGAATCCGGCTTTGTAGAATTTTTGGATAACTTAGATGAAAAAGACGCAGAAAAGAAAGAATACCTTCTGCCGAAAATCATTGATAAGTTGCTGGCAGAAAAGCGGACCGAGGTGACCTTGCTGGAGACACCGGATAAGTGGTTTGGAGTTACCTATAAGGAGGATAAGCCGCTGGTGGTGGAGGCAATTCGGGGGTTGATTGAGACGGGGGTGTATTAGAACGCATTTCTTGAGTGACGAATGCCCGACTGTAGTAAAAATAATAAGAATGGGAAATGAGTATGAAAATTGGAGTAACACAAAGCGTTGAAGAACGGATCAAAGCAACACCATTGGAACTGGTAGAAAAGGCTCCGCTGGTATTTTGCTGGGAAACGCATCTGCTCAAGGTGAAACACAGAAATGTATTGCTGATCATGAATGCAAGCAGTAACTATACGATCGCAATGACAGACATAGAACCACGCAACTGGAATTATTATACGCTGTATATCGGAAATGTGATCCGGGGAATCATGCGTAGCATGGGTTATTCAGAAGAACAGATTCAGAAATATTTTGAACTCTCAGGCAAGCCGGTAGTGGCCAAACTGTGTGAAAGCGGTATTACAGCCAGTATGAATTATATGGTTTCATGCGTAGCACGTTTTGATAAGAAACTGGAGTCCGGAGTGAAGTATCAGTCGGAATTAAGCGAGTTTCTGAATCGTAACTGGTGCAAAGCGGAAGGCTTTGATGCATATGGCTATCCACAGGAGTTTTTTAAGTTGGATATGGAAAAAATTGGGATAGTGGGGAAGCGGAAGAAGGCGAAGGTGATTCGGATGGAGGAGTATAGGCGGGAGAAGTAAGGGTATGTATTAAAGTGCAGATGTGATTATCCAAAATCATGCAGAGGTTTAATTTCTTAAACTGGTTGTATATGAATGCCGAATGATGTATAGTATTTGCAGGAGATACCTTCTTTCGTGAATGTTGCAAATGTTGGTTTGGTCACTTTCATTATACAACACAATCGAATTCAAGGTGTCTTTCTTTTGTGCAAAATCACGGACTTGCTCATTTATAGGTTTGGAATTAAAAATTGAGGGGATACATTGCCAGAATGCATATTTTGTCGAAAAATCAAAGATGAGAAAATGTTTAATGCAGAGCATATTATTTTAGATTCGTTAGGTGGCAAAGGCGAAGAAAATGTATGTAGGAATGTTTGTATAGAGTGCAATTCTTCGCTGGGAACTCGTGTGGATGCGGGCATGGTGAATGAAACGATTACAAAATATATGCGCTATTTATTTAAAATTAAAGGAAGAACTGGAATTCCGAATCCCTTTAAGAATATAAAAATAAATTATGCAAATTCTCAAATAAAAGGCGAATTGAAAACCAATAAAGATGGAGAAATAAGTGGATTTGTAGCAGATCATCAAGTTATTGAAGAACAGGGGAAAATATTAATAGTTGGTCCGCGGTGCGGATTTGGTGGGTATGCAAAGTCTGTTATGCAAAAAACGTATGGGGAGGAAATATCAGAAGATGACGTAAAAAATAAGGGGGTTTTTTTTGACACTTCGCTGGTCCCAAGAATAAAATTTGTAAAAATAAGTGAAGAGGCTATGGCTGATTATCAAGTAAAAGTCGTCCCTGTTATGTTAAAGATGGCATATGAATTTTGTTTTGTAAAATTGGGAGATGCATACTTGGATGATGCGGCAGCAGTAGAAATAAGAGAATTTTTAATGAAATTTGACTATAAAAAAGATAAGTTTTATTATATGCCTACGGATGCAGAGGTGGATATGAAAGACATTGATGCTAATAAGGAGAATATTATCGAATTATCTATGTACATAGAGGCAAAGCGATTATATGTATATATAAATTTATATGGCTTTTTCAAATGCAAATTATGTATGTCGCATTCTGCTGAAAAATTTGGGGAGTTTGAAACGTATACATTAAAAGTTACGGTATAAGATCAATCATTAAGCCTGAAAAATAACAGATGGGAATGGTGACCGACATTAAAAGGGACAATTTTGAATGCACGGAAAGATTAAAATAAAGTGGGAGATAGTTATTACGATAATTATCAGTATTATTGGCTTATATGTTTCGTGGCAAATGTATAATATTGCAAAATTGCAAACAACAATAGCAAAAAATAGTTTTTTGCCAAATATTGTAGTAACTGAGATGCCCCAAATAGATACTAAAACAGGAAATGTAATAGAAACAAACATAGAAATAAAGAATACAGAGGGAAAGTTAAAGAATTATGAGTCAGAAGTAGTTACCGTTTTGCAATGTGAGTACCTTGATCAAAATAATAATTTTTATTGTGCAGATATTCCTGTGAAAAATTATTATATAGTAGGAACGATTGGTGCTGCTGATTTAGGAATACTTGAAGAGAAGTATACAGCGGGAAATTATCTAAAATTAAAACGGTTAGAAGATAATGTTTATAAGTATAACAGAAACAATGATAATAAGTCTTTGACTATCGAATTGAAATCGTATCTTAAAATAAAATATGCAGATTTTATAAATGAAAAAGAAGTATTATATTACGAAACGGATTTGTTTAAAACAAAATCACTGGAACCGAAAGAAGGATCACAGAAGTTTAAATATTATGAAAAGCTTGGAAATTATGATGTAGGTATTGATTTCAATAGAGGTGATGCGCCTTCGGTTGATGAATTGAGAGATCAGGTTTGTACTGTATACGGTTTAGAACAGGATAAGAAAACAAAAGGGGGTAAGATTGTGAATATAGATTCCAATGTTATATCTGTGATTGCGGCACTGTTAGGTGCAATAGTAGGTGCAGTGGGTACTTATTTAATCAATAGAGCACAGCAGAATAGGGTAGATACACAGAGGATAAGATTTAATGCATCGATTTTGTATAACGATTTGAAAAGTATTGAAAAATATATAAAAGAAGGAGACACTTCTGTCAATTTAAGATATATGGAAATGTGGCAAAGTATTGTTGCAGAATGTTCATTTCTTAATGAGCAGGAAATTGAATACATATATGGCCTATATGATGTGGCATATAATTACAATTATTCTTATAGAGAGAAAGAAAAGGGAAACTTGAGTGTAAAAAAAGATAGTATTCCCCATTATCACGAACTCAAAAGATTTATATTTAAGGCGTTGGATAACAGTGAATATAAGTATGATGGAAGGTATGAAAATTTGCTGACGGTATTAAAAAGAGAATTTACTTGATTCAACAGGGAGAGGTTTATGGAACGATACTTTTTTGAAAAATTGACGCCTACTAAAAACGCTAATATATCCATTTATGATGAAGCAATCGAATTTGTATTCAAGAATTCGGATGTTACCAATGTGGCAATTTCCGGACCTTATGGTGCTGGTAAAAGCAGTGTCGTAGAATCATATGAGAATAAACATAAAGAGAAAAAGTTTTTATATATTTCTTTGGCACATTTCAAACCAATAGCAGGTGATGGAAGTGATGGCGTGGATGAAACTATGCTGGAGGGGAAGATATTAAATCAGCTGATTCATCAAATTCCGGTTGATAAAATACCGCAGACAAATTTTAGGGTAAAAAAAGATATAGGGCAAAAGGATGTACGTAACGTTACATTATTTTTCTGTGTATTATTGGGAAGTGCAGCATTTATATCAGCATCAGAGAAAATAAAGAGTCTGGCAGATGAATTGTCTGATGGTATTTGGAAAAGTGCACTGCTTAGAGTTACGAATAATGATGGCATTATTTTGGCGGGGCTTGCATTTTGCATCTGTTTAGCCGTTGGAATACATTATGTTGTAAAAATGCAGATCAACAAAAGGCTGCTTCATAAAGTCACAGTACAGGGAAATGAGATTGAGATATTTGAGAATAAGGATGATTCATATTTTGATAAATATCTGAATGAAGTACTGTATCTCTTCGAGCAAGTCGATGCGGATGTAATTATATTTGAAGATATGGATAGATTTAATTCCAATCTCATTTTTGAACGGTTACGGGAGGTAAATCATTTAGTTAATTTACAGAAAGCGAATAAGTTAAAGGGTGAAAAGTCATATAAGCCATTAAGGTTTTTTTATTTATTAAAGGACGATATTTTTGTTACAAAAGAAAGGACGAAATTTTTCGATTTTATTATCCCAATTGTTCCAGTGCTGGATGGATCAAACTCGTATGATCAGTTTATAAGACATTTAAAGCGTGGAAATATATACGAAAAATTTGATAAGACTTTTCTACAAAGGTTATTGTTATACATAGATGATATGAGAGTCCTGAAGAATGTATACAATGAATTCCTTGTATATATGAATCGGTTAAACAATACAGATCTTAGCTGGGATAAAATGCTAGCGATGATTGTGTATAAGAATGTATTTCCAAGGGATTTTTGCGACCTTCAGCTAGGCAGGGGATACGTTCATGAATTGTTTATGCAAAAAGAAAAGGCTAGTGAAGAAGCCATAGCACAGTTGAGGCAGGAAATACAACGGTTACAAGAGAAAATAAAGTATATTAACAAAGAAAATTTGAATGATATACAGGAATTGAACGATGTATATGAATTGAAATATAATAAACTTCCAACGGGTTACTATGGTCGATTAACGGAAGAAAGTCAACTAGAAAAGAATAAATTAGATAAAGAGAAAGGTAAAAGAATAGAAGCAATTGATAATAAAAATAAAGGCTTACTTCTGGAATTTGAAACAAAAATTCAGAACCTTGAGAATGAGATATCTGCCACGAAATCAAAATTATTGAATGAATTGATTACAAGGGAAAATGCTGACTCTATATTTATGATTAAAAGCATTAACCCAATTGGTAAGGAGAATGAGTACAAAGAGATTAAGGGCAATGACTATTTTGAATTATTAAAATTTCTTATTTCGAATGGATATATAGATGAAACATATAATGATTATATGACATATTTCTATGAGGATAGTTTATCTGCGCATGATAAGGTATTTTTGAGAAAGATAACAGATAAAAAGGGAAGAAATTACGAGTATCCTCTTAAAGATGTTATGAAAGTTCTTTCTTCGCCAGTCTTAAGAGTGGTTGATTTTTATGAGGAGGAGACTTTAAATTATGATCTTTTGAAAGGGCTTCTTGCAAATCAGAAGAATCCTAAGTATCGGAACTATTTGTCTGCGTTATTAAAACAGATAAAGGACAGTAAGTGTATAGAGTTTGTATCGAAGTATTACGAGAGCCTGCAGTTTGATAGAACATTTATTGTTGAGCTGAATAAACAATGGCCGGAATTTTTCTATTATGTATATACCAATAAAGGATTGCCATCGGAACAGATGCGAAGATTTTCATTAGACTCCGTATGCTTATTAGATGAGCAGGAGGTACAGGATATTAACGTAGAAGGCTGCCTGGCCAATTATATATCAGAGCAGAGTGATTATTTGAATGTTTCTCCTGAGAATACTAAGAAGATGATTTCCCAGTTTTGCGTTCTCGAAGTAAAATTTAAGACAATTGAGGCTGATACAGCGAATACAGAGTTGTTTGCAGGAGTATATGAAAATAATTTATATGAATTGTCATTTGAGAACATCAGATTGATGATGAAATCTATGTATAAGGAAGTGGATTCATACAGTATAGAACATAGAAATTATACTGTGATTCAGAAAGCAATGGATTCTCCGCTGGCGCAATATATTGATACAAATATCAATAAATATGCAAAAGAAATTCTGAAAAACTGCAGTGGGGTCATTGAAGATTCAGAGGATGCTGCAATTGCGTTTATGAATAATGAGTCTGTGGAAATGGATATACGGGAAGAGTATATAAAGGCATTGACAACAGCTATTTCTGATATTTCGGCAATACAGGATAAAAAATTCTGGACTGAGATGCTTACGAAGGAAATAATAAAGGAGACAGTTTCAAATATAATAAATTATTATAAGGAATATAGTTTGAATAGCGGCTTAATGAAATTTATAAATGGATGTGCCGCAGATATGGATTATTCACAAATAGAAGTAGATTTTGGTGCGGAAATTACAAGGCAGTTTTTTGACTCGATTGCTATATGTAATGAAATGGAAACCAGTAAATACCGGAAGATTTTGTGCGATATTGGATATCATTATGAAACTTACAATGCGGAAAATATTGCCGATGATAAGATGGAAGTGCTGATAAGGAATCATGTCATGGAAATGAATGATGATGGATTGGAATATATTCGAAATAATTATAAAAGCCATGTTAAGTTGTATATTAATCAAAATGTGGAGCCCTATTTGAATCTTATTTCGGCTGATAATTTTAGGTATGATGAAGCTTTATATATACTCGGTATGGATATAGAGGACAATAAAAAAATAGCATTGCTCGAATTAACAGCAAAGCCTGTATCGGTAGTAGGAAAAAAATATTCTACTGCACTGATTGAATATATTCTTGATAATAATTTCGATGAACATGATGAGCGAGAATTATACTTGCACTTTTCGGAATATGAAAAGGTTGTTCAATCTGCTATATACAGAGTTGCGGAATCGAGAATTGACGATATTATTGCAGATTCAGCACTTGTACTTGATGACACATTGCTATCAGAACTTTTGAACCGGAGCAGATGTAGCCTGGATGATAAAATTCAATTGTGGGCGAAGGCCATTCCTCACCTGACAGAAGAAACATGCAAAAAACATTTTGATGAACTTGGCTTCCCGGAATTAAAGGGCATCTTCACGAAGCGTAATAATTATTCAAAGACCTATGAGGATACTAGCGATGTAAGAGAGATACTTAATCACTTAAAGAAGAATACATGGATCTATGATTATCGTGAAAGCAATAATGGGGAAGGAATTGTTGTTATAAAAAATCCGGTGAGAGATAAAAAGCAGTAGTCTCTAGAGAACGCGGTTAATCATTTCCTTAAAAAAGCTGCATTACTATATGACTATTTGGATGAAAAAGATACAGTGAAGAAAAAATAAGTAGATAAAATATCTATGCTATAGACTTCATTTCTTGTGAATGCTATACTGAAATCAAATACGGAGGAAGAGGTATGAAAAGTTTTGGGCTATGGTATTCATTAAGAGATTGCAAGTCTGTAGAGAAAGAGGCTGAAGAGTCAATAGAGTCAGAAGAACAGATTGAACAGCTAGATAGTGATATAGTACTTGGGCAAACTGAATCTCAGAATCAGAAAGTAAATGAAAAAGAGTCTGAAAAAGCAACCGAACAAAAAAAGGACAATGATAATAAAGAATCAGAGCCAGTTTTTTGTATTCATGCAAATTTTTGGTCTTTGGAGGAATGTCCTCAAAATGTTAAAAAAAGAGAGCCATACTTAGATATCGGAATCGACATTGCAAACTGGACCCAAATTGAAACCATGACATTTTTTTGTCCGTTTTTGGTAAATGAAAATGATTTCGAAGATTTATCAGAAAAAATGTCTAGCAGGGACAATGCAACTATAATATTTAATGAGGATTGTGAAATCCATACAAAAGGTAGCTATACAATTGTTGAGAAAGAAGATGGGGAAACTAAATTTTTGGTGTTTCCATTAAACCAGGCAGTAAAGGATGTGTATAAAAGAGAGTGTGATGAAGCACATACATACTTTCGGTTTAATTTTGGAACATTTTCAACATTCCTTGAAAATAGCGAGAAACATAATGCCTTGAAAGATACGAACAGGATATATCTCAGGTTTCGGATCAAAGGAAGTTCGCTCAGTTATAATATCTATTTTGACAGTGAACCAATGAATAAATCGTTTGAAAGTGCTTTTTCAGGAACTCGTATGATTGATTTTAAAATAAATGAAAAAAGAAATATAGAGGAGAAAGTACGGGCGGAGATATCCGTTAATCATGAGAAATTTGCTGCTTTGAATAGGGTTCACTTTTTGGTCATGGAACCATCTGCTTATGAAGTGCGGGCTTTTGGTAATCAGGATATGAGTTGCAGAGAGTTGGAAGAAGGCTTGTGGGACAATTATTTTGGTGACAAATTGGATTTTTCGAAGGGGCATATTTTGGCGTATCATTGGAAAACGACAAAGCAAAAAGATAGCTATAGCTGCCTGGTTAAGGTGAATTATTCTAAGGCAAAACGTCTAACCATTTTTTCATATGCGTTGATTGTAGTCGCGTTGGGAATAATAAGCAGTGCGGTAATCACCTTGGAAAACGTTCTTTTTCCAACTACGACAATGTCAACAATGAGTTCTGCATTGATTTATGCGGTGACAGGATTTGGGTTACTGGGTTTTGGAATATTCTTGGGTCACACATCAAAATAAATGCTTGCAAGATAATAAAAGACGCAGTATAATAATATGATTACGAATCCTTGATTTAAGGAATGATCAATACGGAATGGGGGAGCTGTTAACATGATGAAGAACGATGAACGTTATACAAAATATTCTGCTTTCTCATTTTGGGAGAAAAAAACATATTATAATCAGATATATGTTTTTTTAAAGTGGTTAAATCTGGAGTATCCGGGATTTAATACATGGTATGATAATTTGTTTACTGAGAATAAAGAGTTAAAATCCGGCAGAGAAATTATTATTTGTGAGAAAGAATATAGTATAGCTGGCATTGCAATTCTGAAATCAACAGAAGAAGAACAAAAGATATGCACATTACGAGTTGCAAAAAGATACCAGCGTCAGGGAATTGGAAAAAGGTTAATGGAATTGAGTTTTGAATGGCTTCAAAATGATAAACCATTATTGACCATGCATAGTACAAAGCAGCACCAGTTCCGACATCTGATGCAATATTATGGTTTTGAATTGGAACAGAAAAATAGAAACTATTATAATATTTTTAGCACAGAACTGGTATATAACGGTGTACTTCCTGCAAAGAAAATATTGTTTAACCGCTTGGAACGAATAGACATTGACTTATTTTATAAGAAATATGTATCTGAGGGGAAATATGATCTTTCAGAATTTGTTGAAGCGTGCATCCATTGTTGGTATATAAGAGAACAACAACGACGCATTGTAATGGCAAAGTAAGGGCAGTTAGCTTTACATTTTATTTGAGGTAAAAATGATTTTTGTATGTGGAATTCATGGTGTTGGCAAAACACACTTTTGTAGAAAACTGGCAGAAAAAACAGGTAGAATGGTTTTTTCTGCCAGTAGTTTAATTAAAAGAAATGTCAAGGATGACTTTAAGGAAAAGCAGGTAGACAGCATTCAAGACACTCAGACAGTATTGTTAAACGAACTCCGGAAACTTACATTACAGACGCCGGATTATATTCTAGACGGGCATTTATGTTTGCTTGATAATAAAAATAAAATTCATAGAATAGATATGAAGTTTATAAAGCAGATGTCTATAAGTTCAATAATACTTTTGGTGGATTCGCCTGCAGAAATCAAAAAGAATCTGGAAGAACGTGATGGTTTAGAGTGGAGTGAAAACTTCATAGAACAATTCCAAAATAGTGAAATAAAGTATGCAAAAGAAATTAGTAAAAAATTGGATGTAAATCTTCAGATTCTATTGAGCCAGCAATCCGAAAAAGTAAAATTTGGTGAAAGTATACTTTTACCAATAAAACCGCAGTACGCAGAAAAAATTCTTTGCGGTGAAAAGCGGTATGAATACAGAACTCGGTTATGCAATAAAAATATAGATAAAATCTATTTGTACTCGACATATCCGGTCAGGGCCGTTGTTGGTGAATGTGAAGTTGTATCGAAATATGAAATGCAGAAACCTACATTGTGGGAATTAACAGAGCAGTTTTCCGGAATAACCCGGCAGCAATATTATGAGTATTTTTCTGCAAAAAAAATAGCATCGGCATATGGAATTGGAACAATAAAACGTTATGATGTACCTGTTTTGTTGGAAGATTTCGGGATTCATTATGTTCCGCAGTCATATGCTTATGTGAAGACTAGGAGTTACCTATAGGCATGCCAAGAGCAGGCGGTTTCCCGCCTGCTCTTGGTAAATGCTCCGTAGCAAGCTTATAGTTTTGCCTCAAAACTGTAGTTCTTTAGTCAAGTCATCGAGTGGATAGGTTTCAAAAAAATTACTAGTAATATATTTTGATAATTCGTTTTGGGTCAGATAACTATTCAGATTACTGATAGAGATCTCCATAAATACCATAACGTCCTGCAAGGAATGAGTCTCTAATAGGCGATGAAATAGCCATTTTCGAATGTTTTGTGGGGTTAATAATTTATAAAAATCATCGGTGGGATTAACTTTTGAGAGACCCGTTAAAATCTCATTGATTCGGCTTTCTTCAATGGGTTTGCTAAGATTAGTTCCTTTATTTCCGAAGACATATACTGCATTTTGGGTAGTTGTGTTTTTTAACTGTTCATTTTTTAAAATGCGTAGCCATTTATTAAGATGAGTGGGTATTACTTTTGCAATCTGGCCTGTATTTAAAATATGAAAATCATCAGATATATATTCCCATTTTAAATTGCATAACTTTCTTCGTTCGGTACCGAATGATAAGAGAAAAAGGATAAGCGTAATATCTCTGACAGAATTATAGCTTTTCTTTTTTTCAATCCATTTTAATGCAGTACGTATTTTAGAAAAATTCATAGTTTGAATGTCAGATGTACTTCTGTCTGATATAGCATCTAGTTTATGTAATATCTCTTTGCTGCTTGCTATGGAGTTTATGATTATGAATCTGGACGTCCTTTACCGCAAAGCGCTAGGCTAATCAGACGGTATGTAAAGGGAACTTTTTTGGTTGTGATGAAATTTGGATTATATAACTCAATTTCTGCTACGTATGATGGACGACACGGAGATTGCAATAATATAGAGTTCCGAGAATATATTGATAATTTAATAATATTATCAAGAATGGCGGAGAGCAATGGCGTACAAAAAAGACAAGTTTTAAATGATGAAAGATTTTCATATAATCCGTTTAAACCGCATGACAAGATAATGCAGGATATAGATTGTGAAGCAGTTGGGAAACAAAAGCGGAAAGCAAGAGAATTCATAGACCAAAATATTGAAAAATGGAAATTTTCAATAGGTGAAGTTGAATCAAATACAAATAATTCAAAAATAGGGTATTTTATTTCATATATAAATTCAAAGGGTAGATTGATAAGGCTTTCGGATAGAACGGTGAAGTATCTTGGAATAGATGGAAAGATGATTGATGATAGTCAGAAAAATTATGCGAAAAGGCTGATGATGAGAGATAAGAAGCGTGTGATTCAACTTACTGATGCATTGAGAAAATTTATTAATATAAGGCTTAAAGAAGAAGGCTTCCATTCCATTGAAGATGTGACGGATGTATTTTCGGTTGAATTAATAAGAGGCCAGGCTAGTCCGCAACATTTGTTTACTAAGGGTGAAATAGAATATGAAATGAGAATGGCAGATGATAGATTGGGTAATGTACTTGTTGTTGATGAAGATGGTTATGCTCATGTAATTCCAATTGGAGGATATACAGAATTGTATCCGGTAGTTATTGAATCATGGGCACAAAGAAAAAATTATGTTGGTCGATATTCTTCATTAAATGAACTTGAAAATGCGTATTTAATGGCATTGGAGGGATGGTTGGAATATTTAGAGACTAATGAAGCTGCATACAGAGATTATACAGAATTAACGGATGATAAAGAAATTCGCGAGCAGATTCAACGCTTTTATTGAAAAAGTATGTTGAGAGACTATTAAATAAAGATAAAATATAATCGAATAAAAAAGGAGCTCTGAATAAAGTGAATTTATATATTTTACCGGTACACCGTGTACTGTTAGAGTATGTACTAAAACTTGGAGATATGATTTTTTTTCCAGGGAATGTATCGAATGATGACATTGAATTGAGCAGTCTTTCGGAGAATGAAAAAGATAAATTACGATTCATTGCGGAAAAGAACCGTAGTTTCTTCAAAGAGATTCTGATAGGAGTATCGTTTCTTTTGTTATCATCTGAGTATGACATTAAAGAGATAAACAATGATATTACTTTATTAGACAAAATTCTAAACGATGCAAATAGACGTCTCGATTATGTTAGAATATTAGAATGTTCATTTAATAGATCGGAATATACTATAGGGATACCTGGGTTGATAGTTGGTACTAGAATACTATTTTCAATCAATAATGATTATTCAATTGGTGCGTACGCGAACGGAGAAACAGAGTTTTATTTGATGCAAAAAGGCTTGGGTCTGGATTTTGGTGTGACAGAGGAGAACAATCCAAGGTTATATAGGGTGATTTATTCACAGAGAAGCGATGAAGTATATAATTTATATAGACGATATATAGCCGAGGCATGTGAAGCATTGCAGATTATTGATGAGACAAGATGTTTCATTTTTTTGTTTTCAAAGATAGATGGAATGGGACTTTGTGATACATATAGTTTTACTAATAATAAGAAAAGAATTTTATCGATTATAGCTAAAAATCAATTAGATTTTGACCGTATTAGTTCACAGCTATATTTTTACTCAAAAGAAATAAGAACAGAGATTGTACATAAAGGAAGAAAAATTGATGAGTTGGTATCACCGGGAATGGCACATGAAATAAATCAAAAATTATTTAACATTATAATAGAATTTTGTAGTAAAGTAATTGAAAGTGAAGTGAATAGCATTGAATCATTAAAAGAATATATTTTAAATCAAGTTAGCAAATATACATATAAAACACCTCAAAGGCAATTAATTTCTGGATTACCAGCCATTTATTATCATAGGACAACATATGTTGCTTCATTGGAGGGTTTGCAGATTAGCTATCCACAGAAGAGGGGAAACTATCTACTTATTCCAAGCTTGACTCAGTTTGGATATAATAGATATTATAGAAACTATATATTAAAAGATTTAGGTGGAGATTGTGAATCAATTTTTGATGATTTTTTGGTAGATGATTTTGAATATATTTTAGAAATACTATATCGTTGTGAAAGAACTGACGATGAATATCCACGTGTTATAGGTTTACAGTTGCCGCAAATTAGGGATGAGCATATTCGTTCACCCTTAATAAGGGAACAATTTGTTGATTATATTTGTAACGAACTAAATGAATGTTTGTATTACGATATGTTAGCAGGAGGGGAGACCCTTAATGGAAAAGTATTGCCCCCTAGAGTTGGAATAAGAATGGGTATTAGGGGAATTTATGAATTTGTAGAAGACAAGGAAGAAATGTTTTTGAAATTTTTGCCAGGTAACGTATTTAGTGAGTATCAAATTCCTATTGAATCGTATAATTGTATTAAACTTTATAAAAATGAAATATATGAAATATTGTATGGAAATGCAAATTATATTGATAATTTGTGCAAGCGTTCTTTGGTGAATATTTGTGAATCAGAATATGTTAGTGATTGGACACAACGAATTAGTTACTTGTTTGATACTTTTGATGGAATAGATCCGCGAAATTATAATAAAGAAAAGGTGATAAAGTTAGTATTTACTATATTAGCCAGTGATAAAACGGATTATTTACAAAATAAACAAAAATATGAACAATTAAAAAATAAATATAGAAATCCGATACTTCATGGCGGAAAATCCATATTTGATATTGAACCTAATATTAATGAAATAAGAATGGTAGATATGTATTTACGAAATACAATAAAAAAATATTGTATAAAGGTACATTCATTAGGTATTTCAACATGGGAAGAATTAGATAATACATATAGAGTATTACAAAAATCCTTAAAATTGTAACATGAGATTGTTGGTGTGATTTATTGTTGCTGACCTTTTCATCTCACTAATAACGGATTTCCTTGTGTGTCTCTGGATTCAATAAAAGCCATGTTTATTATAATAGAGTACAAACTAATCCACAATGAGAAAAATGATTATAGACAAATAAAGATTTTGGTGAAAAATATGCAGGATTATGTCTTGATGAAAATGTTGGATTTTTTGCTATTATAGTTAGCGCACAATCATCAATACAAGCAGAATTGATGATTGTGTGGGACGGCAAATTAGTTGATATGTAAGCTTTGAGTAATTTTACATTCCGAAATACCACCCAGGTGATTGAAAAAACTATGAATAGGTGTTGGAACCAGGTCACATTGAAGCCGATCATTGCGCTCATGCCAGGAATAATGGTTGTGCTTCCGATATTCAGAAACAAGGTGCCTTGTCCATTCATGACAACCTAAATAATCGGTCTGATTCCATAAATCCGCGCATAACTGATCACACAGGGCAAAGTTTTTGTAGCGCTTGATAGACATAGGCGATGTTAGAATTACAGTGGCAATAGCACAAAACCGAAAATCAGCTATGGCATTTATGTAAGTGATACCATTTAAACCAAAACTATTAAGAAGAGATAGCAGTTTTACCTGTTCTGGTTTTACGACATAAGTGGAATTACCGCGTGGGCCATCCCAATATGCTTTTCCTGGTCTGTTTTTGGGGGTGTGCTTCATGCGCTCTTTTAAGGTGCTGAGCGGTGGGTGTAAATTTAATGTTTTTGTCATATGAATAATCCTCCTTGACTGTGTATTCTCCGTTTGCGAAGACAAAATAAAAAAAGAGTGCGAAAGCACTCTTTTTTTGTGTATAAATTATGGAAAGCGATAAGACAGATAAATGCGAAAAATGGAATAGGGGAACCTGAATTAGAAAATTAATTGATATAGAAAATGAGGTATGCCGTTATTTGAGGATATATAGAATTTTCTTAATAGATGTAGTAAGATGGAATTAGTTTATTCGTAAGCGCTTAAATTCTGGGTAACTAGCTATCGTCTTCCA
>NZ_QUFI01000037.1:0-260 GCF_003478505.1 Clostridium sp. AF27-2AA
AGTGAATGTGATCTTTGTCTGTTTCCATATGTCTTATTATCACACTGTGTCTCTGACATATCTCATCTGAAAACTGTTTTATATCATCTGATATCTGCCTCGAAACCAGTAATTTCTTTCTATATTTGCAGACAAAAATAATGTGATATTGTAATAGGTATTTGTGTCTGTTTTTAGATTTCCATGTTCCCATACCATGAGTATACAATAATTTCTGATTTTTGGCTACCTTAACCCACCGTCTAAAGCCAGTGGGATTG
>NZ_QUFI01000037.1:270-26678 GCF_003478505.1 Clostridium sp. AF27-2AA
TAACCCACCGTCTAAAGCCAGTGGGATTGCGGTAGCCCTATTTCAAGTATAGTATACTCAAATAAGTGCCTAATGCCAACACACTGTCATTATATAAGATGCATATGAAAATTTTCACCTGTCCCTACTGCTTCTCAATTCTTCGCATATAGTCTGCTTGATTGTTTTATCATCCAACGGCTTTGCAAGATGTGCGTTCATTCCTGCTTCCATACACCTTTCGACATCTTCCCTGAATGCATTTGCAGTCATAGCAATGATAGGGATTGTTTTTGCATCTTGCCGTTCCAGGTCTCTTATTGTTCTTGCAGCAGTAAGACCATCCATCACCGGCATCATAATATCCATTAAAATAACATCGTATGTTCCCGGTTCGGAAGCTTCAAAATGCTGAACAGCTTCTAACCCATTGTTCACTGTTTCTACTTTAGCTCCATTTTCCGTCAGCATAAATTCTGCTATTTCCGCATTCAGCTCATTATCTTCAACCAATAATATCCGGACACCTGATATATCTGCATTGAAATCTTCTTTTTCTTCCGGTTGTGCATTCGTATCAATTTCAAATGGAAGTACTACAGTAAAACAGCTTCCTTCACCCAGCTTACTTTCAACTGTTATGGTTCCACCCATCTTTTCTACAAGTTGTTTCACAATAGGCATTCCAAGACCTGTCCCATTATAATCAGAACGTGGGGAATTATCTGCCTGTACAAATGGAGTAAACAATTCATTTTTTATAAATTCTTCTGACATTCCAATTCCATTATCTTTTATTTTAAATTCACATGTCATGTGATCTTCTAATCTTTCAATCGTTCTCATACTCATGTAAATAAAACCATTCACCTTATTGTACTTCATACTGTTTGTAAACAGATTCATCAATATTTTTTTCAGATGAACTGCATTGCTCCAAACATATATACCACTGTAATCATCATGTTCTCCTATAACATGAAGTCCTTTTTCTTCTGCCTGAAAAGATAGTGACTCCGTGATTTCCTGACATACCTGATCCAGATTGATGGATTCATCACCAAAAACCACTGTATCTGATTCTAACTTTGCCATATCTAAAACATCATTTATCAATGATAGTAGCAGTTTCGATGACTCATGTATTTTATTCATGCAATCCTTTGCCCGCTCAGCATCATTTCCGCTTTTCTCAAGAATCGTAAGCATGCCCATAATACCATTGATCGGTGTTCTGATATCATGAGACATGTTATTTAAAAAGGAAGTCTTAGCCTTATTGGCACTCTGTGCTTCTACAAGTGCATTTTGTAATTCCTGCTGTTTTTCTTCAAGCTCCTGATTCAGCTTCAATGCCTGCTCAGCAGATTTCTTGGATCTTTCCTCCGCACGTTTCGACTTCTTCAAAGAACGAAGAATGATACACAGGACAACAAAAATAGAGATTCCAACTATGAGTGAGACAGCCAGTAAATTGTCCTGAATAAAATCCTTCGCTGTAACTTTTCGTAAGGAAGCATTATACGAAACTACTGCACCTGAAAATTGAGTTGTAGGCATAGATGTCAGTGTTTTATTCAGAATGGACAAAAGAACCGGTTCTCCCTGCTGAATAGCAAATGGAACATCAGCTTCTTTTGTCAGAAAAGCACTAAGAAGCTTATTATTTTTCAAATAGTCTGAAACAGTACTTGAATTGCTTACAATACAATCCGTCTCCCCTTTCTGCATTGCTTTTACTGCTGCATCTGATGTCTTATATTCCACAACCTTCCATTGCGGATAATTGTATGAAAGATATGCTTTCAATACAAAATTATCTTTTTCAACGGCAACTGTATTCTCTTTATTTTCATCAAAAGAATCCTTTGCCGTAATTGCTGCCATATTGAGAGTCAATAGCGTATCCGACAAAGCAAATCCATTTGTTTCTGCAAAGTATGGATTCTGGTTTGCATGAAAAATCAGGTCTATTTTTCCATCCTGCAATGCCTGAAGCAGTTCACTTCTTGTATTATATCCATTTAATTCAAATTCCAGAGTCTGACCTTGCAGACAATTTTGGGCAAGATCCACATAATTTGTGATAACACCTGTCAATTTGCCTGTTGATGGATCTACACTGCTGATACCTCCATCCTGATTCAGATACCCTATCCGGATTGCTCCATGCTGCCCGATCCACTCCCTTTCTTCTTTTGAAAGAAAGGATCTGCTCTGTGCAGAAAGATAACGCCTATAGAGATCATCTGTGTAAAATGGGTTGTCATCCTTGATTCTGCGCATAGCACTATCCAGTGCTTCTTTGATATCAGGACGTTTGGGATTTATAGCGAAATAGATTTCTGTCTCTCCAATACTTGTAAGCGGTGAAATATCCGATTCTTCCCAACGGGATTCTTCTACCGAAACGAAGCAGTCAATTTCATGTTTCGACAGTTTGTCCATAATTTCTGTGGTTGTAGAAACATTGATATGCTTCGTATGCAGACCATATTTTGATTCCCATTCATTAAGCACATCCTCCACTATATTATCTTTAGACACACCAATATTTTTTCCCTCAAAAGAATCCAAATTTCCTGCTGTAAGATCCATATTGGATGCATCCGTATAGATGTAGTATTTCTCTTCCCCCATAGGCATATCGGAAAAAAGCATATTTTCAGCACGTTCGTCTGTATAGGAAATGTCACCAAGAATATCAATCTCTCCATTTTCCAACTGTGTAAAGCAGTTTTTCCAATCACTTGTTATGTATTTATATGTCCATCCTGCATAACCTGCAATATCTTGAAGATACTCATAACCATAGCCGCTTCTTTCTCCCTTTTCATTGACTACATTATAAGTTTCCTCAAAAGATCCTACCCGGATAACATTGTTAGAGTTTTCTTTGGCAAATGTAGGAACGGATAAAACAATAAAACATATAATTGTGCAAAATATAAAGTAACAAAATTTGAATTTTCTTATATTCTGTACTAATTTGCACTTCTTCATCTTTCTCCCACCCTCCAGACTACAGTCGCTTGCTTGCTTCCTGATTTTAATTTTACATTCATTAATGTTCAATACCCCCACAACATTTTTATAAATATCTTTGCGACAGCTTCTGCTGTACTTTAACTATAATTATACTCTACAGCCAACTTGTGTCAATTTACCAACAGAGTAATTACATTCTTTTACTCTTTATTATATAATTCAATTGTATGTTCACAAATCGTTTTTTTCACTTTTTCAATATCCAAAGGTTTAGCTAAATGTGCGTTCATTCCTGCATCTAAACATCTTTATACATCTTCTGCAAAAGCATTGGCGGTCATTGCAATAATCGGAATTATTCCTGCATCTGGTCGATTTAATGCCCGGATTGCTTTAGTCGCTGTCAATCCATCCATTACCGGCATCATAATATCCATAAGTATTGCATCAAATGTACCCACCGGATTATTATTAAATAATTCGACAGCCTGCTGTCCATCATTAACCATTGTAATTATTGCACCTTCATCTTCTAAAAGTATTTCTGCAACCTCGGCATTCAACTCATTATCCTCTACTAACATGAGATTTAAACCGTGAATGCTATTCTCTTTATCCGCCTCTTCTTTCTTAGATTTTTCTGGTGCAGCTCCCATCTCAAAAGGCAATTCAACTACAAAAATGGATCCCTTTCCCACTTCGCTGGTAACAGAAATCGTGCCTCCCATTTTATCAATCATTTTTTTCACAATAGCCATGCCAAGTCCGGTTCCATGATAATTGCTCCGGGCATCAGCTCTTTCTTGTGCAAACGGTTCAAAAATATGTTTCAGAAATTCTTTGCTCATGCCAATTCCTGTATCAGAAATTATCCATCGATAGGTAATTACATTATCCTTTTCTTCTATACATTCCTGTTTTGTCGAAATTTTCCCACCAAAATTTGTAAATTTAATGCTGTTTCCATATATATTCAAAAATATTTGTCGCAAATACAGTGGATTCGTTATAACGTACGGATGTACCCAAATACTGTCTTCTGAAAAATCCACTGAAATTCCCTTATCCAGAGCACTTCCATCTATGATAGCTTTCATATCATAGAAAACATCAGGTAAACAGACTAATTCTGATGATAATTCTTCCCTGCCATCCTCCAATTTACTCATTTGTAGGACATCATTAATCAGAGATAACAGATGGTTTGCTGCCTTTTCCATTTCTTTGTAATTTTCACGTACAAGTTCCTCATCATCACTGTGTGCCATATTGATCTTTAGCAGACCCATGATTCCATTGAGTGGTGTGCGAATGTCATGACTCATATTAAGAAGAAATGTGGATTTTGCCTGATTCGCAGTGTCTGCTGCAATTAATGCTTTATGCAGCTCATCCTGCTGCTCAAGCTCTTTCTTCTTTTGTTTTTTCTCTGATTCAAGTTTGGCAATCTTATGCTCTGCCTGTCTATTTGCTTCTTGTAAATTTCCGATAAGAATAATATTGGAAATAACTCCCAACACAATCACGCACAGCTTGTCACGATTAATCGGCGTATAAAAGATCCAACTGTGATCTGTGGAAAAAAAGAATGCTGAATATAAAACAGCAATAACACCACTTATTATCCCTGCCAATATACTTCCTTTTAGCTTTATAATTTTATTCATGAAATTATTTTTTCTCATCTATAATATCTCCCACTGATGCAACATACTTCTTATTTCGATATATCCAAAAATAATATCACCAATCAAGAGAGATATCCGACAATTCCTATATATCCATCTTTCTTTAAAGGAGACCATAAGGTATGCAGTTTCAGATCATACATCTGCCTTTTATTTTCCACCTTTGCCATTAACTGCAATGAGATTTCTGTATTCTGTATTGATGTCTGGTCCAGTAACGCTCTGATATGTTGAATATCTTCACTGCTTACTTCGAACAGTTTGAATATATCAAACTTCGGATCATCTCTCTGACACAGTATCTGCCGGTTTCCGTTAATTATAATCAGCCGACCTGAAATTGCATTATACTCAATGGAAATTTTGCCACTGTCCATTTTAAAAAACTCTATCTTTTCCTGCATAAGCTTAATGACACGCTGCGAATAATTTTTACGGGGTAAAGACTTTTCCTTTAGTATTTCGTCAGAGAGCCTCTGTGCTTCATAATACTGTTTATTATCATCCGTTTCATTCGTATACATCTTGGAAAACTGAAGGCTTAGTTCTTTCAGGCACTTAAGAAGAACCGGATTGAACTGCCCGCATTGCCCGTCCAGAATCATCTTGATTGCGGTATCATGCTCAAATGCTTTCTTATAACATCGTTCACTGGTAAGAGCATCATAAACATCCACAATAGACACCACCTGTGCAGAAATTGGTATTTCTTCACCTTTCAGACCATCCGGATAACCCTTTCCATCCCATCTTTCATGATGCCATCTGCAGATTTCCCATGCGGTATGTACCAGTGGATGATCTTGTAAAAAATGCATATCCCAGATCATGGATGCTCCAATCTCGCTATGAGTTTTCATATTTTTAAATTCTTCATCGGTCAGTCTTCCGGGTTTATTCAGTATTTCTTCCGGAATGCGTATTTTACCAATATCATGAAGCGAAGAAGCGGTTGTGATTATAGCAATATCGGTCTCCGTCAGATGATAAGCATCCGTTGTTTTTAACAGTTGTCTCAGCATCATTTCCGTCGCAGTACGGATATGTAAAATATGTTCGCTGCTCTCACTGTTGCGTGACCCTAATACATTGCTCAGAATCCTGAGCATAATATTATTGTTTTCTTCTTTTTCATAAACCTGATCAACAACCACATTGATCAAACGCTTTTGGTTCGCATAAAGTTCTAGGGTATTCTGGACTCTTTTCTTTATAATAACAGAATCAAAAGGTCGTGTAATATAATCTGTAATTCCCATTTCATATGCTTTACGCATAGTCTCAACAGATTCTTCCGAAGATATCATAATTACAGGAGTTTCTTCAATGCATTGGCTTAGTTTCATCCATTTCAGGACTTCAAATCCATCCATCTGTGGCATGTTGATGTCTAAAAGCATCAGATCGATTCCCGGATTCTCTTCCATAATCTGGACTGCCTGATTTCCATTTTCAGCTTCCAGATAATCATAGGTTTCTCCAAGAAATTCTTTCAATATATCCCTGTTGAACTTTGCATCATCGACAATCAGTATTTTTGTCTTTTATTCATATTTTCTGTTTCCTTTATATTTCTTGCATAACTGTTTATTTTTATACATATAAGTATCTGCATCATCCAATAACATCTGCATTGTACACGACATATCATCGGAGGATAATGCCCATCCGCATGCATAGTCGATTGGTATTTGATTTTCATAACTATTTAATCTATCTTTTTCTCTGTACAAGGATTTCAATATTTCCTTAATTTCCGCCTCACTTGTATGATGAATGACTGCTATAAACTCATCTCCGCCATATCTTCCAACAAAATCCTTTTCTGGAATAACACTGAGCAAAAGCTTTAAGCAATTCATTATTAATTAATCTCCTGCGGAATGTCCCATTGTATCATGTACAGTTTTTAGATTATTTAAATCAAACATTATGCATGCTGTAGAATCTGTAATTATATCTTTTTTATTAAGAAGCTCATTACAGGCATTTTTATTTGGCAGCCCAGTATGGGCATCTACGAATGCTTTCTGTTCCAGCAGTCTGTTTTGCATTGCCATCTGCATTGCCTTTAAAGTCTGCATAATAACCAATATCACCAGAATCAACATATCAAGTGCCGACAAAAGCTCTATGGTACGAATCTTTATAGCGATCTTTTCTGAATAACTTTCTGCGGCATAGACAGTTTCATCTGCCATCGTAAAATATATTTCACTCATATTAACAATGTCTGTATTTTCGTATCCCTTGTTTCTTACTGCTTCAATTTCTATTTTCAATTTATCCCGAATCTCAAATAATATTCATTTCAATAACTATCTTATTCATTTACTTTCTCCCTATATTAGGAACAAATACTTTTAATAGTCATTTTCATCTTTTCAATATCCAAAGGTTTCGCCAAATGAGCGTTCATACCCACGGCAATGCACTTTTCAGCATCTTCCTTGAATGCATTTGCTGTCATAGCTATAATCGGTACTGTTTTTGCATCTGAACGTTCTAATTCCCTGATTTTTCTCGTAGCTGTATATCCATCCATAACAGGCATCATCAGATCCATCAAAATTACATCAAATGTTCCTGCCGGTTTCTCTTTAAATAGTTCCAATGCCTGCTGTCCATTCTCCGCTCTGGTAATTAACGCTCCGACATCTTCGAGAACTGTCTTTGCTATTTCCGCATTCAGCTCATTATCTTCTACAAGGAGAATTCTTTTCCCTTTTATTGTATGAATTGCAGATGACTCTATGGTATCCTCACTTCCATATACCTCTTCTTTCAATGCTATGTCAAAAGAAAGATCTATCGTAAATTTTGTTCCAATACCCTGTCTGCTTTCTACCTGAATACTTCCACCCATCAGCTCTATCATAGATTTGATAATAGGAAGTCCCAACCCGGTTCCCGGCACTTTGTTTTCTGTGGTACTATGTTCTCTGGAAAATTCTTCATAGATATGTGGAAGATATTCTTCACTCATACCAATGCCCGTATCTTCACATGAAAAAATATAGCGTATCTTTGAAGGATTCTCTGATACCGCCTCATGTACTTCTACATAGATTGAATGTCCCTCCGGGGTATACTTTATAGCATTACTGATAATATTCAGCATGATTTCCTGTAACTTTGTCTGATCACAGACAACATAATGATGTCTTACATCTAAAACAGCATGATACTGCAGGTTCTTCTTTCTGACATCCTCTTCAAACACTGTATTTACTCTGTGAAATAATGCATCCATATCTTCAGCTTTTAACTGCAATACCGCAGTACCACTTTCAATCCGGGCCATCTCCAGAACCTGATTGATGATTCTCAGCAAAAGATTACTGGAAGACTGTATCTTTTCCAGATATTCTTTTGCCTTTCTTTCATTTTGCAGATTCTTCTCCAACAAACCGGAAAAACCTACAATCGCATTCATCGGAGTCCGGATATCATGACTCATGTTAAATAAAAATCTTGTTTTTGCCTCATTAGCATTTTTCGCCTGCTCAGCAGATTTTTCCAGTTCTGCTTCATATTGTCTTTCCCTGTGTTTTTTACTGGATATTAAATAAAATACTGTAGCAATCAATAATGAAAATATACAAGAAATGACAATACACATAATCTGGTAAAAACGTGGAATCCATCCCCTTGAATGTATAATGTCAAAATACCATGTGTTATTTGGCACTGTACATTCTACTGTCAGAATATTATCCGACATATTATCCTGGCTCTCTGCTAAAATAATCTTGTCGCTGCTGCCTCTGTCATATGTCCAAATTCTGTAACAGAAATCTGCATCGCTTAAATAATCAAGATTTATCTCTTCAATGAAACGATCCCAGTCAATCACCAGAATCACAAAGCCCCAGAACTCATCCTGTTCTGAATTATTGTCCTGATAAACCGGATTAAAAAGCAATGCTCCTGTTCCTCCCTGCTTTAACTGGTATGGTCCTCCAAGCGTATATTTCCCACTATCCCTTGCCAGAATTGCATCCTTTTTTTGTTCATGTTCCCGCAGCACATCCAGTCCAAAAGCCCCCTCATTTCCCTGTTTCGGATAAATGTCTGTAACAATCCCTTCAGGTGCCAGTTCAAATGCCTTTATTACTCCATCTTCATTAGGAATCTTTTCTGCCAGTTCAGAAAATGTATTCTCATCCAGATTCTCTCCTGCACTGATATAATTTCCCAAAAGAGCAGAGAGCATGCTATACTGATCCAGTCTTGCCCTGACTCTTTTCTCAGTAATCTGCGCCATATATTTTCCTGTTGTCTTTTCATCCTTTTCCAAATTATGAAGCAGAAAAACGCCAACAATCAATGCTGTCAGAAAAGCAATCAATCCAACAATATAGCAACGTACTTTTATTTTTTTATATAGTTCGCTGTCCTTTTTCATTCTGCTATCCCTCTGTTATTCTCTTCTCGGTCACTGACATATCTGCTTACCAGCACAGAATTTTCGGATTGTATCCATCAGTTCCTGTACATTTAAAGGTTTTGACAGGTGCGCATCCATCCCTGCCTCCATCGTCTTTCTTTTATCTTCAGCAAAAGCATTGGCTATTATGGCAATGATTGGAATCATTTCTGCATCTTTCTTTCCACTGCCACGAATCGCCCTGGCTGCCTGATATCCGTCCATCACAGGCATCATGATATCCATTAGAACCGCATCGTAATATCCTTCCGGCATTTTTAGGAAACATTCCACTGCCTGCTGTCCATCTTCCGCCTCTGTGACGGAAATTCCCTCATCTTTCAGAAGGAATGCCGCAATTTCATGAACCTCTGCTAATCATTATGAACATACCTTAAAATCGTTTTTATAACTTCCTCAATCACAATCGGCTTTGACAAATGTGCATTCATTCCTGCATCCAGTGATGCCTGAACATCTTCCCCAAATGAATTGGCTGTCATTGCTATAATAGGAATGTTTTTTCCATCCGGTCTGTCATTCATCGCCCTGATTGCTTTTGCCGCTTCATAACCGTTCATTTCAGGCATCATGATATCCATCAGGATTACATCAAATGTACCTTCCGGATGATTTCTGAAAATCTCAACAGCATTCTTTCCATCTACAGCTCTTTCTACATTCATTCCAAACTCTTCCAGCTGCACGGTCGCAATTTCTGCATTCAGCTCATTATCCTCTGCAAGAAGGACTTTCACACCTGCAAGATTTACCTTTTCAGAAAAACCTGTGTCTGACTTATTACATTCCTTATCTGTAATTTCCAGAGGAATATCCATAGTAAAAGTGGTTCCCTCATGCTTTTTACTCTGCACGGAAATGGTTCCACCCATCATATCTACATACTTCTTTACGATAGCCATCCCCAGTCCAGATCCATGGTACTGCGTTCTCACATCGGAATCTTCCTGTGCAAATTTCTCAAAAACTTCTTTTGTAAATTCCTCACTCATGCCAATACCAGTATCCGAAATGCGGTAATGCATATTTATATATCCATCCACGCCCTTTTCCTGACACCGGGCTTCAAATGTAATCGTCCCTCCATCCGGAGTGAACTTCACGGCATTGCTCAGAATATTAACCAGCACATCTCGCAGACGTACAGGATCCGCAAGTACATTTGGGATCTTTGCTTCTTCACGCTGGATCTTAAAGCTGATATCCCTGTTCGTAAGAAAGCCTTTTGTAATATCCAGTGCAGAATCTGTGATACTTTTCAAATCTGCCGGTACCGGATTGTATTTCACTTTTCCACTTTCCACGCGAGTCAGATCTAATACATCATTGATCAGCGACAGTAAATACTCTGAACTTTCATCAATCTTTTCCAGACAATTTTTCACTTCGTCTGACGGATTATTTTTCATTGCAATACCGGTAAATCCCATGATTGCATTCATCGGTGTTCTCATATCATGGGACATATGTGACAGAAATGCTGTTTTTGCCTTGTTTGCAGCTTGCGCATGCTCTGCCAGTTCCGCCATTTCCTCAGCCTTCTCCTGGGCTGCCTTCTGAGCTTTTTTTCTTGCACTGAGACGCATTACTATCACAGCCATAATAGTCAGCAGCCATCCGAAAATAAGAAGAACCCAAACAGTAGCAACAGGATGCAGACGGATCCAGTCAACAAATGTCAGCTCTGCTGCTTTGTATGTGGTATACCGTGCTGCTAGATCTTCGACAAGATTTTGGGGCATGGCATACATTGCTTTCGTCAGAATACCAGCCAGCGCATGGTTCTCTGTTGACGAAACTACCATGCGGTAGGTGAATGTAGGCTGTTCCAGCAGCGTATATGTCATGGTGCCCGAAGTGTCACTATTCACAAACGCCTGTGCCATGTAATAGTAGACGAAGGCAGCATCGGCTTTACCCTTACGGACAGCTTCCATCATTTCCTGCCGGGTACTGCACATCAGCTTTTCTGCACCGGGTGCCATTGCATCTGCAATTGAATTTGATGCTGTCTGGTCAACCGTAGCAACAACATTGATTTTTCCATCAAAGTCTCGGCGTGTCACCTTTGCCAGCTGCATCGTAATGTACGGTGCAGTAAGTGCCCATTCTTTCGTCTCAGCATAGTTATCTGTTTCCAGGCGTGCATCGATACTCATATCTGTGGCTTCCTTATTTTTCTGATAAGCAATATACTCATCTCTGGTGGCAGGTGTAAGAAACTCATAGGAAATCCCGGCATAGTCTGCAATTTTCCGGAAGTAATCCGGGATAATCCCCTTCATCTCACCATTTTCATTATAAGAATATGGATAACGGGTCGGATCACACAGAACACGAATTGGGTTGTCCTTGGAATATTGTGCAATAATACTTTTTTCTTGCTCCGTATATTCCAGATTCTTAGTTTCTATGCTTTCATAATTTTTATTGTAAAGCGTCGTTTTCCAGTCACCCTCAACCGCATTCATCTGATCGATCGCATAATTGATCTCATTCAGCAATTCTGTATTGCCCTTTTTAACAATGACATAGAAATCGCTGCTGCCAAATTTATCCACGATTCGCTCATTGTTTGTTTTTCTCAGAGAACTGGTAACAATCGCATCAACTTTTTCGCTCTGAAGGACTTCATCCATTTCTGTGGTCGTATCAAAATAAGATGGAACATATGTAAATCCTTTGTCGTCTGCAAAATCCGCAAACTCTTCATTCCGGGTGTTTCCGTTCAAAAGCGCCACACGCATACCGTTGTAAGTGCTGTAATTGCCGTCCACAATCGTGCTGTTGTCACTGCGGACGGTCAGCATCCCATAATTGGTTCCGATCGAACGTGAAAAGTCAAACTTTTCTTCTCTGTCCGGTGTTTTGCGGGCAGATGTTACCATGTCAATCTCGCCATCTTCAAGCATCTGCTGCATATCATCCCAGCTCTGATCGTATCCGACATATTCGTAATCTACATCCCAATAACGAGCCATCAACCGAAGGAAATCATAGCCATAACCGCTACGGTTCCCCTCTTCATCCATCATATGGTATCCATCCATGGCAAAGAAACCGACTTTGACAGTTTCATGCTGCGAACTGTCCTCGGCTGCATATGCAGTCTGGGGAGAAAATATCATACACACGCATACAAAAACCAGTAACACTGCCACATATTTCTTTGCTCTCGAAATCATATTAAATCTCCTGTCTGTCTGTCTGTCTGTCTGTCTGTCTGTCTGTCTGTCTGTCTGTCTGTCTGTCTGTCTGTCTGTCTGTCTGTCAAATATATTTCTCTATACATCTCTTTGTCAACCTTCTGATTTAATAAAATTACACTACTGTATCAAAACCATTTGTCACTGTTCAATGCCCTGCGGTTCGGTGCCCCCCGCCGGATTTTATGCTTCTGATCGTCTTCTCCAGTACCGTCATCTCAACCGGTTTTGAAACATGTGCATTCATACCGGCTGCCAGAGAATGCTGGATATCCTCTGAAAATGCATTGGCGGTCATGGCAATGATCGGAATCTTCTTTGCCAGTTCATGGGAGCTTCTGCGGATTGCCTTTGTTGCCTCATAACCATTCATAACAGGCATCTGCACATCCATCAGGATCATGTCATAATCCCCCGGAGCAGACTGTTCAAATGCTTTCAAAACCTCTTCACCATTTTCACAGATGGTACATTCTGCACCTTCAATCTTTAACAGTTCCGTCAGGATCTCAGCATTCAGCTCATTATCCTCTGCACACAGGAACCTCATTCCCTGCAGAATATTACCATCCTGCTCATCTGTTTCTTCTTGTGCCGCCAGAGCAACTGTTCTATCCTCTGCAATTCTCAGCTCTATGAGAACCTCAAAACAACTTCCCTGTCCCAGTTCACTCTCCACATCAATGGTACCTCCCATTGCTTCAACCAGATTTCTGGTAATAGCCATTCCAAGACCGGTTCCCTGGATCTTTTTCGTCACAGAACTTTCGGCACGGGTAAAAGCATCAAAGATTTTATCTTTGAAATCTGCTGACATTCCTATTCCATTATCCCTGACTAAGAAACGGTACTTTGCATAGACGGATGAATTTGTTTCACATTCTTCTACCAGAAACTGAATTTCTCCACCTTTCTGCGTGTACTTCACTGCATTAGAAAGCAGGTTGCTGAAAATCTGCATCAGATGAAGCTGATCCCCGTTCACCCACTCATGTCGGATATTTTTCTTTGTTGTAAGAGTCTGTTTCTTTTCATCTATCTGTGAATGAAATAGATTATTGATTTCCTGTATAAAATTCAGAATAGAGAAATCATCGTATTTAAAAACTGTTTTTCCTGCATCATGTCTTATTAATGACGTCATACCAATAACTGCATTCATAGGAGTACGTATATCATGTGACATATTAAACAGAAAATTAGATTTTTCAACACTGGCTGTTTTCGCCTGCTCCAATGCTTTCTGCAGTTTTTTATTTAATTCCACTACTGTGTTTTCCGATTCCTGTATCCTGTGCAGTAACATAATCATAAAAACAAATCCAGTTAAAAGCAAAACAATCAGTAAACCGTAGCCACATAGTCTATATAACTTTTCATTGCTATTCCATCCGTTTTCAGGCATCACTTCCAGAACCCATTGACTGTCACCTAATTCAAAAGTATATGTGACAGGATCAATCATTTCCACACCTGAGCCATACACTTCTTCGTATGTTTCATCCCACGGTGCAATACTTTTAGACAACTTATATTCATAGCTAAAATCGGTAAGTGACTTTATAGAATCAGCGAATATATCCGGTACACGAATAATTACAATTGTAAATCCCCAAAATGTCCTTTCGCCATTTTTCTGCTCCACATACACCGGATTTCTTACAGCAATCCCCGTTCCACCCTGTTTCAAAGAAAATGGTCCCTGCATGGTTATCACATCATTGTCTCTGGCATAACAAGATATCTTTCCTCGTTCTTTATCATGAATAAGATCTATCTTTCCAGTCTCATTTCCGGCTTCCGGATAAATCTCAGTCACTACGCCGTCTGGTGCAATCTGAATACTCTGGATATAATCTGCCATCATATTCTCCGCAACTTTCGAGAACATGGAAATTTTTCCGTTTTCACTAATAACAATCTGTTCAAAAGTATTTGTAATATCAATTCCCCTCACGATATCAGCCTTCATATGATCTGCATACGTTACTGCGTTTAATTCAGCTCTTGACCTTATGAAATCCCTTTGACTGCTATCCGCACGAATGCCTATATTCACCAGAACAACCAAACCGATCATCAATACAAATACCGGAATCCATAACTCTTTTTTTATCCTAAATGTATTTTTTCGTTCCTGTGCTGACTTAATTTTCTTCCACATAACCGATTTCCTTTACACCTGCGTTTTTATCTGCTTCATTTTTATATTTTAGCAGCCACCAATTATTGCCTGCCTGTTTTAGTTTCTTTTTAATCTCCAAAAATGAAAAAAGCATTGTCATTGCAGACAATGCATCTTTAACGTGGCAACTGGCTACCATTTTACAGGCCCTATAGCTTTGCGTCGCAGACTTTCATCTGTTTTGCCGTTTTTCTTATTATAGCTTTTAAACATATGAAAAAATACTGATTTTATTATACTCTAATGCTCGACTATGTACAAGAAAAACATTACCGTTTTAACGCCTAAAAGCAAAAAAAGAACAGCCGATACATATACTCGAACTGTTCTTCTACTTCTGAAGTCCACGCAGCATTGACATCACTGTTTCCTGCTCATTTGTACTCAGATCGTTCCATATCTTTAAAACTTCTTTCTGCTCTTCTGTCAGATTCTCTGAATTACCTTCCTGAAAAAACTGTGATAATGTCACGCCTAATGCTGTACATATTTTTTCAAGTGTGATCAGCGACGGCAAGTTTTCCTGCGCCATGATTCTTGCCAGTGACGACTGGGAAATTCCCGACAGCTGCGATAATCTATATTTACTGATATCACGCTTTTCACACAAAGATGTTATTTTATCCGCAATATACTTCTCTATCTGCAAGTAACTATACCTCATTTCCGCTATTACATGTTCTTATTGTACCTGTAATAATAAAAAAATATTAGTATTCAACTTTGCAATTATTTAATCCCATAATAGGAAGTATGAGCATAAAAAAATATAAAGATATTTTCGTTTCCGCAAAAGTTATTTTCGCTTATATGTTTTTATAATATCATAGGTTGTTTCATTTGTCACATGAAAATTTGAAGCACTATCATTCAAAACAAAAAAGCCGGAAGCCACGTTATCATCCGTGACCTCCGACTCATTGTGCTTATACTACACTGTCCCTTCACCCAAATCAGCTCCTCTCTCCGGCTTATCTTTATACTTTTGGTACTCTTCATTGCCTTTTCCTTTCTGATAGCTGATCCAGCTTTCATCTGTCAATTTCATTCTGCATCTTTAACTGACTGATGATACCACCGTTTCCGGTACCAATCTCTATCTTACCTTGAAAATGGTGCAGCATCTTATCGCCCTTCAGCCTTTCCATCAATATACCTGCACGAACAGACAGGTCGCATTCTTCGTCTACAATATCCTTCAAGTAAGAAACATAGTAATGAATATTACCGCTTTGTAAATCCAGCATTACTTACTGTCATCACAATCACGATATCTAAATCCTGCGGATACATCAGACTGTGGATCGGCATCAACGATTAACACTTTCATCTTGAGTACAAATGGCAAGCCCGTTCTCAAGAAATCCTACAGCGTCTTGCAGGACGATTTCTTCCGGTATATGCGCGACGCCGGGTATGATGATGTGGAGCGCGGCGAACGCGGCAGCTCGGAGGAACACCTGACGATGACGCAATTCAAGATGCAGCAGGAGCAGGCGCGGTTGAAATCGATCGAGGATAAGATTGATAAGAAGAAGCAAGTGCTGAAAAAAATACAACGAGAGGATCAGGGAGCTTGCCAAGCAAGGAGGGCGTCGCTTCTCGCGGGCTGATCGGAGATTTGAAGAATAAAGTGGAAACGCTCAAGCGCGATGTCAGCGTATGGAAACGCAAATATGAAAAGCTGCAAGAGCAGACAAAGGACTTCAAGTCGGCACTCAAACGAGCTCCCGCAAGGTCAAAGAGTTCATACAATTCATGCTCCACACCGCGCCAGAGAAACAAGAGCAGTCCAAAAACCGTGATATGCCGCGTTGCAAGAAGTGTGACATAGAACTGTGAGCAACTACGGTGTAGAGCCGTAAAAATACGAAAATAGCCAACAGGAGCGCGTCGTACGAACTGGGCGTTGTCCGGCGTGCTCCTGTTTGAAAATCTCCATTTTTCCAAAGTCAAGAGCCGGAGAGAACACCCGAAAAATACCCCTATTGCGTAACAGAGGCGCTGATCTATATTCGCACACACAACACCGACCTCAAGAACAGGCTGACCGCCTATGCCGCAGCGCACCCCGACGAGTGCCGCCAGACTGACGCAGACCCGGACACGGGTTACATGGAGTTTGAAATTCGCAAGGGGCGGTTCTCCTTTCGGCCGACCGCCCCATACAGCGCAGAACGCCGCTGGGCGGCAAGCGAAGCAGCGAAAAAACAAATAAAAGGGTTTTAAAGCTTCGTTGATTGTTGCGTTGGCAACCCCACCGCAATGGTAGTGCCCTTCTCCGAACTTTTCTCTACCCAAACGGAGCCGCCGTGGAGGTCGGCGATCTCCCATACCAGCGAGAGCCCCAGTCCTGCGCCACCGTATTCCCGGCTGCGAGACTTGTCCACCCGGAAGAAGGGCTGGAAGATACTGCGCTGATACACCTCCGGGATGCCGCAGCCGGTGTCGGAGACGCGGAGCAGGAGCTTTTCCAGCTCCTGAGTTACAGAAACCTGCACCGAGCCGCCCGGCCGGTTGTACTTGACAGCATTCTCCGTCAGATTGAAGATCAGCCGGTAGATCAGTGCATCGCTGCCAGTCATAATTCCGTCACCCTCCGCCTCCAGCGTAATGCCGTTTTTCTCCGCCAGCGGGGCGAGGTCCGTGAAGATCTCCTCGATCATGGGGGCGAGCTGGATTTGCTCGTTCCGCGCCACCTGCCGCAGATTGCTCATTTCCAGCAGCGTTCTGGTCATTTGGGTCAGCCGCTCCGTCTGCTCCCGCTGAAGGGTAAGAAACTCCACCGTCTCTGGCCGCACATCGGGATGCTCCGCGGAAAACAGCTCCAGCTGCGCCTGCATCAGCGCCAGCGGCGTGCGCAGCTCGTGGGCAGCGTTGCCGGTGAACTGCCGTTGGGCGGCAAAAGCGTTGTTCAGCCGCTCCAGCATCTGGTTGAACGAGCGGCTCAGCTGCCGGAACTCCGAAATAGCGTCCTCATCGATCCTCATATCGGCAAGATTGTTCAGCTGCACCTGCTCCACCTGCGAGGTAAAGCTGCGCAGGGGCTTGAGAGCGCGTCCGCTGACGAAATAGGCGAGGATGCCGCTGAGTAGCGTTACCGCCGTCGTGATGTACCAGTTGGTGGTGCGGAAGCGCCCCTGCACCCCATCGACGACGATGATCAACTCCTCGTTGGGCGCTATGAGCTGCGGGTCAAAGCTCACCGCTCCGCCATCATTCAGGATCACCGTGCCGCCGCCTTGTAAACTGTCCGCAATGGTGTCCATATAGTACACACCGGAGGAGCACAGCAGCAAATTCATGGCCACGCAGGTGATGCCGATGAGCAGAGCGGACATCAGCGTGATGCGCCACTGCAGGGAAAACCGCTTCATTCCTCCTCGCCTCCCATCAGATAACCCTCGCCGATGCGGTTGCGGATGGGGTCATAGCCCAGCACGGCGCGGAGCTTTTTGCGCAGGGCGGAGATGTGGACGCGAATGGAATTGCTGAAGCTGTCCACGCTATTGTCCCAAACGTGATCCATCAGCTCCTCCTGACTTACTGGCCTTCCTTGATGCACCATCAGGTATTCCAGGATTCCCGTTTCCTTCCGAGTGAGCGTCAGTGTCTGCCCGTTGACGGTGGCGATACGAGAGCGGCTGTCAAAGGTCAGGCCTCCGCAGCTTAGCAGCACATCCTGCTGGGTGAACTGCCGCAACGTCAGGCTGCGGATGCGGGCCTCCAGCTCCGCCAAGTGGAAGGGCTTCGTCAGATAGTCGTTCGCACCGGCATCCAGCCCTTGCACCTTGTCCTCCACTTCGCTGCGGGCGGAGAGGATCAGCACCCGCGTCTCCCGGTCGGTCTGCCGCAGGGTGCGCAGCACCGTCATGCCGTCCTTTTTCGGCAGATTCAGATCAAGAAGCACCAGATCGTATCGTTCCACGCCCAGAAGCGCCAGCGCCTTTTCGCCGTCATAGCAGTAGTCCACGCTGTAGGCCAGCCGCCGCAGGCTGCGAACGATGGTCTCGCACAGGGCGCGTTCATCTTCAATTACTAAAAGGTGCATGAGAGCCCTCCTTTTTATTTCTTCGTTTTTGTGTTTCTTTCATTATAGCAAAAAAAGATAAGGTTTGCGTTAAGTTTTCGTTCTTAACAGAGACTTTAACTCTCCCGCGCTATGATGGGGGCAGAAAATCGGAAAGGGTGATGAAAAATGAGCTATGGGAAAAAGGCCACGGCGCAGATCGTGCTGCTAATGGCCGGAGCTGCCATGCTGTGCTTTGGTATCTGGCGTGGCGAGGCGGCGACAGTGCTGAGCAAAGCAATCAAATTATGTCTGGAGTGTGTGGGCATTGGGTAAAAAGTTTTCAGGCGTTTCACAGACTATGTCCCGCTTCCGGGGCTGGATTCAGGCGGGGGCGACGCTACTGACCAACCTGCATCTGCCGAACTTTCTCAAGGGCGGACTGTATCAGGGGACGGGGAAAACCGTCTGCGTGCCGGGGCTGAACTGCTACTCCTGTCCGGCGGCGTCTGGGGCCTGCCCCATCGGGGCGTTTCAGGCGGTGGTGGGGTCTTCCAAGTTCAGCTTCTCCTACTATATCACAGGCTTCCTCATTCTGCTGAGCATGCTGCTAGGGCGCTTTATCTGCGGCTTTCTATGCCCCTTCGGCTGGTTTCAGGAGCTGCTGTATAAAATCCCCACTAAGAAGCTTTCCACAAAGAGGCTGAAGCCGCTGACATACCTGAAATACGCTGTCCTGCTAGTGATGGTTTTCCTGCTACCGGCGTTCCTTGTAAACGATGTTGGCATGGGAGACCCGTTCTTCTGCAAATACCTCTGCCCCCAAGGCGTGCTGGAGGGAGCCATCCCGCTGTCCCTTGCCAATTCCGGCATCCGGACGGCGCTGGGCAAGCTGTTTATATGGAAATTCAGCATCCTGCTATCGGTGATTGCGCTGAGCGCACTGTTCTACCGACCGTTCTGCAAGTGGCTCTGCCCGCTTGGCGCGTTCTACGCGCTGTTCAACCGGGTGTCCCTCTTCCAGATGAAGGTGGATAAAAGTAAGTGCGTCTCCTGCAGAAAATGCGCCAGAGCCTGCAAGATGGATGTGGATGTGACGAAAACGCCCAACCATACCGAGTGCATTCGCTGCGGAATGTGCATCCGCGCCTGTCCGACGAAAGCCGTGTGCTTCCGCTACGGCTTCGGCAACGGGAAAGAAACAACAAAGAAAACAACGATGGAGGAATCAAAATGAACAGGAAGAGAATTTTTGCACTGGCTTTTGCCGTGCTGATGGTGCTGGCCTTGGCGGCCTGCGGCACGAAGAACAATGACAAGATGGGCGACATGAGCGGCAACGGCTCCGCCATGACTGGCGAGCCGAAAAACGCCGAGGAGGCGCTCGCCCTGCACAAGGAGCTGCTAGAGCAGGAGAACGCGATCCTGTCGGAAAATACCGAGCTGTGGGAAAATGTCTTTATGGAGGCTGAGAAGGGCATGGCCATGATCGAGGACGGGAAAAACTACGGAGACTTCCTGCTGGATACCGTCGAGGCCGCTAAAGAGCAGTTCACCAACAAGGAGTATGAGTGGCTGAAGGAGTCAGCCACGGAGATCAGCAATATTGAAAACAGGCTGACCGAGTTGGAAGAGAAGTATCCCGAGCTCATGCAGAAATCCATGGACGGCGATATGAGCATGCCCGCGGGCAGCGACACGAACAACCCTCCCGACGACGGCAGTATGCAGAAGTTCCCCGCCTTTGAAGGGAAAGATCTGGACGGCAACACGGTGAAGAGCAACGAGCTGTTCTCCACCAACGCCGTCACCGTGGTGAATTTCTGGTTCACCACCTGCAATCCCTGCGTAGGCGAGCTTTCCGAGCTGGATGCACTGAACAAGGAACTGGCGGAGAAGGGCGGCTCCCTCATCGGCGTCAACACCTTCACGCTGGACGGCGACGAAACAGCAATTTCCGAGGCGAAGGATGTGCTTGCCAAGAAGGGCGCCACCTATCAGAATGTGTATTTTGACTCCGACAGTGAGGCGGGAAAGTTTGCCACCAGCATCTTTGCCTATCCCACCACCTATGTGGTCGATCGCAGCGGCAATATCGTGGGTGAACCCATCGTAGGCGCCATCACGGAAAAGAAGCAGGCGGAGACGCTGCAAAAACTCATCGACCAGGCTCTTGCCGCCGATATGGGCTGACAAACGAATTTATCTTCTCAGAAAGGAGGATACACCATGTATCGGAGAGTATTGCCGCTTCTGCTCACCGCGGTACTGCTGCTGAGCGGCTGCGCCGCCGGGCAGAAAAATATGCCGCAGAAAGCGGATGAGAAGGAAATGACCGGACAGCCCTCTGATATGTCCGGTGAAGGAAGCATGTATATGGATACCACGGAAAATGTCATATATCTGGCGGGCGGCTGCTTCTGGGGCATGGAACAGCTGATGCAGTCCATCCCCGGCGTCATCGATGCCGAGAGCGGCTATGCCAACGGCACCTGCGAGGCGGACGCCGATTACAAGACCGTCTGCAAAGGGAACACCGGCTTCCGGGAGACCGTGCGGGTGGAGTATGACCCCGAGCAGGTGAGTCTCGACGCCCTGCTACTGGCCTACTTCTATGTGATCGACCCCACGGTGGAGAACCGGCAGGGCAACGACCGGGGCAGCCAGTATCAGACCGGTGTCTATTACACCAACGGAAGCGCGAAGGAAACGGTGGAGCGCATCGCGGAGATCGAGCGGGGACGCAGTGAAAAGTTCTTCGTGGAGATTGGCCCACTCAAGAACTACTACCCCGCCGAGGAGTACCACCAGAACTACCTCGAAAAGAACCCGAACGGCTACTGCCACATCCCGCGCGCGGAGATGGAGCTGTTTTCCCGGCTGCGCATCGATCCGGGCGACTATCAGAAGCCCGCGGCGGAATCCATCCGGGACAAGCTGACGGCGGAGCAATACCGTGTTACACAGGAGAGCGGCACGGAGCGCGCTTTCACAGGCGAGTTCTGGGATAAGTTTGAAAAGGGCATCTATGTGGATGTCGTCACAGGCGAGCCGCTCTTTTCCTCCACGGATAAGTACGAGAGCGGCTGCGGCTGGCCGGCTTTCACAAAGCCCATTGAAGAGCCTGCCGTGGTGGAACTGGAGGACCTGAGCCACGGCATGCGCCGCATAGAGGTCAGAAGCCGTGCCGGAGATTCTCACCTTGGTCATGTGTTCACCTGCGATCCGGAGTCCCCCAATGGCGTGCGCTACTGCATCAACAGTGCAGCCCTGCGCTTTGTTCCTTACGCAAAGATGAAAGCAGAGGGTTACGGATATCTTCTGTATCTGTTCGAGGAATGATCAAGTTGTTGCGAACGGTTAGTATGTATAAAATAGCTGGCTACAAAACGGCTACAAAATTCGTAAGAAACCTATGTACAGCCCGAAATACGTGGATTATTTGGACAAAATGCGTATCGAGAGTACATTTTATAACCCTAAATCAAAGCCAAAGACTTGAAGTATAGATAAAAAAAATTTAGAACCACTCATACTGTGGTCAAAAGACCTTCCGGCTGAGTGTTACAAGCGCCGCAAATAAGCGGCGCATCCAAAGAGCCTGCTCCACGCAAGCCCGGTCTCATCGTCTCTCGCTGCAGCTATCATGAATGGAAAGTATGTAAACGCGGTTCCACTTTACCGTCTGGAACAGAAGTTCATCCGGAAAGCCAGAAATAGTCCGCTTCGTTCCTGATCATAAAGCAGATCCAGGCAATCTACCGGGAGGAAGGAAAACTCAAAGAACTTTCATCAAAAGAAAGGCTTGTTCAGCGTCAGGTGGTTGTAAAACCACTGGTAGATGCTTTGTTGTGTACCTGAAACAACACGAAAGTGAAGTCGGTACGGAAAAACTGAGGGAAGCTTTCACTTATGCATTGCATCAGGAAAAATACCTCTGGGTTTTTCTGACCGACGAGGATGTTCCGATGGACAACAATGCATCAGAGCGTGCGATCCGCGGATTCTGTGTCGGCATGAAAAACTGGCAGATGATCGATACCATCAATGGTGCACAATCATCCGCTATCATTTACAGCATTGCAGAAACAGCAAAAGCGAACAATTTAAAGCCACATGAGTACTTTGAATATCTTCTGACAGAGATTCCGAAACACATGGGTGACACAGACCGATCCTTTTTAGATAATCAGGTCCCATGGTCAGAAATGCTGCCAGAGAGTATTCGAAAACCAAAGAAGATCAATTAAGCCAAGCCGCAAATGTGGCTTTTGACTGGTTCAGTACTTGCTATGGAGCGTTTACGTTTCAAAAATCTCTCGGAGTCTTACTTGCTTAATTTATGGCTGTGTTATAAACTGACTTTCGTTATATTATCACACAATAACATAGTAAAAACCCTGTTAGTTTTCCAACAGAGCCCTATCGATTATATTTAAGAAGATTCTCTACTCTGAGCTGAGCGCAAATTATATTTCTTACATAACTGTTTATTCTTATACATATAAGCATCTGCATCATCCAATAACATCTGCATTGTACACGCCATATCATCAGAGGATAATGCCCATCCGCATGCATAGTCGATTGGTAATTGATTTTCACAACTATTTAATCTCTCTTTTTCTCTGTACAATGATTTTAATATCTCCTTAATTTTTGCCTCACTCGTATGATAAATAACTGCTATAAACTCATCTCCGCCATATCTTCCAACAAAATCCTTTTCTGGAATAACACTGCGCAAAAGCTTTGCGAAATTCAATATCAACTGATCTCCTGCGGAATGTCCCATTGTATCATTTACAGTTTTTAGATTATTTAAATCAAACATTATGCATGCTGTAGAATCTGTAATTACATCTTTTTTATTAAGTAGCTCATTACAGGCATTTTTATTTGGCAGTCCAGTATAGGCATCTATGAATGCTTTTTGTTCCAGCAGTCTGTTTTGCATTGCCATATGCATTGCCTTTAGAGTCTGCATAATAACCAATATCACCAAACTCAACATATCAAGTGCCGACAAAAGCTCTATGGTACGAATCTTTACAGCGATTTTTTCTGAATAACTTTCTGCTGCAGAGACAGTTTTATCTGCCATCGTAAAATATATTTCACTCATATTAACAATGTCTGTATTTTCGTATCCCTTGTTTCTTACTGCTTCAATTTCTGTTTTCAATTTATCCCAGTAATCACTCTGGATTTGCAATTTTTTCTGATACTCTTCGTCATTGAGTTTTACCAGATCATAATGTCCATCCTGATATCTCAATCCAAGAAGAATATCATCCAAATATTTAATTAATTCGTCATTTTGGTTTCCTGTAATTTCTAATTTTATTTCGCGCTGTGTAGCTCCACGTACCAGACCGGCATAATTTATTACGCGTGCTGTTCCCTGCAGCCTACTAATCTGAATCATCATAAAAATAATAAGAACTACCAATATCAATATAAGGAAACTCTGTATAATACCTATTATATTTTTACTTTTCTTGTTTGTCTGCATTTTACGATTTATCCCGAACCTTAAATAATATTCATTTCAATAACTATGCTATTCATCTACTTTCTCGTAAACGCATCATAGCAAGTACCTTGCCAACCAAAAGCCGCTTTCGCGGCTTCGCTTAATTGCTCTTCTTCGGTTTTCGGATGTTCTCTGGTAGTTTTTCCGACCACGGAAACAGATCATCTAAGAAAGATCGGTCTGTATCATCCATGTGCTTTGGAATCTCTGTCAGAAGATATTCAAAGTACTCGTATGGTTTTAAGTTATTCGCTTTTGCTGTTTCTGCGATGCTGTAAATGATAGCGGATGATTTCGCACCATTAATCGTGTCTATCATCTGCCAGTTCTTCTTGCCGACACAGAATCCACGGATTGCGCGCTCGGATGCATTGTTGTCCATTGGAACATCTCCAGCGGTCAGGAAAACCCGAAGGTATTTTTCCTGATTCAATGCATAAGTGAAAGCTTCCCTCAGTTTTTCTGTACCAACTTCACTTTCGTGTTGTTTCAGGTACACAAACAAAGCATCTACCAGTGGTTTTACAACCACCTGACGCTGAACAAGTCTTTCTTTTGATGAAAGTTCCCTGAGTTTCCCTTCCTCCCGGTAGATTGCCTGGATCTGCTTTATAATCAGGAATGAGGCGGATTCTTTCTGGCTTTCTTTTGGAACCACGGCTAGTGCTTCATCAAAACGCCTGCGGGCATGGACCCAGCAGCCGGCAATGATCAGATCTTCACGTTCTTTTTCCAACGTGTGGTAAACCTGATAGCCATCCGTCACGCAGATCCCGGAATAATCCTTTAGGAATTCTCTTGGATGGGACGCATTTCTAGTCCGCTGGTATTCATACAGAATGATCTGCTTTTCCGGATACATATGACCGGAACAGTATACCCACATGTAGCTCTTAGAACCAGCACTACGAGCATCCCGGTTTACAAGAACCGGCGTCTCATCTGCCTGAATGACATGGTAGCCGTAAAGAAGCGTATGCAGATGGTCATAAAGAACCGAAAGGTATTCTTCACCTAACCGGATCATCCAGTTCGCCATGTTCTGTCTGGTTATGGCAAGGCCATATCGGATAAATTCCTGCTCCAGACGGTAAAGCGGGACAGCATTTACATACTTTCCATTCATGATGGCTGCAGCAAGAGACGCTGAAACCGGACTTCCATGGAGCAGGCTCTTCGGATGCTTTGCTTTTACCATGTGTCCATCCGCTTTGCTTGCATATACGCCGACATGGTGCTCATCTACTTCAACTTTTGCCGGAATGAACCGATACCGGCGTGCAATGGCATCTGGAAGTTGTTTCCAGCCGTTTTCGCCGAATTCAGCTGTTAATTCTTCTTCGGTCATGTAGTGATCAATCCGGTTTGTGGAAAGTTCAGACATATCCTGAGCCTTTTTGCCTTTTGATTTTTTCTTACGTTCTGGTGCTGCTTCCAGAGTTTCAGGTTCTGGAGCGTCCAGATCGCAAACAGCTTCTGCTTCATTAAAAAACACAAGGGTTCCATCCACTTCGATAAAACGCATCTGCTGGGTATCCTCCATTTTTTCAGAGGAACGTCCAAAACGGTTTTTATTAGCCAGAATCAGCTGCTCCATCATTGCCTGCATCTTAGTATCAAGGGAATGCAGATCGGCACTGACCTTTTCTAACTGCTCCTGCTGGTTCAGAAACATATGGATCAGCATAGACTTGTCAACGCTATTTAATTGTTCTTCTGTGTACTTGATCACCATGGCAGGAACTCCTTTTCTTAATGAGTCCATTGTACCAGATTTACGCAGTTTCTGCCACCTGGCGGCTGTTTTCCTTTCGTCATTATGACGGTGGATAACAGTACAGAACACCTGGGATATTTTTCTGAAATTCCAGATGCTCTGTACTGCTATCCACAAATCCGGTATGTTTTTCTCTGAAAAATTATGCTGCTCGATTTTTGAGAACCGGATGCTGTGGATAAATGCAGTAAAATAAAAATATTGCTTTTTTGACAGAAAAACATGGAAAAATTTTTCTCTATAATGCACAAACATTACATCAGTCTCTTGGGATTGTTGTTTGGCCGGATGGGATGCTTCGGTATAATCTCCAGGCCCTGCATTAACATTGCGTACTGCTCGGATGATATTTCCAGAGCTTCTTCTGCAGAACGCGGCCAGCTGAATGCACCATTATCTAATCTCTTGTAGAGAAGCAGAAAACCATCACCTTCCCAGAGAAGACCTTTGATACGATTTGTTCTCTTACCACAGAACAAAAAGAGCGTATTTTTATCGTAAGGGTCAAGTTGAAAACGGAATCGGATCATCGTTGCCAAACCATCTATACCCCTGCGCAGGTCCGTATAGCCAGCTGCAAGATAGATCTT
>NZ_QUFI01000038.1 GCF_003478505.1 Clostridium sp. AF27-2AA
AAATACGGATGAAATTCAATATGTGGTTTTGAGGGTACATAGATGAGAGACTGGAAGAGATTCCGGTCTTTTTTTGCGTTATACAGAAATTCAGGAGAACAATTCAATATTTGAAGTTTTATTGACTTCCAGGGAAAATACTCCTAGAATACTTAGGAACCGAAATATTTAAAGGAGCAATAGTGGAAGCAGGAAAGATCATCAACTGCATTTCTAACCGCCTGAGAAACCGGTCGCAGGCAGTCCATATGGATCGGAATCCTCTTTATAAATATGAACTGTATGCAGCCTGTTGGGAAAACATTTTGGGCGACTCTGCTTTCTATATTGCGCCAGGGGCTGCTTCTGATTCCGCTGCTGTTTATTTTGAATGCGCTTGGAGGCTTGAACGGAGTCATTTATGGGCAGGCGCTGACGGATTATATTGCAGTTTTTCTGTCAGTAGTGCTGTGGCATAAATGTAAAACATATAATTCTGCAAGAAAATCTTAAATCAATGTAAGAGAAAACCTACTTGAACCAAAAGGATTCCGTGCTATGATATGGAAGTGAAATTGTTCCTGTTTGTGCATTGTGCAATCAGGAAATGGACTGACAGAGATTGGAGGCAGAAAGTTTGAAGAAAATATGGAAGTATTGCATTTCACTGTGCTGTATGGCGGTAGTATTTGCCGGGGCAGGCAGTGTTACAGCCATGGCAGAAACATCGGCGGCCGCCGCTGGACAGAATACAGCCAAAACAGCACCGACAGAATTTGCTCATATTACAAGCTGTGAGGTGACTGGTGGAAATCAGGTTACGATCAAGGGGCAGGTGGAAGGCAGTTTCTCAGACCCGGCATATTATGATAATTATTTGTATCTGTTTGAAATGAAACCGTACCAGCGGGATTTAAAGGGCCGAACGGACTATGCAGCGTGGATCACGAAGGGTGATGAGCTTTCGTTCCAGCTTCCGCTCAATCATGGAACGCAGGATGACCGCTTGTATTCCAGCTTTGTGGTAGCGGTTTACGATGGCAGTGAATACACGATTGCCAGCAATGAGGCTTATGTGACAAATCCGGAGAGTGTCGCAAAGTACACGGATCCGTACAAAACCGCCCAGACAAAAAAGGGACTTCTGATTCAGACAACACCGGCTATGCTGTCTGACGCATTTTCTCTTGGCGTGAACCATGTAATCGTGAACATTCCGTTCAATCACATTCTTGGAAGCGGAATTGATTACGAATACGATGGCAAGACTTATCATTTTAATAAAGATGTACTGGCTGTATATGACGACACCATCAAGAGAATGTCTGAAAAAGATATGACCGTGACTGCGGTTATTTTAAACGGATGGAACGACAGCACACCGCAGCTTTATTATCCGGGTGTAACGAAGCAGCCGGCATCTGTGGCAAATTATTATGGCTTTCACGTAGCTACGGAAGATGGTTATGAATCCCTTCGGGCCATTGCGGCTTTCCTGGCAGACCGTTATGGCAGTAAATCCTCGTCATACGGCAGAGTTTCTAACTGGGTCATTGGCAACGAGATCAATAACCAGCTGTGGAACTATATGGGGCCGATGAGTCTGGATACTTATATCAATGAATATCAGAGGGCATTTCGCGTGTTCTACACAGCGATTCGCAGCACCAGCCAGAGCAGCCGCGTCTTTTTCTCAACGGATTACAACTGGAATCACGAGGCAGACGGCAAACTGAATTACAATGCAAAGGATCTGCTGGATGCCTTCAATAATCAGATGATCCCGGGCGGTTCCATGGATTGGGGACTGGCATATCATCCATATTCTATTCCGCTGACAGAGCCGGAATTCTGGAATGACCGGGAGACCGGACTGATCAAGGATGATGCGTCATCACCAGTCGTCAATATGCTGAATTTAAGTGTGCTGACAGATTATTTACAGCAGGCACAGTTCCGTACCCGTTCTGGTGAGGTGCGCCACGTAATTCTTTCAGAGCAGGGATTTACCTCCACCAGCGCAACCCGCGGTACTACAGAGGATCTGCAGGCGGCAGCTATTGCTTATGCATATTATATTGCAGATAGTAACCCATATATCGATGCCTTTATCATGAGTCGTCAGGTGGACGCACCGTCCGAAATGGCAGCATCCCAGGCATTTGGTCTGTGGCATTGCGATAGCAGCAAGCCGAACGACATTGTAGCAACCATGCAGAAACCATCCTGGCTTGTATACAAAAATATCGATAACAAGGCCTCTACGCTGGAAACAACCGAGAAATACAAGGCGCTGATCGGAATCAGTAAGTGGAGTGATGTGGTTCCGAACTTCCGCTGGAAGAGCCTGGAAAAATAAGTTTAAAAGGTATGAGATAAGGCTAGAGTTGCAATTATAACAAGAGAATGACAGGGAAAAGCACCGGGAAGTGAGTCACACAGAAAGACTGCCCGGTGCTGTTTCTATCTGTGAAAAGCCGGAAAAATTGCCCGAAAAAATAAAATAAAAAGTTTTAGAAAACTGCTTGACAAAAAGACACCTATATCATATAATATCCTCGTTGCCTGTCAACGAGCAGCGTATTCCTCGATAGCTCAGTCGGTAGAGCACGCGGCTGTTAACCGCGCTGTCGTAGGTTCAAGTCCTACTCGGGGAGCTCACATATCTTATATGTGTTAAACAAGTTTATATGAGAGGCCCCATGGTCAAGCGGTTAAGACATCGCCCTTTCACGGCGGTAACACGAGTTCGAATCTCGTTGGGGTCATTTATCAGAGCAAATCTGATAAGCAATTTAATATGGCGACATAGCCAAGTGGTAAGGCGTGGGTCTGCAACACCCTGATCACCAGTTCAAATCTGGTTGTCGCCTCTAAGGAATCATCGAAAGATGGTTCCTTTTTTTGTCTGGAAAAGCCAGTATTTATGCGGCTCCCCAGACTTTTATTAAATTTTGATGGGGGAAATTTACAAGGCAGATTTCCTTATAAATTTCCGCCAGAGACCATTTCAAACCTCTTTTGAGTGAAAAATAAGGCACCAATAAGGCACCAAAATATTTTTCAGCTATTCTAACGATTGTACAGCAGAAAAAGCGCGGTCCAGATCTGTATGTACATATGTATCATAGGTAATCTTCACCGAAGCATGTCCAAGTAACTGACTGATCACTTTGATATCGACATTAGCCTTAATCAGTTGCGTTGCAAAGGTGTGACGCAAAGCATGGATGGTTACTGGTTTGATGCCGAGTGATTTCTGCATGTTTTGAAATATCCGGTAAAATGAATTCTGAACTACCATCTTTCCTGTGGATGTGTAGATCACAAATTGCGACTGGATATGCCTGTGCTCCTGTAACTCCTTTAAACGCGCCAGAGCTTTGCTGTTGAGTGGAACCTGTCGTGTGCCGGAGCGGGATTTGGTAGAAGTAATGATCTGCTTGCTTCCAGTGGCATTTTCAGAATCGCGTTTTTTGATGCGGGATGCGTTTTGGCAGATGGTAAGCGTCTTAGTGCGCAGATTAACATTATCCCAGGTCAATGCCAGTGCTTCGCCAGAACGAATTCCGGTATTGGCAATCAGGACATAGGCAGAAGCGTACCAGTATTTAGGCTGTCCATTTTTATATAGGGCATTTTGAGCCTTTTCCAGACGATCTATATCAGCTTCTGACAGGATCTCAATTTCTTTGGTCCGAATTTTCAGGTTTTCCTGTTTAGGGAGCCGTACACCATCTACAGGATTATATCCTGTATCCCGAACCGCAACTGCGTAGCGGAAGCAGTTATTCAGAAGATCATAGACTTTTTTGAGACTGGAATAGGAAAGCGTAGTGGTGTAAGAGTTGATCAATGTCTGGATTTCCATACTGGTCAGTGTTCCAAGCTGACTGCGTCCGACAGGGGTATTTTTAATCTGTTTTTGATAGGTTCGTTCCAGACGGTCATAGGAAGCGGCTTTCAGACTTGGCATTTTAACCGAGGTAAGCCATTGCTCGATATAAGAATTAACTGTCTGTTTTTGCGGAATGATTTCCTTTTTTAGTGTCTTCAGATAGAATTGATCGAGTTCTTTTTGAACTTCTTTTTCTGAAGTACCAGTAACGTAAAACGTGTCATATCCGGCAATACGCAGGCGTCCAAGGTAATTGCCGTTGGCCTTTTTCTGAATATTACCTCGTCCTTTTCGTTTTCTGCTAGTTGTAGTAGCAGCCATAATGTCTCCTTTCATAAAAATGACGGCTCGCAGGGAATTGTTCTCTTACGAACCGTCAGCATATTGTGGAAGAAAGCTAGAATAAGATTTCCTTCCCGGCGTTTTCCAGAATCCATCGTTGAATTGCGTCATCACTGGTTACATACTGCCGTCCCACTTTTACAACGGGAAGAACGCCTGCGTGCAGCAGTTGACGCAGCTTGGTTTTCCCAAAAGGGAAAATAGTCAGCAGATCTGAAAAAGAATATAAATTGTTGTATACCATGGTCATAGTCTCCTTTCTGTGAATTTCACAGATATGGTGTATAAACTCAAAGGCTGAGTTTACAGAGGCTGCTCATTTTCTGGAATATTTTTTAGCCGCAGGCCGACAAGGCCAGCCATAGGGTTTTTATCTGTTTCGTGAATGCGTTTCTTGCTACAGCCTTCAATATTAGTGGTAAGCCATGCAGAAAAAGAATTATAAGTTGTAACAGGCAAATCGTAGGTGTTGCAAAAATCGCAGTAACACTGGTACAGTTCCTGGAGATAAAGTTTATCCGCAGGATCCTTGGTGACATCCAGACAGTGATCAACAAATATGGGAATGCTTCGTGTATAGTCATATTCCCGATAACGCCAGTTCTGCTTTAACCGATCGGCAGCCGGGCATGGGGAAAAGGTATAATGATTGTTGATAACTTTACCCAATGCTTTCAAACAGGTGGATATAATATCATCCTTTGTCTCTTTCCAGGGATGTTTCCTGTAACGCAGAGTTGATACGCTCTCCTAAAATCATTTGTATTAATTCCTCTATTGACATCTTGGCAATTCCTTTCACTCCTGTTAAGCTGCAACAATCGGTTTGGACTTCTTCAAACCACTCATAGCATCCCGATAATGTTCCGGCTTCATCTGACTAATATCATCCAGATGATAACGTGCCAAAACCTGTTCCACAGGAATTCCTGTCCGATTCAATTCTTTCTGCAGATCCGCACGCATTTTCTCTGATAACTGTGCCTTTACTTCTTCTGGCATATTTTTCATTTTCTTCGGTGCTGATGCTTCTTTCTTTGCCTGCATACGAAACACAGTAAATCCCTTGCTATTACAAATTTCCAACGCATTGATTTCCCGCCCTGAATCGTATCCAATCGCAGACACACGAAAGTGCTCCGAAGTTGTATAGCGTTTTCCATCATAACGGATTGCTGCTTTCTCCGCAGGAATCCAGATAAAAGGTGCAGAATACAGTTCTCTTCCAATCCCCCAATTCACACATGCACGCTTGAAGCTGTCGGATGCCTGCCCTTTTTCCTTTTCCGTATAACTTTCTGTATCCACATCCTGCTTAGCAATCCACTGTTGTTTTTCTTTATCCCACACTTCTACCGTACAGTACAGGTTTCCACCAATCTCCTGATGACTCCGCTTCCACCCACAAGGCGAATAACATTCATCCAGAATCTTCTGATCGACTCTTGCATCTTTATACAAAAGCAAGCTCAGCCCATTCTCGTTGATCGTCCCTATCCGGCATTCAATTTCGTTTACCTCTAATAAACGGATTTCATTCTTTTCACTCTTCATCCAGTTCACCCCCGTCGCGAAAACTATAATAATCAGTATCTCCAACGATAATATGGTCAATGACAGAAATTCCAAGAATAGCTCCGGCTCGCTGCAGGCGTTCCGTCAGTTTTTTATCTTCATAGCTCGCTTCCGGATCCCCAGACGGATGATTATGCAAACAGGCAATAAATGCCGAATTATTGATAATTGCCAGTTTAAAAATTTCTTTCATATCCACATAACAGGCATTCAACGTTCCTACTGCTGCAATTTCCAAGGCTTGAATCTCCAATGTAACCGATCAAAAGGTAATAATATGACTCAGACAAAGGAAGATTTAAAGCAAAGAAGAAAATCCTATGGTCAATATAAACGAGAGCAGATATTGAAACCTAAGCTTCAAGAAAAACGGAAAGAAATTCGGAAAAAGTACATAGCAAATTTAAGCGATCAGGACATTTTGGAAGCATTACATAGTAAGAAGTTAGAAGATGGATGGACTGATTTGAAAAGAGAAGCAAGGAAAAGAGGAATTCTTTAATCAGATTATATTTTTTTGAGTTACAAAAATATAAATTATTACAAAGGAGAAGAAAATTATGGGAAAATCTAAAGTACACATGCCAAAAGAATTGGAAAAGAAGTGTCATATTGCAATTCATTCGGCAACAACCGCCGCCGCAGCAGCAGGAGCAATACCGATTCCTATGTCAGATGCAATACCGATCACAGCGGCACAGGTTGCAATGATTATATCATTAGGAAAAGTTTTTGGAATTTCATTATCACAATCGGCAGCAAAAAGTATTGCTAGTGTTGTAGTGACACAGCAGGCCGGACACGCAATTTTTGCAAATATTTTAAAATGTATTCCAGGTGGAGGTGTGGCGGGTGCTGTAGTTGGTGCAACGACAGCAGCTACGTTAACAGAGGCATTAGGCTGGATTGTAGCTGATGATTTTTACAGAATGTCAAATGGAGAAGAGCCAGAAAACATAGTGGAGACAGCAAAAGACTTAAAACAAGTCTTTGAAGGATTGAGAATGCCAGAATGATTTTAGAAAAAGATTTGTGTTTAATGGCATTTGCAACAAATATAAAATTTCAAGTATTTGCAAATAAAGAGCTAAGGCTTTCGTAAATTACAAAGATATGGTAAAATAATCTCATGGGTGCCACCATAACGGTAGGCGGTTGGTCCTTCTGCGGAGGGACTGTGACCCTCCGATTACATAGAAACCCGCAAGGGAATCTGAACGAAGGAGGGCTTAGCCAATGAGTATTTCGGATGTAATGGCATTGTTCGGCTTATGCCTTGCATGCTTTAGTGCCGGCTACAAAGTTGGCCGGGATAGTAATAAGACACAAAAATAACCGCCCCATGTCCTGAGAAAACAAGAGCGGTTATTTTTTAACTAATCTTATCTTAGGATCAACCGTCTATCGGTGGCATCCTTCTATAATATAGTATATCATTGATTCAAAAATATGCAAGGCATATACAGCAAAAATTCGTTGCCGGACCGCCTGCGTGCGCAGTAACAGTATTACTTTGGGTGGTTATTCATGTATATTGAGAAAGTGGCAATAAAAAATTTCAAAGCAGTAGATGACATGGAGATAGAGTTCCGCCCAGGGGTGAATCTGCTTATTGGAGATAATGGTGTAGGAAAAACGTCTATATTGGAAGCAATCACAGTTGGTTTAGGCGGATTTCTTACAGGTATTTCAGGTGTTCCGTCTAAAAATATTCAGCCGGACGATGTGAGAATCCAATTAACGGAGATGGGGCATGCGTCTTCCGCAATCCAGTATAAAACCCCTGTAGAAATTACATCGTATGTGGACGTCGAAGGAACTAAGTTTGCGTGGACACGAAGACGGAAAGACCAGATGCCAAATTCTAAGACAACCATGGATAACAAACAGATTGCTAAATATGCACAGGAAGTTGCAAACGATCTTTCTGCGCAGTTACCACTGCTTTGCTTTCAGAGTGAAGCACGCGTCTGGCAGACGAGACGCAGTGATTTTGGCACAGAGCTGAAGAAAAAATTAAATGACAGACGCTGCGGTTATATTGGATGTCTGGATTATTCTTTGGATATTAAAGAATGGTGCCTGAAAATGGAGCTGGTAGCATTCCAGAAAGGCATGAAGATTGCTGAATACGAGGCATTCAAGGAAATTGTAGCAGTTGTTATGCAAAAAATGAGTGATCTGCCGGAAAAGCCGGTTATTTCCTATTCTCAGCAGATCGGTGATATTGTTTACAATGAAGCAGGGGAGAGAGTATGCCAATCTCGCTTTTAAGTGCCGGATATCAGTCTCTTTTATGTATGACGATGAATCTGGCTTATAGAATGGCACTTTTGAATCCAGAAGCAGGAAAGAATATGACGCATATTCCGGGAATTGTATTGATTGACGAGTTGGATATGCACTTACATCCGAAGTGGCAGTGGAATGTTATTAAAGCACTGGAAGAAACATTCCCGAATATTCAATTTATTGTAGCTACACATTCTCCTATTATTATTTCATCCTGTAAGAATGAGAATCTTATTTTGATTAAGGGGAATCAGGAAATTAAGTACCTTCCCAATGCGTATGGATATTCTGTCGAGGACGTTCTGGAATTACGTCAGGAAAGTACAGCGAAGCCAAAAGGAAATAGAGGTTTTGCGTGAAAAAGAAGTACCGGGAACTGGTGACACGAGGAAAATAACGAGTAATTACTGACAAAAAATAAAATAGGGCACTAATAGGGTACCAAAAGGGCTATCGAAGCCCAGGAACCCAGTGTTTATGCGGCCTCCAGCGACTGGCAATCAAGGTCTGCAACGCCCTGATCACCAGTTCAAATCTGGTTGTCGCCTCTAAGGAATCATCGAAAGATGGTTCCTTTTTTGTTCTAAATCAAAAGCAATACGTTGTGAATAATACAATCTATTGACTTTGATTTCCTCCTATGCTAGTATTTGAAAAAATAAAAACCAGAGGACAGAAATCAGGAGGTCATAGAATGAAGAGAACAGTCACGGTGTTTAAGGGAGATGGTATCGGACCGGAAATCACGGATTGCGTGCTGGAGATTTTGCAGGCAGCAGGCGCTGATCTGGATTATGAGATTTATAATGTTGGAGAAGCAGAGTGGAAGAAGAATGGCGCGTTGATTCCGGAAGAAGCATATGCTTCATTTGACAGGAATCATGTGTTGCTGAAATCTCCAATCACAACTCCGATCGGCCATGGTTTCCGTTCCCTGAATGTAACGCTGCGAAAGAAATATGACCTCTATGCCAATATTCGTCCTGCGAAATCCAATATCGCGGTTGAGACTCCGTTCCATGATGTTGACATGGTCATTTTCCGGGAGAATACGGAAGACCTTTACGTTGGCGTGGAAGAGCAGATCGATGAGAATACGGTTCATGCAACCAAGATTATTACGCGAAAAGCAAGTACCCGCATTATTCGTGATGCGTTTGAGTATGCAAAGGCTCATGACCGGAAAAAAGTGACCTGCGTACACAAGGCTAATATCCTGAAAATGTCCGATGGCCTGTTTTTAAGCATTTTTAATGAAATCGCGAAAGGGTATCCGGAGATTGAGCATAACGATAAGATTATTGATAATACCTGTATGCAGATGGTTATGAATCCGAATCAGTTTGACATCATCGTGACACCGAATTTGTATGGTGATCTGCTGTCAGATCTGGCGAGCGGTCTGATTGGCGGACTTGGCCTTCTGCCGTCCAGCAACCTGGGAGCAGATTACGCGATGTTTGAGGCGGTTCACGGCAGCGCGCCGGATATTGCCGGACAGCATATCGCGAATCCGACTGCGTTTCTGTGGTCGGCCTGCATGATGCTGGAGTATCTGGGGCAGTGTGAGTGCGCGGCAAAGATCCGTGAGGCAGTCGACGCAGTGCTGGAGGAGGGCACATGTCTGACACCGGATCTGCACGGAACAGCAACGACCAGGATGTACCGGGATGCAATCATTCAGAAATTGAATTAAGAACTGGCAAAATAAGAAGTTCACTGAAAAGTGGGCTTCTTTTTTGTTTCATAGGAAATGGAACCCTGTTGAAAAAATTGCACCATGGCTTTCTGAAATAATATGGTATAATGTAACGAGTGCAAGAGAGCCTAAAGCATGCTTGCACGGTTGCGGCGAACGACAAGGCAATGAGGTGACATGAGTCACGAGAGTGAGCGCGGAAACTGAGAGAAATGGAGCAGAGTCTTATGAATGATAATAGGGTTATGGCGGTTATGATTGTGGTGGCAATGCTGCTGATTGTGGTCATTGCTGTTGTAAAAATACGGCGCAGAATGAGGCGTTTTCTCAATTCTGCGGAAGTGTGCCTGGTCCGGGAACTGGTTCGCAGTGCCCAGAACGGGGAACTGCAGCAGGAAGAGCAGCCCAAGTCCCTTGGTGGTATGACCAGTATTTATTTGCCGCAGATTCTGCGGGATTTTCCGGAATTTAACTGGGAAGAGCTGCGGGCTGAGGTGGAACAGTCTGTAAAGGAACTGCTGGAAACAAAAAATGTGCGGTCCGCTGGGGCGGTCCGCATTCATAAAACGGTGATCAGCCGCTACCAGAAGTATAACGGCACAGCAAGTATCCTCTGCGAGACGGCAGCAGAATACTGGACAAAGGCAGAAAATCAGGAAAATAGTCAGACGACGGCACGTAATGTGCGCCAAAGCGCAAAGGGTCAGCATGGGCAGAACGACGCGGCGCAGCAGACGCGTAAAAAACAGACGGTCTGTGAGGCAGAACTGATTTATGTGTATGATTCCAGTCTTTCAGGAACTGCCGCTTCCCTGGTGTGTCCAAACTGCGGGGCTCCGGTGGAGGAGCTTGGTGTGAAAAAGTGCCGTTACTGTGGGTCTGTTCTGGAGGTGTCCGGGGCAAGATCATGGAAAGTCCAGACGGTCTGTGAGCGGAATTAAGGATAGTATGAACAATATAGAAACGAAAAAACGGTATATTGATTCCAGGAACGGCTCACGCTATAATAGGAAGGCGTGACGAAGAGGAAAAAGAAAAGGCAGAGCGGGAGATTCTGTCTAAATGGAAGGAACAGAAATAAAAATGACAGATTTAAAATTTAAACCAGTTGAAGCGGAAGATATGAAGGTGCTGGCACCGTATTTTGGTCTGCGCCCGAACAAGACCTGTGACAGCGTGCCGCTGGACAGCTTTATCTGGCGGAAATATTATCATGTGCGGTATGCCATTCATGAAAATAAGGCGCTTTTATGGCTGATGAAGGAAGATGGCGTGATGCACAGTGCTATGCCGCTTTGCAAAGAGGAGGACCTGAAAAAATATTTTGATATGACAGTGGAGTATTTTAATCAGGTACTTCATATTCCGTTTAAGATTTACCTGGCTGATGAGGAAGCCATAGAGTTTCTTCATCTGAAAGAATCGGAAGACTTTGTAGTGACCGAACAGGAGGATTTAAAAGATTACCTATACGATGGTGAGGCTATGCGGATGCTTTCCGGAAAGAAACTTCATAAGAAGAAAAATCATCTGAATGCGTTTCTGAAAGAATATGAGGGTCGTTATGAGTTCCGCCGTCTCTGCTGTTCAGACCGGGATGATGTATGGCGTTTCCTGGATCGTTGGAGAGAGCGCAAGGGTGATGAGGTAGAGGAGCATCTGGATTATGAGGTGGAGGGAATCCATGAGATCCTGAAACAGTGCCTGGATCTGGATATCCGCATGTCTGGCGTGTACATTGACGGAAAGCTGGAGGCCTTTACCATTGGAAGCTACAATCAGGCGGAAAATATGGCGGTGATTCATATTGAAAAGGCGAACCCGGAAATTCGTGGTCTGTATCAGTTCATCAACCAGCAGTTCCTGGTACAGGAATTCCCGGATGTGACGCTGGTAAACCGGGAAGATGACCTGGGACAGGAGGGGCTGCGCCATGCCAAGATGTCTTACAATCCATGCGGATTTGCAAGAAAATATCTGGTGCAGCAGAAGAATTTTAAATAGAATTTGCGTTGTGGAAAAGAGAGGCGGCTATGATAAGATATCTGGATAATCAGGAAAAGGGGCGGACAAAGGATTTGTGGCGGGAGGCATTCCCGGAGGATTCTGAGGACTTTCTGGATTACTATGATCAGGAGAAAATGAGCATAAACCAGGTGCTGGTCCGGGAGGAGAACGGTGTCATTCAGTCGATGCTTCATCGGAATCCTTACCGGCTGCAGGTGCGGGACACGTTCTGGGATGCAGATTATATTGTGGCGGTGGCCACCCGGACTGATATGCGTCATCGCGGTTACATGCGCAGCCTGCTGATCCGGATGATGACGGATATGCGGGAGCGGCAGATGCCGTTCTGTTTTCTGATGCCGGCGGCAGAGGCAATTTACACGCCGTTTCAGTTTGCGTTTATCTATGACCAGCCGGTCTGGAATCTGAAAGAGGATATAAAACTGAAGCATACTTCTATAGAAGAAACGGTGCCAGCAGGGAACATGACGGAAATGGACGTGGCGGACAAACTGGTGCAGCAGGTACAACCGATACAGATGGCGGCCGACTGGATGCAGCAATGGCTGGAACAGCGCTATGAGGTATTTACGAAGCGTGATAGCGATTATGTAACCAGCCTGATCAGGGAAGTGAAGAGTGAACTGGGCAGCCTGGATTTTCTTTATGATCAGAAACAGCTTGTGGGAATTCAGAGTATCTGGGGGCGCAAAGAAAAGGAACAGCGCCTTTTGTATACAGAAGACGGTTACTCGGAGCTGGAAAAGAAAAAGCCGGCCATTATGGCCCGGCTCATTACACTGGAAAATTTTGTGCCGGTGATTCATTTGAAAGAAGACGCGGAGACGGAGCAGTTTACGGTCTGCCTGGAACTGGAGGACCCGCTGATTCCGCAGAATGATGGACACTTTATCTGGACACTGGATCATAATGGATCCCAGATTGAGAAACTGACCGGCCAGATCGGAACTATGGAAGAGGCACTGGCCCAGACGGAGTGGGAAACTGACCGCGTACTGCACCTGAAAATTGAGGAGCTGACGCAGTGGCTGTTCGGTTATCGTATACCAGAGGCTGTAAAGCAGTATGCCGGGGCAGAACAGATTGATGTGTTGAGCCGGATCTTCCTCGATGAGGTTGTATAGAGGTAACTGTGAGGGTACTGAACAGTTACGTATAGAGAAAAGGAAGGAGCGGGAATGATGAATCAGGCTATGACAGAGCGTGTGGACATGTTGGAAAAGTGGATTCAGGAAAGTAATAATGTGGTGTTTTTCGGCGGCGCGGGCGTTTCTACGGAAAGTGGAATCCCGGATTTTCGCAGCGTGGACGGACTTTACAACCAGCAGTATGATTATCCGCCGGAGACCATCATCAGCCATAGCTTTTACCGGAGAAATCCAGAGGAATTTTATCGGTTTTATAAGAATAAAATGCTGTTTCCGAATGCGAAACCCAATGCGGCGCATCTGGCACTGGCGAAGCTGGAGCAGCAGGGCAAGGTTCGCGCGGTTATCACTCAGAACATTGACGGGCTGCATCAGGCAGCAGGAAGCCGGGAAGTGCTGGAGCTGCATGGCTCTGTCCACCGGAATTACTGTACCCGCTGTGGAAAATTCTTTGATCTTGCCACAATTATGGGGATGGAGAGTGTGCCGCGCTGTGAGTGTGGCGGCATTATCAAGCCGGATGTGGTACTTTATGAGGAAGGACTGGATCAGACCACGCTGCAGAAAGCGGTGCGTTACATACAGGAAGCGGATATCCTGATCATTGGAGGAACCTCCCTGACGGTGTATCCGGCAGCAGGACTGATTGATTATTACCGGGGGAAGAAGCTGGTGCTGATCAACAAGAGTGTTACGCCGATGGATGACAGGGCAGATCTGGTCATCAATGAGCCGATCGGAGCGGTGTTTGAGCGCTTTTTGAAGGAGGAAAAATAGATGTATCAGGCGGATGATTCTCGTTATGACAAGATGAGTTATAAACGCTGTGGAAACAGCGGAATCCTGCTTCCGCGGGTATCGCTGGGCATGTGGCAGAATTTCGGGACGGAGAAGCCCCTTACAGAGCAGAAAGAGATTATTTTCCGGGCATTTGATCTGGGCATTACCCATTTCGACCTGGCGAATAACTATGGTGCTCCGAATATCGGAATGGCAGAGGAGAACTTCGGAAAGATTTTCGAGGAAGATTTGAAGCTGTACCGGGAGCAGATCCTGGTTTCCACCAAAGCCGGATACGATTTCTGGCCAGGACCCTATGGAAACTGGGGATCCAGAAAATATCTGATGTCCAGCCTGGATGCCAGCTTAAAGCGCATGAAGCTGGATTATGTGGACATTTTCTATCATCATCGTCCAGATCCGGAGACGCCGCTGGAAGAGACCATGGGCGCACTGTCGGATATGGTGCGGCAGGGCAAGGCGCTGTATGTGGGAATTTCCAATTATCAGGCAGAGGAAGCAGAGCGGGCTATTGCAATTCTGAAAGAGAATGGAACGCCATGCCTGATCCATCAGGCCAGATACAATATGTTTGAGCGCTGGCCAGAGCAGGGCCTGTTTGAGGTACTGACGAAAAATGGAACCGGCTGTATCGCTTACAGTCCGCTGGCCCAGGGCGCACTGACAGATAAGTATTTAAAAGGAATCCCGGCAGATTCCCGGGCGTCCAGACAGGGAACCACCGTAGGGAAGCGGTATATGCATGAGGACCAGCTTGCCAAGGTGGCAAAGCTGAATGAGCTTGCGAAAGAGCGCGGCCAGAGCCTGGCGCAGATGGCCCTGGCCTGGGTACTGCGCAGAGATGAGGTGGCCAGCGTCCTGATCGGAGCGAGCCGCGTCAGCCAGTTGGAGGACAATGTGGCGGCACTGGATAAGCTGGAATTCAGCACGGAAGAACTGGCGAGGATTGATGCGATTTTAGGAAAAGATCCGGGACATATGATCCGGTAGAAAAAAAGGGAGCGATATATGGAACAGAAATGGAATTTTGAGGTGGGTGATGTGGTAAAGCTGAAAAAGCCGCATCCCTGCGGGAGCCATGAGTGGGAAATCCTGCGGGTAGGAGCGGATTTCCGGCTGAAATGCATGGGCTGCGGCCATCAGGTCATGACCGAGCGGAAAATGGTAGAGAAAAATGCCCGGGGCCTGACGAAGGCAGCGGAGAAGCAGCAGGGCTAAATGCAGGAAGAAATTGAGTGAAGCATGGAAGCGGGGCGGAAAACGGCGGAAAATCCGCAAAAAAACTTGCAAAATCCGCGAAAAAGTGCTTGCTTTTATACGGTAAGTCTGCTAAAATATTTATCCGTGACACATTAAAATCCTTGCTCTTGAGACTGAAGTCAAGGGCCAGAGACCACAAGGAGGTAAAGCAATGAACAAATACGAATTAGCAGTTGTTCTGAGCGCAAAACTCGAAGACGAAGAGAGAGCTGCAGCACTGGAGAAGGTACAGGGTTATATCACCCGCTTCGGTGGCACTGTAACAGGCGTTGATGATTGGGGCAAGAAGAGACTTGCTTACGAGATTCAGAAAGCAAAAGAGGCTTTCTACTACTTCATCAAGTTCGAGTCTGAGAACTCTGACTGCTCTAACGAAGTGGAAGCACACATCCGCATCATGGAGCCGGTTGTCAGATATCTTTGCGTAAAGCAGGACGAGCAGTAAGTAATAGATAACGACCAGCTTAAAAAAGGAAGAGTGATGGTATGAATAGAGTAATCCTTATGGGAAGATTGACCAGAGACCCGGAAGTTCGTTACACCCAGGGAGAGCGTTCCATGGCTGTTGCGAGATACACCCTTGCAGTGGACCGCAGAGGACGCCGTAACCAGGACGGAAACGAGCAGACTGCCGATTTTATTAACATCGTGGCATTTGACAGAGCAGGCGAGTTTGCAGAGAAGTATTTCCGTCAGGGGATGCGCGTACTGGTGTCCGGACGTATCCAGACTGGCAGTTACACCAACAAAGAAGGTCAGCGTGTTTATACCACAGACATCATCGTAGATGATCAGGAGTTTGCAGACAGCAAAAACTCTGCAGGCGGAAATGGTGACAATGGCGGATACGGCTATCAGCCGACCTCCAGACCGGCTCCGACCAGCGCAATTGGCGATGGCTTCATGAACATCCCGGATGGTGTGGAAGACGAAGGACTGCCGTTTAACTAAATCAGGTTTAGCTGAGACGGCACGAATCATTTGAAGAAGGAGGCAGTACCAATGGCATTCAATAAGACTGATAAAGCAGATGGCGCTAAGGTAAGAAGAGGCGGCATGCGTAGAAGAAAAAAAGTTTGTGTATTCTGCGGCGATAAGAACGGCGTAATCGATTACAAGGATACCAACAAGCTGAAAAGATATGTATCTGAGAGAGGTAAAATTCTTCCGAGAAGAATTACCGGTAACTGTGCTAAGCACCAGAGAGCTCTGACCGTTGCTATCAAGAGAGCACGTCACATCGCTCTGATGCCGTACACCATGGAGTAATCCACAAGATACGGAATAAGAATTCAGAAGAGACTTTATGCAGGAAGCTGTGTAAGGTCTCTTTTTTCGTCTTACATTCCTCTTACGATTTGGCCGGAGCCGTTGAATATGTCATATGCCAGTGATAAAATAGGGAAAGACAGATAGAACATATCAAAAAAGGAAGCGCATACATATGGAAGTATTGATGGGTATATTTTTAAAGGCCTGTGTGGCTGTGGTGGTTGGAGTAATCTGCCTGGTCGGACTGATTCTTTATTCCAAGAAGAAGGACCGGGAAGAAGCACAAAATGGGGCGGCAGGCAAAAGCCAGACGGACTCCGGGCATATGACATGCAGCGGTGACTGCAGTAAATGTTTTAGTCATTGCGGCGCAGAAAATATAAAACAGCAGCAGAAACAGTAATTGGTAATGAATTCAAATTGGAGGAGGGATTACACATGAAACTGAAACGACTGGCAGCAGCAACGGCAGCTTTGGTGATGGTACTTACCGTGCCGGCTTATGCGAATGATGCAGATGCGGTGGCGGTATATGAGGAGATGAACCAGAAACAAAAAACTCTGACGGATGTGAACGCTTACTATGATTTTAATATAAGCACTAAAATGGATGCTATGCAGATGAGCAGCCGCCTGGAGATGAATATGAAAGCAAATCATATTACAGAGCCGGAGCATCTGCGAATGAACAATTACATGCGTATGACCATAGGACAGTTTTCAACTGGAAATGAGACGGAGGGACCGGCAGGGGATAGTGTTTCCATGGATTTAAGCGGCACTCCGGTTACGGGCAATATGTACTATGAAAATGGTATGTATTATATGGACATGATGGATCAGAAAATCAAACAGCCGATGCCATTGGAGCAGATGATGAAAAGCATTCAGCAGATTCCGGGCATGGACAATGGCGGACTGGATTACATTCAGAATCTGAAGCTTCGCACAGAGGGCGAAGACCGGATCCTGAGCTATACTATGGATGCTGGGAAAATGAATTCCCTGCTTGACCAGGTGATGGGAATGAACGGAATGTCTGCTGTGGCTCAGAGCGGCGCACAGGTAAGCTATGATGCCATCAGCGGGGAACTGGTTGTAGGTCCGGATGGCTACTGCAAAAAGAGCAGAATGAAGATGGGTATGAAGATGACCATGGATGGCTCCGTTATCAGTGTGATGATGGACGGTGATGTGGGGTATGCAGACCCGGGACAGCCGGTGGAATTTGCAACACCGGATTTAAACGGATATCAGCTGCTCGAGATACAGTAGAAATCAGGTGCAGAGAAAGCTGCGCATCAAACGAACAGAAGAAAACTGGAAAAAGGAAACGCCGAAAGTGCTGGCATAGAGCCGCGCTTCCGGCGTTTTCTGCGTTCTGGATTTCCTAATACGGATGTTTATTCTTCCTCTTCATGGGCGGCTGCACCCGGTGTTACGGCAATTCCGTTTACTTCCACACCGCCGTCGATGGCAATGACCAGGCACTGGCGTCCGTCAATTTCACGGGTTTCAATCAGATCAGTGTGGTCTGGATTGACCTTGATGATAACGTCCGGAGTTTTGACTTCAAAGGCCCGGGTGTTGGCGATATTGCTTGCGTAGATGGAAGCTTTTTCACCGGCGGTTTCATCGAAGTTCTGATCAAAGGTGGCAAGCTGTTCTTCCTCGATGCCGCTGTGCTCTAAGAGATTGCGGACCTGGTATTTGTCGAGGACAAGGGGTTCCGGCTCATCCTTGTGTTCTTCGATGAGCTCGCTCAAATTCTCATGGATGGTCTTTACCGTCTCGTAGTCACAGGCATCCCCCAGGGTCTCCTCGATGATGGTCTGGAAGGATTCCTTCTGGTAACCGGCCGGAAGCGGCAGCGGGCAGCCAAGCATCTGCTCGATAAAGGCGTCGTGCAGGTCGTCGCTGTCTTTGGAGTAGTACAGGGTGCTGTGAAGGTCGGTGGAGCGGTCATTGAAGGCCGGGAACAAAAAGCCAAGCTGCGGCATCTGAACCACCCAGTCCCGGATGCGGTTCTGGAAGCTGCCCTCCATCTCGTTGTAGCTGAGACCTGGTTTGGACAGGTCTACCGGGCAGATGGAGCAGAGAATGTAGCTGTAAACTTCATCAGAGGCATCCTCCATCTCGATGCCATCGGAAGTCTTTCCCGGGATGTCGTAGGCATCGTGGATCAGCAGGATCAGATAGTTGCCCACATAGTCGTAGTTTTCGATAATGCGGTCATAGAAAGCATCCAGGAGGGCATCATCCTGCAGGCGGCTGCCTCGCAGCTTTAGCAGGAATTCGTGAGGGCCGCCTTCTTCCTCAGCAGCCAGCGGAAACTCCAGGTTAATAAGATTTTTTCCCAGCGTGCCGGACAGATTCTTGCGGAGCAGCTCAAAATATTTGAACATATCCTCCTCAGGGAGGGATAAAAATGCCTCCTTAAATTCTGCCTTTTTATTCTTTTCGCCGTCCACATAGCAGCCGCAGATGCGGGAAATGGAGCAGTTGGCCGGGGTGAACTGGCGCTTGATTTCAGCAATTTCTTTCTTTATCATAAGGCGTATCTCCTTTGTATACATGGTAAATCATTGATTCGGATTTCTATTTTATCACAGAAAAGGCGTTCGATAAAGGGAAAGTCGAAAATCCATCGGAGGCCTGGCGCAACATGCGAACAGTAGACGAATCATGGGAGCTATGGTATAATTCAAAGATAGGTGGCAGCAAAAAAGCTGCCTGCAGCGGCAGATCCTTTCGGATCTGATAAGGAGAAAACGTATGAAAGAGAACATAAAGGTTCATGGGCAGCTGCGGGGATACTTAAGCTGGCCCCTGCTTCTTTCCCTGTTTATGATCTGCGCGAATATCGCGGCTGGGTGCGTTAGCCACATTGGCGGGCTGATTATGCTCCCTTTCACGATCGGTTATCTGGGCATTGCCATGTGGATTTTCTTTTACAGCAAAAAGAGGATTCTGGGCGGCCTGGTGGATTTTTCGGCAGAATATGCATGGATTCAGAAGCAGCTGCTTACGGGACTGGCCCTGCCTTACGCGCTGGCCGATGAAGACGGCAGGATTGTCTGGGCCAACGATGAATTTCAGGCAGTCACAGCCCTGGAAAAGGGAAAATGGAAGAACCTGCTTTCCATGTTTCCGGAAGCCACAAAGGATGATCTGGCAACGGATGAGGACCCGGTCAAGGTCCACACGGTGTTTGGTGAGCGCCGGTTCCGCATGGAAATCCAGCCGATCTATGTGAGCAGCTCCGAGCAGGAGGAGATTCAGGCAGTGATCAGCCGACAGAAGCTTCTGGCTGTCTATCTGTTTGATGAAACGGAAATTCTGCGTTACCGTCAGCAGATCACCGATGAGAAGATGGTGGCAGGCATCATTTATCTGGACAACTATGACGAGGCGCTTGAGAGCGTTGAAGAGGTGCGCCGCTCCCTGCTGACCGCATTGATCGACCGTAAGATCAACAAGTACATTGGCGCGGTGGACGGTATCTTAAAGAGCATCGAGAAGGATAAGTATTTCTTTGCGGTAAAGCAGAAATACATTGAGCAGATGCAGGAGGAACGCTTCTCCATTCTGGAGGATGTTAAGACCGTCAACATCGGCAATGAGATGGCAGTTACGTTAAGTATCGGTATCGGCATGAATGGCGACAGCTATGCGCAGAACTATGATTCTGCCCGCGTTGCCATTGATATGGCGCTGGGCCGCGGCGGCGACCAGGCTGTTGTGAAGGATGGCAGCCGCATTCAGTATTACGGCGGCAAGTCCCAGCAGCAGGAGAAATCCACCCGTGTAAAGGCTCGCGTAAAGGCCCATGCCATGCGGGAACTGATGGAAACCAAGGACCGTATACTGATCATGGGACACAAATTAAGCGACAGCGATGCCTTTGGTTCCGCAATTGGTATTTACCGCATAGCGACGGCCCTGAACAAGAAGGCCCATGTGGTCATCAACGAAGTTACCACATCGGTTCAGCCGATGATGGCCCGTTTTTTGGACAATCCGGATTATCCGGAGGATCTGTTCCTGACCGGAGCCCAGGCGGCAGAGCTGGTAGACAGCAATACCATGCTGGTTGTGGTGGATGTAAACCGCCCCAGCATTACCGATGCTCCGGAGTTGTTAAAGCTGGTGAAGACCATTGTGGTGATGGATCATCACCGCCAGAGCAGCGAGGTCATCAGCAACGCGGTGCTCTCTTATGTAGAGCCCTATGCGTCCTCGGCCTGCGAGATGGTTGCGGAGGTGCTCCAGTACATTGCGGACGGTATCAAGATTAAATCCGCAGAGGCAGATGCCATGTATGCCGGCATCGTGATCGACACCAACAACTTTACCAATCAGACCGGCGTGCGAACCTTTGAGGCGGCAGCATTCCTGCGCCGCAACGGAGCCGATGTGACCCGGGTTCGCAAGCTGTTCCGGGATGATATGCAGGATTACAAGGCAAGGGCGGCAGCCATTTCTTCCGCGGAGATCTACCGGGAAGCATTTTCCATCGGCGTATGCCCGTCGGAGGGACTTCCGAGCCCGACCATTGTCTGCGCCCAGGCGGCCAATGAGCTGCTTGAAATCAAGGGAATCAAGGCGTCGGTGGTCATGACAGAGTACCACGGCCTGATCTATTTAAGCGCCCGCTCCATCGACGAAGTTAATGTACAGGTCATGATGGAGAAACTGGGCGGCGGCGGACACCGTACCATTGCCGGGGCACAGCTTTCCGGCATCAGCATGGAGGAAGCCAAAGACCGTGTGAAAGCGGTCATCGATGAGATGTTACAGAAGGGAGATATATCATAATGGAAATCGTATTATTAGAGGATGTTAAGGCTTTGGGAAAAAAAGGCCAGATCGTAAAGGTGAATGACGGATATGCAAGAAACTTCATCCTGCCGAAAAAACTGGGTGTTGAGGCAACTTCCAAGAACTTAAACGACTTAAAGCTCCAGAAGGCAAACGCTGAAAAGGTAGCAGCAGAGCAGCTGGCAGCAGCAAAAGAGCTGGCAGAGAAGATTGAGAAGCTTACCATAACCCTGAAGATGAAAGCTGGAGAGGGCGGCAAGGCATTTGGTTCTGTATCCAGCAAGGAGATCGCAGCAGCGGCAGCAGATCAGTTAAAACTGGACATCGACAAAAAGAAACTGGTTCTTCCGGAGCCGATTAAGACCTTTGGAAACCATGAGGTTCCGGTAAAACTTCACAAGGATGTAACCGCAAAGCTGACAGTGAAAGTAACGGAGGCGTAAGATTTTATGGATGAGGCATTGATGAAGCGTGTGCTTCCCCACAGTGTGGAAGCGGAGCAGTCGGTAATCGGCTCCATGTTGATGGACAAGGATGCCATCATTGCCGCATCGGAAATCATCACGGCATCGGATTTTTACCAGCAGCAGTACGGCGTCATGTTCGAGAGTATGGTGGAGCTGTTCAATGAGGGCGCTCCGGTCGATCTGATCACGCTGCAGAACCGCCTGAAAGAGAAGGATGTTCCGCCGGAGGTCAGCAGCCTGGAATTCGTGCGCGACATCATCACCACGGTTCCGACCTCGGCCAATGTCCGCTCTTACGCGAATATCGTGTATGAGAAGTCGGTGCTGCGAAAGCTCATCAAGGTGAACGAGGAGATTGCCAATACCTGTTATGCGGGCAAAGAGCCGCTGGAGCAGATTCTGGCAGGTACGGAGAAAACGATATTCGACCTGCTTCAGAACCGAAACTCTGGTGATTTTGTGCCGATCCGCCAGGTGGCGTTAAATGTCCTGGAAAAGATTGAGACCGCCTCCAAGAGCCAGGGCACGGTAACCGGTATCCCGACAGGCTTCATTGATCTGGATTACAAGACTTCAGGCATGCAGCCTTCGGATCTGGTGCTGATCGCGGCGCGTCCGTCTATGGGTAAGACTGCATTCGTCTTAAACCTGGTAGACCATGTAGCAGTCCGCAAGGGACTTCCCTGCATGATCTTCAGTTTGGAGATGTCCAAGGAGCAGCTGGTTAACCGTATGCTGGCCATGGAGTCCAACGTAGACGCTCAGAAGCTGCGTAACGGCAACCTGACGGACTCTGACTGGGATGCTATCGTAGAAGGCATCGGTGTTATCGGAAATTCCAAGATGATCATTGATGACACACCGGGTATCTCCATCACGGAGCTGCGTTCCAAGTGCCGGAAGATGAAGCTGGAATATGGCCTGAGCATGGTCATCATCGACTATCTGCAGTTAATGACAGGCAGCGGAGGCAAGAGCAGCGAGAGCCGTCAGCAGGAGATTTCGGAGATTTCCCGTTCCTTAAAGGCCCTGGCCCGTGAGATCAACGCGCCGGTCATTGCCCTGTCACAGTTAAGCCGTGCCTGCGAGACCCGAACCGACCACCGTCCGATGCTTTCGGACCTGCGTGAGTCCGGAGCCATTGAGCAGGATGCCGATGTGGTCATGTTCCTGTACCGTGATGACTATTACAACAAAGATACCGATACCCCGAACATTGCGGAGGTAATCATAGCCAAACAGCGTAACGGCCCGATCGGAACCGTGAACCTGCTGTGGCAGCCGGAGTTTACCAAGTTTGTGAACCTGGCAAAATAAAATTCTGGATACCAGAACCGAATACCCGGAAGAGATGCAGCTGACATGCTGCATCTCTTTTTTTCTGCTCTTAAGCATAATTCTGAAGGCCGGTTCATACTATTTAAATAAGCTGTAATGAAATTATGAAAAGACCTTAAGGAGAGAAAAGGATGGCTGAAAGACGTTACTCCATATCCCAGGCGAGCAGGCTGGTGGGGGTGGAGAATCATGTGCTCCGCTATTGGGAGGACGAGCTGCATCTGGAGATACCGCGGGACAGGAAAAATCAACGGTATTATACAAAGCTGCATATTGAGATGTTCCAGAAGATTAATGAACTGAAAGAAAAGGGATACCAGCTGAAGGCAATTGAACCGGTATTAAAGCGAATGCTGGCCGGTGAGAAAAATCTGGATTTAAATGAGGTCCTGAGGCAGAATGCAGCGGAGATTTTGCGGCAGGCACGGCTCGCCAGGACACAGATGCCGGATGCTCAGGAAGCCGGGACAGAGCCGGAAAATGTAAACTGCTATGCAGAGACACCTGAGCAGAATGGGGCGGAGGCGGACAGAATGAATGAGGAGAGTGTGAAAAAAGATATGGATGGGGAAACAAGGACAGAAGTAGCAGCCAGAGTGGAAGAGGACACGGCTATGGTGTCACAGCGGGAAAAGCTGGAGCAGTTCCAACAGCTCATGAATCACATCATCGGCAACGCAATCGGACAGGCTATGCGTCAGAACAATGAGGCGCTCAGTGAAGAAATCAGCCGCCAGGTAAATGACCGCATGGTGCAGGAACTGGAATATATGATGCGGATCAGTGATGAGAAAGAGGAAGAACGCTTTAAGGCTCTGGATGAGACACTGCGGGCGCATCAGAAGGAAAACAAAGGAAAGGCAGAGGCAGCGGCGGCCCGAATGCCGTTTTTTCGGAAGAAGAGATTTGGACGGAGTGGAAAGAAATTGTAACAGGACTGGTAAAAGGCGGCCGCAGATCAGCGGGCCGCCTTTACAAATGCTTCAAAAAGCTGCCTCATGGCCGGATCATGTTCCCACAAGTATTCCGGGTGCCACTGGACACCGAGGAAGAATGGGTAATCCGGTTTTTCAATGGCTTCTGTAAGCCCGCAGGCAGCATGGCCGCAGGCGGTAAGTCCCGGGGCAATTTTACGGCAGGCCTGATGGTGCATGCTGTTGACCTGCAGGGTTTCACAGCCGGTCAGGCGTGCCAGCAGAGTTCCGGGAACCACCCTGACTTTGTGAGACGGAATTACATAGTCAAAAGGCTGGGTGTGGGCAATGGGAAAATCCTGTGGAAACTGGCTTGGAATGTCCTGATAGATATCACCGCCCAGCGCCACATTCAGTAGCTGGATGCCGCGGCAGATGCCTAAAACTGGTTTGCCGGTTTTCATGACTAGCTTTAACAGCGCCATCTCCATGCGGTCCCGGCGCAGGCAGACATTGCCGCAGTTTTCCTGGGTTTCCTCACCGAAGAAGAACGGGTGAATATCTGGCCCGCCGGTAAAGAGAAAACCGTCAAAGGTATCTACGACCTGTTGAAGATCTTCGTCTTCCAGATCCAGTGGAAGAATCAGCGGAGTGCCGCCGGCAGCGCGGATGGCCTTTAGGTAGGCAGGGCGCATATAAGGTTCGTCACGCTCAATATTGAAATAAGGGGTAAGGGCGATCAGAGGTTTTTTCTTTGTCATGGGAAAACTCCTTTCGTTGTTGCAATTGATTCTCTGTAACTATAACATATCCGCTTACTGGCGTTATGGCAACAAAAAAATGCCTCTTCTGTACCGCAAATACAGAAGAGGCATTTGAAGAGTTGTGTTTAATTAACCCTCATTGATAGCGCCGGTCGGGCAAACACCTGCACAGGTACCGCAGGAGATGCAAGCGTCAGCGTCGATAACGTACTGGCTGTCTCCCTGGGAAATAGCGCTTACCGGGCACTCGCTCTCGCAGGTACCGCAACTAACACAAGAATCAGAAATTACATATGCCATGATAATATCCTCCTTAAATATTCTATAATCATTTCGATAGCATCATTGTATACTATAATTTAAAAATATTCAAGAGGAAAATATTGCACTTTTGAATAAAATAAGGTACAATATCTGGTTAGCTTTGGGTAACTATTCAAAAATAATTCCTAGAAAAGCACTATGATTTAGTGGTATTGAATAAAATTATCATTATGGATTTGTATGAATTGCACGAATACCCTCCAGGATGGTATGAGATTTCCTGATTTATGAATATTACTTGCGTATTTCGGTGAAAAGTATTATAGTGTAGTGTAGTATATCCAAAAAGGAGGAATTTAACATGCAGATCAGTAAAGATATGTTAATCGGCGAGCTGCTTCAGAAGAGCGATCTGATTGCCCCGATTTTAATGCGTGCAGGTATGCATTGCCTGGGCTGCCCGTCTTCTCAGGGAGAGTCTCTGGAAGAGGCATGCATGGTTCACGGCATTGACTGTGACTCACTGGTAAATGGTATCAATGAGATCCTGGCTGATAAATAAGAAGCTGAAACGCGAAAAATAAAAAGCGAAGGCCATCGTAAGATGGTGCTTCGCTTTTTTGTATGATAGGAAATTCCTCCACTCGGAGGAAACC
>NZ_QUFI01000039.1 GCF_003478505.1 Clostridium sp. AF27-2AA
TGCTTCGGACCTTTCGCGACTATTCTTAAATTGTTATTTGTGATAGTGATAGCTGTCCAGTAATCCGTTTTTCATATCCCACAGCGGTTTAGACAGATCCACGTGTACCCGGTGCGGATATTCCAGTCGCAGGGATTCTTCCCAAAGTGTTGCAAGCTCGCTCTTGCAGTATTTCTGGATATCCATCACCTTCGGGGATTCATATACACATTCTCCTTTTAAGAATACCGGAATCATCATTTCGCGCATGGTGTAGGTGTCGGGAGCAAGAAGGGTCTTTTTCCAGGTTTCCTTCGGATCGAAGAGCAGGAGCGGCTGATCGGTGTCGTACTCTTCATCGATCAGGCAGATCAGGTCCGCGATGATCTTTCCGTTTTCCTTGTCATAGATACGGCGAATAGTCTTGTTGCCCGGATTGGTGATCTTCTCAGCATTCTCGGACAGCTTGATCTTAGGAATAAATTCTCCGGTTGCCTTATCCTGAATCGCAGCCAGCTTGTACACACCGCCGAAGGACGGGCAGTCCTTGGAAGTGATCAGGTTGGTGCCGACACCCCAGGAGTTGATGGCTGCGCCCTGCAGTTTCAGGGAAGAGATCAGGGTCTCATCCAGGTCGTTGGAAGCGGAGATGACAGCATCCGGGAATCCGGCTGCATCTAACATTTTCTTGGCTTTCTTTGACAGGTAAGCCAGATCACCGCTGTCTAAGCGGATTCCGTAGAAGGTGAGCGGAATGCCGGCCTCGCGCATTTCCTTAAATACCTTGATGGCGTTTGGAATGCCGGAATTTAAAGTATCGTAAGTATCAACCAGAAGGATGCAGGCGTTCGGATACAGCTTTGCGTAAGTACGGAATGCGGTCAGTTCATCCGGGAAGCTCATGATCCAGCTGTGGGCGTGGGTGCCTTTGACCGGAACATCAAACATCTTGCCGCAGAGAACATTGGAGGTGCCGATGCATCCGGCAATCATGGCGGCGCGGGCACCATAGATACCGGCATCCGGACCCTGTGCGCGGCGCAGGCCAAATTCCATGACACCATCACCCTGGGCTGCGTAGACCACGCGGGCTGCCTTGGTAGCAATCAGGGACTGGTGGTTGATGATGTTTAAGAGAGCAGTCTCAATAAGCTGAGCCTCCATGATCGGAGCAATGATCTTTACAAGCGGTTCCCTTGGGAATACGACGCTTCCTTCCGGAATGGCATAAATATCGCCGCTGAAATGGAACTGGCGGAGATAGTCGAGGAAATCTTCCTCAAACATACCGGTGGTACGTAAATAGTCAATGTCATCTTCATCAAAGTGCAGGTTCTTTACGTAGTCGATTACCTGGTCTAAGCCAGCGCAGATCGAATAGCCGGAGCCTACCGGGTTGTTTCTGTAAAACGCGTCGAAAATAACAGTTTCGTTTGCATCTTTTTCTTTAAAATAGCCCTGCATCATAGTCAGCTCGTAAAAGTCTGTGAGCAGGGTAAGGTTACGTTCACTCATGCCGGTTCTCCTTCTGGGTTTGCTAATTTTTGGTAACTGTTCAGTAGATATGCGCACTTGCTGCGCTGATCGTAAGAAAACATAGGCTAGAAGGCAAAAATCCCATCGGCGTAGCCGATTTGGAATGGATTTTTGCTTGTAACTATGAAGGTACTGAATGGTTACGATTATTGTTAAAATTGTGTAAAACAATAGTAGTATACCATCGGTTTTCACAAAAAACAATGCATTTGACATGAATTTAACAAATGGAGTGACGCAGAAACCTTGACAATTCTCATTCATATTAATATAATGAAAAAGAATGTAATATCAAAAAGGCTATGACGGAGACAGTAGCGCTGCAAAGAACGTAAGAGCGGAACGTACAAGCAGGCGGAACGCAGGAGCGAGCCGGGAGTGGTGGAAGCCCGGTGCAAGTAAGGCAGCAGTCGAAAATCACTCCCGAGCCGCAGGCCGAACCGATTTTTATAATCGCAGTAAGTCCAGCCGGTATTCCGCCGTTAACCGGAACTCATATGTTTGTATGCAGTAATAGGTGGTCAAAAGTGGCAAGAAGTGTCGTTTCCTGTTTGCAGGGAGCGGCTTTTTTTCATTTATAGGAAGTTTTCCTATGAAACGTTACACAGGATTCCCGCTGCATGCGTCAAAGATTGGAGGCAAAGAAAAGCATGTATGAGAAAGTACCTACAAATATGAATTTTGTAGAGCGAGAGAAAAAAATTGAAAAGTTCTGGGATGATGAGCACATTTTCCAGAAGAGTATGGATTCCCGCAAAGAGGGTCCGACCTACACCTTCTACGATGGCCCGCCTACCGCAAACGGCAAGCCTCATATCGGCCACGTACTGACCCGTGTTATCAAAGATATGATCCCGCGTTACCGCACCATGAAAGGCTGCATGGTTCCGCGTAAGGCAGGCTGGGATACCCACGGACTTCCGGTTGAGCTGGAAGTAGAGAAGATGCTTGGCCTGGATGGCAAGGAGCAGATCGAGCAGTATGGTCTGGAGCCGTTCATCGAGCACTGTAAAGAGAGTGTCTGGAAATACAAAGGCATGTGGGAGAAATTCTCCGGCACCGTTGGCTTCTGGGCTGACATGGACAATCCGTATGTTACCTATCACAATGACTTCATCGAGTCTGAGTGGTGGGCATTAAAGCAGATCTGGGAGAAGGGACTCCTGTACAAAGGCTTCAAGATCGTTCCTTACTGCCCGCGCTGCGGCACCCCGCTTTCCTCCCACGAGGTAGCTCAGGGCTATAAAGATGTCAAAGAGCGTTCCGCCATCGCACGCTTTAAAGTTAAGGGTGAGGATGCTTACATCCTGGCATGGACCACTACCCCGTGGACCCTGCCGTCCAATGTGGCACTCTGCGTAAACCCGGATGAGACCTACGTTAAGGTACAGAACGGTGACTACACCTATTACCTGGCAGAAGCACTTTGTGATACTGTCCTGGAAGGTGAGTATACTGTACTGGAGAGATACAAAGGCAAAGATCTGGAGTACAAAGAGTACGAGCCGCTGTTTGACTGTGCAACAGCAATCTGTGAGAAGCAGAAAAAGAAAGCATTCTACGTTGTCTGCGATACCTATGTAACCCTGACCGATGGTACCGGTGTGGTACACATTGCCCCGGCATTCGGTGAGGATGACTCCAAGGTCGGCAGAAAGTATGATCTTCCGTTTGTGCAGTTAGTAGACGCAAAGGGTGAGATGACCAAAGAGACTCCATGGGAAGGCGTATTTGTGAAGAAGGCGGATCCGCTGGTATTAAAGGCACTGGATGAGAAGGGCCTGTTATTCTCAGCACCGAATTTCGAGCACAGCTATCCGCACTGCTGGAGATGTGATACTCCGCTCATTTACTACGCAAGAGAGTCCTGGTTCATTAAGATGACTGCTGTGAAGGATGACCTGATCCGCAACAACAATACCATCAACTGGATTCCGGAGAGCATCGGCAAGGGACGCTTCGGTGACTGGCTGGAGAACGTTCAGGACTGGGGCGTAAGCCGTAACCGTTACTGGGGCACCCCGCTTAATATCTGGGAGTGTGAGTGTGGCTGCCAGCATTCCATCGGAAGCCAGGCAGAGTTAAAATCCATGAGCCCGAACTATGCGGATGTTGTAAAGAAATACGCAAAAGAGATGGATAAAGAGGCCAATGGCGAGGTAGAGCTGCATCGTCCGTTCATCGATGATGTCACCATCACCTGCCCGCAGTGCGGCAAGCAGATGCACCGTGTACCGGAGGTGATCGACTGCTGGTTCGATTCCGGTTCCATGCCGTTCGCACAGCATCATTATCCGTTTGAGAATAAGGAACTCTTTGAGAAGCAGTTCCCGGCAGATTTCATCTCCGAGGCTGTAGACCAGACCCGTGGATGGTTCTACTCCCTGCTGGCTATCTCCACCCTGATCTTTAACAAGGCTCCGTACAAGAACGTTATCGTTCTGGGCCATGTACAGGATGAGAACGGACAGAAGATGAGTAAATCCAAGGGCAACGCAGTCGATCCGTTCGATGCCCTGGAAACCTACGGCGCAGACGCCATCCGCTGGTATTTCTACATCAACAGCGCACCGTGGCTGCCGAACCGTTTCCATGGCAAAGCCGTACAGGAAGGCCAGAGAAAGTTCATGGGTACCCTGTGGAATACCTACGCGTTCTTTGTACTGTACGCAAACATCGATAACTTTGACGCAACCAGATACACTCTGGATTACGACAAGCTCCCGGTTATGGATAAGTGGCTGCTTTCCAAGTTAAACTCCATGGTCAAGGATGTAGACGACAACCTGTCCAACTACCGCATTCCGGAGGCCGCAAGAGCCCTTCAGGATTTCGTGGATGACATGAGTAACTGGTATGTAAGAAGAAGCCGTGAGCGTTTCTGGGCAAAGGGCATGGAGCAGGATAAGATCAACGCTTACATGACTCTGTACACCGCCCTGGTAACCGTAGCCAAGGCAGCCGCTCCGATGATCCCGTTCATGACTGAGGATATCTACCAGAACCTGGTCAGAAGCATCGACAAGACCGCTCCGGAGAGCATCCATCTGTGCGATTTCCCGGCAGTAGATGAAACGATGATCGACAAGCAGCTGGAGTCCGATATGGATGAGGTCTTAAAGATTGTTGTATTCGGCCGAGCAGCAAGAAATACCGCAAACATCAAGAACCGTCAGCCGATTGGCAAGATGTATGTCAAGGCAGAAAACAAGCTGTCCGACTTCTATGTAGAGATCATTGAGGATGAGTTAAATGTCAAGAGCGTAGAGTTCGTAGATGACGTCAGAAACTTCACCTCCTACAGCTTCAAGCCGCAGCTTAAGACCGTCGGACCGAAGTACGGCAAGCAGCTTGGCAACATCCGCAAGGCTCTGTCCGAGATTGACGGCAATGCTGCCATGGACACCTTAAAGGCAGAGGGCGCGCTGAAGTTTGACTTCGGCGGCGAGCTGGTAGTTCTGACCGAAGATGATCTGTTGATCGAGATGGCTCAGACCGAGGGCTATGTATCTGAGGGTGATAACTATGTAACGGTAGCCCTGGATACCCACCTGACTCCGGAGCTGCTGGAAGAAGGTTTTGTCCGTGAGCTGGTAAGTAAGATCCAGACCATGCGAAAAGAAGCAGGATTTGAGGTTACCGATCATATTAATGTATATCAGGATGGCAATGACAAGATCGCTGCTATCTTTAAGAAATACGCAGATACCATGAAAGGCGAAGTACTTGCCGATCACATTTTCCTTGGACAGATGAGTGGATACGCAAAAGAGTGGAATATTAACGGTGAGACTGGAATGTTGGGTGTTGAGAAAGCAACAGACGGCAGCTGCCAGAAATAAGCGTGTAAAAATACACCCGGGGCCCCGCAATACGGGGCCTTTTTCGGGAAACCGTAACTGAGGAGAGGAGATCCAGTATGAAAGGCATGGCAAACAAAGGGTTTGACAAAGAAATATTTAAAAAGAGCGTGGTCGATAATGTAAAGAATCTGTACCGCCGCACCATCGATGAGGCAACACCGAATCAGGTATTCCAGGCAGTAGCCTATGCGGTAAAAGATGTCATTATCGACGAGTGGATCGCGACCCACAAGGAATATGAAAAGAAGGATGTAAAGACCGTTTACTATCTTTCCATGGAGTTCTTAATGGGACGCGCGCTGGGCAACAATATCATCAGCATCATGGCAAGACAGGAAGTCAGAGAAGCTCTTGATGAGCTGGGCTTTGACTTAAATGTGATTGAGGACCAGGAGCCGGATGCGGCCCTTGGAAACGGCGGTCTGGGACGTCTGGCAGCATGCTTCCTGGATTCCCTTGCAACCCTCGGATACCCGGCATACGGCTGCGGCATCCGTTACCACTATGGTATGTTCAAACAGAAAATTGAAAACGGTTATCAGGTCGAGGTGCCGGATAACTGGTTAAAGGACGGCAACCCCTTTGAGGTACGCCGCTCCGAGTACGCAACCGAGGTCAAATTCGGCGGTTACGTGCGCACCGTCTGGGAGAACGGAAGAGAATATTTCGTTCAGGAGGGTTATCAGTCTGTTATGGCCGTTCCGTACGATCTCCCGGTTGTGGGCTACGGTAACAACGTAGTCAACACCCTGCGCATCTGGGACGCACAGCCGATCAATACCTTCAACCTGGACTCCTTCGATAAGGGTGATTACCAGAAGGCCGTGGAGCAGGAAAACCTGGCCAAGACCATCTGTGACGTGCTTTACCCGAACGACAACCACTATGCAGGTAAAGAGCTGCGCTTAAAACAGCAGTACTTCTTCATTTCCGCAAGTGTACAGCGTGCGGTAAGCAAATACATGGAGAAGCATGATGACATCCGCAAATTCTACGAGAAGAACGTATTCCAGTTAAACGATACCCATCCGACCGTAGCCGTTGCAGAGCTCATGCGAATTCTTCTGGATGACTATAACTTAACTTGGGAAGAAGCTTGGGAAGTCACCACAAAGACCTGCGCTTATACCAACCACACCATCATGGCCGAGGCCCTTGAAAAATGGCCGATCGAGCTGTTCTCCAGACTGCTTCCGCGTATCTACCAGATTGTTGAGGAGATCAACCGTCGCTTCCTTCTTGAGATCCAGCAGAAATACCCGGGAAACCAGGAAAAGATTGCGAAGATGGCAATTATCTATGACGGTCAGGTCAAGATGGCACACATGGCGATCGCGGGCAGTTTCTCTGTGAACGGTGTAGCAAGACTGCATACCGAGATCCTGGAAAAGCAGGAGTTAAAAGACTTTTATGAGATGATGCCGCAGAAGTTCAATAATAAGACCAACGGCATTACCCAGAGACGTTTCCTGCTTCACGCAAACCCGCTTCTGGCAGACTGGATCACTGACAAGATCGGTGACGAATGGATTACAGACCTTTCCGCTATCAGCAAGTTAAAGCTGTATGTGGATGATGAGAAGTGCCAGCACGAATTCATGAATATCAAATATCAGAATAAGGTGCGTCTGGCAAAATACATCAAGGAGCACAACGGCATTGATGTTGATCCGCGTTCCATTTTTGATGTTCAGGTTAAGAGACTGCACGAGTATAAACGTCAGCTTATGAACATTCTGCATGTGATGTATCTGTACAACCAGCTGAAAGATAACCCGAACCTGGATATGGTTCCGAGAACCTTCATCTTCGGTGCTAAGGCAGCAGCAGGATATAAGCGTGCGAAACTGACGATCAAGCTGATCAACTCCGTTGCAGATGTGATCAACAACGATAAGTCTATTAACGGAAAGCTGAAGGTTGTCTTCATTGAAGACTATCGTGTATCCAATGCAGAGATCATCTTCGCGGCAGCTGATGTCAGTGAGCAGATCTCTACCGCAAGTAAAGAGGCATCCGGTACCGGAAACATGAAGTTTATGTTAAATGGCGCACTGACTGTGGGAACCATGGACGGCGCGAACGTGGAGATCGTGGAAGAGGTTGGCGCAGAAAACGCGTTCATCTTCGGTACGTCCTCCGATGATATCATCCGCATGGAGCATGACCACAGCTATGATCCGATGCAGATCTTCAACAATGACCAGGATATCCGCCGCGTGCTGATGCAGCTCATCAACGGCTACTATGCACCATATGATCCGGAGCTGTTCCGCGATATCTATAACTCTCTGCTGAACACCTTAAGCAGTGACCGCGCTGACACCTACTTTATCCTGAAGGATTTCCGGATGTATGCAGACGCGCAGAAACGTGTAGATGAAGCATACCGTGACGAGCAGTGGTGGGCAAAGGCAGCTATGCTCAACACCGCATGCAGCGGTAAGTTCAGCTCTGACCGCACCATCGAGGAGTACGTAAAAGATATCTGGCATCTGGATAAGGTGAAGGTTGAACTGTAATAGCCTGACGGAACAAAACGCATGCAGGACCAGAAAAAGCCCATGGTTCATGCGTAGAATATTTCAGGAATAAAATTAGAAATCCCTCCGTAGATTAAACTGACGGAGGGATTTTTTATGCGCAAAATCGGGATCGTGGCTGCAGTGGTGTTTGTGGCCTCCTGGATGTTTTCACTTTTTTGTATGCATGCGGCGGGACAGGCCGGGGGAACAGTGAAAGAGGAAAATGGAAGTGTTGTGAGTGGAGAAAGCGTGTTGGATGGATACGGGCAGACAGAAGTCGAGCGGAGCGTATCCGGGCAGACGACAGGCTGGGATTCGAACGGAGACAGCCAGGACAGTGGGAAAACAGCGGGATGGAATGGAAATTCCCACAGCGCGGATCAGGGGGATGGAGAGGCATATTCCCGCCGCATCATTCTGGAACGCTACGGTGTCCGCACCTATCTTTCGGTGGAAGATTATCTTCCGGGCGTTATGGTCTGCCAGACCGGTCCGGAAATGGGGATGGAAGCGCTGAAGTGCCAGGCAGTCATTGCCCGCACCTACATATACCGTCAGATGGGGGAGCGGGAGGAAATACAGGAGGAAGAACTGGATCTTGATTATCTGGGAGATGACACTGCTCGGGCAGGGAATACACTGACCGTGCATCAGAAGGAAGAACTGGCAAAACGCCTGGAGCAGTGCAGGCAGGCAGCAGAAACCACGGCAGGAGTGGTTATGAAATATGAGGACCGTTATATTCTCCCATTGTTTCATGAGCGCAGCGCCGGGCGGACGCGGACCGGGGAGGCAGACTATCCGTATCTGCAGTCGGTGGAGAGTAAATGGGATGTCGTGGGAAACGATGGAAACAAAACATCACAGGAGCAGCAGGGGAGCGAGTTGGAAACCAGAACAGGAGCCGGAGCAGCAAAGGAGGTTGCGGCCGGAGTGTCGGAAGTATCCTTTAGCTTATCGGAATTTGCGCAGCGCATCAAAAATTTAAGTGACGCTCCCTCTCTGGATCCAGGCCGTATTTCCTCAGAAATCCAGATCGTAAAGCGGGACGATGCCGGATATGTGCTGCAGATCAAGATCGGTCCGCGTACCTATACCGGTGATGATGTCCAGTATGCGCTTGATCTGCCCTCTTCCTGCTTTACCATCGACACCAGAACATCAGGGACGATCACGGTTACAGTGAAAGGCCGCGGCCACGGTTACGGCCTCAGTCAGAATGGTGCCCAGGCCATGGCAGAGGAAGGATGGAGCTATTCCGACATTTTGAACTATTATTATAAAAATATATCACTGATGACTGAATAAGAAAAAGCACTTTGGCAAAACTACTACCGAGGTGATAAACGGTGAAAGAAAAAATGAATCAAATGTTCCGGGATAAATTATTCCTGGTCATGTTGGTGCTGGGCCTGCTGACTATGGTTGCCGCAGCAGGCGTCGTTACGATTCGAAGAGGAAACGGACAGGAACAGAAACCATATGTGGATATGCAGGGGCAGGATGAATATTTTGCAGAGGAAGCAAAAGATCAGGCGCCGGTTGCAGGAAATTCCAATACGGAGAATTCCGGATCCGAAATCACACAGGAGGAGCAGCTTCTGGCTGAAGCAGCGTCTAATCAGGACAATGCAGCCGCCGAGCAGGGACACATTGCAGAGGAAGCAGGACCGGAAACCGGAAACGGTCAGAATACCGGACTTGCAGCAAATGGTACAAAGGATGACGGGGCAGATCCGGCCGTGAGAGAGGCCGGTGCAGGCGGAAGTGCCGCCACCGCGCTGGTATTAAACTTTGCTGATACCAGCAAGATGCTGTGGCCGGCAAGAGGGAATGTCCTGCTGGATTACAGCATGGATTCCACCATCTATTTTCCAACCCTGGAACAGTACAAATGCAATCCGGGCCTGGTCATCCAGAGTGAGGTCAGCACCCCGGTGTATGCTCCGGCTGCCGCAAGGGTACTGGAAGCAGGAAACAATGAGGAGATTGGTGATTATCTGGTCCTGGACCTTGGAAATGATTACACAGTTACCTGCGGCCAGTTAAAAGAAATCACCGCCGTGCAGGGAGAATATCTGGAAGCCGGACAGCTTCTGGGCTATGTGGCAGAACCAACCAAATATTATACTATCGAGGGAAGTAACCTCTTCCTGGAAATGCGCCACGGAGAGAAGACGGTAGATCCGTTAGATTACCTGGAGTAAGAAAGTTTTTATAATTTGTTCATAGAATGGTCGAAATTGTATGGTATGCTTCTGGCATAAGATGAAAGGCAACTGCGCCTGCTCCATTCGCCGGGCCGCAGTGCTGCGAAAAATACAATTTGAGGTGAACTATGAATATCCTGTTTTTTCTGACTCCAAAGAGCGAGGTAGCTCACATTTACGAAGATGACACGGTGCGCCAGGCACTGGACAAGATGGAATGCTTCCGCTATTCCACCATCCCGCTGCTCTCAAAAGACGGCACCTACGTCGGAACCATTACGGAAGGAGACCTGCTCTGGGGAATCCGGAAAGAATACCAGATGAACTTCAAAGAAGCAGAAAATGCGCCTGTCGCATCGATCCTGCGGCGTGTGGACTACAAACCGGTTTCCGTAGAATGTAAAATGGAAGACCTGATCGACCGGGCTCTGAACCAGAACTTTGTTCCGGTAGTAGATGACCGGGGGTTCTTCATCGGGATGGTTACACGAAAAGATATTATTAAATATTGTTATTCAAAACTGGAAAAGGAAAACTAAAAAATTCCGGGCAGATCCAAATGGGCTGCCCGGTTTTACATTTTACAAAACAATCGCGTATGTATATAATATGTATTACAATTGTCTTATACAGAAAGGAGATTTCATGCCATACCTGGTTATACGCAACGGGAGGTCGCGCAGGAGAAGAATACGGAGAATATTGTAAGAAAACAAACTATGAAATGAGGTGACATTTATGATGAAAAACGAAGCGGGAGTAATAATCGAAGAAATGCTGTGCCAGCTGGCCGATACGACGCGCATCAACGGAGAGATCTGGCGTGCAGCGTATACTCCGGAAGACAAAATCGCGAAAAACATCCTGCGTGAGTGGATCGAAAATCTGGGGCTTGAATACAGAGAGGACGCGATCGGTAATGTGTATGGGCGGCTTCCGGGGACAGAGCCTGGAACCGTACTGACGGGATCCCACCTGGATACCGTAAAGAACGGTGGAAAATATGATGGCGCACTGGGCGTTGTGACCGGTGTGGCAGCGCTGGGATATCTCAAACAGTCTGGCTTCGTTCCGAAACACAGCCTGGAAGTGGTTGGTCTGATGGAGGAAGAGGGCAGTCGTTTCTCTACCGGCTGTCAGGGCAGCCGTGCGATCTGTGGCACGCTGAAAGAAGAGGATCTCGAGGAGGTCGGCTGTGATGGTGTCACACTTCGTGAAGCACTGTTATCTGCCGGATATCAGCCGGAAGCGCTGAAAAGCGTGAAACGTGACGATATTCGAGCGATCGTAGAGCTGCATATCGAACAGGGACCGGTACTTGAAAGCGAGCAGAAGCAGATCGGTATTGTGGACAGTATCGTCGGTATCGTCAATTATGAGCTAACCATTCATGGAAGCCAGAACCATGCAGGTACCACCTCGATGCCTTTACGGCACGATCCTGTGGTAGCTGCTGCGGAATTTATAACAGAGTCTACCCGTCAGATGATGGCGGAGGCCCCTTCAGCCACCCTTACCTATGGCGCGATACAGGTATTTCCTGGAATGCAGAATGTCATTGCAGATCGGGTAAATCTGCGCATTGATATGCGCGATGGCAGTGAAGAGGAACTGCTTCATGATGAAGCAATTCTGAAGCACGCGCTGGAATCCATCGAAAGCAAGGGTTTTAAGCTCCGGCTTGGACAGAACCACTGGTTGAAGTCGGCGAAAATGGATCCGAACGTGATTCAGGTGATCGAGCAGCACTGTGAAGAGAAACATCTCGCGTATAAGCATATGAACAGCGGTGCCGGACACGACTCGATGGTATTCGGAAAGCATTTCCCGACCGCGATGATCTTCGTGCCGAGTATCGCAGGCATCAGCCATAATCCGGCAGAAGCTACCGCTGTATCGGATATACAGGCCGGTTTTGAACTGCTTTGTGACGTGTTAAAAGAATTATCAGCTCAAACCATCTAATTACAATCATAACCAGAATATTGATGGAAAGATAAACCGGGAAGCGCAATTGATAAATGATCAAATGGGCTTCCCGGTTTTGTTTTATAGGATGGTATTAATTATTTCCAGAATTTTTTGTCTTCCGGCCTGGATCAAATGCCGGGTTAAAGGCATAGAAGTTCTTGCTGTTAAGCTGATCCTGCACATGTCGCAATGTTTCTCCAAAACGCTGGAAATGCACAACTTCCCTTGCCCGCAGATAGCGGATTGGATCGCAGACTTCCGGATCTTTTACGACGCGGAGAATGTTGTCGTAAGTGCTCCGGGCTTTCTGTTCGGCAGCGAGATCCTCGAATAAATCCGTGATTGGATCGCCCTTAGATTGGAATTCACAGGCATTAAACGGAACGCCGCCTGCGGCCTGAGGCCAGATTCCGGTAGTGTGGTCAATATAATAAGGGCCGAATCCGGAATCTTCGATTTCCTGCGGGGTTAAGTTGCGGGTAAGCTGGTGAACGATGGCTGCCACTATCTCCAAATGTGCCAGTTCCTCGGTTCCGATATCGGTCAGGGAAGCTTTCGCTATGTCATAAGGCATGGCATATCTCTGGGATAAATAGCGCATAGATGCGCCCATCTCGCCGTCCGGCCCACCATACTGGCTCATGATAAACTGAGCCATCTTTGGATTCGGCTGTGAAATCTTTACCGGATACTGTAGTCGTTTTTCATATCTCCACATCAGCGCATTCCTCCTTCCCAGGGCCATGGGCCGTTGATCCAGTTCCAGTTATTGGAATCGGCATCAGCGACCTGGAGTGGTCCATTTACTTCTTCATACGCCTTCATAGCCTGGCGGTTCATGCGCCGGGCGTTCTGAAAATACTGCATGGCCATTGAGCAGTTTGGATGAGTGTCTAGATACAGAGTTGCCTCATCCAGAGCAAAGCCTGTTTCATATACAGCCTGCAGGAGTTTGTCGTCGCATCCACACATCATCGGCACCTCCCCATCACAAACGGCAAATCCAGTTCCGGGAAAATGGTTCCCCGGGTAAGTCCGCGGCTCATATCATACACCTGGTTCCAGCGTTGCATGGGGACATAAGCCATGGCAACGGACATGTCACTTAAGCAGTCTCTTTGTGTAGTTTCGCAATTTGGCTGTCTGAGCGAACAGGATGGGCGTTCTGCTGGCGAAGCAGAGTTCCTGCTTTGTGCAGGCATCTGCTGGCGCAGCATATCCGGCTGCATGGGACGCTGGACTGCACATCCGCAGGAGTTCCCTGTATTGATATGCGGCGGTTCCGGCAGTTGTGGTCTCTGCATACAGCCGCATCGGTTATTGGAATATTCCATGATCATAAATCCTTTCCAGAGTTTCTAGTACCATCTTATGTGAAAGCAGAAACAGCGGTGCATTGGAATCTATCATATGACAGAAAGCAGGGTTGTCACCCTTGTCTGCATTTGCTCATAAGATACAGTACAAACAGCAAAAAAGGAGATTTCGATATGTGTAGCTGGAATGGTTGTGGTAACAATTGTGGCGGCTTCGGTAATAACTGCGGCGGCTGGGGCTGGAATAACTGGGGATGTGGCGGTTCCTGCGGATGGAACAGGAATAACCGGGAAGCATTCCGTAACGGATTCCGTGAAGGCTATGATGCCGGTTTCCGTGATGGATTCCGGGAAGGACGGGACGATGACCGCAGACCGGGCGGACCTGGAGGTCCGGGGCGGCCGGGAGATGGCTGCAATTCCGGGTGCGGATGCAGCTGAGTTATGGGAAATTTCGATGCCACTGATGTGCGTCGTAAATAGTTGACAGATCTGTCATTCCATACTATACTAATAACACAATCGAGATTTGGGCGTGTTACTGGTAAAGCAGGCATTAACCGAAAGGGCATCGAAGAGATGTCCTTTTGGTTGATGCCTTTTTCATTTTCCAAATAAAACTACACTTCCCAGAAGCGACTGAAACGGACTGTTTTGGGTATGCTGATAGGAGCAGGTTTCTTTTCTGCACAGGTGAAATATATAAAATGGAAAGAAGTTTGTGCGTTTACAGAAAAGAATTTTCGGGAGATGTGAAAACTGTCAGAAAGACACACCTGAATATTCAGAAAAAAAGGAGAAAGAACATGAAAGAAAAGATTTTTGGGGTGCTTCAGCGAGTAGGACGCAGCTTCATGCTTCCGATTGCGGTGCTTCCAGTTGCTGGTCTCCTGCTGGGGATTGGAAGTTCCTTTACCAATGAGACTACCATTGCAACCTATGGCTTACAGGGGATTCTTGGTAATGGAACCGTCCTGCATGCACTGCTTATGATCATGAGCAAGGCAGGAAACGTCATTTTTGATAATCTGCCGATCATCTTTGCAGTGGGTGTTGCCATTGGCATGGCGAAGGCGGAAAAAGAGGTTGCGGCACTTTCGGCTATGATTTCTTTTTTTGTGATGCATGCATCAATCAACGCAGTGCTTTTATTAGCAGGAAAAGTCTTAGCGGACGGAACAATTGCGCCGGATGTGCTTGAGGGAACCATTGCCAGCGTCTGCGGTATTCAGACCCTGCAGATGGGTGTATTTGGCGGTATTCTTGTGGGACTTGGTGTGGCAGCACTCCACAACCGGTTTTATAAGATTGAATTGCCAAACGCGCTGTCATTTTTTGGCGGCTCCCGTTTTGTACCGATTATTTCTACCGTTACTTACGTTGGTATCGGTATTCTGATGTACTTTATCTGGCCGGCTGTCCAGAATGGCATTTTCGCGCTGGGCGGTCTGGTTACAGGAACCGGTTATTTCGGAACCCTGATTTTTGGTATCATTAAGCGTGCGCTGATCCCGTTCGGTCTGCATCATGTGTTTTATATGCCTTTCTGGCAGACTGCGGTAGGCGGCACCATGATGGTGGATGGAAATCTGATTCAGGGCGGCCAGAACATTTTCTTTGCGCAGCTTGCTTCGTCAGATGTGACGCATTTCAGCGCGGATGCTACCCGGTATTTTTCCGGTGAGTTTATTTTTATGATTTTTGGACTTCCGGGTGCGGCGCTGGCCATGTACCGGTGCGCTAAACCGGAAAAGAAAAAGGCAGCAGGAGGTCTGCTTTTAAGTGCGGCGCTGGCCTGCATGTTTACTGGAATTACAGAGCCAATTGAGTTCTCTTTCCTGTTTGTAGCACCAATGCTGTTTGCAGTTCAGGTGATTCTGGCCGGAAGTGCCTATATGGTTGCGCATATTTTGAACATTGCAGTGGGCCTTACATTTTCCGGTGGTCTTCTGGATCTGGTGATTTTCGGTGTGCTTCAGGGCAATGCGAAAACCAGCTGGCTTCGCATTATTCCGGCAGGAATTGTGTATTTCCTTCTGTATTACGTTTTGTTCAGTTTTCTGATTAAAAAATTTGATTTGAAAACACCGGGACGTGAGGACGATGACGAGGAGACGAAGCTCTACACGAAGGCTGATGTGAATGCCCGCAGGACTGAAGCGAAAGAGGGAGAAAGCGGCAGCCAGGCAGAAAACAGTAAAGACAGCCGGAGTGCAGCCATTGCAATGGGTATGGGAGGAAGAAACAATATCACTTCCGTGGACTGCTGCGCGACACGACTCCGCTGCTCTATCGCAGACTCGTCGCTAGTTGATGAAAAGCTGTTGAAGTCGACCGGCGCGGTAGGCGTGATCGTAAAAGGGCAGGGAATCCAGATTATTTACGGACCGCAGGTGACTGTGATCAAATCCGAGCTGGAAGCTTATCTGGCAGAGGAGCATGAGGAGGATACCGCAGAAACTACAGATGGTGCAGAGAATATGGGCACCAAAGTGACTGCGGAAACCGAAGCATCTGTGAATCTGGCAGAGAGCAAGAACATCGCAGAAAACGTCCACAAACTTTACTCTCCGTTCCAGGGCGTATTAAAGCCAATCACGGAGGCACCGGATGAGGCATTTGCCAGCAAAGCCATGGGAGACGGCTACCTGGTTATGCCGGAGAATGGAACTGTTGTGGCACCGGAAGATGGCGAGGTTATGTTTGTATTTCCGAGCAAACATGCGATTGGCCTGAAGGCAGCGGATGGGACGGAATATCTGCTCCATATCGGTGTAGATACTGTGAAACTGAATGGGGAAGGCTTCACGGTATTTGTAAGTGATGGACAGAAAATTAAAAAAGGCGAAAAACTCATGGAATTTGACCCGGCTTATATCCGGGAACATGCAGTGAGTGACGCCTGTATCGTTATTTTTACAGGACTGACAGAGGGAGAAAGCTTAAGCTTAGAAGGAGAAAAGCAGGTAAAACGGCTAGAGCTGATTGGTCAGATAAGAAAGTAAGATAAAAACTTAGGGAGTATTTATCATACGAAACAAAAAGTACTTTCTGCATCCTAAGGTTGTCGTGTATAATAACAGGACAGGCATAAGATGCAGGAGGTATTTTTATGTATCGGGTAATCAAAGTATTGAACAATAACGGGATTCTGGTGCTGGATGATGCCAACGGTCAGGAGCAGATTCTTCTGGGAAACGGGGTCGGCTTCGGACATCGTATGGGAGAGCGGATGGCAGAACTTCCTAAGGGACGCCGTTATGAACTTGTGAGCGAAAAAACGCCGGCGCTGATCCGTGTAAACGGCATTGATCCGATTTATATCGAAGCAGCCGGAAAAATCATAGAGATGGCAGAAGCGGCGATGGGACCGCTGCAGCATGATATTCTGATCCCAATGGCAGATCACATTGCTATGGCAGCAGCACGGGCCAGAGAGAAGAAAGAAATTCCCAATCCGTTTCAGCATGATATTGCAGCCTTATTTGGAGATGAGTACGAAGCAGCCAGAAAAGGATGTGAAATCTTAAAAAAGATGACGGGAACCGCCCTTGGAGAGGATGAAGCCGGCTTCATCGCCCTGCATATCCACGCCGGACTGGCGCAGGAAAATGTGGCTGATTCTCTGGAAACAGCCCGTCTGGTGGGCGTCTGCATGACCATGATCGAGGAAGGAGCCGGAAAGAAGCTTCCTTATGGCTCTCTCGGTTACAACCGGCTGATGAGTCATGTCCGCTATATGCTGGCCCGGGCAAGAAAGGGAGAACGCACGGATCTTGATCTGGAAGCATACGCAAAAGAGCAGTTTCCATTCGAATACGCGCTGGCTGAGCAGATTTTGAAAAAACTGGAACAGGAGCTGAGGGTGGTTCTTGCGAAAGAAGAAATCGGGTTTCTTGCGATTCATATCAGGCGGGTAACTGGGGGAGAGACAGCGTAAGAAAATTGAGGTACTGAAAAGAAAATGATAGTCAAAAAGCATCGACAGAAAACTGCCGATGCTTTTATAGAATCGGGGCAACAGGATTTGAACCTGCGACCTCTCGGCCCCCAGCCGAGCGCGCTACCAAGCTACGCCATACCCCGATCGAACTATATTAGTATATCAGAAAATGAGCGATTTGAAAAGCAATTTGTATAAGAATTTTTTAAATCTGCCCTTCGGACTTTACAGTCCCCCCGTACTTTGTTATCATGGATACTAGAATTACCGGCGGCTGGCGGATTGCTCGCAGCCGCGATTACAGAAGGAAAACGGAGAGTTGTTTATGAAGGGAATCGTCAGTTTTGACATGGACATGACACTGCTGAACCATGCAGATTATAAGATTCCGGACAGTGCCATCAAAGCGCTGGATCTGCTTCGCAAAAATTACTATATCGTGATCGCCACCGGCCGTGACATGGATGCCAAGTTCAGCGAGGGCCTTGCAGACCAGGTGAAGCCGGATGCCATCATCCATTTAAATGGCAACAAGATCACCATCGGCTCGGAACTGATCTATGAACATTGTATGAAGCGGAAACTGGTAGAAGAACTGCTGCAATTTGCAGAAGGGAAGGATTACGCCATCGGCATGACCGTGGGTGATATCGATTATTTCATCAATCCCTGGTGTGTGACCCGACACGATATGGTACGCTGGCAGATGTCGGACCGGAAGTTTCGCGACCCGTGGAAGCTTCTGGACATGCCGGTGCGCACGCTGGCCTACATTGGCCGGGAGCCTGGAGCGAAAGAAGTGGAGGCGGCATTCCCTATGCTGAAGCTTCCACTGTTTTCCAGCCGGGAAGGGGCCGATATCATTGAAAAGGATGCCTCCAAGGCAGAAGGACTCAAACGCCTCTGCAAAGCCTGGAATATCCCGCTGAAGAACACGATCGCCTTTGGCGACAGTATGAATGATTATGAGATCGTGACTACCGCAGGAATCGGCGTGGCTATGGGCAATGGGCATCCGCAGCTGAAGGCGGCAGCGGATTACGTTACCGCGCCCATTGGCGAGGACGGTGTTTATAAGGCTTGCGAAGCGCTGCATCTGTTTTAGGCAGGTGCGGCTGCAAACTGCAGAGCAGGCACAATGACAGAAAGAAAATCGTGACAGAACGAAAGGAATATAAATTTATGGCAACATATTATGATCTGGTGATTATCGGGGCAGGACCGGGCGGCTATACTGCAGCCATCAAGGGCGCGTCCTTCGGCATGAAGGTAGCCGTGGTGGATGAGAATAAGTTGGGCGGTGTCTGTATCAACCGGGGCTGCATCCCCACCAAGGCGCTGCTTCATGCGTCCAATATTTTTTCCATGATGCAGCACGGGGATGAATTTGGTGTTTCTACTGATTTTATCTCCTTTGATTTTGCAAAAATGCAGGATTACAAGAAGCGTTCTGTGCGCCGGTACCGCGATGAAATCCAGAAGCTGTTTGATAAAAATAATATTACCTTTATAAAGGGAAAGGCAACCATCCGCCGGGAGAAAACTATTGAAGTAGTAGGCGAGAGCGGCAAGGAATATCTTCGTGCAAAGAATATCATTATCGCTACCGGTGCGAAGCCGATCATGCCGAACATTCCCGGCATCAATCTGCCGGGCGTTATCAATAGTGACCGTCTGCTGGCAGTGCCCACCTGGAATTATGACCGCATCGTGATTATGGGCGGTGGTGTCATCGGTGTAGAGTTTGCTACCATTTTCCAGGCACTCTGCTCTAAGGTGACCATTGTAGAGAAAGGACCTCATCTGTTAGGTCCGATGGATGAGGAGGTCTCCGAAGCATTAAAGGAACAGCTCGTCAAGAAGGGCATTACTGTTTACTGCAATGCTATGGTAGAGGAAATCCAGCGGGAGGAAGGTCTGGTATGTACCGTGCGCCATCTGCTGACCGATGAGACGACCCAGATTAAAACGAATCAGGTGGTGGTAGCCGTTGGAAGAGCACCTTACACGGAAGGTCTTCTTGGTGAGGACATGAGCCTGCAGATAGAACATGGAAGGCCGGTGGTAAATGCGGACTTTGAGACTAGCGAACCGGGAATCTATGCGATTGGAGATGTTTCTGCAAAAACACAACTGGCCCATGTGGCTATGGCGCAGGCAACCTACGTCATTGAAAATCTGGCGGGAAAGCCGCATACCATCCGTCTGGAGGCAGTGCCAAACGGCATGTTTGTCTCTCTGCCGATCGTGCCGAGCTGTATCTATACTGAGCCGGAGATTGCTACGGTTGGTCTCACGGAGGCGAAGGCCGGAGAACTTGGCATGAAAGTGCGCTGCGGCGTTTACGATATGGGAGAGAACGGCAAATCCATCATTGCCAGGGAGGAGCACGGCTTTATCCGCCTGATCTTTGAGGCATATTCCAATACCATTGTGGGAGCGCAGATGATGTGCCCACGCGCCACGGACATGATCGGAGAAATGGCTACGGCCATTGCAAACGGACTGACTGCCGAGCAGCTTTCCCTGGCGATGCGTGCTCATCCAACCTACAGTGAAGGCATTGCGGCAGCTATTGAGGATGCCATGCGTCAGAATGAAAAGTGAGGATAATAACATGAACGAAATTACAGAGAGAATTGCGCGTCTCCGCAGACTGATGGAGACTTATCATATGGATGCCTATCTGGTGCCGACAGCAGATTTCCATGAGTCGGAGTATGTGGGGGAGCATTTTGCATGCAGAAAGTACATCACCGGATTTACCGGTTCTGCGGGTATTGCCCTGATCACAAAGGACTGGGCCGGTTTGTGGACAGATGGCCGTTATTTCGTGCAGGCGGCTGCAGAATTGAAAGATAGTGGCGTAGAACTTATGAAAATGGGCCAGCCCGGAGTTTTGACCGTGGAGCAGTATCTGGCAGACCACATGCCGGAGCATGGTGTGCTTGGCTTTGATGGCCGTGTTATCAACAGCAAGACAGGGGAAAGCCTGCGGCATCGTCTTTCCAGAAAACAGGCATCCATCTGCTCCGACCATGATCTGATCGGTGAGATCTGGGAAAACCGCCCGGAGCTTTCCGCAGAGCCGGTATGGATCCTGGAAGAGAAATATGCCGGACAGGCCGCATCCGAGAAGATTAAAAACCTGCGCGAAGCCATGAAGAAGGCTTACGCGGATGTGCATATCATCACCACGCTGGATGACATTGTCTGGCTGTTCAATATCCGCGGGAACGACATTCCATGCAATCCGGTGGTGCTGTCCTACCTGATGGTAACCGGGGAGAACCTGTTCTTCTATGTGAATCCGCAGGTGATCTCCGATGAGGTCCGCTCTTACCTGGAGTCCTTGGGCGTGACTATCCGCCCCTACAATGACATTTACGCGGATGTAAAGGAGCTGAAAGACCATACCGTGCTTCTGGAGAAGAGCCGTGTGAACTTTGCCATTTACGAGAGCGTGCAGACCCAGAACCAGATCATCGACCAGATGAATCCGACCGTGTACGCCAAGTCCCAGAAAAATGAGACCGAGATTGAAAATATGAAAAAGGCCCACATCACCGATGGTGTGGTCATGACCAAATACATTTACTGGCTGAAGAAAAACATCGGTAAGATCCCGATGGATGAGTGCAGCGTGGCTGACCGTCTTGACCAGATGCGCCGGGAGCATGGAGCACTGGATATCAGCTTCAACACAATCTCCGCATATGGGAAAAATGCGGCACTGTGCCATTACCATGCCGTGCCGGAGCAGTGCGCGAGCCTGCAGGCAAGAGGCCTGTACCTGGTAGATTCCGGTGGACAGTATTACGAGGGAACCACCGATATCACCCGTACCATCGCCCTGGGGCCGGTCACGGATGAAGAAAAAGAGCATTACACCCTGGTGCTGATGAGCATGCTGCGTCTTGGACATGTGAAATTTCTGGAAGGCTGCAGCGGCCTGAGCCTGGACTATGTAGCGCGGGCACCGTTCTGGAAGCGCGGACTGGATTTCAACCACGGAACCGGCCATGGCGTGGGTTATCTGTTAAATGTGCATGAGCGTCCCATCGGCATCCGTTACCGGGTAGTGCCGGAGCGCCAGGACAGCGCGCCGTTTATGCCGGGCATGGTATGCTCCGATGAGCCGGGACTTTACATTGAGGGAAGCCACGGCATCCGCACAGAGAACCTGATCTACTGCAAGAAGGACGAAAAGACTGATTACGGCCAGTTCTTAAGCTTCGAGTATCTGACCTACGTGCCGATCGATCTGGAGCCGGTGGATGTATCTCTGATGGAAGAGCAGGATCTGGCATGGCTCAATGAGTACCACGCACAGGTATACGAAAAGATCGCGCCGCATCTGGACGCAGAAGAAGCGGCCTGGCTGAAAGAAGTTACCAGACCGCTGAGCAAATAAGAAATGAGTAACTGGGTCCATGGCAGAAACTGTGCGCAGTCAGTCCGGACATCGGATTTGGCCATTTGTCTGCAGTTCTGACATGGAATCAGATTACTCTTCCCATGGAAGATTGACGATGGTATATTCATGATGGACTGCCGGGAGAAACTTCTCCAGAATGTCCTTCGTGTAAAGCTTTAAGCTGGAGGTGTTGATGCATGGATGACAGCCCACAAAGGTGTGGTGGTCGATCACATCCTGGTCGATGAGCAGCCGCACGCGGTTGCTTTTGTCATTCATCAGCCCCAGCACGCTGACAGAACCCGGCGTGATATCCAGAAATTCCTCCATGAATTCCGAGCTTGCAAAGGAAAGGCGGGCGCTTCCAATCTGTTTGGAAAGCTTCGCCGTCTTAAACTTCTTGTGGCCCGGCATCATGAGCAGATAGAAGTCCGTTTTCTGGGCATTGCAGAGAAACAGGTTCTTGCAGATCTCAATGTCCAGCCGGACATCCACGTCATGGCAGGCGTCAATGGTGGCGGTGGCATCGTGATCCAGCCGCCAGTAAGGAATCTGGAGCTCATCTAACAGGTCATAGGTGCGGATCTCCTTCTCCAGCCGCCCGGTGCAGTCCGCCGGACGGCCGGTGTAGAGAACCGGATCCATATAAAAAGAATCCTCGCCGGTGTGTAACGCACCGGCTTGTGTGTTGTTATCGGATGTGTTGGACATAGGGGTTCCTCCTGAAGGTATGTAGTAATGTAAATAGTAAAATGATGTTAGGGGTAAGTGCTTTGACCCTGGTATCATTATATAAAAAATGATAAAAAAGACAAGGGGCTTGAGAGTCGTGAAACAGGATAGAAATGTAAAAAAAGAAAATTGGAAGAAGAAACCGGCTGCCGGAAAGCAGGGACGGAGTCTGGATGATAAATTTGAAGAGTGGGTTGGAGAGAAGCCGGTAAAAAAGGCAGGAAAATCTTCTGAGCAGAAAACAGGCCGGAAAGAGGATTGGAGCCGGGCTAGGAAGAAAGATGGCAAGAATGCAGATCAGAAATCTGCGCGGGATTTTGCTTGCGGCAAAGTTGAAAAATTCGGAAAAGCAGATGGAAAGTCTGCGCAGAAGAGTTTCGGAAAATCTGCCCGTAAGGATACTATGAACTTCGGCAAAAAATCAGAACCGAAGCGTGGATTTGGCGATTCCCCGAAATCAGGAAAACTTCAGTCTGTAGCAGAAGAGAAAAAAGCACCGAAGAAGAAAGGTCTGTGCCCGGTGGCGCACCGCTGCGGCGGATGCCAGTATCTGGACGTGCCATACGCAGAACAGCTTCAGATGAAACAGAGCCAGATGCAGAAGCTTCTTGGAAATTACTGCAAGGTGCATGGCATCAAAGGCATGGACGATCCGTTCCACTATCGCAACAAGGTACATGCCGTATTCGGCTACCGCAAAGGCGAAGCCATCTCCGGCGTTTACGAAGAGAAAACCCATAACATCGTTCCGGTGGAAACCTGCATGATCGAAGACCAGAAAGCAGACGAGATCATCGGCACCATCCGCGGCATGCTGAAATCCTTCAAGATCCGCACCTACGATGAAGATACCGGCTACGGCCTGCTGCGCCACGTGCTGGTTCGCCGCGGTTTCACCAGCGGCCAGATCATGGTCGTGCTGGTCACCGCATCCCCGGTATTCCCGTCCAAGAACAACTTCGTCAAAGCACTGCGCCAGAAACACCCGGAGATCACCACCATTGTCCAGAACATCAACAACCGCGGTACCAGCATGGTATTGGGCGATAAAGAACACGTTCTGTACGGCAAAGGCTATATCGAGGACGAACTGTGCGGCTGCAAATTCCGCATCTCCCCGAAATCCTTCTACCAGGTCAACCCGGTCCAGACTGAGTATCTGTACGGTAAAGCCATCGAACTGGCCGGCCTGACCGGCAACGAGCGCGTGCTGGATGCCTACTGCGGAATCGGAACCATCGGCATCATCGCCGCATCCAAAGCCAAAGAAGTCATCGGCGTAGAGTTGAACGCCGACGCCGTCCGCGATGCTGTCCAGAACGCCAAATGTAATGATGTCAAAAACATCCGCTTCTATTGTAACGACGCCACCGAATTCATGATGCAGATGGCCGCATCCGGTGATACCGTAGACGTCGTCCTCATGGATCCGCCAAGAGCCGGAAGCACTGAGGCATTCATCAAGGCAGTGGCAGCGGTGAAAGCGAAGACTGTCATTTATGTGTCCTGCGGTCCGGATACACTGGTGAGAGATTTGGGCGTGTTTAAGAAGATGGGGTATCAGGCAGAAGGGGCATGGCCGGTGGATATGTTTCCGGCGACGGGGCATTGTGAGGTTGTGGTGAAAATATTAAAAAGATAATTTTTTAGTGGTAAATGAAAAAGGCAATTACTATTAATAGATATAAAAAGAACTAAAGCATCTATTAACTAGGTAAAAATTAAAAAGGCAAAACGAAAGATAGAAAAATAATTATCTTAGATAAAATTTCGTGGTATTATATAAATGATAAATAAAAATTGTTGAAAAGAGCAAATACAGAGAAAATTAGCTATGAAAGAAAATTACACATATAATCAATATAAAAAGAAAAATGTTAGACATAGTGCTATTTATAATGCGGTCGAATTATTAACATCTAAAAGAGAAAGTGCAGCTTGTGTTGAGCGAAACTATGTGCGACGGCTTTATGATTATTTTACTTTATCTGAAGATATTAGCCAAAACAGAGAGGAAGCAGAAAAAATTGAAGTTTCATATATTACAAATTGGGAAAAGTTACATGATGCTTATGTAAGAATGAAAAAACCAGAAGATTTGGTAGTGTGTTATTTGAGTGGACCTGAGCCTAAAAATGACTTCAAAGAGTTAATTGACTTGGGAATTCTTCCACAAAATATATGGGCTTTTGAAGCAAATACACAAGCTTATAAAAAAGCATTGTTGACCTTTTGTGAGGGAGAACATCCGCAGCCTAGAATTTTAAGACAAAATATTGAAACTTTTTTTCAACAAACCCCAAAAAAATTTGATATTGTGTATATTGATGCATGTGGGAGCATTCCATCTGGACAGCATGCATTAAGATGTGTTTCTGGTCTATGCAAAAATAATCGCTTATGTTCTCCCGGTGTTGTTATTACAAATTTTGCAATACCAGATGAGAATAATGATAGTGTTGATGATTATTATGAATTGGTTTCTCAGTATTTATTTTTTAAAAAATATCCTTATGAAGAAGTTAAATTGTAAGCGCTTAAATTCTGGGTAACTAGCTATCGTCTTC
>NZ_QUFI01000004.1:0-58171 GCF_003478505.1 Clostridium sp. AF27-2AA
TGAGGGGCAGGGGAGTTGAAGTGTCGAAGACACTTTTTCGTATTTGCGTACAAGTTATGCAATCGGTACTGAACACGAACCGATTTTCCTGCATTCTTTTACGGAAAAACAGTTGTGAATCCCCGAAGAATGTGAGATAATAGGGAACGATTTCTATTTTAAAGGGTATTACAGACCAGAAGGAGGGAAAACCATGTATTCTTTTGACAGTAGAGTGCGTTACAGCGAGGTAGACGAAGACCGGAAGCTTTCCCTGACCGGAGTGATCAATTACATGCAGGACTGTTCCACGTTTCAGTCGGAGGACTTAAACATGGGAATTGATTATCTCACGGAAAAGCACCGTGCATGGCTGCTTTCTTCCTGGCAGATCATTGTGGACCGTTATCCGAAACTGGGAGAACGCATTGTGGTGAGTACCTGGCCCTATGATTTCAAAGGCATTTACGGACTGCGTAATTTTACGATCCAGGATCCGGAGGGCAATTACCTGGTGCGGGCCAATTCCAACTGGTTCTTCTTTGACACGGAGCACGGAGTACCGGTGCGCGTGGGGGAGGAAGATATCCGGGGATACGGCGTGGGACAGGAGGAAAAGCTTTCCATGGACTACGCGCCGAGAAGAATTCCGCTTCCGGCTGAGTATGAGGAATATCCGGTCATTGCGGTGGCGGCACATCACATTGACACAAATCATCATGTGAACAATGCCCAGTATGTGGAAATCGCGCGTGAGGTATTGCCTGCGGGACTTCTCATCCGGGAACTCCGGGTGGAGTACAAGAAAGCGGCAGTCCTTGGCGATCAGATCATTCCGCGCGTCAGCGTGGAAGAGGGGTGCTATACAATAGCCCTCTGCGATACAGAAGGAAAGCCTTACGCAGTTGTATGGCTGCGGACAGGCGTTACTGTACACGGGTAGGCATTTTCTGAACTGAAAATGCCGTATGATACAGCGGTGGCAGCAGATTTTGCCGATTTGGAATGCGAACATCGGCAAAATCCGTTGCTGTTTGCGCAACGCGTGAACAGTAACAGGCAGGTAAGCCGGTTGTGAAGGAACGACCAGAAAGAGAGAACCAGATGATAGAATTAGGAAAGATACAGCCCCTTATAGTTCAGAGAGAAAAAGAATTCGGAGTGTATCTTGGGGAGAAGAAAGACGATAAGAACTCTGTACTTCTGCCGAAAAAACAGGTGCCGGAAGGCACAAAGGTGGGCGACAGCCTGGAGGTATTTGTATACAAGGATTCCCAGGACCGCCTCATTGCAACCACCAACCGCCCGAAGCTGCAGGTTGGGGAGACTGCCGTACTGACAGTCAAGGACGTGGCAAAGATCGGAGCATTCCTCGATATGGGACTGGAAAAAGATCTGCTGCTTCCGTTTAAAGAGCAGAACCATAAGGTGCGTCAGGGAGAGAACTGCCTGGTAGCCCTTTATGTAGACAAGAGCCAGAGACTGGCTGCCACCATGAATGTGTATTCCTACATGAGCGCAGAGTCTCCTTACAAGAAGGATGACAAGGTGCAGGGAACTATTTACGAGATCAATGAGAATCTCGGAGCATTCGTTGCAGTGGACAACCGCTACTACGGACTCATCCCGAAGAAAGAGCTCTACGGAGATTTCCACATGGGAGATGTGATTGAAGCCCGCGTAGTGAAAGTGCGCGATGACGGCAAGCTGGATTTAAGCCCGCGTCAGAAAGCTTACATGCAGATGGACGACGATGCTGAGCTGGTATTAAAGGTCATTGATGAGTTTGACGGCGTACTTCCGTTCAACGACAAGGCAAGACCGGAGACCATCATGCGGGAATTCAAGCTGAGCAAGAATGCCTTCAAGCGTGCGGTCGGCAAATTACTGAAAGAAAACAAAGTCCGTATTACGGAGAAAACCATAGAGAGAATATAGGAGGATAGTTTTGGACACGATAGAATACTATAATAAGTATGCGTCGCGAATTTTTGAGGATACAGTAGACCGGGACATGGAGCCGCAGCGGGAGGAGTTCTTAGAGGAACTCCGGGAGATCGACGGCGACACCATCCTGGATCTTGGATGCGGCTCTGGCCGCGACAGCCTGGCTTTTTACGAGCAGGGCTTTGATGTGACCCCACTGGATGCATCGGAGGAGATGTGCAAGCTGGCGGAGATCCACACAGGCCTGGAAGTGCTGTGCATGGACTATGAGGACATGGAGTTTGATGATGCCTTTGACGGCATCTGGGGCAATGAGGCTCTTATCCATGTGCCGGAGGACGAACTGCCGGGTATCCTGGAAAAACTGACCGAGGCGCTGTGCCAGAACGGAATCTTATTCCTTTCCTTCCAGGAAGGGGACTTTGAGGGCCAGAGAAGCGGCCGGTATTTCTGTGAGTACACACGGGAAGAACTGGAGCGCATTCTGACCGAAACCGGACGTCTGGAAATCTTGAAACTCTGGACTACGGAGGATGAAGACAGGGAAGCAGGAGACAAGCTTCTCAATGTACTTGCAAAAAAGATTTCCTGACTGAACAGACGCACACCAGGCGCAGCAAAACGGGCGATTGAAACAGCTTATGTTTCACCGGTGTGATAAGGAGGTATTATGGGAGTCAGGGGAAAGTCTCCGTTTCGGGATTATATTCTGATCCTGATCGGGGCGTCAATTATGGGGTTTGCGATCAAAAACATTTATGATCCCATCGGACTGGTCACGGGAGGGGCTTCCGGTGTGGCCATCATCTTAAAAAAACAGTTTGGCGTGCCTCTGTGGCTGACGAACACGGCTATTAACATTCCGCTGTTCGCGGCTGCAGCAAAGCTAAAGGGCTGGAGCTTTATCAAGCGGACACTTCTGGCTACGGTCACGCTGTCGGTTTCCCTTTATGTGATTCCGGAGATGCCGTTTCTGATGGATGATCTGTTTTTAACGGCGCTGTTTGGCGGTCTGATCACCGGAGCCGGGGCCGGCATTGTGTTTGCCTGTCAGGCCACAACCGGCGGGACCGACATGCTGGCTGCCATCATCCGGCGCTGGCTGCCGCACTATACGCTTGCCCAGATCCTGCAGGTGTTGGACGCGGCCATCGTTCTGATCGGCGCGGGAATTTTTGGCGTTACCTATGCGCTGTACGCGCTGATTGCCATTTACGCGGTTTCCAAGGTGTCGGACGGAATCATTGAAGGTATGAAATATTCCAAGGTGGCCTATATCATCTCGGATAAGAGTGAAGAAATCGCCGCAGCTATCTTAAAAGAGCTGGAGCGCGGCGTGACGGCCTTGGATGCAAGGGGAATGTACTCCGGAAACCGGAAAGATGTCCTGTTTTGTGTTGTATCGAGAAAAGAAATTGCACAATTAAAGGAGCTCGTAGTTGGTCATGATGCACAAGCTTTTGTCATCGTAAGCGACGCACGGGAGGTTTTGGGAGAAGGTTTTATTGAATATAGACAATAAAACCTCAAAAAAGGCAGGCAAGTATTGGATACTTGCTTGCTTTTTTCTGCAAAGTGCATTAAAATATACGATAAGGGTCCTTTCAGGTTTGTGCGATTTTACAAAACGGGGCGGTATTACGAAATTAGGATTAAGGAGTGAATATTATGATTTCAAACCAGATTCTTCAGACAACCATTGACGGGCTGAAGGGGATCACCAGAATTGATCTGTGTATCTGTGATACGGAAGGAAAGGTGCTGGCTTCCACATTTCCGGAGGCGGAAGAGTACGAGAATTCTATTCTTTCCTTCGTAGATTCACCGGCAGACAGCCAGGTAATCCAGGGTTATCAGTTCTTCAAGGTGTTCGATGAGCATCAGCTGGAGTACATCCTGTTAGCCAAGGGCAGCAGTGATGACGTCTACATGGTAGGAAAACTGGCAGCGTTCCAGATCCAGAACCTTCTGGTAGCCTACAAGGAGCGTTTCGACAAAGATAACTTCATCAAGAACCTGCTTCTTGACAACCTGTTGTTAGTCGATATTTACAACCGCGCGAAGAAGCTGCACATTGAGACTAACGTGCGCAGAGTTGTATTCCTGATCGAGACCAAACAGGAGAAAGACGTCAATGCACTGGAGACTGTCCGCAGCCTGTTTGCCACCAAGACAAAAGATTTCATCACTGCGGTGGATGAGAAGAACATCATTCTCGTAAAAGAAGTAAAACCGAACGAGGACTACGCAGATCTGGAGAAGACCGCCAGCGTCATCCTCGATATGTTAAGCTCCGAGGCCATGACCAAGGTGCGCGTGGCTTACGGTACCGTAGTCAACGATATCAAGGAAGTATCCCGTTCCTACAAGGAAGCGAAGATGGCTCTGGATGTCGGCAAGATCTTCTACAACGGAAAGAACGTGGTTGCGTACGGAACGCTGGGAATCGGCCGTCTGATCTATCAGCTGCCGCTGCCGTTGTGCCGTATGTTCATCCGCGAGATCTTCGACGGCAAATCCCCGGACGAGTTTGACGAGGAGACCTTAACCACCATCAACAAATTCTTTGAGAACAGCTTAAACGTATCGGAAACATCCCGTCAGCTCTACATCCACAGAAACACCCTGGTGTACCGCCTGGACAAACTCCAGAAGAGCACCGGACTGGATCTGCGTGTCTTTGAAGATGCCATCACCTTCAAGATCGCGCTGATGGTTGTTAAGTACATGAAATACATGGAGAACCTGGACTATTAATCATGATAGAAATTCGTAATATAAGCAAAACATACGATAAGGGAAGCAAGGCACTGAAGGACATTGACATCCGCATCCAGGACGGAGAGTTTGTCTTTATCATGGGACGGAGCGGATCAGGAAAATCAACCCTGATCCGCCTTCTGCTGAAAGAGGCAGAGCCTTCATCGGGACGCATCATCGTCAACGATATGGACCTTCAGAAGATGCCGCGCCGTTACATACCGAAATACCGCCGCCGTCTTGGCGTGGTGTTTCAGGATTTCCGGCTTTTAAAAGACCGGACGGTATTTGAAAATGTAGCATTTGCCCAGCGTGTGGTAGGTGCTTCCCCCAGAAAAATCCGCGAAGAGGTTCCGCGCATGTTGAAGCTGGTGGGACTTTCTTCCAAGTATAAGTCTTTCCCGCATCAGCTTTCCGGCGGAGAACAGCAGCGTGTGGCTATTGCCCGCGCCCTCATCAACCGGCCGGAGGTGCTTCTTGCCGATGAGCCGACTGGAAACCTGGACCATGAGAATGCAACGGAGATCATGAAGCTTCTGGAGCGGATCAACGCGCTTGGTACTACGGTTGTGGTCGTAACCCACAGTCAGGAGATTGTAGACCAGATGGGAAAACGAGTCATTACCCTGAATAAGGGACATCTGGTAAGTGACGAAAGAAAGGGTGGATCAGACCGTGAAGATTAGTACATTCTGGTATTGCATGAAAGAGGGCATGAAGAATATATGCAGAAACATCTGGTTTTCGCTTGCTTCTGTGGCGACGATTTCTGCATGTATTTTTTTGTTTTGCCTGTTTTTTTCCATTATTGCCAATATCCGGTATATGGTGAAGCATGTGGAGAGCACGGTTGGAATTACCGTGCTGTTTGATGAGAATCTGACAGAGCAGGATATCCAGGGGCTTGGTGAGATCATCCACCAGCGGCCTGAGATCCGCGAGATGTATTATATTTCTGCGGAAGATGCCTGGAATTCTTTTAAGGAAGAATATTTTGCAGGCCATGAGGAGCTGGCCGAAGGCTTTGCGGAAGATAATCCGCTGGCTGGTTCTGCTTCTTATGAGATCTTTTTAAACGATATTTCCCAGCAGGATGAGCTGGTTGCGTATTTACAGGGTCTGGATGGCGTACGCCAGGTGAACTATTCCAACTCAGCGGTCGCCGGTTTTTCGGGCTTTAACCGTGTGATCGGTGTGCTGTCTTCCCTGATCATCGGTGTGCTTCTGGCAGTATCCCTGTTTTTGATCAACAACACCATTTCCGTAGCAGCGGCATTCCGCAGACAGGAGTGCCAGATCATGCGTCTGATCGGTGCTACAAATTTTATGATCCGTGCACCGTTTATCGTTGAGGGCGTGATGATCGGCCTCATTGGCGCGCTGATCCCGTTGGCAGGAACCTATTTCCTCTATACAAAAGGAATTGTGTATCTGTCTGAGCGGTTTCATGTGCTCTCCAACCTGTTTTATTTTGTACCGGTTGGTGAAATCTATCCGCTGCTGATCGGGGCAGCACTGATCCTGGGTGTTGGAATCGGATTCTTTGGAAGCTTTTTCACCATCCGCAAGTATATGAAGGTGTAATGATGCATAGAAACAAATGGAAAAGAATGCAGAGGCGCATGCTGGCTGCGGTGATGGGCACAGTGCTTGCCATGTCCTCATTCCAGACAGCCTACGCGACCAAGCAGGATGTGGAGGCGGCTAAAAAGAAGGTCAGCTCCATTGAGGAAGAAAAGAAAAAGGTACAGGCTACCATCAAGAACCTGGAAGGTCTAAAGAATGATGCGGCAGCATATGTCAAAGAGCTGGACGGCAGCCTGACAAAGCTGGAGGGAGAACTGGACCAGCTTTCCACCCAGATCGGAAACAAAGAACAGGAGATTGCCGATACCGGCGTGGCTCTGGAGCAGGCGAAAGAGACGGAAAATAAGCAGTATGCCGATATGAAGCTTCGTATCAAATACATGTACGAGCAGGGCAATACCAGCTACATTGATATGCTGTTTCAGTCTGAGGATATGGTACAGCTTATGAACCGGGCCGAGTACATCAACAAAATTTCCGACTATGACCGCAAGAAGATGGATGAGTACGAGGCAACCCGCCAGACGATTGCGGACGAAGAACAGAAATTAAAAGATGACCGGGAAGCGCTTCTCGACATGCAGGAGAAAACAAAGGCAAAGCAGGAATCAGTCAAGACGCTGCGTGCCCAGAAAAATAAGGAAATGCAAAGCTATGCCGGTCAGATTGATACCGCCCAGAGCCAGGTAGACCAGTACAACGCGGATCTGGCGGCGCAGGAGAACAAGATCAAGCAGATCGAGGCAGAAATCAAGCGCAAGGAAGAAGAGGAGCGCAAGAAGGCGGAAGCGGCCCGCAAGGCAGAAGAGGAAGCACGCAAAAAAGCAGAAGCAGCAGGAAAGAAAGTTTCTGCTACAGATAAAGCTGCTTCGCATAATGTTGCCAGTCTTGGGAATATTAGCTTTAAGTGGCCGTGTCCGTCCAGCGGACGCATTTCTTCCGGTTTCGGAATCAGAACCTCTCCGACAAAAGGAGCGTCCAGCAACCATCAGGGAATCGATATCCCGGCATCTACCGGAGCGGCCATCACGGCAGCAGCATCCGGCACGGTTGTGATATCTACCTACAGCTATTCTGCGGGAAATTACATCATGATCAGTCATGGCGGCGGTGTATACACCGTATATATGCACTGTTCCCAGATCCTGGCATCGGAAGGCCAGACGGTAAAACAGGGACAGACCATTGCGAAAGTAGGATCTACCGGCTATTCCACCGGTTCGCACCTGCATTTTGGAATCCGTTCCGGCGGGCGCTATGTAAATCCGCAGTCCTATGTAAGTCCGTAAAGAAATGGTATTTCGCAGTTTACAGTTACAAAGTGCCTGTCCGAACAATAGGAGCAGCATATGGACAGCAGGCGGGAATCATAAACAGACGAGGTGACATTATTGGAGAAAGAAAATAAAGGCAAGTCAAAGTTTTGGAAAGGCGTCTTAGCAGGTTCCCTTGTAACTGCTTTGGCAGGTTTTGGCATTGTGGGTGTGGCAACTGGTATCTCTGTGATCGGGCGCACCGTGATCGAGAATCAGGCGCAGAATACAACGGCAGAGGGTTCCGGCAGCGATGCCGTTCGAACCCAGGTAAATTTAAAACAGGTGGATGCAAAAATTTCCGTGCTTCAGCAGATCATCGACCGGTATTTCCTGTTCGATGAAGACGCGGAGCAGATGGAAACCGGAATCTACAAAGGCATGCTGGCCGGACTGGATGATCCGTACACCGTTTATTATACTCCGGAGGAGTACAGTTCCCTGACAGAGGAGACCAGCGGTGTATACTGTGGCATTGGTGTGCTGGTCAGCAAGAATGTGCAGACCGGGGCAGTGACGGCGCTCCGCGTTTTCCCGGGTTCCCCGGCAGAAGAGGCGGGCATGCAGAAAGGCGATATCATCTATAAGGTAAAGGATGTCTCTGCAGCGGATGAAGAACTTGACATTCTGGTTCAGGAGTACATCCGCGGTGAGGAAGGCTCCTATGTCGATGTGACGGTTTTGCGCGGAACCGAAGAAATCCCGCTCCACATTCAGCGTCGTATGGTGGAGGTGGCTACGGTAGAACACCAGATGCTGGCGGACAAGACCGGATATGTAGAAGTAACCCAGTTTGATACTGTGACAGCAGAGCAGTTTATCGCTGCGGTGTCTGATCTGGAACAGCAGGGTATGGAGCGCCTGATCATTGACCTGCGCGACAATCCGGGCGGCGTAGTAACATCCTGTGTGGAGATGGCGGCATACGTTCTGCCGGAAAACCAGCATGATGGAACCATTCTTTCTACCGCTACCAAGACCGGGCAGGAAGAACGCTACTACTGCCAGGACGGTGAGACCCGCCATGATGTGAGAGGAACAAGCACGGAGGGCGGCGATTTTCCGAAAGCCGATGACCATGAACTCAATGTTCCAATTGCGGTGCTGATCAACGGTCAGTCTGCCAGTGCGGCAGAAGTATTTGCCGGTGCCCTGCAGGACTACGGCGCAGCAACCCTGGTGGGAACCACTTCCTTCGGAAAAGGCATTGTGCAAAGCCTGATCCCGTTAACGGACGGATCTGCAGTCAAGATCACTACCGCCCACTACTACACCCCGGCCGGACATGACCTTCATAAGAAGGGACTGACACCGGATATAACGGTAGAACAGAAGCTGGATGAGGATCTCATCGGACAGTACGACATTCCGCTGGAGCGGGATAATCAGGTTCAGGCAGCCATCGAAGTGCTGGAAAAGTAGAAGCCCATCTGGTAACCAAAAAAGAATATGATCTGATACTTGCCGCATGCATAGAATAAAATGCATGCGGCTTTTTTTCGTTCTGTCCTATAATTACAATGATCTTTTAATGGCAGCTGTGCTCACCGCAGCTGTGTTCGCCGCAGGCATGTCCTTCGCCTTCATGGTCATGATGGCTGCAGTGTATGTTCGGATTATAGCCGAGGGTTCCGGTTAACAGTGCATTTACGGCTTCGTCTGCGTTTCCGCTTACGCCGCCGTACAGCCGGATGCCGGCCTGGGCGAGGGCGCTCTGGGCACCGCCGCCGATGCCTCCGCAGATCAGAGTGTCGACGTTATGTTCCAACAGAAAACCGGCAAGAGCTCCATGTCCGCTTCCGTTGGTATCAACAACTTCGGCTGCAGTTATGGTTCCGTTCTCTACCGTGTAGAGTTTAAACTGCTCTGTGTGTCCAAAATGCTGAAAAATTTCTCCGTTCTCATAAGTAACTGCAATTTTCATAATACATACTCCTTTGTTGTGTTGTAGATGGAAAACAGGAAAACTGTGTTCTGCCGTGGCCATGTGGCAGATGCATTGTCTGCAGCGGGGATATTCCCGCCCTTCGCAGATTCGGTAATTTCCGCCGGAAATGATGAGCCGTTTCCCGTTTACGATGCACTGTGCAAGCTTATAACGGGCGCTTTCATAAATTTCCGTGACTGTTGTGCGGGAAACATCCATCTGCGCGGAGCATTGTTCATGGGTTTTCTTTTCCAGGTCAACCAGACGGATCACTTCATATTCATCCAGTGTAAGTGTGATCGTGTCATCGGTCTGGCTGTTTTCCGGATAAAATGAATCGTACTGCGGTGTAAAGCAGATCCTCCGGCATTTTTGGGGTCTCGGCATGGGAAATCCTCCTTGTTTTCGACATATGTCGATTATAACTCATAAATAACAAAAGTCAATACGAAAACCACTATTAACCTGGGGACTTCGGGATATAAAGATTGACAGATCTGCCTGATTAGGGTACCATCCAATAGGAACGATACGCTGTATTCCGCCGGTTGCGGAAAATGCGGAACATAGCGGACATACTATAGAAGAGGTGAGAATCACATGTTAAAGGTAGACAACCTCACGTTTGAGGTGAATGAAGAGGGTAGAAAACGCTGTCTGGTCAATCATGTCAGTTTTCAGGTTGCGGATGGTGAAATGTTAGTGATTACCGGGCCGAACGGCGGCGGTAAGTCTACGCTGGCCAAGGTGCTGGCAGGCATTGAGAAAGCGGATGAGGGTCTGATTTTCCTGGATGAAGAGGATATTTCCGGTTACGATATCGATCATCGTGCCAATGCGGGAATCGGCTATGCATTCCAGCAGCCGCCACGCTTTAAGGGCATGACGGTGGCAAGAATGCTGTCTCTTGCAGCGGGAAAAGACCTGACGGAGGCAGAAAGCTGTAAGCTGCTTTCTGCAGTGGGACTTTGTTCTGCCGATTATCTGAACCGACAGATGGACGGCACACTTTCCGGAGGCGAGATGAAGCGTCTGGAGATTGCAACGGTACTGGCGAAACCGCACAAGGTCAGCATTTTTGATGAGCCGGAGGCCGGTATTGATCTTTGGAGCTTTTCTATGCTGATCAAACGGTTTGAGGAGATCCACAAAGAGAAACAGGAAAGCCTGATCCTGATTTCCCATCAGGAGCGGATCATCCGTATGGCAGACAAGATCATGGTAATCGAAGATGGTGAAGTGAAACGATACGGCAGCCGTGAGGAAGTCCTGCCAACTCTGTTTACGCAGGAGAGATGCGGCAAGTGTGCGAATGGACTGGAAGGAGGTGTCTGCTGATGGCACAGATCAATGAGACTACCCAGGGGGTTCTGGATCAGATCAGCGAAGGATTTGCGCAGAAAGGTGCTTATAATCTTCGCCAGAATGGCGTATCGATCTGTCATGGAGACAGCGAGCACATCAAGATTCGTAAGAAAGAAGATAAGCCTGGGATCGATATCCTGATTGACGGTGATACAAAGGGTGAAAAAGTGTTCATCCCGGTTGTAGTCAGTGTTTCCGGCATGACGGATCTGGTTTACAATGATTTCTATATCGCGGATGGTGCGGATGTGACCATCGTGGCAGGCTGCGGCATCCACAACAGCGGCTGCAATGAGAGCCGTCATGATGGTATTCATACCTTCCATGTAGGAAAGAATGCCAATGTCCGTTATGAAGAAAAGCATTACGGAGAAGGCAACGGAACCGGAAGCCGTATCTTAAATCCGGTGACGAACATTGAGGTAGGCGAGAATTCTGTTTTTACCCTGGATACCGTTCAGATCAAAGGTGTGGATTCCACGGTGCGCAGAACCAATGTTTCCATGGAGGCAGGCTCCAGGCTTTATGTGGTGGAGCGTATCATGACAGACGGAACACAGCATGCGGAGTCAGATATGGAGGTCTGCATGAATGGAAGCGGCTCCTCAGCACAGATCGTTTCCCGTTCTGTAGGCAAGGGGGAGTCTTCCCAGGTATTCCATCCGAAGGCAGTCGGAAACACCAAATGTCATGCTCATATCCAGTGTGATTCTATCATCATGGATCATGCAAAAGTTGGTTCCATTCCGGAGATTCAGGCTAATCATGTGGATGCTGCAATCGTTCATGAGGCAGCCATCGGACGAATCAATGATGAGCAGCTGTTGAAGCTCAGAACCCTCGGCATGACCGAGGCAGAAGCTGAGAATGTGATCATTGAAAACTTTTTAAGTTAATATTCTGTGATAGGAACAGGAATGAAGGATCTGTAGCAGCGGATTTTTCATTCCTGTTTTGCTTGCCTGAAAAATAACATATTCCTTTCGTAGAAAATCCCGGAATCTTATGTTATACTTAAAGGCAAATCGTGTAAGGAGGTGTCTCTTTTTATGATGCAGCGAATCTGTCCGGTCTGTGACCAGGTTATGAAGCATGCCCACTACTGCAGCGCATGTCACTCCTGGGTGAAGGACCCGATGTATATGAATGTCACGTATTATCTGAATGAGCGCCACCCGAAAAACGAGGCGCACTGCAGTTACCATAATGCAGAAGAGGAGCATACGAATGCCGGAGCCGAAAGGCGGAAGGCAGTGCGATCGTCTTCCGGCAGAGAGCGAAGCGTGAAAACAGAGCGGGCGGTCCGAACCACAGAAAAAGGCGCGTCAGGGCAGTCGAAGATGGTTATCGAAAAGAAAAATCCGGTTCGAAAACTGATTCTTTTGTATATTTTCCTGATGGTTGTGATATGGCTGTTCAGGCTGCTAAGCGGTATGGCTGGTTCATTCTCTGATATTACCGGAAGCATATTTGACAGTATCAGCGGGTCTGATTTCCGGGAACTGACGGATGAAGAAGCAAGAGCTTACGGCGGTCCCTGCACGGATGAACCGCATTTTGAAGTCACGATCGAAGCTCTTAAGAGTCCGATCCGGGAACTGTTTGATACCTGTCAGATTCCGCTGGCCGGAACAGATACCTATTCCCACAACACGGTATATTCCGATGAGACTACCTGGTTTTCTTCCACAGACACCTATTATATGGAAGCAGAGGACACATATGCCTATGTGGATTTTGACTACGACACAGCTACAGGTCAGCTCCATCAGATTTATCTGTCTGTCCCGGAACGAGATTCCATCACGGTTCTGACGAAGCAGTTTCTGCTGATGTTAAACGATGCGGATGCATGGGATATGGAACAGAAGCATCGTTCTGATGCGGCAGACCTGGATGAGCTGTATGCCCGGATGATGGAGCCCGGTGTGAACCAAACAGAGGGGGTCTGGTGCGGAGCCGGTATCAATGCTGAATTTCCGGATGCGGAAGATGAAAACTGCAGTGTGTGGATCTATCCTGACAGAAGCAGCGACAGCTACAGTTATGGAGAGCATACCGATAGTCTGTAAATGCCAAAATGTATGATGTGCCTGAGGTACAAAACAGTTATGAAATCATAAATATGAGAGGAACAGTACGTATGAAAATCAGAGATATTCTTGCAAAAAACGAACCAACACTTTCCTTTGAGGTATTCCCGCCAAAGACAGAGGATAAATACGAGTCTGTAGAAATGGCTGCTTCCGAGATTGCGAAGCTGAATCCGGCATTCATGAGCGTGACCTACGGCGCAGGCGGCGGTACCAGCCAGTATACGGTTGATATCGCAGCATCCTTAAAGGCAAAGGGGGTTACTCCGTTAGCGCATCTGACCTGCGTTTCATCCACCAGAGAAAAGGTACATTCGGTTCTGGAGCAGTTAAAGGCAGAGGGGATTGAGAATGTACTGGCTCTGCGCGGTGACATTCCAAAGGACGGAAAAGTTGAGAACGACTATCGCTATGCATCGGAACTCATTGCAGAGATCAAGGCATCCGGCGATTTCTGCATTGGTGCAGCCTGCTATCCGGAGGGGCATGTGGAGTCTGTCAATAAGACGGAGGATATCCAGCATCTGAAAGAAAAGGTAGAGGCCGGCTGTGACTTCGCGACTACCCAGATGTTCTTTGACAACAACATCCTATACAATTATCTGTACCGCGTGCGTGAAAAGGGCATTACGGTTCCGGTGATCGCAGGCATCATGCCGGTGACCAATGTAGCCCAGATCAAGCGCATCTGCTCTATGTCCGGGACCTATCTTCCGGCGCGCTTTAAAGCCATTGTTGACCGTTTTGGTGATAATCCTGCAGCTATGAAGCAGGCCGGCATTGCCTACGCAACGGAACAGATCATTGACCTGATCGCGAATCATGTAAACGGCATTCATGTGTATTCCATGAACAAGCCGGATGTGGCAGCCCAGATCCAAAACAGCCTTTCTGAGATCATCCGGTAGGAAAATACGATAAAGAAGGACAATGGCCCGGCATCGGAATTTTGGATGCCGGGCAGAAACTACGGAGAGAACAGGATTGATGAATGAAACATTTCACTGGAATGACCGGGAACTTTTGCGTTATCTGGGCTGTAAAAATGGGACAGCTCCGGACCAGAACACGGCAGATCTGATCATGCAGTGTAAGCAGGAACTGGAAGCAGTGGCTTCTCCCAGGGTTACCTGGAGAGAATATCCACTGTCATTTCAGGGTCATGTGATTGACATGACCTGTCTTCAGACACAAAGCAAAAGCCTGGAGCGGAATTTAAGGGACTGCGAGCGGGTTCTTTTGTTTGCCGCGACCCTTGGCAGTCAGGTAGATGTGCTGCTGCACCGCTATAACATGATCCAGATGAGCAAGGCCGTGGTCATGCAGGCGGCATCTGTAGCCATGCTGGAAACGTTCTGTGATGAACAGAATGAGAAACTGAAGGAAGAATACCAGGAAAAAGGCTGGTACTTAAGGCCGAGATTCAGTCCGGGCTACGGGGATTTCCCGCTGGAGTGTCAGAAACAGATCGCACCGGCGCTGGAGCTTGGAAAACGCATTGGCGTGACCCTGACGGACAGTCTTCTTATGGCACCATCCAAATCAGTGACGGCGGTCATCGGTGTGAGCCGCCTGCCAAGAAACTGTACGGTGCAGGGCTGTGAGGTCTGCGCCAAGCGGGACTGTGCTTACCGCAGATAGATGCAAATATGAACAACACGAAGGAGTTTACCATGGACATATTACAGGAATTACAGAACCGGATCTTATTCTGTGACGGAGGAATGGGAAGCCTTTTACAGGAGGCAGGATTAAAGCCGGGAGAGCTTCCGGGAACCTGGAACATTACGCATCCGGAGGAGCTTGTAAAGATTCACAAAGCCTATCTGGAGGCGGGCGCAGATATTGTGACCACAAACACCTTCGGCGTAGACCGGCTAAAATACAATAAAAACACGGAGTTTCAGCTGGAGCCGGTCATCCGGGCGGCAGTGGCGAATGCGAAGGAAGCCATCCGCCAGAGTGGAAAGCAGGCCTGGATCGGCCTGGATATGGGACCGACTGGCAAGCTGTTAAAACCGATGGGCGACCTAGCTTTTGAGGACTGCTGTGCCATCTACCGGGAAGTGGTGGAGATCGGAGCGGACGCAGGCGCGGATTTCATCCTCATTGAGACCATGAGCGACAGCTATGAAACCAAGGCAGCTGTGCTCGCAGCCAAAGAGGGCTGTGACCTTCCAATCTTTGTTACCGTTACCTTCGATGAGCGGGGCAAGCTTTTAACCGGCGGAAGCCCGGCATCCATTGTGGCTATGCTGGAGGGGCTTGGAGTTGACGTACTGGGCATGAACTGCGGCCTTGGCCCGGTTCAGATGAAAGAAATCTTAAAGGATGTTCTGGAAGTTTCTTCGATTCCGGTCATGATCAATCCGAATGCGGGACTGCCGAGAAGTGAGAATGGAAAGACCGTTTATGATATTGACGCGGCACATTTTGCAAAAACTGAGGAAGAAATTGTAGATATGGGTGCCCGGATCGTGGGCGGCTGCTGTGGTACTACGCCGGAGCACATTCGCATGGTGGCAGAGCGCTGCCGCGATAAAAAGCCGGTTCCGGTGACGAAGAAAAACCGCACGGTGGTATCTTCCTTCTGTCAGGCTGTTGAGATTGGAAAGAATCCGGTCATCATCGGCGAACGCATAAACCCGACTGGTAAGTCTAAATTCAAGCAGGCCCTGCGTGACCACAATCTGCAGTATATTTTACAGGAGGGCGTGACCCAGCAGGATCATGGTGCCCATGTGCTGGATGTGAACGTAGGTCTTCCGGAGATTGATGAGCCATCTATGCTGGAAGAGGTGGTACGGGAGCTGCAGAGCATCATTGACCTGCCGCTTCAGCTGGATACGACGGATCCGGTGGCTATGGAGCGGGCCATGCGTGTATACAACGGAAAACCGCTTATCAACTCCGTTAATGGAAAAGAGGAGTCCATGCGTACGGTATTCCCGCTGGTACAGAAGTATGGCGGCGTTGTGGTAGCGCTGGCGCTGGATGAGGGTGGTATTCCGGAGACGGCAGAGGGCCGCATTCAGGTGGCAAAAAAGATCTATAAGACGGCGGCTGAATACGGAATCGGACCAGAAGACATCATCATTGACGCGCTGTGCCTGACGGTAAGCTCGGACAGCCAGGGGGCCATCACCACGCTGGAGACTCTTCGCCGTGTGCGGGATGAGCTTCACGGAAAAACCATTTTAGGTGTGTCTAACATCTCCTTCGGTCTGCCACAGCGTGAGATCATCAATGCGGCATTTTTCACCATGGCCATGCAGAATGGCTTAAGCGCTGCCATCATCAACCCGAATTCCGAGGCCATGATGCGCGCGTACTACAGCTTCCGTGCCCTGATGAATCTGGATCCGCAGTGCAGCGAGTACATTTCTGTTTACAGCGGGCAGGTGGCAAGCCTGGGCCAGAGTGCGGTAACTGGAAATGGAGGGTCTGCAGCAGGCGGAGCGTCTGGGACAGCAGGCAGTCAGGAAGCTTCGGATCTGCATGCCAGCATCGTGAAGGGATTAAAAGACCAGGCGGTGCAGGCTGCAAAGGAACTGCTGGAAATCCAGGATGCCCTGGAGATCATCAACAGCCAGATCATTCCGGCACTGGATGTAGTGGGAAAGGGCTTTGAGAAGGGGACCATGTTCCTGCCGCAGCTTCTGATGAGCGCGGAGGCGGCAAAGGGCGCTTTTGGGGTTATCAAGGAAAAGCTGGATGCCAGTGGTCAGAAGCAGGAGAAGAAAGGTAAGATCATTCTGGCTACTGTTAAGGGTGATATTCACGACATCGGAAAGAATATTGTGAAGGTGCTTCTGGAAAACTACAGCTATGATGTGCTGGATCTGGGCAAGGATGTTCCGCCGGAGACCATTGTAGAGACAGCCGTGGAGAAGCATATTGAACTGGTGGGACTTTCTGCGCTGATGACCACCACCGTGCCAAGCATGGAAGAAACCATCGTACAGCTTCGCAAGGCAGCACCGTGGGCAAAGGTGATGGTTGGCGGTGCCGTGCTGACCCAGGAATATGCCGATACCATGGGAGCAGATCAGTACTGCCGCGATGCCATGGCTTCCGTAAATTACGCGGAGCAGGTATTCGGTCTTACAAAATAGTAAGAAATTTTTAAAAGAATAGAAATTGAATCTCCTTTCCGGCTGGATTACACTAGGATACATGGACTTAGTTGAACAGACAGAGAGGAGATTTTTTCATGTTACATGGTAAGATAAATACAGGAAAGCGCCTGGCAGCACTGGCACTCTGCGGACTTTTTGCCCTGCAGGCTCCGGCAGTACCGGCTATGGCAGCAGAAACACTGACGGTACAGGACCAGGGATTTTACCGCATTGATGGAACAAAGATTGAGGGAGCGGTGGCAAAAGGCGTTACCATTTCCAAATACCAGAACCAGGCAGGTCCCATCGACTGGGATGCCATGAAGGCGGATGGCGTGACCTTTGCCATGATCCGTGTCGGATACTTAAATGATCTGGACCCTTACTTTAAAGAAAATATGGAGGGTGCCATCAGCCACGGCATCCGTGTGGGTGTGTTCCTCTATTCCATGGCGTTGGATGAAGAGACTGCGCGGCAGGAAGCCCAGTATGTGCTGGAACAGATCCGGGGATATAAGATTTCCTATCCGGTTGCCTACGATGTAGAATCCAAGTACCTGCTTGACAATGGAAAAACGCCGCAGGAACTGGCAAACCAGACGAATGTTTTCTGCAAAGCCATCGCGGATGCCGGATACCGTCCAATTCTCTACGGAAACAATCAGTGGCTGACCAATTATGTAGATGTGTCCCAGGTGCCGTATGATATCTGGTATGCGCGCTACGGAACGACCGGTGAATTCCAGAACCGGAAGATCTGGCAGCTTACCGAGACGGGTTCCGTGGCAGGCATCACTGGCAATGTCTGCATCGAGGCTTCTTTCTATGATTATCCGGAGCTGGCGGCAGGCAATACAGGAAGTGGAACCTACACTGCAGGATCTTCTTCAAGCGGGGGCCCGGGTGTGAGTCTGTCAGCGGGAAAGACCCAGGCAACGCCAACGGTCGGCGCGTCCACGGATAGCCAGACAGGACCATCCGGCCAGGCGGGGCAGCAGGCCCAGACCGGTGCTTCTCCGGTTCAGACGGCCGGACAGGATGAAAGCCAGCTGACCAAATCACCGTCCGAACAGTAAAAAGGTGTGAGAGTCTGAAATGTACAAGCGGCAGGAAAGCTTACCGGCTCCTGCCGTTTTTGTTTTTCCGTGCGTATTCTTTTTACAAATACCGCTTGTATTTACGGAATGCTTTCGGTAGAATAGAGCTAGGCTGAATCCGGGATTCTCTTTGGAAACGGAGAGAATACCATGAAGAAAAAACGATCTGCTATTTTAAAGTGGCTGCTGCTTGCGGTATGCCTGTTTGTGGCGGGCTGCTTTTACAGCTGCGGCATCCGGAAGACAGAACAGGGGCCGGAAGCCGTACAGAAAAACAGGGCGTTTCAGGCGGAAAGCGCGCCGGAAAGCAGCAGGGAAATAACCGGAGAAGGTTTGGAATATCCAGAGGATACCGAAGCTTTCCTGGAAAATGGAGCTGCTGAACATACAGCAGATGCAAAGCAGGGCAAAACAGATTCCATACCGGAAAACAGTAATATGACAGAGACGGCTCTCTGCTATGTATATGTCTGTGGGAAGGTGCGGTCACCTGGGGTATACACGCTCCCGGAAGGTGCCCGAATCTATGAGGCAGTTGATCTGGCGGGCGGATTTACGGACGATGCGGAAGACTCCTGGCTGAATCTGGCAGAGCCTGTTACAGATGGCATGAAGCTGGAGGTTCCATCCAAAGCACAGGCGGGGGACCCGGCCTGGCAGGCTCAAAACAAGAATGCGTTAACCGGGAACAGAGACGCGGGAAATTCTGTGGCAGGGCAGCATGTTCTGGTCAACCTCAATACGGCTTCCCTGGAGGAACTGATGACGCTAAAGGGCATCGGGACATCCCGGGCGGAGGATATCATCCGTTACCGGAAGGAAGCAGGCGGTTTTACAAAAATAGAAGATATCATGAAGGTGCCGGGCATCAAGGACGCGGCCTTTCAGAAAATAAAAGAAAATATTACAGTATAGGGAATAGGTGAGAACATGGCAAAGATTCTGGTGGTTGATGATGAAAAACTGATCGTGAAGGGCATCCGTTTCAGTCTGGAACAGGACGGAATGGATGTGGACTGCGCGTATGACGGGGAAGAGGCGATCAATCTGGCAAAACAGACAGAATACGATGTCGTGCTTCTGGATGTGATGCTTCCCAAATATGACGGCTTTGAGGTCTGTCAGGCAATCCGGGAATTTTCCGAAATGCCGATCATCATGCTGACTGCCAAGGGCGGAGACATGGACAAGATCCTGGGACTGGAATACGGCGCAGACGATTATGTGACCAAGCCGTTTAATATTCTGGAGGTTAAGGCGCGCATCAAGGCAATTATGCGCAGAAATTCCAGAAAGTCCGGAAAGGGCAAAGAGGCGGAAAATAAGATGATCACCGCCGGAGACTTAAAGCTTGATCGGGAAGGCCGCCGGGTATTCATTGGTGAAAAAGAAATCAATCTGACGGCCAAGGAGTTTGATCTTCTGGAACTTCTGGTCTGCAATCCCAACAAAGTCTATTCCAGAGAGAGCCTTCTGTCTTTTGTGTGGGGCAACAAGGCTTCGGAATCTGGAGATGTACGTACCGTGGATGTTCACGTAAGACGTCTGCGTGAGAAAATCGAGCCGAGTCCAAGTGACCCGAAATACGTACATACCAAGTGGGGTGTGGGCTATTATTTCCGGGCATAGAACAGACAGATGACTGCCTGCGCAGCATAGGAACAGCAGCATGAGAGGTGGAATATCATGGGACAGAAAAGATGGAAAAACCGATGGAGAAGACTGGACAATACGGCCAAAATCTTTCCGGTGATCGCAAATGAGAATGTAAGCCAGGTCTTTCGGATCTCGGTGACCTTAAAGGAACCGGTGGATCCGGAGCTTCTTAGCAGGGCGCTGGAGGAAATTCTGCCGGAGATCCGGAATTTCCGTGTGAAGATGCGCAGGGGACTTTTCTGGTATTATTTTGAGGAAAATGACCGGATCCCGCAGGTAAAGCGGGAAAATACCTATCCATGCCGGTTTATTGATCCTCATGGAAATCAGCGCTTCTTGTTTCGGGTAACCTACTACGAAAAGCGCATCAATCTGGAAGTCTTTCATGCGCTCACGGACGGACTCGGTGCGGTAAACTTTTTAAAATGCCTGACCAGACAGTATCTTCGTCTGGCAGAAGGGGCGTCGGAGTTCATGACCCGGGACGATGAGAATGCCAGAAAGCAGGAGATCTTCCATGTCCAGGACAGTTACTTAGAACATGGGGAGGACGGAAAACCAAGAAGCTACAGCTCCAGACCGGCTTATCAGTTAGAAGGTCATTACCTGCCGCTGGGAACCGGGCAGGTTCTGCACGGGTATGTACCGGTGAGCCGCTTAAAGGCGGTCTGCAAACAACATGGAGTCAGCATCACCAAGTATCTGGCAGCATTACTGATCTGGTCTATCTGGCAGGAGTATCTGGGCGGAAAGAGCAGCAGGTGTGCTGTGGTTTTGAATCTGCCCATCAATCTGCGGGCTTTTTTTGGTTCAGATACCATGGCGAATTTCTTTGCGGTTACCATGATCGGCTGGCTGTTCCGGAATCCGGATATTCCGTTTGAGGTGCTTCTCCGGAAAGTGAGCAGTCAGATGGACCGCAAGATTGACAAAGACAAACTGGCGGAGAGCATTGCATACAATGTATCCAACGAGAAAAAATGGTACCTGCGGGCGATTCCCCTCTTTTTAAAAGCTCCGGCACTTTCTCTGGTGTTCCGGCTTAAGGACCGGGCCTACACCATGACACTGTCCAATATCGGGCCTGTACAGATGGAGCCGGAATACGCGGATCTCATCGAACGGTTCCATTTAATGATCGGCGTTTCGAGACGCCAGCCGGTTAAGTGCGCGGTGTGTGCTTACAAAGATGAGATGGTCATTACCTTTACTTCGGTCTTTGCGGACAGCCGCCTGCAGAAACGTTTCTTCCGAAAACTGAAGGAAGACGGAGTGCCGGTGCGGTTTGAGGGCAATGAGCTCTCTGCCGCAGTAAAGCGGGATATGTACCCACGGGTGCGCAAGGTACTGATTCGGCGCGGAGGCGCGGAGGAAAAGGCCACACGCATGGCAAAGCAGGTGGGCAACACCGGGGTGGATGCAGCGAAGGGAATCCGTGATTATGTCAGTGGCCGCAGAAGCTGGAAAGAGGAATTAAAACGCCGCCTGCATATCTAAAAACAGACAAAACTTGAGACGGAGGAAGATTACTTGAAAAACAGGGAAGTGAGTCTGCGCGGCAAACTGGTGCGGGACATGATGAAGAACATGATGGATTCCGCTATGGGACATAAAATCCAGACCGGGGAATACCGGAAGGATCCGAAGGAACCGGCCTGGATCTGCCCGCCGGATTATGAATATGAGATTGTGGAAATGCCCCATTTTAAGATGGAATATCTCCGGCCTACCGGAGTTTGTACCGGAAGAGTGATTCTGCAGCTTCATGGGGGCGGTTACATTGGCCCTATGAAAAATATTTACCGGGATTTCGCGATTCAGTACTGCCGCAGGAGCTTTGGCGGGGATGTGCTGACCATTGATTACCGGGTGGCACCGGAGCATCCGTACCCGGCTGCGCTGGAGGACGCGGTGGCGGCTTACCAGTGGCTGATCGGGGAAAAGCATTACGACGCGGACAAGATCGTGATTGCGGGAGATTCCGCGGGAGGCGGTCTGGCATTGGTCCTGGTTATGTACCTGCGGGATCATGGCATGGAACTGCCGGCCGGTGTGGTAGTCATGTCTCCCTGGACAGATTTAACCAACAGCGGACAATCCTACCAGACCAACTTTGACCGGGATCCCCAGTTTGGAGGTACCACCGACAATATGCTGTTTCACAGCACTTACATCGGAGACGCAGATCCGGAGGATCCGTATATCTCCCCGCTGTTTGGAGATTTTGCGCAGTTTCCGCCGGTGCTGTTTCAGGTGGGAAGTGAGGAAGTGCTGTTAGATGACACCCTGAGGACTGCGGAAAAGGTGCGCAAAGTCCATGGAAAGCTGCGCGTTACGGTTTATGAAGGAATGTTCCATGTGTTTCAGATGGCCCTGCGCCTGATCCCGGAAAGCCGGGAAGCCTGGGAAGAGGTCAGCCGCTTCCTGGAAATCATCTACTGCATTGAGCGGAAGAAAGAAGGAAGGGCCGTAAAACGGGTGAAATCCGGGCGGGAAAGAAGCAGGAGAGAGCAATGAAGATTACACTGGTTACTGTAGGAAAAATCAAGGAAAAATTTTATACGGATGCCATTGCGGAGTACGCGAAGCGCCTGAGCCGGTACTGTAAGCTGGAAATCATTCAGGTGGCAGACGAAAAGACACCGGATAAAGCCAGTGAGGCAGAAGAACAGCAGATTAAGGACAAAGAGGGAAAAAGGATTCTGGAGCAGATCAAAGACGGCGCGTTTATGATCGCGCTGGCAATTGATGGAAAAATGCTGGATTCTGTGGAACTTGCGGAAAAAATCGATAAGCTGGGAATTGGCGGAGTCAGCCAGCTGGTCTTTGTGATCGGCGGTTCTCTGGGACTTTCAGAGTCGGTCTTAAGCCGGGCCGATTACCGGCTGAGTTTCTCAAGGATGACGTTTCCGCACCAGCTGATGCGGGTGATTTTGTTAGAACAGATTTACCGCAGCTACCGGATCATTCATAAAGAACCATATCATAAATGAAAAGGGTTTCATAATCAAAAGGAGGCAGTTTCATATGAAAAACTGGAAAAAGGGAATTGCGCTGGTTGTGGCAGCAGGATTGCTGACGATTGCGGGAGCGGCAACTGCGCTGGCGGCATCCAAGACCAAACTGGATACTGTAACAGAACTTTACTGGGGGGACGATGGCACCACCGCAAACTGGGAGAAGGTGGATGATGCCTACCAGTATGAGGTCCGCCTTTACTGCAACGAGTCCCAGGTGGAGAGCATGAAAACCAAAAAAGATTCGCTCGACATGGAAAAGAAGATGACCAAAGAGGGCGATTACACATTTAAGGTGCGTGCTCTGGCAAAATCCAATTCCAAAGAATTTACGGACGGTTACTGGTCTGAGGAGTCTGAGGAAACTTATGTTTCTGAAGATTTCGCGAATATGATCAAAAACGGCGGAAGCACATCCCAGTTAAAGAACGGCGGTCCTGGCAAAAAAGAAGATGGTCAGACTACAGAAGAGAAAGAGGCTTCTGTTGTGATCCAGGCCAAATGGATCCAGGAAGCAGGCACTGGCCGCTGGTGGTATCAGAATGCAGATGGCAGCTACCCGAAGGGCGGCTGGTGGCAGGATCCGGCAAACGGAACCTGGTACTTCTTTGATGAGCAGGGATACATGCAGACTGGCTGGATTGACTGGAACGGAAACCGCTATTACTGCACAGCAGGCGGAGCCATGGCGGTCGGTGAGTACACCATTGATGGCGCACAGTACCGCTTTGACGCAACCGGCGCGTTACAGTAGAAAAAGTAAATAGCAGGTGAATATAAAACACCCCTTCCCTCATATATATTATGCAGGGGAGGGGTGTTTTTTTGGATAAGCGGGAGGAACTGATCAAAATATTTTCCAAAGATATCCGGGAGATCTTAAAGCAGGTCACAGTAGATTTTGAACAGGTACAGGAGATCCGCCTGCGGGTCCATGCACCGCTTCTGATGATCTGTAATAACCGGGAATATTACATCACCAGGGAAGGAAATTTAAGCATGCGGGCAGAAGAGGCGTACCTGGTAACGCGGGAGGCGCTGAAGGAAACACTGGATTATATGAGCAGTTATTCGCTTTATGCCTTTGAGGAGGAGATCAAGCAGGGGTTTATCACGATCCAGGGCGGACACCGCATCGGCATTGCAGGAAAAACCATTACCGATGGTCACGGGATCCGCAGCATGAAGTTCATCTCGTTTATCAATGTGCGTCTGTCCCATCAGGTGAAGGGCTGCGCGGAGTCAGTGCTGCCGTATCTGTATGACCGTGACATGATCTTTCATACGCTCATCATCTCGCCGCCGCGGTGCGGAAAAACCACACTTTTGCGTGATATCATCCGCCAGGTGTCCAATGGAAGCGCAGAGCATGCGGGACTGACCATCGGTGTGATCGATGAACGGTCGGAAATTGGTGCCTGTTATCAGGGAATCCCGCAGAATGAATTGGGAATCCGGACAGACATTCTGGACTGCTGTCCCAAGGCTCAGGGAATGATGATGCTGATCCGTACCATGTCGCCCCAGGTCATTGCGGTGGACGAGATTGGAAACCGGGAGGATCTGGAGTCCATCGAATATGTGATGAACTGTGGCTGCAAGCTGGTGGCCACGGTTCATGGAAGTTCCATTGAAGATATCAAGCAGAAACCGGTCCTGCGCAAGATGGTACTGGAAAAATGGTTTGAGCGGTATGTGATCTTAAATAACAGGGGAAAAGTGGGTAACATCGGGGAAATTTACGATTCCAGGGGATGCAGGCTTTACCCGGTGGGAGGTGAGTGCTTTTGAGCATGCAGGGATGGATGAAGCTGTTTGGCGCGGCCTGCATCCTGTGTGGTGCGGCGGGATGCGGAATCTGGTTTGCCGGCAGGTACCGGCAGCGGATTCTGGAGCTGGAACAGCTAAAACAGATGGTGTATCTTTTAAAGGGGCAGATTCTGTATGCCAGCGCACCGCTTCCGGAAGCGCTGGAAACAGTGGGAAAGCGGATGGACGGAGCACTTGGGACTCTGTTTCTGGAAACGGCAGCCAGTCTGGAGTCGCAGCCCGGAGAGCCATTTCCCGTGATATGGAGGAAGGCGGTTTCCGTAATGGAAGGGAAGACAGCCCTTTCAAAGTCGGACAGGCAGACTTTGGAGACGCTGGGAGAACATCTTGGTTTTCTGGACCGGGAGACTCAGGAGAGGACTCTGCTTTTGTACCTGGAGCAGGTGGACACGGAACTGGAGGTATTAAGAGAACACCGGCAGGAACGCTGCAGACTGTATACAAGCCTTGGGGTGATGGGCGGTCTGTTTCTTGCGGTGATCCTGGTCTGATGGAGGGTACATATGGGAGTGAATCTGATTTTCCGCATTGCTGCGGTGGGGATTCTGGTGTCTGTGATCTGCCAGGTGCTGCGCCACAGCGGACGGGAAGAGCAGGCATTTTTGACCAGTCTGGCGGGCCTTGTGCTTGTGCTGTTCTGGCTGGTGCCGTATATTTATGAGCTGTTTGAAACCATGAAAAATCTGTTTGCACTGTAGGGGATGCTATGACGGTAGTGACGGTGGGAATCATTGGGATCATGACGGTGCTGATGGCGGTTCAGCTAAAGAGCATGAAAGGGGAATACGGTCTGTATCTGGTGCTGGCAGCAGCCTGTGTGATCTTTTTTTACGGAACACTGAGACTGCGGGGAATTCTGGAGGGGATGCAGAAAATCCAGAACATGATCCGCATTAATCCGGTTTATTTAAATACATTGCTGAAGATGACGGGAATCACCTACATTGCGGAGTTCTCTTCCGGAATCTGTAAGGACGCAGGGTACGGAGCCCTTGGAACCCAGATTGAGATATTTGGAAAACTTTCCATCCTGGCAGTCAGCCTTCCGGTCATTCTGGCGCTTCTGGATACGCTGCAGGGGCTTTTGGCATGAGGCGGGGGAGCAAGTGGCTGGTTTTGCCTGTAACCGGCCTTTTTTTATTCGGTGTATTCAGCGGGCCGGAAAGCCGGACGTGGGCTATGGATGCGGCTGGCGCGGCCCGGGAAACTGGTGCGGAGGTGGATGAGCCGCCGGAGACGGGACAGGTACCGGATACCATGGATACTACTGGTGAAATTGTCGTGGATGAGTCGGATGGAATGTTTGACGCGGTGGAGGCGGCGCTTTCGGGGGACGGGCTCTCCGGTATCGGAGATATTGAGACATATTTAAGGCAGGAACTGGGCGATTCCAGCCACCGGCTTACCTTTGGGGACCTGATGAGAGCACTGGCATCCGGCAATATGAGGGAGGCGGCATCCCTGTGCCTGGAGGGACTGCGCCAGGAAATTTTTGGAGAACTGCAGGGAAAGGAACGCATGGCCGGGCGACTTCTGGCTCTGGGACTTTTTGGTGCGCTGTTTGCCGGGTTTTCTGAGGTGTTTTCTGGCGGGCATATAGCAGAAACCGGCTTTTTTCTGACTTATCTGATGGCCTTTGCGCTTTTGGCAGCGGTGTTTCGGGAAAGCGCGGAGGCTGCGGCCCGGATTTTAGACAGCCAGATCCAGTTTATGAAGGTACTGCTTCCTTCTTATTTCACTGCAGTAGTGTGGTCCGGCGCGGGACTTTCTTCCGCGGCCTGGTACGAGGCGGCCCTGTTTCTGATTGCGGGAGTGCAGAAGCTTTACGCGGGACTTTTACTCTCGCTGGTGCGCATCTATTTTCTGTCGGTCATGGCAGGTTCCATGGTAAAGGAAGATATGCTGTCCCGGATGCTGGATCTTTTAAAATCCGCAGTTCAGTGGGGCAGCCGGTCTTTGATCGGTCTTGTCCTGGGGTTCCAGTTAGTCCAGGGCATGGTGCTCCCTTATGCGGATTCTGTAAAAAATGCCGGGATGCAGCGGCTTTTGCAGGCCATTCCGGGCATTGGGTCCGGGGCCGGGGCGGTGACGAAGCTGATGCTGGGGTCTGGCGTGCTCATCAAAAATGCCATGGGAGCGGCAGCGGTTCTTCTTCTGTTTCTGTTTTCCATTGTGCCTCTGGCAAGACTGTTTGTGCTCTACCTGATCTACCGGGGGGTGGCGGCGGTGCTGCAGCCGGTGGCGGATAAGCGCCTGGTGGTCTGTTTAAGCGGTGCTGCCCAGGCTCAGAAAATGCTTTTGACGGTGACCGCTTCCTGTTTTTTACTCTTCGCAGTCACCATAGCCCTGATCTGTCAGGGAACCAATGCGGCTTATCTGGCATCGTAACAGAAAGGAGGCAGGCTTGTGACGGCAGTTTACGAGTGGATCCGGAACCTGACAGCGTTTTTTCTGTTTTTATCTGTAATGGAAAATCTGCTGCCGGGGCAGAAGTACGGAAAGTATATCCGGCTATTTGCGGGTATGGTGCTGATCCTTCTGGCGGTGGAGCCCTTTACTTCCGGGTTTAATCTGGATGAGGTGCTGGCCCGCAGCTATGAGGATCTGGTGATACGCGGGGAGGCGGGAGAACTGAAAGAGCAGCTTGGGGCAACAGAGCAAAAACGCCTTGGGCAGATTTTGTCGCAGTATGAGGAGGCAGTTGGCCGGGATGTAAGGGAGCTTGCGCAGTCCTGCGGACTGACGGTCATGGACTGCCGTGTCCGCATTGAGGGTGATGAAGACAGCCCGGAATTTGGAACAGTGCGGGAAATTGCGGCAGTTCTTCCGGCGCAGTCCGCACAGGCAGAAAAAGAGAAGCTGTCAAACAGGATTCAGGAATATTATGGTCTGGAGGAGCAGTATGTGGAAATTGAAATTGCCGGAGGGGAAGGACCGGTGGATCTTTCTCCTGACAGTGGGCGTGATTCTTTGTATTCTGGCATTTCCGGCGGGCAGTAAGAGCAGCCGGATGGCACTTCCGGTCTCCCGGAGCGCGGATGAGGCCGTAACAGCGTCCGGGCCAGGCGGCCAGGGTGCTGCGGCTTATGAGCGGGAAATGGAGGAGCGGGTGCGGGAAATTCTGCGGGGCGTTTCCGGTGTGGGAGAGGTGGATGTGATGATTGTCCTCAAATCTTCCGCGGAAAAGGTGATACAGGTAGACAACAGTACATCAAAATCGGTAACCACAGAAAAGGGAAGCGGTACAGACCGGGCGGTGGAGAGCCTGGAGCAGGAACACAGCACGGTGCTGACGGGAAGCGGGAGCGGACAGGAGCCGGTGGTAGCGAAAGAAGTCTACCCGGAGATCGCCGGTATCGTCATCAGTGCCTACGGGGGCGGCAATCCATCCGTGCAGGCAGAGATTTCCGAGGCCATGGAGGCATTATTCGGGCTTCCGGCGAATAAAATAAAAGTGTTAAAGCGGGTGGAGTAAAAAAGGAGCGTCGGTATGAAGCTGAAACGGGAAGGAACACCAAAACAGGACATGAATATGAAGAAACTGTTTCGAAGAAATCAGATCATCATTACGACTCTGGCCATCATGATCGCGGCTGCCGGATATCTGAATTACGCGGGAAAGCGGGAGCTGGAGGCCAGTGCCGGAGACGGAATCTACCAGGCAGGAACCTTTGATATTTCCGAGGAGGATCTTCTGGCGGAAAATCAGAAAAACGGAGCCGGGGATACGGCGCTGATCGAGGAGGCACAGCCGCAGGCAGAGGGCAGTGAGCTTCAGGCAGAGGCCACTCAGGGCGGAACTCTTTTGGCGGAAACAGATGCTGGAACAGAGCTTGCTGAGATTGACAGCTGGGACAGCGATGAGGAGGCCGGCATGGAAAATCCGGGGGAGGCAGTGCTCACCAGCGGCCTTACGGTTTCCGATTACATAGCCGGTGTGCAGCTGAACCGGGAGCAGATTCGGGCAAGAAATAAGGAAACTTTAAATTCTATCATCAACAGCACGAATATTGACGAGGCTGCCAAGCAGGAGGCCATCCAGAATATGATCACCATGACCGCGGTAGCGGAAAAAGAGAATGCGGCGGAGACTCTTTTGCAGGCCCGGGGTTTTGCGGATCCGGTGGTGAGCCTGACGGATGGAAAGGTGGACGTGGTGATCAACGCGCCCTCCATCACGGACCAGCAGCGTGCCCAGATTGAAGATATTGTGAAGCGCAAGACCGAGGTTGGAGCGGAAAACATCATCATTACGCTTTTGAATCTGGAGGATTAAAACACAAAAGCCCCTTTGCAAATCAGGGCAGATTTGTTATACTATAGAAAATAAGGATTTCCAGCGGAAACTGTGAAATCTGTCTGATCTGAGGAGGGAATACTGTGGCTGAGTTAGAAGGAAGAAATACACATAAATTATATGAAAAAGAGATGATGGGTGAGGTGCGCATCGCGGATGAAGTCGTAGCCATTATTGCAGGCCTGGCAGCGACTGAGGTAGATGGTGTGGATTCCATGGCCGGCAATATCACCAATGAGCTGGTAGGAAAGCTTGGCATGAAGAACCTGTCCAAGGGCGTGAAGGTAGATGTGACGGAGGAGCATGTGTCCGTAGATCTTTCCTTAAACATAAAGTACGGCTACAACATCCCGGATGTGAGTGAGCGCGTTCAGGACCGTGTTAAGTCCGCCATCGAGAACATGACAGGACTTACCGTGCTGGATGTCAACATCCGCATTGCAGGCGTCAACATTAACGAGCAGTAAAAAGAAAAACAGAAAACAAAGTCAGAACAGAAGGCTGGTCCGGAAACGGATCGGCCCTTTTTTGTTTTCAAAATCACCACTGAGTGGTAGGTCCAATCCGTAAAATGTTGTAAAAAAGTGTGACAATAAAATATCGATGGTTACATTTTCCAGAGAAAGGTGCTATAATCCATGGATGTTTCCAGAGAAGAACAATTTTTATTATTTGTGACTAAAAAGGAAGATAAGGAGGGAATGATGATGAATCTTGCATTTTGTATTCCATTTGCAGGACTTCTGCTTTGTATCGCGATGCTGCCGCTGGTAAAAGCAGAATGGTGGGAAGCGCACCAGCCCCATGCGGTCGTATTCTGGTCGCTGCTGTTTGTGCTGCCCTTTGCATTTGTGTATGGCCCCGGGCAGGCATTTGAGAAGGTGTTGGAGTGTATCGTAGATGATTATCTGACATTTATCATTTTGCTGTTCGGTCTTTTTTGTGTTTCAGGCAACATTACCCTGGAGGGGGATCTGGCGGGTTCCCCGCGCATCAACGTGGGCCTTCTTCTGATTGGCACCATGCTTTCCAGCTGGATTGGCACCACCGGTGCCAGCATGCTGATGGTGCGTCCCATTATCAAGATGAATGCCTGGAGAAAACGGAGAAGCCATATTATGGTGTTCTTTATTTTCCTGATCTCCAACATCGGCGGCTGCCTGACCCCGATCGGGGATCCGCCTCTTTTAATGGGATTTATGCGCGGGGTTCCGTTTTTCTGGAGCCTGCATCTTTTTCCGGTTCTTTTATTTAATGTAGTGATCCTGTTGACCATCTTTTATTTTCTGGACCGCAGGGCTTATCGGAAAGATATTGCGGAGGGCTTAAAGCCAGATATCAGCAAGCCGGGCACGGAAGTCCACATTCTGGGACTTCATAACCTGATCTTTCTGGCTATGATCGTGGCTGCCGTGATCTTAAGCGGAACATTACCGGGCATGGCAGCGTTTCAGGATGCGGAAGGAGCAGTTCGCGGAATTCATCTGTTTGGCGAGGTAACCTTAACTTATCCGGCCCTGATTGAGGTGGTGATTATTCTTGTGGCAGCATTTTTGTCCTTTAAAACCACAAGTGTGGAAATCCGCCGGAAAAACCACTTTACCTGGGGTGCAATCCAAGAAGTTGCTGTTTTGTTTGTAGGCATCTTTATTACCATGCAGCCGGCCCTCATGATCTTAAAGGCAAACGGCGCAAGCCTTGGATTAAACAAGCCCTTTGAGATGTTCTGGGCAACAGGATGCCTCTCCAGCTTTCTGGACAACACACCGACTTACCTGGTATTTCTGACCACGGCCGGGGCACTGGGCTTTACGGAGGGGATGCCAACCATTCTGGGTACCGTTCCGATTGCCATGCTGGAGGCTATCTCCTGCGGAGCGGTATTCATGGGAGCCAATACCTACATCGGCAATGCGCCGAACTTTATGGTCAAATCCATTTCTGACGAGAACGGTATCCGGATGCCTTCATTTTTCGGTTATCTGCTCTGGTCTATTACATTTCTGATTCCGGTATTTTTACTGGACATGCTGGTATTCTTTTTATAAGGAGGGAAACAGACTATGGAATATACACAGGAAAGCCTCCGCGAGCTTGCGGAGCGCATCTATGATCTGGATGCAGAAGTTTATACCCGTCTGGGCTCCTCTCTGGGACGCGTGTTCAACCGCGACCGGGAACGCTGTGTGACTGATCTGGTACAGCTGATGATGCAGCGGGACAGCGGCCATCAGCTGCGCAGTGAGCTGGCGCTGATCAGCAATATGGCCAGAACCATTCCGGATAAGGAAAGCCGCTCCATGGTTATGCGGGAGTATACCAGCATTCTGCATGAGGTGCTGGCACTGCCCACCAGTTTTGGTGACGGCGATGTGCTGGACCAGAAGATGGCTAGCTTAAATACCTTAAACCTGGAGAACCGCTTCTCTGGCAAAGATCATTTGATCATCTGCATCAGCCGTACCTATGGCTGCGGCGGCAATGAGATTGGCTTTACCCTGGCAGACCGCCTGCGGATTAACTATTATGACGCGGAGATTTTCTCTGCGGTATTAAAACGCCTGGAGGCAGAAAAAGATCATGTGAAAGACTTAAGCAGCTATCCGGGCAAAGAAATGGATAAGGCCAATCAGGAAGCGGCTTTCGCGAAGCCGCAGAAGATGACCTTAAAGACTTGGGCTTCTGAGTTCAGCCGCTATCATGGTCTGAGTAAGCGTGATGCCATCTTTTTCAACCAGAGTGATCTGATCTGTGACATGGCAAAACATGAGGACTTCATTGTGATGGGCCGCTGTGCTGATGTGATTCTGACGAACAATCACATTCCGCACATCAGCATTTTCATCACAGCGCCCTTTGAACAGCGCCTGCGCCGTGCCATGGAGCTCCATCCGGGCTTAAGCGCAAAAAAGGCAAAGCATCTGCTGAAAAAGCTGGACCGGGATCATCAGGACTATTACCATTTCTTTACCGGAAGAAAATGGGGTAATGCCTCCAATTATGACCTGTGCTTAAACAGCGCAGCCTACGGTATTGATGGATCCGTAGATTTTATCCTGCGTATGCTGGACCGGGAAGGAAAGACAAACCTGCCGCGGTAGGAGAAACTTTGCCAGGCAACTGGCTGCGAGAGATTTCAGCGCAGGAGCATGATCCGGCCTGCCTTGCCGCGTGATCAGCTGTGAAACAGCACAATTCCGCCGATGGCAATGAGGGCACCAAGAACCTTGCGCCACTCAAAAGGAGCTTTTTCTACGCCGAACCATCCAAACAGCTCAATAGTGTAAGCAATGATGATCTGGGTCACTACAATAAAAAGCGTGGCTTTTGCGGGGCCCAGCCCGTCCATGCTGCGGATGACGGTCCAGGTGATAAAAGCGCCAAGTATTCCACCGACAGCCATGTACCAGGGCCGTACGGAGAGGAGTGAGGAGACCGGCGTCCTCTCAGAAAAGAGCCAGAGGATGAGACAGGTGAAAAAAGCCGTGAGCTGGACCCACCCGGCGGAAAGCCAGATGCCGGTCTGGCGGGTCAGACCGGTATTTAAGACACCCTGGATGCTCATGAGGGCGCCGGACAAAAGGGCAATCAGAAAACCAAACATAGCAGGATCTCCTTTTCTGGGAAAATAAAAACTTCAGCCGCATAAGATATGCTTTAGTGTGTCTTATGCGGCTGTTTTTATACCTCGCACGAACTGTATTGTGAAAGTGAAAAAAGTGTGGTATGATAATGCGTAAGATTGGTAGCTGTCCGCCCATCTGCGCCCGCGCACTGAACGGGAGGGCACGGAACAGCTATAAGCAGGAGGAAGAAAGACAGATGACCAGAAGAGAAATGCGGGAGCATTGTTTTAAAATTCTGTTTGGAGTAGAGTTCTACCCGACGGAGGAGATAAAGGCCCAGGTGGAGCAGTATTTTGACGCTCCGCAGGAGGACGATGTAGCGGAAAACGGAACAGAAGAAGTAGTCCACAATGTAGAAATGAAAGAAGTTGACCGCACCTTCTTAACCGACCGCGTGGCAGGAATTGCCGGAAAGATTCCAGAGCTGGATGCCCGCATCGATGAGGTAGCCCAGGGATGGAAGACCAGCCGTATGGGAAAGGTAGAGCTTACCATTTTGCGCCAGGCTGTTTACGAGATGCAGTATGACAGCGAGGTGCCGTCTAAGGTAGCTATCAACGAGGCGGTAAATCTTGCGAAGAAATTCGGCGGAAAGGATTCACCGGCCTTCATCAACGGTGTGCTGGCGAAACTGGTAACCGAGGCATAATATGGCCAGCGTTTATTCGGTTTCCCAGGTGAATTCCTACATTAAGAATATGTTTGCCCAGGACTTTGCCCTCAGCCGCATTACGGTGCGGGGCGAGGTCTCAAACTGCAAGTATCATACATCAGGACATATTTATTTTACGCTGAAGGACGGGACCGGAACTCTGGCGGCAGTCATGTTTGCCGGCCAGAGGAAAGGTCTCTCTTTTCAGTTACAGGAAGGGCAGCAGGTGGTGGTGACCGGCTCGGTCGATGTCTATGAGCGGGACGGAAAGTACCAGCTGTATGCCAGAAAGATTGAGCAGGAGGGCCGTGGGGATTTATACCAGCGGTTCTTAAAGCTTCGGGACGAACTGGAAGAGATGGGCATGTTCGCGCCGGAGTACAAGCAGCCCATTCCTCGGTACGCAAAGACCGTGGGCGTTGTGACAGCTCCCACTGGAGCGGCTATCCGGGATATCATGAATATCACGAACCGAAGAAATCCGTATGTCCAGCTTGTCTTATATCCGGCTCTGGTGCAGGGAGCAGGAGCCGCTGCTTCCATCACAGCCGGAATTCGTACCCTGGACCGCATGGGCCTGGATGTGCTGATCGTGGGGCGCGGAGGCGGTTCTATTGAGGACCTTTGGGCGTTCAATGAAGAAATTGTGGCGCGGGCTATTTTCGACTGCGCAACCCCGGTCATCTCCGCAGTCGGTCATGAGACCGATGTGACCATTGCGGATTACGTGGCAGATCTGCGGGCACCGACTCCGTCTGCGGCGGCAGAACTGGCTGTATTTGATTACCGCCAGTTTGAGTCAGCAAGGCTTTCTTACCAGGCAGCGCTGAATCAGGCCATGGAACGAAAAAAGGAGCTTGTCCGTTACCGCACAGAGCAGTACCGTCTGCGTCTGAAGCTGCATGATCCGGAGCGGAAGCTGCGAGAGCAGAGGCAGCGCCTTACAGACACGGAAGATGCCATGAAGCGTGCCATGGAGCAGAAGCTGACGGCAGCGCGCCACCGTCTGGCACTCCTTAGCGGGCAGCTGCACGGCTTGTCACCGCTGGCAAAGATCAGCAATGGCTATGGCTTTGTGATGGACGCGGAGGGAAAACGACTCACATCCGTCGGCCAGACCGCAGCCGGAGATGCCATTACAATTCGGATTGCCGACGGAAAAATCCAGGCGCAGGTAACGGAAACTGTGCCGTATCAGGAAACGCGGGATCACGGGCCGAAAAGCCACGGCTGAGGCAGAACATCCTGTGTATGGCAAAAGACCGGGCGGAACAAAAAGGAGCAGATATGGAAAAATCAATAGAGCAGACCTTTGCAGAGCTGGATGAGCTGCTGGAAAAGCTGGAATCTCCGGATACCACACTGGAGGAGTCTTTTGCCTGTTATGAGACGGGTATGAAGCTGGTGAAGGCCTGCAATGATAAAATCGATAAAGTAGAAAAACAGATGATCATCCTGCAGGGAGGTGCAGAGGAAGATGGAGATGCGTGAAGAACTGAAGAAACGGACCAGTGAGGTAGAAGCGGTTGTAGAAAGCTACCTTCCGAAAGAAGAAGGACATCAGAAAACCATTTTTGAGGCGATGAATTACAGTGTGCGTGCAGGCGGCAAGCGTCTGCGCCCCATGCTGATGCAGGAGACCTACCATCTGTTTGGCGGCACGGAACGCGCTGTAGAGCCCTTTATGGCAGCCATGGAGATGATTCACACATCCTCCCTGATCCACGATGACCTTCCCTGCATGGACAATGACGAACTCCGCCGCGGCCTTCCCACCACATGGAAGAAATTTGGCTACGACATGGCAGTGCTGGCAGGAGATGCCCTGATGATCTATGCGTTCGAGACGGCAGCGAAAGCGTTTGCCATAACAGCTCATCCGGACCGGGCAGCAAAAGCCATTCAGGTACTGGCTGAGAAGACAGGCATCTACGGCATGATCGGCGGCCAGGTGGTGGACGTGGAACTGACCGGAAAGCCGATTCCGCAGGAAAAGCTGGATTTCATCTACCGGTTAAAGACAGGTGCGCTCTTAGAGGCTTCCATGATGATCGGAGCCATTCTCGGCGGCGCATCGGAGAAAGAGCAAAAGCGTGTAGAAGAGATTGCTTCGGCAGTGGGCCTGGCATTCCAGATTCAGGATGATATCCTGGATGTGACCAGCACCAGCGAAGAACTTGGCAAGCCGGTCTTAAGTGATGAGAAAAATCAGAAGACAACCTACGTGACACTGGTTGGGCTGGATCAGGCAAAGGCTGACGTGGCAGAAATCTCTGCCCGTGCGGTCAGCCTGTTAAAGGAACTCCCGGGAGAGAATCTGTTCCTGGAGAACCTGGTCACCATGCTGGTAGAACGGAAAAAATAGGAGAAGTTACGGGAGTTGCAAAAACCATGATTCTGGAACACATAGAAGGTCCGTGGGACGTGAAAAATTTAAGTCCGGAGGAGTTAAAAACACTGGCAGCCGAGATCCGGCAGTTCCTGATTGAGAAAATCAGCGTGACCGGCGGGCATCTGGCTTCCAATCTGGGTGTTGTGGAACTGACCATTGCCCTGTACCTGGCATTTGATCTGCCAAAAGATAAGGTTATCTGGGATGTGGGGCATCAGTCTTATACCCACAAGATTTTAAGCGGGCGCCGGGAAATGTTTGACGAGCTGAGACAGTACGGAGGTATGAGCGGTTTTCCAAAACGCAAGGAAAGCCCATACGATTCCTTTGATACCGGACACAGCTCTACCTCGATTTCCGCAGGACTTGGCATTGCCCAGGGCCGGGATCTCTTAGGGGAGGATTATGCGGTCATTTCTGTGATCGGAGATGGCGCGCTGACGGGCGGCATGGCCTATGAGGCGCTCAACAACGCGGCGCACCTGAAAAAGAACTTTATCATTGTACTGAACGATAACAACATGTCTATCTCGGAAAACGTGGGTGGCATGTCCAAATATCTGAGTGGTCTGCGATCCGGTGTGGGTTACAATGAACTCAAACGCCAGGTATCGGAGACTCTGCTGAAAATTCCGGTAGTCGGCGCCGGGCTGGTGGAAAAGATCAGCCGCACCAAAGACAGCATCAAACAGCTGGTCATTCCGGGCATGCTCTTTGAAAATATGGGCGTAACGTATTTGGGCCCGGTGGATGGCCATGACATCAAAACTATGGTCAAGACCTTCAAAGAAGCGCGCAGGATGGATCATGCGGTATTAGTGCATGTGCTGACCAAGAAGGGAAAGGGCTATGCTCCGGCAGAGAAGAACCCGTCCCGGTTCCACGGTATCGATCCGTTTGATATCGCGACCGGAAAATCCTTAAAGGAAAAGGTATATCCAACTTACACCGACGTATTCTCAAAGAAAATCTGCCAGCTGGCAGAGATAAATCCACGCCTGGTTGCTGTTACGGCGGCCATGCCGGACGGAACCGGATTAAAGGCATTTTCCAAATGCTATCCGGACCGCTTCTTTGATGTGGGAATTGCGGAACAGCATGCAGTGACCTCCGCGGCAGGCATGGCGGCAGCCGGATTAAAACCGGTGGTAGCGGTGTACTCCTCCTTTCTGCAGAGAGGATTTGACCAGGTGCTCCATGATGTCTGCATCCAGAATCTTTCGGTGGTCTTTGCGTTAGACCGGGCAGGACTGGTAGGAAGCGACGGGGAGACTCACCAGGGCATTTTTGATCTGTCGTATTTAAGCTGCATCCCGAACATGAGCATTATGGCTCCGAAAAACTTATGGGAGCTGAGAAAAGAACTGGAATTTGCCGTATGTCATTATGATGGACCGATTGCCATCCGTTATCCGCGGGGGCAGGCATACCGGGGATTAAAGGAATTTGATGCGCCCATCGAATACGGAAAGGGAGAAATGCTTTACGAAGGCAGCCGCATTGCCCTTCTGGCGGTGGGCAGTATGGTGAGCACCGCAGAACACGTGCGGGAAAAATTAAAGGGAGCCGGTTTTACCTGTACCCTGGCGAATGGACGCTTCATCAAGCCCGTGGACTATGGACTGGCGGACCGTCTGGCAAAGAGCCACGAGCTTCTGGTTGTCTTGGAAGAAAATGTGCTCCAGGGAGGCTACGGCCTGCAGGTAAAGGCTTACGTGCAGGAGCATTATCCGGAGGTGCAGGTCCTGACCATTGCGCTGCCGGACGCCTATGTGGAGCATGGCAATGTATCCGTGCTGCGGCAGGAGTTGGGAATCGACAGTGACTCCGTGATCCGTACCATGAGAAAAACATGGGAGCCACTGGAAGATGCCATGAAGGGAATCATAGAAGAGAAAGAGGAAAACAAATGAAGGAAAGACTGGATATCCTGATTGTAAATAAAGGGCTTGCCGCATCCAGAGAGAAGGCAAAGGCCATCATCATGTCGGGAATCGTATATGTAGACGGACAGAAGGAAGACAAGGCTGGTTCCATGTTTGAGGAGACTGCCAATATCGAAGTGCGCGGCGCAACCTTAAAGTATGTCAGCCGCGGCGGCCTGAAATTAGAAAAGGCCATGACTCATTTCGGCGTGGAATTAAAAGATAAGATCTGTATGGATGTAGGTTCCTCCACCGGCGGCTTTACCGACTGTATGCTGCAGAACGGCGCGGTGAAGGTCTACGCGGTGGATGTAGGCCATGGCCAGTTAGACTGGAAACTTCGCAATGACCCGCGGGTGGTCTGCATGGAAAAGACCAACATCCGTTATGTGACTCAGGAGGATATCGAGGACAAGATCAATTTCTCTTCCATCGATGTGTCCTTTATCTCCCTGACGAAGGTATTGGGACCGGTAAAAGCGCTTCTGGCCGATGACGGACAGATTGTCTGCCTGATCAAGCCACAGTTTGAGGCAGGAAGAGAGAAGGTCGGAAAGAAGGGCGTGGTGCGTGAAAAGAGCACCCACCTGGAGGTGATTGAGAAGGTCATCGAATTTGCGGTGAGCATTGGATTTGAAATTCTGAATCTGGAGTATTCCCCGATCAAGGGACCGGAGGGAAATATTGAGTACCTTCTCTATCTTCAGAATCATACCGACGGACAGACTTATCCGGAGTATCAGGTGGACGCGAAAACCATTGTGGACGCAGCTCACGGAGAACTGGATAAATAACAGGAGACAATATGAAGCATTTTTACCTGATCGCCAATCCCTCCAAACCGGGGGCCCTGGATATGGCGGAAAAACTTGAGACAGAACTTTTGCGGCGAGGGGCTTCCTGCGTGCATGCACGGGGCTATACACGGGCTGATCAGATTCCGGCAGATACGGAGTGTATCATCACCCTGGGGGGCGATGGAACCCTGATCCAGGCATCCAGAGACTTAATCAGTCTGGATCTTCCCATGATGGGCATTAACATGGGACATCTGGGATATCTTACCCAGGTATCCCGGGAGGAATCCATGGAGCCGGTGCTGGATGCTCTTTTATATGATTCCTTTACACTGGAAAAGCGCATGATGCTGGAGGGCAGTGTGGTGGGAGCGCAGAAAATGGTAAAGGGAATTGCCTTAAATGAGATCGTTCTGACCAGACAGGACGTGCTGCAGATGCTGCACTTCCAGGTGTACTTAAATGATGTGTTCTTCAACGAATATATGGCAGATGGCATCATTGCGGCCACGCCAACCGGTTCTACCGCATATAACCTTTCGGCCGGAGGACCGATCGTGGCGCCGGGAGCGCAGCTGATGGTGCTGACGCCCATCTGTTCCCATTCCTTAAACGCGCGGAGCATTGTGCTTTCGCCGGAGGACCGCATCAGCATCCGTCTGGTGAAATGGTCCGGCGGCAAATCCTACTCGGCGGTATTTGACGGGGACCAGGTGTTCCCGCTTCGCTACGGCGAACGGCTGGAAATTTGCAGGGCACCGAAGTATACCACCCTGATCCAGCTGAAAAATGTATCATTCCTTGAAAATATCAGACAGAAAATGGACCGTATTTAACGGAGGTAACCGATGAAACTGGAACGTCACAGTAAAATTGTGGAACTGATAGGAAAATATGAGATTGAAACCCAGGAGGAACTGGCAGAACGTCTGAAACAGGCGGGCTATAAGGTCACGCAGGCAACGGTTTCCCGTGATATCCGGGAACTGAAGCTGACTAAGATTCCATCGGAAAACGGGCGCCAGCGCTATGTGGTCATGCAGAGCCAGACGGCTTTCAGTGACAAATATATCCGAATTTTAAAGGACGGGTATGTCTCCATGGATATGGCACAGAATATTCTAGTGATCAAGACAGTATCCGGCATGGCCATGGCTGTGGCTGCGGCACTGGATGAGATTCATTTCCATGAGATCGTGGGCTGCATTGCGGGTGATGATACCGTCATGTGCGCGGTACGCAGCGTGGATGATACCATTCTTCTGATGGATAAATTAAAAAAACTGATCTCTGCCCGATAGGCGAAAAGGAGGTGCAGCAATGCTTTTGGAACTGCATGTAAAGAATCTGGCGCTGATCGAGGCGGCAGATGTGGAACTGGAGGACGGCTTAAACATTTTGACCGGTGAGACCGGTGCCGGAAAGTCTATCATGATCGGTTCGGTAAATCTGGCCCTGGGGCAGAAGGCCTCCAGGGAGATGATCCGAAACGGCGCGGAGTACGCCTACGTGGAGCTGGTTTTCTCAGTGGACCCGGAAAAGGAAGAAGCGCTGCGGGCGCTGGATGTGGTGCCGGATGAGAACGGCATCCTCATCATCAGCCGCAAGATCATGGCATCCCGCAGCTTAAGCCGCATCAATGATGAGACCGTCACTGCGGCCAGGTTAAAACAGGTCACTTCTCTGTTGATCGATATTCATGGACAGCATGAGCATCAGTCTCTGCTCCATGCCTCAAAACATCTGGAAATTCTGGATACCTACGCCAAATCCCGGGCACAGCAGCTAAAAGAACAGACGGCAGCTCTCTATACAGAGTATACCCGTCTGGAGAAGCAGTTAAACCAGCTTGTCACAGACAGTGAGAGCCGCAGGAGAGAGGCAGATTTTCTGCGTTTTGAAATCGAGGAGATTGAAAACGCCCAGTTAAAGGCAGATGAAGAAGAAACACTGGCGGCCCGCTGCAGAAAATATGGAAGCGCAAGACGGATCATGGGAAACCTGTCCGCGGCTTACCGCGCGGTGGACGCGGAGGCGGTGGGCAATGCCCTGCACCAGGTCGGCGAGGTGGTGGAGTTTGACCCGGAATTAAAGGCCATTCAGGATCAGCTTTACGATGCGGAGGCGGTATTGTCCGATGCGCATCATGCGATTGGAGAATACCTGGGACAGCTCGATTTTGATGAGCAGGCTTATCAGGAGGCCCAGGAACGTCTGGACCTGATCCGGGGCCTGGAGGCAAAGTATGGCGGAAGCCTGGAACGGACCGAAAAAGCGTTGGAAGAAAAGAAACAACGTCTGGAACAGCTGGAGCATTTTGATGAGTACCGCATGCAGCTGGAGCAGCAGTATCAGAAGGCGGAGAAAAAACTGGAGGCGGTGAGCACAGAGCTTTCCGCAGTCCGTCAGGAAGAAGCAAAAAAGCTTACGGAGAAAATCAGGGCCGGCCTCATTGATTTAAATTTCCTGGATGTCCGGTTTTCCATGGAATTTCGCCGTCTGCCTCATTACACGGCATCCGGTTTTGACGAGGCGGAATTTGTGATTTCCACAAACCCTGGCGAGCCGGAGCGCTCTCTGGGTCAGGTGGCATCCGGCGGTGAATTATCCCGTATTATGCTGGCTATCAAAACTGTATTGGCAGACAGCGATGATATTCCGACCCTGATCTTTGATGAGATTGACACCGGCATCAGCGGCCGTACAGCCCAGAAGGTGGCGGAAAAGCTGGCGGTCATCTCCAGAAACCATCAGGTTATCTGCATTACCCATCTGCCACAGATCGCTTCCATGGCGGACTGCCATTTTGAAATTAAAAAATCCACGGACGGAGCCAGCACAAAGACCAGAATTGCCCGATTAAAAGAGGAGGATGTGGTCACAGAGCTGGCAAGACTGCTGGGCGGCGCGCAGATTACAGATGCTGTGATCCAGAATGCCAGAGAAATGAAGAAACTGGCCCGGCAGACAAAAACTCACAACTAAAAACTGACAGTGTGAATTTTTTATTCCGCACACATACTAGAAAGGAGCTTACAAAAGGCTCCTTTTTCGTTACTTAAATTTGCCGCAGGATGCGTCAGGCGGCGTTTTCACGAACAGGAGGAATGCGGGATGAGAAAAACATGCAGGGCAGGAAAAAGGGCGGGAAAATATTTTTACCGGATCCTTATCTTGGTATTCTGGGCAGGCCTGGTCTTTACGGCGGGTTATGGCTGGTACTATGCCGAGCATCAGATTCCGGAACATTTCAGTGTTGCGGAGGGGGAGGAAACCTCCTTCTCCCTGGATCTGCCGCTTTACACGACACTGCTGAGCGAAAGTGAAGAGGTGATCCTGAAAGGAGATTCCGGCATCCCGCAGGATGAAATCCGAATCCGGCCGGACCAGGAGTTTTCCCTGTATGCCAGAAAGGATGGAAACTTCCGGCTGGGTCTGAAGCTTTTCGGGACCATTCCGTTTAAGGAAATCAGTGTGAATGTGGAAGATGCCTGTTACGCGGTTCCCTGCGGAATGCCAGTGGGAATCTATTTAAAATCCAGGGGCGTCATGGTCATTGGAACCGGCAAAGTCACAGATGAAAACGGAAGTGAGGCAGAGCCGGCTTACGGGATTTTACAGTCCGGCGATTATATTGAGGCAATCAACGGGGAGCCGCTCTCAGATAAAGAAGCCCTGATCACAAGTTTAAACCGCATGGGGGAGAGCGAGGCGCTTTTGCGGGTGCGGCGGGGAGGCAGGGAACTGGAACTTTCCGTGGATACGGTGAAAACGGCGGACGGAAGCCGGAAACTTGGTGCCTGGGTGCGTGATGACACCCAGGGAATCGGTACCATGACCTATTTAAAGCCCGATGGAGGCTTTGGGGCGCTGGGGCACGGCATCAGTGATAGTGATACCGGGCGAGTGGTGGAGATTGAAAATGGAGCGTTGTATGAGACTGAGATTCTTGGGATTGAAAAGGGGAGCGCCGGAAATCCGGGCGTGATGGCGGGGGTGATCTATTATGGCCCCGGTTCCAGACTGGGCAGTGTGGCACAAAACACGGACTGCGGGATTTTCGGAACGGCAGGGCAGGCATTCTGTGACGCGGTGGGGCAGCAGACCATGGAAGTAGGACACCGGCAGGATGTGAAACGGGGGAAAGCCTGGATCCGAAGCTGTGTTTCCGGGGAAGCCTGTGACTATGAAATCGAGATTCAGCGGGTGGATTACAGTCCGGCAAAGGAAAACAAGAGCCTGGTGTTTCAGGTTACAGATGAGCGGCTTTTGCGGCTCACCGGAGGAATCGTGCAGGGGATGAGCGGCAGTCCCATTCTTCAGAATGGAAAGCTTGTCGGTGCGGTGACACATGTGTTTGTACAGGATTCAACACGTGGATACGGAATTTTTGTGGAAGATATGCTGAAAAAATAAAAATTTTCGGAAAGGTGTTATATCTGCCATGTTTGATTCGTTATATAAGATGACAGCCGCAGACGGGCAGCAAAAAAACGACATTCCCTGTCAGTTCGGGACAGCATATACCATCGGAGCAGACGGTGGCCTGCATGTCGTGTCGAATTGTGCGGGGGTACGTCGAAGGATGCGGGGAAAGCAGGTTGCTGCCTGACAAAGACGGCTAGTATAATACGATTTATGTAACACTCCGGCATATTTGCAGGAATGTGACGGATCTGGAAGCAGGAGGAATGGATCATGGCTGAATTAAATATTGCGATTGCAGAAGATAACCCGCTGATGCTGGAATTACTTGGCAGCATTCTGGAAGAGGAAGATGGATTCCATGTGGTTGGAAAAGCAGACAATGGAGAAGACGCCTATCAGATGATCATGGATAAAAAGCCGGATATTGTACTTCTGGATGTGATCATGCCGAAGCTCGATGGCATTACGGTTCTGGAAAAGGTACGCGCGGCGAACATCGGCAAAGATATGCCGGCAGTCATTATGGTGACCGCGGCGGGAAATGAAACGGTGGCATCGGCGGCCTTCCGCAATGGTGCCAGTTACTATATCTTAAAACCATTTGACCGGGAAGTGCTTCTCGACAAGATCCGTCTTGTGGCACAGGAGCGGCTCCGCATGAAAATGCCATCTGTTGTTCGGGAAAAGCCGGCAGATACTTACATGAACAAAGGGGATTACATACGTCGGAATCTGGAGGATGATGTGACCCAGCTTCTCCATGAAATCGGGATTCCGGCCCATATCAAGGGATACCAGTATCTGCGGGATGCCATCATCATCTCCGTGGAAGAAAAGGAGATGTTGGTTTCTGTGACGAAGGTTCTGTATCCGGCTATTGCGAAGAAGCACGGCACTACCGCAAGCCGTGTGGAGCGGGCAATCCGTCATGCCATTGAGGTGGCATGGAGCCGCGGACAGCTTGAGATGATCGATGAGATTTTCGGTTATACGGTGAACAGCGGAAAAGGAAAACCAACCAACTCTGAATTTATTGCACTGATCACAGATAAGATCCGCCTGGATTATAAACGTGCACTCTGATATTACGGATGGTCTGCTTCAAAATCAAAGTTTCATAAAGATTTTACTTCCTAAAACGGTATAAATCATGTATACTGATAAGTAAGACAGTCAGCTAGGGGGCAGACTGGTGCAGAGGAGGGGTTCGTATGAAGAACATATTATTTGTCGCATCAGAAGCAGTTCCATTTATCAAGACAGGAGGGCTTGCTGATGTGGTTGGTTCTTTGCCAAAGTGCTTTGACAAGGAGTATTTTGACGTTAGGGTCATGATACCGAAATATCTGTGCATTCCGGAAAAATGGCGCAATGAGATGACTTATATCGATCATTTCTATATGGATTATCTGGGACAGAGCCGTTATGTCGGAATCATGCAATACATCTACGATGGGATCACGTTTTACTTTATTGATAATGAATCCTATTTCGGTGGCCCGAAGCCGTACGGTGACTGGCTGTATGACCTGGAGAAGTTTTCCTTCTTCTGTAACGCGGCATTGTCCGCGCTTCCGGTCATTGGCTTCAAGCCGAATGTGGTGCACTGCCATGACTGGCAGACCGGCCTGATACCGGTATACTTAAAAGACCGCTTCCGCGGCGGGGAGTTCTTCACGAACATGAAGTCTGTTATGACCATCCATAACTTAAAGTTCCAGGGTGTCTGGGATGTGAAGACAATCCAGCGTTTTTCCATGCTTCCGGATTATTACTTCACGCCGGATAAACTGGAGGCCTACAAGGATGGCAATATGTTAAAAGGCGGTATTGTCTTTGCGGATGCCATCACCACGGTGAGCCAGACTTACGCAGAGGAGATTAAGATGCCGTTCTACGGCGAAGGCCTTGACGGCCTGATGCGTGCCCGTTCCGGAGACCTGCGCGGTATTGTGAATGGCATTGATTATGACGAGTTCAATCCGGAAACCGACAAGCTCATTGCGCAGCCGTACAACGCAAAGAATTTCCGCAAGGAAAAAGGCAAGAATAAGAAGCAGCTTCAGGCACAGCTTGGCCTTCCGGTCGATGAAAAGAAATTTATGGTGGGCATTGTTTCCCGCCTGACGGATCAGAAGGGACTGGATCTGGTACAGTGTGTCATGGACGAGCTCTGCAGTGATGACATGCAGTTTGTGGTTCTGGGAACCGGGGACGAAAAATACGAGAATATGTTCCGTCACTATGACTGGAAGTATCATGACCGGGTGTCCGCTCAGATCTATTATTCCAACGATATGTCCCACAAAATCTATGCAGGCTGTGACGCGCTTCTGATGCCGTCCCTTTTTGAACCATGCGGTTTAAGCCAGCTGATGGCACTGCGTTACGGCACGGTGCCGATTGTGCGTGAGACCGGCGGATTAAAGGATACGGTAGAGCCTTACAATGAGTACGAAAGCCGCGGAACTGGTTTCTCCTTCTCAAACTACAACGCTCATGAGATGTTAGATACCGTCCGTTACGCAAAGTATATTTACTATGACAAAAAGCGTGAATGGAACAAAATCATCGACCGGGCTATGGCAGCAGATTTCTCCTGGCAGCAGTCTGCCGGCAAATACCAGGAACTCTACGACTGGCTGATCGGTTATTGATGTCTGGTGCTGTTTGCGCAACGCGTGAGCAGTAGCAAATGAAGTTACAGTTCACGGAAAGCAGGATTACAACATGGGATTTTGGGATAAACTTCTGAGCAATGAGGTACTCATCAGCGCAATTGTGGGATGGACCGTTGCCCAGATTTTAAAGACACTGATTGATTTTGGACTGAATAAAAGCTTTACCCCGGAACGGCTTGTGGGCTCCGGCGGCATGCCAAGCTCCCACTCCGCAACGGTCTGTGGGCTGACTACCGCTTCCGCACTGTGCTACGGGGTGGAGTCGTTCCAGTTTGCCATCAGCTTTGTACTGGCTGCGGTGGTTATGTATGATGCCATCGGTGTCCGTCAGGAGACCGGAAAACAGGCAAAACTTCTAAACCTCATCATGGAGCAGGACTGGTTCAATTTAAACAATCAGGAGATTCAGAAACGGTTAAAGGAGTTTGTGGGTCATACACCGCTTCAGGTAGCCGCGGGCGCTGCGCTGGGCATCATTCTGGCATTTGTGGTGCACCAGAGTTATTTATAAGCTTCGCTAAAAACAAGTTGACAGAAAAAAACGGATATGCTATTATATTCTGGTATGAGTTAACGCCGGGACCCAGTCTTTTGGATACTCCAACCACAGACCTGGTTTACGGTGAGTAGAATATTTTTAAGGAGGAAATCAACATGATTTCAAAGGAAAAGAAAGCAGCAATCATCGCTGAGTACGGCAGAAAAGCAGGAGATACCGGTTCACCGGAGGTTCAGATCGCAATCCTGACCGCAAGAATTGCAGAGCTGACTGAGCATTTAAAGAGCAATCAGAAGGATCATCATTCCAGACGTGGTCTGTTAAAGATGGTAGGTCAGAGACGTGGTCTTCTTGACTACTTAAAGAAAACCGACCTGGAAGGCTATCGTGCTCTGATTGAAAAGTTAGGCATCAGAAAGTAATTAGGACGTTAGGGTGGAGAGGTCATCTCCACCCTTTTGTTTTTTCCGTTTTATGATATTTTCTGGAAGGCATATCCCGAAGCCGCTGCTGTGTATACAAGCCTTTGTGTACAGAGCAGTAGTTTCGGAGCCTTCTGTGAATATATAGAATTTAAAATAGAAAGAGAAAAGGAGACAACCCATGTACAAAAGTTTTAGTATGGAACTTGCCGGAAGAACTCTGACTGTTGATGTGAACAGAGTTGCAAAGCAGGCAAACGGCGCAGCATTCATGCACTATGGTGACACCACCGTATTATCTACCGCTACCGCATCTGACAAACCGAGAGACGGTATCGATTTCTTCCCGTTAAGCGTGGAATATGAAGAAAAATTATACTCTGTAGGAAAAATCCCGGGAGGCTTCAATAAGAGAGAGGGCAAGGCATCTGAGAACGCAATCCTGACTTCCCGTGTCATCGACCGTCCGATGCGTCCGCTGTTCCCGAAGGATTACCGCAACGATGTAACCTTAAACAACATGGTTATGAGCGTAGACCCGGAGTGCCGTCCGGAATTAGTGGCTATGCTGGGTGCTGCTATCGCAACCTGCATTTCCGATATCCCGTTTGACGGTCCGTGTGCCATGACCCAGATTGGCATGATCGACGGTGAGTTCATTATCAACCCGTCCCAGGCCCAGTGGAAGCAGGGTGACTTAAACTTAACTGTAGCATCTACCCGTGAGAAAGTGATCATGATCGAGGCCGGAGCAAATGAGATTCCGGAGGCAAAGATGATCGAGGCAATCTACAAGGCTCACGAAGTGAACCAGGAGATCATCAAATTCATCGATACCATCGTGGCAGAGTGCGGTAAGGCAAAACACAGCTACGAGAGCTGCGCAATTCCGGAAGAGCTGTTTGCAGCTATCAGGGAGATTGTAACTCCGGAGCAGATGGAAGAGGCAGTTTTCACCGATGACAAGCAGACCCGTGAGGAGAACATCCGTCAGATCACTGAGAAGCTGGAAGAGGCTTTTGCAGACAATGAGGAGTGGCTGGCTGTCCTTGGCGAGGCTGTTTACCAGTATCAGAAGAAGACTGTTCGCAAGATGATCTTAAAAGATCACAAGAGACCGGATGGCCGTGAGATCACCCAGATCCGTCCGCTGGCAGCAGAGGTTGATCTGATTCCGCGTGTACATGGCTCCGCTATGTTTACCCGTGGACAGACCCAGATCTGCAACGTCTGCACCCTGGCTCCGCTGTCTGAGCAGCAGAAGTTAGATGGCCTGGATGAGAACGAAGTATCCAAGCGCTATATGCATCACTATAACTTCCCGTCCTACTCTGTAGGTGAGACCAAACCGTCCAGAGGACCGGGACGCCGTGAGATTGGTCATGGCGCACTGGCTGAGCGTGCCCTGATTCCGGTACTGCCGTCTGAGGAAGAGTTCCCGTACGCAATCCGTACCGTATCCGAGACCTTTGAGTCCAACGGTTCTACCTCCATGGCATCCACCTGTGCATCCTGCATGTCCTTAATGGCAGCAGGCGTACCGATCAAGAAGATGGTTGCAGGTATTTCCTGTGGTCTGGTTACCGGCGATTCTGACGATGATTTCGTTCTGTTAACTGATATCCAGGGCCTCGAGGACTTCTTTGGCGATATGGATTTTAAGGTAACCGGCACCACCGATGGCATCACCGCTATCCAGATGGATATCAAGATCCATGGCCTGACCAGACCGATTGTAGAGGGTGCTATCGCAAGATGCCGTGAGGCAAGACTCTTCATCATGGATACCTGCATGAAGCCGGCTATCTCTGAGCCGAGAAAAGAGGTTGGCAAGTATGCTCCGAAGATTGACCAGATCAGCATCGACCCGCAGAAGATCGGTGATGTGGTTGGAAAGCAGGGCTGCGTGATCAACAAGATCATTGAGGAGACCGGCGTGAAGATCGACATTTCCGAGGAGGGCAACGTAGCAATCTGCGGTACCGACAAAGAGATGATTGAGAAAGCAAAGAGCATCATCAAAAATATCGTGACGGATATTGAACCGGGACAGATTATTACCGGTAAGGTTGTCCGCATCATGCCGTTCGGCGCGTTCGTAGAGCTGAAGCCGAAGAAGGATGGTATGATCCACATTTCCAGACTCTCTGACAAGCGCGTAGAGAAGGTGGAAGACGTTGTCAATATCGGTGATATAGTAACCGTGAAGGTTCTTGACGTAGATAAGATGGGCAAGATCAGCCTCAGCATGAAGCCGGGCGACCTTGCAAAGAAGGAAAGTGAAAACTAATTTATGAACTGTAAAAGATATTTTACAGGTGCTCTGGCTGCCTTTATGGTGGCCAGTAGTGCTTTTATGGCTTACGCGGACGGACCGGTGACAAAAGGAACCGATCCGGCAGGACTTACATCAGCACCCGGTGAAACTATCGGGGCAGGAAATGAAACAGCAGGCGAAGCAGCAGAAACTGTCGCAGCGGCACCTGCAGCAGAAGCACAAAGCAGCAATACAACCGTCACAGCCGGAGAAACTACGGCATCTGACAACAGTGCGGCAGGAAGCGGTACGGTTACGGCGGGAAGCAGTACAGTCGTAGCAGGAAGCAGCACGGTCACTGTTGGCGGCGCATTATCATCTGGAAGTACGGTAACAGCGGGCGGCCAGGCTGGACCGGTAGCAGGAGGAAGTTCCGGCATCATCACGGCAGGAAGCGGTAAGGCAGCAGGTGCATCGTCAGGTCCGGCGGGGGTGGTAGTTCCGTCGGTGATCGGAGCCGGTGATCTCTCATTTGCCGGCCAGCTGACAGACTCCATCGTCAAGGTAGTTGAAAAATACAGCTATGATCAGATGAGCCGTGATATCAGCAGTCTGAAATCCCGTTATGGCAGCCATATGCAGGTGAACACCATAGGGACCAGCCTGGACGGACGCAGTCTTTACGAGATCATCATCGGAAACCCGAACGCGTCAAAACACATCCTGATCCATGCGGGCATTCACGCGCGGGAATACATAACGCCGCTTCTGGTCATGAAGCAGGCAGAGCATCTGCTGGCTTTTTATGACAGCGGAAGCTATCAGGGACGAAAGCTTTCGGATATCCTTGCGGGAGTGGCTATTCATATTGTGCCGATGGTCAATCCGGATGGGGTTACCATCAGCCAGTTTGGTGTGTCTGCCCTTCGTTCCGCTGATCTGCGCCAGATTGTCAGCCAGTGTTACGCGCAGGACCAGGCAGACGGACGTACTACCCAGAGCTTTGAGCGCTACCAGGCTTTGTGGAAGGCCAATGGACGCGGTGTGGACCTAAACCAGAACTTCCCGGCTCTGTGGGACTCCATTACCACCGGACCTTCCCATGCTTCCTATGCAAATTACAAGGGAACCAGCGCACTTTCTGAGCCGGAGAGCAAGGCCCTTGCTAATCTGGCTAATTCCACAAACTGGACGATGACCATCAGCTATCACAGCATGGGCAATCTGGTGTACTGGGATTTTGCCGGAAATAAGGTTGCGGAACAGTCCAAAGAGCTTGCTGAGCTGGTAACCGGCATTTCCGGATACCGTACCAACAGAAGCAGCGGCAAGGGAGGGTTCAAAGATTATGTCCAGATCAAGGACAGCCCGATCCCGAGCCTGACCATTGAGGTGGGAAGTGTGGCCTGCCCGATGCCGGCAAGTGAATTCGGCAATGTCTGGAACAGCAACCAGTCGATTCTGGCAGCACTTGCGGCCTACGCAGCAGATCATTAACAGAAATTGAACAAAATTCGTTGAGAATGCCCGTCACGGTACTTGTGACGGGCATTTTTACATACTATTTACCCAAAATTTACCTAAATTTTAAAATCGGTTGAAAATGGAAGAAGCGGTATGGTATGATTAATTTGTTTGCGGACTGAAGAGAATAGAGAGAAAAGAGTACGCGAGACGAGGAGGAGAGTATGTCAATCAGCGACATTTCAAACGGGTTTGGTTTCCTGGGCGGTCTTGGTATGTTCCTTTACGGCATGAATATCATGGCGGACGGTATGCAGAAGACGGCGGGAAGCAAGATGAGCAGTTTCCTTGGGATGCTTACCAACAACCGGTTCCTGGCGGTTGCATTGGGCGCATTGATCACAGCGATCATCCAGTCCAGTGGAGCCACAACGGTCATGGTAGTCGGTTTTGTAAGTGCAGGCGTATTGAACCTGTCCCAGGCGGTCGGCGTGATCATGGGTGCTAACATTGGTACCACCATCACTGCATGGATCGTATCCATGAGCCAGCTGGGTGATGCCTTTGAGGTTATGAAACCAGGCTTTTACGCACCGGCCATCATTGGTATTGGCGCATTGCTGCTGGTTTTTGCCAAGAGTCAGAAAAAGAAGACCATTGGTGAGATCATGATCGGTCTGGGCCTTTTGTTTATTGGTCTTGATTTTATGTCAGGGTCGATTAATCCTTACACGGATGCACCGATTTTTGCGAAAGCCTTTGAAATATTAGGAGGTAATCCGCTTCTGGGCATGATCATCGGTGCGCTGGTTACCGCGCTTCTGCAGAGTTCCTCTGCTTCCGTTGGTATCCTGCAGACTTTGGCCATGAACGGCATTGTAACCACAAATGCGGCGATCTATATTACACTGGGCCAGAACATTGGTTCCTGTGTGACTGCCATGCTTTCCAGTATGGGCGGATCCCGCACGGCCAAGCGTGCGGCTGTCATGCATCTGACCTTTAACGTCATTGGTGCGATTGTGTTCGGATCGATCGGATTTATCTTTTTCAGCCTGCGTCCGGCCTTTGCGGCATCCAACATCAATGCGGTGCAGATTTCTATTTTCCATACAATCTTCAACCTGACCATGACCACGCTGCTGTTTCCATTCGCGGATGTGCTGGTTAAGATTTCCGGCATGGTTGTGAAGGAGAAGGCGGAGGAGGAGCCGGTAGCAGAGGATGCGGAAACTGCTGCCACCCTCAAACATCTGGACGAGCGTATCTTTGAGTCTCCGGCATTCGCAGTGGAGACCGCAGCCCTTGAGGTTGTCCATATGGGACAGATCACCTATGAGAATGTGGTCCGTGCCATTGATGCAGTCCTGACCGTGAATTCCGATGAGGTGGAAACGGTATTCAAGACCGAGCAGACCATCAATAATATGGAGAAGATGCTGACCGAGTACCTTATTAAGGTAGATAACCTTTCCCTGACTGAGAAACAAAAGAAGGTCGTAAACAACCTGTTCTACAGTGTCAGCGATATCGAGCGTATCGGCGACCATGCGGAAAACCTGGCAGAACAGGCTCAGTACATGGTAGAGCACGGCCTTCAGTTCTCTACCACCGGTGCGGATGACTTAAAATCCATCAGCGACAGTGTGTTAAAATCCTTCCAGTATGCCATTGACGCGAGACAGAACGGCAACATGGAGGCAGTGCGCAAGGTCAGCCAGTACGAGGATGATGTCGACAGCCAGGAAGAAGAGCTTCGCGAGAAACACATTGAGCGTCTTTCCGCGGGAGAGTGCAAGGCTTCCGCAGGCGTGGTATTCCTGGATATCATCAGCAACCTGGAGCGAGTATCCGATCATGCCTACAATTTGGCAGGCTATGTCAAGGACGAGATGTAGTAATTGACATAATTATGAACAGAATGACATGTTTTGCATGGATTCTGTATACAAAGCACAAAAGAAAGCCCTTCGGAGCAGAACTCCGGAGGGCTTCTTTGACAAAAACAAGACGATAATTACATGGTTTTTGTCAATATGGCAAAAAAAGGCTTGCTATTTTGTTGGTTATTAGGTACAATAAGAGCAAGGTTGATGAGTTTTTAACAATCATCATATTTTTAACAATCTAGGAGGAATGAATCATGGCAGTTAAAGTAGCAATCAATGGTTTTGGTCGTATCGGCCGTCTGGCATTCAGACAGATGTTTGGCGCAGAGGGTTATGAGGTAGTAGCAATCAACGACTTAACCGATCCGAAGATGTTAGCTCACTTATTAAAATACGATACCGCACAGGGCGGATACGCAGGTCACATCGGTGAGGGCAAGCACACCGTAGAGGCTGGCGAGGATTCCATCACTGTAGACGGCAAGAAGATCACCATCTACAAAGAGGCTAAGGCTGCTGATCTTCCGTGGGGAGAGATTGGCGTAGATGTAGTATTAGAGTGTACTGGTTTCTACACCTCCAAAGAGAAAGCACAGGCGCACATTGACGCAGGCGCAAAGAAAGTTGTTATCTCCGCTCCAGCAGGCAACGACTTAAAGACCATCGTTTACAGCGTAAACGAGAACACCCTGACTGCAGATGATACCATCATTTCCGCAGCATCCTGCACCACCAACTGCCTGGCACCTATGGCAAAGGCTCTGAATGATTACGCTCCGATCCAGTCCGGTATCATGAGCACTATTCACGCTTACACCGGCGACCAGATGATCCTGGATGGCCCGCACAGAAAAGGTGATTTAAGAAGAGCAAGAGCAGGCGCTGCAAACATCGTTCCGAACTCCACCGGTGCTGCAAAAGCAATCGGCCTGGTTATTCCGGAGTTAAACGGTAAGCTTATCGGTTCCGCACAGCGTGTTCCGGTACCGACCGGTTCTACCACCATCTTAACCGCAGTTGTTAAGAAAGCAGGCGTTACCAAAGAGGACATCAATGCAGCTATGAAGGCAGCAGCAAGCGAGTCCTTCGGTTACAACGAGGATCCGATCGTTTCTTCCGATGTTATCGGTATGAGATACGGTTCTCTGTTTGATGCAACCCAGACCATGGTAGCTCAGATCGCAGAAGATCTGTACGAGGTTCAGGTTGTTTCATGGTACGACAACGAGAACTCCTACACCAGCCAGATGGTTCGCACCATTAAGTACTTCGCAGAGCTGGCATAAGTTCTTAAAACTTACAAAAGACTCCATAAGGGTCCGGTCACATGTGGGCCGGGCCCTTTTCTGTTTCATAGGAAATTGCGTCCTATGAAACAAAAAAACGCTCCGCAGGGATGCGCACTCGGCGCAAAGGTAGATGGTTGCTGAAGCAACCGCGCCTCGGCGCGAGAATGTGCCAAGGCACATTCTTTTTTGTACAATTATTATGTAAATGTGGAAAGGGGATAACCTCTATGTTAAACAAAAAAAGTGTTGACGATCTGAAAAATTTAAAAGGAAAAAGAGTTCTGGTGCGCTGTGACTTTAACGTACCGTTAAAGAATGGTGTCATCACCGACGAGACCCGTATCGTGGCTGCACTGCCGACTATCCAGAAGCTCATCAGCGAAGGTGCAAAAGTCATTCTCTGCTCCCACCTGGGCAAGGTAAAGAATGGTCCGAACGAGGGCGAGTCCCTGGCTCCGGTCGCAGTACGCCTGTCCGAGAAGCTTGGCAGGGATGTTGTATTTGTATCCGATTACAATGTAACCGGTGAGGCAGCTACCAAGGCGGTTGAGGCCATGAAAGAGGGCGATGTTGTCCTGCTTCAGAATACCCGTTTCCGTGGCGCAGAAGAAACCAAGAATGGTGAGCAGTTCAGCAAAGAGCTGGCTGATCTGGCAGATGATTATGTATGTGACGCATTCGGTTCCTCCCACAGAGCGCATGCTTCCGTTGAGGGCGTAACCAAATTCATCACTGCAAAGGGCGGCACCAACGCAGTTGGTTACCTGATGCAGAAAGAAATCGATTTCCTGGGCAACGCAGTAGAAAATCCGGTAAGACCGTTTGTAGCGATCCTGGGCGGCGCAAAGGTTGCAGATAAATTAAACGTAATCTCCAATCTGCTGGAGAAATGCGATACCCTCATCATCGGCGGTGGTATGGCATTTACCTTCTTGAAGGCAGAGGGCAAAGAAATCGGTAAATCCCTGGTAGATGATACCAAGTTAGATTACTGCAAGGAGATGCTTGAGAAGGCTGAGAAGCTTGGCAAGAAGTTACTGCTTCCGGTAGATGCAGCAGTAGCAGCATCCTTCCCGGACCCGATCGACGCACCGATCGAGGTTCAGAATGTAGCGGCAGACCAGATCCCGGCAGACCAGATGGGCCTGGATATCGGTACTGAGACCGCAAAACTGTATGCAGAGGCTGTTAAGAGTGCCAAAACGGTTGTATGGAACGGACCGATGGGCGTATTCGAGAACCCGACTCTGGCAGCAGGTACCATTGCGGTAGCAAAAGCACTGGCAGAGACCGACGCCACCACCATCATCGGTGGCGGTGATTCCGCAGCAGCAGTTAATCAGCTCGGCTTTGCAGATAAGATGAGCCACATTTCCACCGGCGGCGGCGCATCCCTGGAGTTCTTAGAGGGCAAGTCCCTTCCGGGCGTAGCTGCAGCAGATGATAAGTAAGCACTTAAGTGAGCACTTAGTGCGTGCGAGCCGCAGACGAAGCACAAACTTAGTGTGAACTTACTTCCACGCACTTAGCAAGTGCAAGCTGAAAGCGCAGCACGAGCTTAGTAAGGGGAAGTTTCCATAAGGAAAAGCTACTATAAGCAAGAATTTAGGAGGATTTTACAATGTCCAGAAAAAAAATCATCGCAGGCAACTGGAAGATGAACATGACCCCTTCTGAGGCAGTTGCCCTGATCAACACCTTAAAACCACTTGTACAGAACGATGAGGTTGATGTTCTGCTCTGCGTTCCGGCTATTGACATCATTCCGGCAATGGAAGCAGCAAAGGGAACCAACATCCAGATTGGTGCTGAGAATATGTATTTCGAGGAGAAGGGTGCTTATACCGGCGAAATTTCCCCGAATATGCTGGTAGATGCAGGTGTAAAATATGTGATCATCGGTCATTCCGAGAGAAGAGAATACTTCGCAGAGACCAATGAGACGGTAAATAAGAAAGCTCTCAAGGCATTTGAGCACGGTATTACCCCGATCATCTGCTGTGGTGAGAGCCTGACCCAGAGAGAGCAGGGCATCACCATTGACTGGATCCGTCAGCAGATCAAGGTTGCATTCTTAAATGTAACCGCAGATCAGGCAAAGACCGCAGTCATTGCTTATGAGCCAATCTGGGCTATCGGTACCGGTAAGGTAGCTACCACGGAGCAGGCTCAGGAAGTATGCGCAGCAATCCGTGCATGCATCGGCGAGATCTATGACGAGGCAACTGCGGAAGCCATCCGTATCCAGTACGGCGGTTCTGTATCCGCTGCAAGCGCACCGGAGCTGTTTGCGCAGGCAGACATCGATGGCGGTCTGGTAGGCGGCGCATCCTTAAAACCAGATTTTGGCGCAATTGTAAACTACAACAAATAAGCCAGCTGTAAAGGGAATGTTAAGGAATCGGAAACAGGTATTCCAAAAACTATACACTGCATTCTTTTTATAGTAAAATAAATGGGAGCGGAAAAATTCCGTTCCCATTTTTGCTTTCCAGACGTAAAAGAGATATTCCGGAAAGCTTACGGAGGCATTTATGAGTGTAGACATGAAGCATAAAAGAACATCACCAAAACATGAAAAAGAGCATTCTAAAATCAGAACAGTGATCCTGCATAATGTGCTGATCACGCTGCTGATCATGGGAGTATCGACCATTATGGCCCAGGCTTTTTTTCATTACAGTAGGAACTCTACCAGTGTTGCAATTATCTATGTGCTGGCAGTCATGCTGGTAGCCCGTTATACGACTGGATATATCACCGGAATCATTGCGGCGGTTTTTGGCGTATTTTTTGTCAATTATGTTTTTACATTTCCATATATGAACTTTAATTTTTCCATAGACGGATATCCGGTGACCTTTCTTGGCATGCTGCTGGTGTCTTCCATTACCAGTACGACAACGACACGCTTTAAAAAACAGAGCCAGCTTCTGAATGAACGGGAAAAGCTTTTGGTGGAAGCAGAGAAAGAAACAATGCGGGCAAATCTGCTGCGGGCGGTATCTCATGATCTGAGAACTCCGTTAACCAGTATCATCGGACTGGCTGATACTGCATTAAATGACAGTCCGGAAATGACAGAGGCAAAACGCCGCGAACTGCTGGAAGGAATTCGTGAGGATGCCAACTGGCTGTTAAACATGGTGGAAAATCTGCTTTCCGTTACCAGAATCCGGGTGGGAGATACGCACGTGAACACATCGCCGGAGCCTTTGGAGGAAGTAGTGGCAGAGGCAGTGCAGCGGTTCCGGAAACGACTGCCCCAGAGTAAAGTCGATGTAAAGGTTCCGGACGAGTTTCTTATGGTTCCCATGGATGCAACGCTCATTGAGCAGGTTATCATCAATCTGCTGGAAAATGCGGTGTATCATTCCGGAACAGATGAACCCATTGAATTTTATGTAGAGAAGAGAGAAGCTTATGTAGCGTTCCATATCCGGGATTATGGCAAGGGAATTGATCCGGAGCGTCTGAAAACAATTTTTGACGGAGCCGGAATCGAACCCAATGCCAGCGGAGATTCCCACAAAGGAATGGGAATCGGACTTACTATCTGCAAGACTATTATCAATGCGCATAATGGAACCATTGAGGCGGCAAATCGTCTGAAGGGAGCCGAATTTATTTTTACATTACCATTGGAAGAGGAAGAAGAACATGACAAATAAACAGGTAATTCTGATCATTGAAGATGAAAAAAATATTGGAAATTACATTGAGACGATCATAATATCAAATGGCTACAAGGCCCTGCGCGCCATGAACGGAATGTCTGGTCTTTCCCTGTGCACCTCCCACCATCCGGACCTGATCCTTCTGGATCTGGGACTGCCGGATATCGATGGCAGTGAGGTCCTCGAGCGCGTGCGCGGTTTCTCTGCGGTTCCGGTCATTGTAATTTCTGCCAGAACCCAGGAGGCAGAAAAGGTTCAGGCTCTTGATCAGGGAGCCGATGATTATATAACAAAGCCATTCGGTTCTGAGGAATTGCTGGCCAGAATCCGCACGGCTCTGCGTCATAGCGCCCAGGTGGCAAGTTCAGGTCCGCGTGAGACGGTTTACTCCCGGGATGGCCTGGTCATTGATTTTGATAAACGGGTGGTGACGCTGAATGGAGAAGATATCCACCTGACCCAGATAGAGTATAAACTGGTATCCCTGCTTGCAAAAAACGCAGGCAAGGTTCTTACATATGATTTTATCCTGAAAGAAATCTGGGGTCCTTACGCCGATACCGACAACCAGATTCTCCGCGTAAACATGGCAAACATCCGCCGAAAACTAGAAAGCAACCCGGCAGAACCACACTATATCTTCACCGAGATCGGAGTAGGGTACCGGATGAAAGAATAAAAATTTAAATCATGTTCACGAAAGGTCCGAAGCAGGCCGGGGTGGTATCCCGCTGCGCAAAATAGAAGTGCCTTGTTCGGACGATGTGGCTGACAGCCGTTTGCGGATAGTCGGACAAGATGTCCGCCTCCCGAAAACGTCAGTCGCCACATAGCCGGACACGTTGCACTTCTATTTATGCTACGCAGGATACCACCCCCGCCTGCTTCTGCTTTCCTGCTATTCTGCAGTAATAAAAAACACAGCCAGAATGGTACTGGTAAAAGCTGGAAATCATGGCTCTTATCAGTACCGTTCTGGCTGTGTCTATCTTTTCTTAGTGGGGCCAATACAGCAGAAGCCGGTTATCCCGGCATTCCGCGGAGCATAAATATGGGTATACGTGTCCGGCTATGCAGCGACTGGTGTTTGAGGGAGGCGGACGGTGAGTCCGACTATCCGCAAACATCTGTCAGCTGCATCGTCCGAACACAATACCCATATTTTGCGCAGCGGTATGCCGGGATTA